>CAZASN010000032.1:0-1106 GCA_964487915.1 uncultured Elusimicrobiaceae bacterium | reverse complement strand
CCTTCATCAAATGAGAATGATCTTTTGTTTAAGAACGGAGAGAAGGGATACAGAGCACCGTCGTTAGCGTCGCTTGCGTGGTATGTGCAGTTTGAAAAAGGTTCTTTCTTTATGCCTTTTACCGAGAGTAATTCATTAACAACGGATAACGTCAAAAATAAAGTATTTAAGTATGAAGGTTTGGGTTTGGTATCATTTGCGTCTGTAAATAAAGAAGGAATATCAGGAACCGATAAATTGCTTGAGGAATCATTAAACGGTTTAACAAAACCCGATATGAGTTCCAAAGAGGTACGTGCGGTAATGGCCATATCAGGAAATAATTTAAACGGTGTTGCGCAATTACTCGGCTATAGCGGTTTTAATGAAATAATAATAACCGGCGATCAAAATATAACAGCAAGATGCATAGAAAAAATGAGTGAAATAGCGAAAAAAGGCGGACAAAATGCAGAAAGTTTGATGGCTGTAGATTTAATGGCTGTAGCGGGCGGAATATTAATAGTTGCAAAAGCAAACGGAGCCACTGCAACAACTACATTAAAAGAATTGCAAACATTTAAACCAAAGAATATAACTACTGTAACTCAACTTTTAAAAAATGTCTACAAACAAAATTCAGCAGTAACTGACAAAAGTTATGATTTTATAATAGATGTTTCTAAACTGCAAAAATCGGTAACTCAAAAAACAGCATACTCCGCTGAAGAAAGAGAAAAAATATTAAATATTCTTATAAATGAAAAAGATGGAACAGAAAATAGGCTGAGAATGCTTTCATTGATGAAGTTGTCCGATGTCAAGGCGGTGGCACAGTCGGCATAAAAGATTGGCAGTATATTATTAAATATTGTGATTTTTTTATTTCACAAAAAAATCACAAATATTTTAAGAGAATTTAGAAAGTATAATATATAATAAAAATGCGGAAGTGTGTTGAATTATAAAAAGCATTGAAAAAATATGTGAAATTGTGTATATTTTAATTAGTACAAAGGCGGGCAAATGAAGAGGATTGTTGTAAGACAATCAATATTTAATTTGTTTGAATCCGGTGTGGCAAGAAAGACACTGGTAGCCTTTGTATTTTTATGTATGCTGGTAAA
>CAZASN010000031.1:0-1112 GCA_964487915.1 uncultured Elusimicrobiaceae bacterium | reverse complement strand
GCCACCGCCTTGACATCGGACAATTTCATCAATGACATAGGCATCGCCGCAGAGCCTCTGCCGTTTGATTCAAGCATCGCTGACAAATCTTCCAACGCCTTCTTCGCGTCCGTTATGCTTATCTTCTCCTTTATCACTCTCTGCAGCTTCTCTATGTCTATTACAAATTCTCCGCTGTCTCCTTTCAATACCGACGTCCTGCTCGCCTCTACTATAACATTCTGATTTACTGCCTTGCTTATTACCAACATCGGCATTATCTCTTCCGCTGCTTTTGCTTCATTCAATACGGCCTTTGTCTCTGGATTGCTCCTTACCATAAATACAACATCTCTTGCCATCGCAAGCAATTTGATTGATACTTGTTTATCGGCTTCGCTTACGTCATTTATTCCCATTATCTGACCAACCTTGCCGTAATATTTATCGGTTATTGCCTGCGCGTCTGTCTGTACTGCTTCTGACATATCCGCAAATCCTAACATCTGCGCTACCGCATCTGCATTCTTGCATATCGCCAATAATGCCGATAACGTCGTTACCATATCCTGCGGCTTGGTCACTCCGTTTATTATCTGGCTTACAAATTCTTTGCCTTCAACAGATAATTTCTCATATCCTTCTTTACCCAATATCTTCTCTATATTGCCTTTCAATGATTCTACTCTTACTCCTACTTTTGATTCCGGCGATACAAGCACCAATCCTTCAAATCCCATCTCATACAACTTATCTATCGTCATCTCGGCTCCGCTTTCCTCATTATCGCTGTATGTTATCTTACCGTCACTTACTTTCGTTACCGTTATTACATGCCCCGTATTTGTTCCTTTATTCGGTATATACGCTATAAACGGCGTTCCAAGCGTCCCTATCTCTGCTCTTTCTACCGTCCTGTATTCAAATCCCGTCTTCTCCCTTACCTCTCCCATCGTCGTCGCTTTATCCAACGATTCCGTCAATCCCGCTACCGCCAACAAATCCTGCGCAAACGGATTCAGCCTTATCGCTTCTTCCGTCAACGCTTTCAACTGTATTATCTTCCCTAATGTCTCTACCGCAGCTTCCGCGCAGTTCTTGATAACTGCCGCCGGACTCTTGGCTGCCGCCTG
>CAZASN010000030.1:0-1206 GCA_964487915.1 uncultured Elusimicrobiaceae bacterium | reverse complement strand
ATGTCAAAAGAGAAATTTGATAGATCAAAACCGCACGTAAACGTAGGAACGATAGGACACGTGGACCACGGAAAAACGACATTGACGGCAGCGATAACGAAAGTCTTGGGAGACAAAGGCTTAGCGACATATATATCATACGATCAGGTAGCAAAAGCGTCGGAATCACAGGGAAGAAGAGACGATACTAAGATCGTAACGATAGCAGTCAGCCACGTAGAATATTCTACGGAGAAGAGACATTATGCGCATATAGACTGTCCGGGACATGCCGATTACGTAAAGAACATGATAACCGGAGCGGCGCAGATGGACGGAGCTATTTTGGTAGTAAGCGCATTGGACGGACCGATGCCGCAGACCAGAGAGCACATCTTGTTGGCCAGACAGGTAAACGTACCGAACATAGTAGTATTTTTGAATAAATGCGACGCGGTAGAAGATAAAGAATTGCTTGACTTGGTAGAAATGGAAGTAAGAGAACTTTTGACCAAGTACGGCTTTGACGGAGATAAGACGAGCATAATCAGAGGAAGCGCATTATTGGCATTGCAGGGCAAACAGGAAGGAATCGATTCAATAATGGCGTTGATGGACGCTGTAGACAACGATATAAAGTTGCCGCAGAGAGACGTAGATAAACCTTTCTTGATGAGCGTAGAAGACGTATTCTCGATAACAGGAAGAGGAACGGTAGCGACTGGAAGAGTAGAAAAGGGAAAAGTAAAAGTCGGAGACAACTTGGAAATAGTCGGAATAACTGAAGATACGAAAAAGACTGTAGCGACGGGAATAGAAATGTTCAGAAAGCTTTTGGACGATGCGCAGGCCGGCGACAACATCGGAGTATTGCTCAGAGGCATAGAAAAGAACCAGATAGAAAGAGGCCAGGTCTTGGCAGCGCCCGGAACGATCAAGCCGCATAAGAAATTCAAAGGACAGGTATATATATTGAAGAAAGAAGAAGGCGGAAGACATACGCCGTTTTTCAACGGATACAGACCGCAGTTCTATTTTAGAACAACCGATGTAACCGGAGTAGCGCATTTGCCTGCAGGAACTGAAATGGTAATGCCCGGCGATAACATAACGATGGATATAGAATTGATAATGCCTGTAGCAATGGAACCGCAATTGAGATTCGCGATAAGAGAAGGCGGAAGAACCGTAGGTTCAGGCGTTGTAACTGAAATAAAAGAATAATCA
>CAZASN010000029.1:0-1221 GCA_964487915.1 uncultured Elusimicrobiaceae bacterium | reverse complement strand
GTTCTTAACGAGCACATTAGGATTAGGCAAAGGTGAAGCTAAGCTACATTAGCGACGAGCTTAGCCTCTTTAGAAGGCGCCAGATGCAAGGCGCACCGGAAGAGCGCGCTGCGCCGCGTACACAGAAGTACGCAAGCAAGCGCTCTGAGGAGCAACGCAGCAGATGGTGACTTATCAAGAGGCGTAATTAAGTCAAGCTAATAAGGGCATACGGCGGATGCCTAGGCGCCAACAGCCGAAGAAGGACGGGGTAAGCTCCGAAAAGCCATGGGGAGCCGCAAGCAGGCATAGATCCATGGATGTCCGAATGGGGGAACCCGGCGGTGGTAATGCACCGTCACCCACGCTTTAAAGCGTGAGGAGGGCACCCGGGGAACTGAAACATCTAAGTACCCGGAGGAAAAGTAATCAAACGAGATTCCCTAAGTAGCGGCGAGCGAACGGGGAAGAGCCCAAACCAGTGAGCTTCGGCTCATTGGGGTTGAGGACCAGCATAATCTTGGTCAGGTCTAGCCGAACTACCTGGAAAGGTAGGCCGCAGAAGGTAAGAGCCCTGTAGGCGAAAGGCAGAGCCAAGAGGCTGGGATCCAGAGTACCACGAGACACGTGAAACCTTGTGGGAAGCAGGGGGGACCACCCTCCAAGGCAAAATACTCGTTGGCGACCGATAGCGCATAGTACCGTGAGGGAAAGGTGAAAAGCACCCCGGGAGGGGAGTGAAAAAGTACCTGAAACCGTATGTCTACAAGCAGTCGAAGCGTGTAAAAGCGCGACGGCGTGCCTATTGAAGAATGAACCGGCGAGTTACAGTAACTAGCGAGGTTAAGTGGAAAACACGGAGCCGCAGCGAAAGCGAGTCTTAACAGGGCGACAGTTAGTTATTGTAGACCCGAAACCGCAGTGATCTATCCATGTCCAGGGTGAAGCGTAGGTAAAATTACGTGGAGGCCCGAACCCGTGAGCGTTGAAAAGCTTTGGGATGAGATGTGGATAGGGGTGAAATGCCAATCGAACGCGGAGATAGCTGGTTCTCCCCGAAATAGCTTTAGGGCTAGCCTCAAGTGATGACTTACGACGGTAGAGCTCTGATTGGGCTAGGGGCCGTTAGGTTACCGAACTCTGTCAAACTGCGAATGGAGTAAGTTTAACTTGGGAGTCAGACTGCGAGTGCTAAGATCCGTAGTCAAGAGGGAAACAGCCCAGACCATCAGCTAAGGTCCC
>CAZASN010000028.1:0-1270 GCA_964487915.1 uncultured Elusimicrobiaceae bacterium | reverse complement strand
CTCTGGGTTTTGATTTTAAAATAACTTTATTTTGCAATATTTCAATTTCATTTAAAAATATATTTTTATATTTAACGCTTTTGGTTTTCTTGTAATACTTTTTAAGAATTCTTATAATGCTGTTTTTTTCATCAACCGAAAAGTTCTTTTCTCTCAACAACAATGTCAATCTTTCCGACAATTTTCCGTCAAAATATTTGTCAGCGGCTATAAAACTGCATAGCATTCCGATTGTTTTTAAGAAATCATTCCTATAAAAACTTATTACAGATTCAATTATCTGCCATTTATTGCTATCCGTAAGCATATCCTGATTGGCGTTAAATATTTTCAATAATTTTTTTATTTTGCCGTCTTCAGTTTCATACTTGTCGGCATCTATTGTTTTAAACTGCCTAAAGAAATCATTGTTAATGATTTCTTTCCTGTAATCAACTAATTCTTTACAATTCCAAATTTCATCATATTTATATTTTTTGATGTCTATTTGATTTGATGAACTGTTAATTCTTATACTTCGCTTAAAATCTAAGCATATTCTCGTCCATGGGGATGTATAAAATAAATCATATTTATACTGCTTTGTTCCCTTTGAACAAACGATTTTTTGCTCAGCCGCATCCTCTGTTCGATCGAACTTGCCTTTCCCATCATCTGCGATTTCTTTACTTTCATCAGATATTAAATCTTCATCAACAAGTGTAATAATATTTTGTCTTACGTTATATTTATACGCTAAATCCGTCAATTCTTTAAATTTATTATTTAAACTTCCATCTTCTGTCTGCCATGTTATTTCTTCAAAATACGGCATGTTTGAAACAACAAAGTTGTAAAGTTCAGAATCTGCTTCGATTATCTCATTTGTTCTCAGCAAAACCATGATAGCTCTGGGTTTTGATTTTAAAATAACTTTATTTTGCAATATTTCAATTTCATTTAAAAATATATTTTTATATTTAACATTTTTGGTTTTCTTATAATATTTTTTAAGAATTCTTATCATCCCGGTTTTTTCATTAACCGAAAAGTTCTTTTCTCTTAAAACCAATCCCAATCTTTCCGACAACTTTCCGTCAAAATATTTACCGGCGGCTATAAAACCGCACAGCATTTCAATTGTCTTTAAAAAATCATTCTTATAACAGCTCATTACAGATTCTATTATCTGCCATTTATTGCCTTCAGTAAGAATATCCTGATTATTCTTAAATATCTTCAATATCTTTTTCTTCTTCGTTTCATTATAAATATTTAATTCTTTTACTTT
>CAZASN010000027.1:0-1355 GCA_964487915.1 uncultured Elusimicrobiaceae bacterium | reverse complement strand
GGCGACCACCGAGATCGGAAGAGCGTCGTGTAGGGAAAGAGTGTACTCAGACGTCTAGATCTCGGTGGTCGCCGGATCATTAAAAAAAAAAAAATCAAATCTGACCAGGGAGCGCCCAACATACAGACTGTCTCCAAGAACGAGATCACCAGATCGACGATCGTGAGAAAGCCCTTACCCGATGGCTCTGTGAAGGAAACCGCTTATTTCACAGACGAGTTAGGCTGGATCACCAATCAAAACCAGCTTCTTGAAGGAATGAAGCACTTCTACAAAAAGACTGGCGTACAGCCTTATCTTTATATAACCGATACGATATACGGTTCGCACTTTCCGTCCGAGGAGCAATTGAATGCATTCACTCATGAACTTTACGAAAGGCTTTTCACAGATGAAGCCCACTTATTGCTCGTATTCTTCGAATACGAGGAAAGATACATGGACAGATACGTTGCCGGAGTACAGGCCAAAACCGTAATCGATGAAGAGGCGGCCGATATTCTGCTCGATTATATCGATCGCTACTATTACGATACCGGCCTGACAGATGACGCTTTCTTCAGTAAAGCCTTCACGGATGCGGCCAACAGGATTATGCCGGTTACCAAATCACCTTGGATAAGCGTACTGATAGTTTTCGGAATCGTAGTCGCTATTCTTATACTATTCGCCTGGTGGAGCCGGGTGAGAAGACAGAAATATCTCGAGGCCAAACAGACCGAAGAAATGCTCAAGGTACCGCTCGAAAAGTTCGGTGACAAAGAGGCCGAAGATCTTTCAAAAAAATACGAGGAAAACAATAGCAACGAAAAGTAACGTTTAGGCCAAAATGAGCAGATTTGTCTATGACGGTCAGGCTTAAACTAAAGGGAGGACAAAGAGGATGGGTATTTTGGAAAGATTCAACGACATTATCAAGTCGAACATCAATGCATTACTGGACAAGTTTGAAGATCCATCCAAGATGATCGACCAGTACATGCGGGAGATGATTGAAGATCTGGCCGAAGTAAAGAAAGGCACGGCCTCCGTTATGGCCGAAGAAACCCGCACCAAGCGTCTCGTTGACGAAAACGCGGCCGAAGTGGCGAAGTACGCCAACTACGCCAAAAGAGCTCTGATGTCCGGGAGCGAAGAAGATGCCCGTGTTTTCATCGCCAAAAAGCAGGAGCTTGAAGATGCCGGTGCCGGCCTTATGACGGCCTACGCGGCGGCCCACGAAAACGCTATAAAGATGCGTCAGATGCACGATAAGCTGGTAGAAAACATCGAAACTCTGAAGGCGCGGCGCGAGATGATAAAAGCCAAAGTCTCTGTGGCCAAGACTCAGAAGACGATCAACGAAGCGGCCTCAA
>CAZASN010000026.1:0-1471 GCA_964487915.1 uncultured Elusimicrobiaceae bacterium | reverse complement strand
GGCGGTCTTACTAGTATAGTAATCTTGACCAACTGGAGATGGTTTACGTACCTCCGGAACTTTGCGATAATATCCTCAAAGAAGTCGGAGAGCTACGGGGTCTTACTGAAGCATGGACTTCGGTGCTTAGAGTGTAGCCCCGACTTCGCGAGGGTATTGCGAATGAGCTGGATGGGGAACGGTTAATCGCCTGAACCCCGCATGTCTAACTAGTTTGCGATTCGCGAAGCCGGTGGAATCCGACAGACGGAGGTGTCGTAAACATGTACTTTGTGGGTATTGACATCGCCAAACGCCAGCACGAAGCCTGCATAATGGACGATGCCGGCGCGTTGGCCGCCAAATCACTCCGTTTTGCCAACAACCAAGCCGGAGGGCAAAAATTCCTGGCCTGGGTACAAAAAGCAATCGGCGAATCGCGCGACCTTTGCATCGGCATGGAGTCCACCGGCCACTACTGGCTGGCGCTGTACTCCTTCCTGCGGCGGGAAGGCTACGTCGTCCAGGTAATCAACCCCATTCAATCCGATGCCTTCCGCAACCTCTACATACGCCAGACCAAAACGGACACCAAAGACGCCTTCATAATCGCCGAACTTCTCCGTTTCGGCCGCTACAGCGCCGCGGCTTTACCGGAGGAAAAGTTATTCGCCCTCAAACAGTTATGCCGGTTCCGCTTTTCCGTAACGGACACCATCGGCGATTTAAAGCGGCGGGCGATCGGGCTGCTCGACATGACCTTCCCCGAATACGAAACGCTATTTGCCGACGTCTTCGGCAAAACTTCCAGCGCGCTGCTTTTGGAATACACGACCCCAGATGAATTAGTCGCCGTCGATACCGAGAAGTTGGCCCTGTTCTTGGCCCGCCAGAGCCGCAACCGGCTGGGGATGGAAAAGGCACTGGAGATTCAAAAAGCTGCCGAGTCTACTTTTGGCGTTGATATAGCTCTGGACGCCTTTCGCCTGCAGTTGCGTCTCCTGATAGAACAAATCCGTTTCGCCGAAGCCCATCTTGCTCTTCTGGATGAGGAAATCGAAACCCGACTTGCTGCTTTAAACACGAATCTCGTTACTATCCCTGGGGTCGGTCCCGTACTTGCCGCCACGATGCTGGCCGAGATCGGCGACATATCGCGCTTCCCCACCTCGGCCAAGTTGGTTGCTTTCGCAGGCATTGACCCTTCCGTCCACCAGTCTGGCGATTTTAAGGGAACTCGCAGTCACATGTCTAAGAGAGGGTCTCCCTACCTGCGCCGGGCGCTATGGCTTGCGGCCACGTCGGCCCGCCGTTACAATCCGCCGCTGCAGGAATTCTATCAGCAAAAGCTGGTCGAGGGAAAACACGTTCACACCGCCACTGGGGCAGTCGCCAGAAAGTTAACCAATATCGTCCATGCCATGCTCAGGGACAACACCGTATTTTCTCTTCATCCTTAGTTCCTGGTACTTGACTTTTCATAGCTGGTCTA
>CAZASN010000025.1:0-1551 GCA_964487915.1 uncultured Elusimicrobiaceae bacterium | reverse complement strand
TAAAAGTCCCAAGAAGTTAAATAGCGGAAAATGATTTTTGAATTCCCATGGCGAATAAGTACATGGGAATTCTTTTTTGAGGAGGAACCGATATGATCAGCGAACGGACGGAAACACAGACCAAATGGGAGTTCATCAACATCGAGTCCCTCGTGCCTGAGGATCATTTACTGAGAAAGATTGATAAATATGTGGACTTCTCGTTTATCTACGACAAAGTACGTCCTTACTACAGCGCTGATATTGGCCGGCCGTCCATTGACCCGGTCATGCTATTCAAAATGCTGTTTATCGGTTACCTCTATGGAATCCGGTCGGAACGCCAACTCGAACTCGAAGTCAACGGCAATGTCTACTATCGTTGGTTTTTGAGGCTTGGGATAACGGACAAGGTTCCCGACCATGTGACCATCAGTTGGAATCGGCATTACCGTTTTAAAGGAACCAATATCTTTCAAGAGATCTTCGACGAAATTGTCCGCCAGGCTACGGGGCACAAGCTGGTGGAAGGCAAAGCTCTATTCACCGATTCAACCCATTTGAAAGCCAACGCCAACAAGAAGAAGTATAGCCACCAGCCCGTACAGGTATCGGCACGGGCTTATCTGAAAGAACTCGATCAGGCGGTCGATGAGGACCGGGAGGCCCACGGAAAAAAGCGCTAACTCCCCGAGAGGATGTGATAGAAGAAAAAGAAATCAAAGTAAGCAAAACCGACCCTGACAGCGGCTACATGCAAAGAGAGGGCAAACCCGAAGGTTTTTACTATCTAGACCATCGCACCGTCGACAAAAAACACAACATCATTACCGACGCCCACGTAACAGCAGGCAATGTGCACGATTCCATTCCCTACATAGAGCGGCTTGAACGGCAAATCGAAGAATTCGGCTTTCAAGTGGAAGCGGTGGCACTGGACTCCGGGTATTTAACGGCCCCGATATGTAAAGCCCTCCATGACAAGGAAGTCTTTGCGGTAATTGCCCATCGTCGGTTTCACTCCACCCGCGGCCTGATGCCCAAGTCGAAGTTTAAATACAATGGCGAATTAGGTTGTTATATCTGCCCTAAGGGGCAGATGCTCAAATACCGGACGACGAGCCGGGAGGGATATCAGGAGTATATATCCGATGCCCGAATATGCAAGAGTTGCCCACGACTGGCCCAATGCACCCGCTCCCAAAACTGCCAAAAGGTTATAACCCGACATGTATGGGAAGACAGCAAAGAGTGGGTGCGGGCGAACAGGCTGACGGAGGCCGGCGACGAGTTATACCATATGCGACATCAGACCATCGAGCGAAGTTTCGCGGATTCGAAACAACTCCACGGACTTCGCTACTGCCGTTTCCGGGGGAGGGAACACGTGCAGGAGCAAGTGCTGCTGACAGCGGCCTGCCAGAACATGAAAAAGATAGCTACCATCCTGGCCAGGAGCGCTGGCTGACAGGATGGTAGCTTTTTTGATGCCCCAAAATGCGGTTTCTTATGGTTAGGTGTTAGCCATGTATTATTGCTTCTTGAATTATGGGGGATTCTAAAACATCCTGA
>CAZASN010000024.1:0-1563 GCA_964487915.1 uncultured Elusimicrobiaceae bacterium | reverse complement strand
GCTCCTTTTCCCAACTGCGACACAAACATCTTCTGCAGCGTATTGTATAATACTTCGCTCTGCTGCCTGAATATTTCCTCATACTTCTGCTCCGCCGTCGCCGCGCTCTCCGTTACGTTCGGCGTAACAACTATATAACTTATCCCCTCATCCTCCAATAACTTCGTAAATCCGTACGTGTGAAATCCGCCCGTTATTACTACCTTTATATCCTTCTTCCCGTTTATCTCTTCCAGCACTTTCCCCTGATGGTCTACATCCGCCTTTATCCTTACTCCTTCCCTCTCTTCCTGCGGCATTATTCCCATCACGTTCTTTATAAAATATCTGTTCCTCTCAACATTCTCACTGTAAAACTTCTCAAACAACTCCATATATCTGTTTATATCTATTATCCCGTCTATATCTACATACTTCTTCCACATTACTCTAAACGTTCCCATATTGGCCGTAAAATATTCATATTCATCGGCCGTAAGCTTGTTGTTCAAATATCCCTTCATGTACTCCACATATTCTTTTAAAAAATATATCTCACGCTCAAATTCGTTTACCGCAAATCTGTTATGTATCTCTCTGACTAATCCTTTCTCCTCATACGTAAGCTCTATCGGATTTACGCTCTGGCTCAATATCATATATTCTAAAAATAAATTTATATTCCTGTATCGGCTTTCTCCCATCAATCCTTTGCTCTCAGCTACCTTCAGCAAATCAAAATAAAATTCGCTCTCCGTCGCCTTGTCTCCCAACTTCCCTGTCAGCTGCCTGTACTGATCATAACTTAACTTCCCCTTCAACTCCGTCAATAATCCGCTTATCTCCGCGTTTATCTTCTCTGCGTCTATCTTCCTCTGCTTCTCCAATATCACTATAAAGTTTATTATCCCTCTGTATTTGCTTAAATCTATGTTCCCTTTGCGCGCCGCCTGCATCAAATACGTAAAATATCTCTCCGCGCTTATCTCTCCAGCCTTATTCTTCTTTATTATCCTGTTTAACTTCCTGTTGCTCTGCGAATAATATATCTCCGCCTTCTTCTCCAATATATATTCTATATGCGGTATATAACTGCCTATCTCCTGCTTCTTCTTATATATCTCATTGAGTCTCTTTAAATTTTCTATGTATACCTGCTTCTCTTCTATTCCCTCTATCACTCCCTCTCTGCCGCTTTCTACCGCGTAATATTCGCTGCCGGTCAACCGGCCGCTCTCCAACATATTATTCAATATTTCTTCTTTTATCTTCTTGTCTTTTATCCCGCTTAACCATTTTGTATTGACTTCCCCGTACGCTCCTTCCACATATACCCTGTCCAATCCGTACTTCTTATCCAATATGCTCAATATCGTGCTTATGTTCTTCTGCGTCTCCGCGTGGCTGTGCAGATCCTGTATGTTTATTACTATGCTCCCGCTTTTGCCGCTGTATAACGCGTCCGTTATCTTGCCTACGTTAAACGGGATCACCTTATTGGCTATCTCTCCCAAAGCCGCGCTGTTTACCACCGGCGCCGCTACAGGCATCATTCCCGCATATCCCTGACTGAATACCGTCGTA
>CAZASN010000023.1:0-1596 GCA_964487915.1 uncultured Elusimicrobiaceae bacterium | reverse complement strand
CAGGCTGTCGACAAAGTAATGTCGGCAGCCTTGTTTTATGCAACGAAAGCCCCAAATCATACTGGCTTTGCGGTAAAATATAGGTAGAAGACAAGCGCCGGGAGCGATGAGGATGCTGAAAAAGAAAAACCGAATGGCAACTAATCAGGTCGAATTCGTCTGCATCAGCGAACTGGTCCCCGAAAATCATCTTTTGAGGGCAGTAAACGACAGCATAAACTTTGACTTTATCTACGAAGAGGTCAAAGATTTATACAGCCAGACCACGGGTAGACCTAGCATCGACCCGGTGGTCTTAATCAAGTTGCTCATGCTTCAGGTTTTGTATGGCATCCGCTCCATGCGCCAAACCATCAGCGAAGCGAAAATGAATATTGCCTACCGCTGGTTTTTGGGCTATAGCTTTCAAGAGAAGATTCCCCACTTCTCGACCTTCGGCAAGAACTACGAAAGACGCTTCAAAGAGAGCGACCTGTTTGAGAAAATCTTCGTAAAAATACTGACGGAAGCCATCGAATGCGGCTTTATCCGCGCCGATGCGGCATTTATCGATGCCACCCACGTAAAAGCCAGCGCCAATAAGAACAAGTACATAAAGAAGATGGCACTGCACCGGGCTCACAAGTATAAACGCGACCTGTTCATAGAGATCAATGAAGACCGCCAGGAGCATGGAAAAGAGCCCTTTGACGACGACGGCAACGACCCTGACGGCGAAGGCACTGAACAAAAAGAAGTCAAAGAAAGCACCACCGACCCGCAAAGCGGTATGTTCCATAAGGGCGAGAAAGAACGCTGCTTCGCCTATACCGCCTCGGTAGCCTGTGATCGAAACAACTTTGTTCTTGGCGTCAAGGCCGCCCCAGGGAATGTACATGACAGCCAGGTATTTTCCGAAGTATTCGAGGATGTAGCGCAAAGGTTTGAAGAAATAAAGGCGGTTGTAGTAGACGCAGGCTACAAGACTCCGGGGGTATGCCGCGAAATTGTCCAGGCCGGCAAGTTGCCGGTCATGCCGTATAAGCAACCTATGACCAAGAAAGGCTACTTCAAGAAATACGAATATGCCTATGATGAATATTATGACTGTTATCTATGCCCGAATAACCAGGTACTAAAGTACGCCACCACCAATCGTGACGGATACCGGGAATATAAAAGCGACCCGCGGGTTTGCGCCCACTGTTCTCTGAGGCTGCAGTGTACGCAAAGCAAAAACCACACGAAGGTGGTAACCCGGCATATCTGGGAAGGCTATGTGGAGATCGCCGAGGACATTCGGCACACGCCGGAGGGTCAGGACTTATACCGGATGCGAGGGCAAACCATCGAACGGGTCTTTGCCGACGCTAAGGAGAAGCATGGGATGCGCTATACCCGTTATCGGGGCTTGAGGAAAGTGCAGCATTACCTCACGCTCTTATTTGCGTGCATGAATTTAAAGAAGCTGGCGATGTGGAAGAGAAAGAGGGGGACGTTGCCCCCTATTCCCACTGCTTTTCCCCTCCTATTATCCAGATTGAGTAAAATACTTGCAATATACCAAACCCGCTTCCTAGCCTTTCGGCCTGAAGAAGCGGGTTTGTCTACAAGCTG
>CAZASN010000022.1:0-1744 GCA_964487915.1 uncultured Elusimicrobiaceae bacterium | reverse complement strand
TCTTCAATATCTTTTTCTTCTTCGTTTCATTATAAATATTTAATTCTTTTACTTTTAATTGCATCTTTTTGTTTGTCATTCGCATATATAAATCCAAATAATAATTTAAAACTTGTTTTATTTGGAGTTTTTTATTTATTAAAATCAAATTGTTTAAATTTTTCAACACCGCAAATATTAAATTTTCACAATTTTCATTTTTTATTTTCTTTAATATTTCTGTTAATATCTGATTCAAAAATTTTTCTTTATCTTCGTTGTTATAATTATCAACGCATCTTATCATATCACTAAATTTTCGTTTAAATTTTTCTGGGTTTGCAATCAATAACATACATACGGCAAAAACTTCTTCTATTGTTATATGCTCATTATCTAAATTTATATTTTCCGCTGTTTTTATTGCCTCACCGGTACTGCCTTTATTTACGTATAGTTTCATTAATAAAATTAAGGCATCTTGATTTTTACCGCCGTTAGATTTATATATTTCAAGATATTTTATAGATTCATTTATATTTTTATTTAAGTATCTTTTGGCTATTTCAAGATATATATTTATTTCATTTTTATATTTTTTACAAACATAATCGGTTATTAAACTCATACAAGCATCACTGCAAACAATACCGGACTTTAAAAATTCCTCTATGTCGTTTTTATTAAAAACGCCAGCTTTTAATATGTTTTTAAATTCTTCTGTTCTCTGATTTACGGCATCTGCCATTTTCATTGTCGTTTTATTCTCCAAATACATTAAAGCCATTCATAATTTACAAATTGACAAATCATTACTTACTATAGATTTTCTGTATTTAACCAATTCTGAACAATTCCAAATTTCGTCATATTGATATTTTGAAATATCAATGCTTGTACAACCGCAACCAAAATTAATATTATTCTGTTCAGAATTTAACGCAATTTTAAAAAACGGTCTGTAACAAAATTTCTTTAAACTTTGTATTTTCTTTTTATGCGTATTTTTTTTACATCCGCAAATCTGAGATTCTGCAGTTTTGGGAATTTGGTTAAAATAATTTATATCCAAAGTCGCATCCGTAAATATTGTAATCTTGTTACGATATTGATTTTTATACTTTTCTATTTGTTCAATAACTTCTTTTCTATTTGAATCATTTAATAATAAATATTTATTCTTACAATTTGTACAGGCTTGAAAATGTATACTTCCAAATTTATGTAAAATAGCAAAATTTATCAATTGCTCAATTTGATTATAATTAACAGACATTACAACAACAGCCATCTTATATCTGAATGAATCATTTTGACTGTAATATTTTTCTAATATTTTTAAATTATTTATTAAAACATTAAAATCTGCACCTTTTCTGATTCCCTCATATATTTTTTTATCAGCGGAATCTATTGAAATCACAAGTTCTATTTTATATTGAACGATTAATTCCACCCAATTATCTGTTAGAAACAATCCGTTTGTTATTATCGTTTGCAGTACGCCGTATCGGCTGGCAATATTAACAAATTCATAAAACTTGTCATATAAAAAAACCTCGCCGCCTTTCCATACTATATTTTCCAAATAAGGCAAAGTTTTTTTTATATACCCATGAATTTTGTTATCAACAGTATAATCAGGCAAATCATGAATATCGCACATTATACAACGCAAATTACACCTTGTTGTCACCGTAACGTCCAATTCTCTGGGTTTTGATTTTAAAATAACTTTATTTTGCAATATTTCAATTTCATTTAA
>CAZASN010000021.1:0-2126 GCA_964487915.1 uncultured Elusimicrobiaceae bacterium | reverse complement strand
CTCTGTATCCCTTCTCTCCGTTCTTAAACAAAAGATCATTCTCATTTGATGAAGGTATTGAACCGTATCCCGCATCTTTTGTGTACCTTACAACGCTGCTGACTATATCCTGCGCTCTCTGCCTATACTCCGACGCCAACTCCGTATTGCCTTGGCTTTCATATATATCTGCCGCCATCTTATACGCAGTCGCTATCTGCAGCGTCGCTTCAAATGATACCGGTAAATCTCTGTCGCTTGCCGCTCTGTATAAATTTATGTATATCTCTCCGTTCTCATTTATCGCCGTCTTAAAATTATTCTCTATATAACTAAGTAAACTGCTCATATCTATATTTATCTCTCCGGCTATCCCCGGATAATCTTTCTCTAATACGCATAACATCTGAACAGCCAATGCATATGTATCGGCCATCGTGTAATCCGTATAATAATTACCTTCCTGGTCATATATCATATTCCTTAACTGATTACCGAGCTGGCTTATCCTTTCTTTCGTCCTGTTTATATCTGCCTGCTCATTATAATTTACATCTCCGCTGCCAAATATATTCTGTCCTCCGTGTTTCTCTATTATCTTCAGCCTCAGTACAGCTTCTGCCATCTCCTCAATCGCATATTCGCTCTCCCACGCTCCGCTCTGCCCTGTTATCCTTGACCCGTTCGGAAATCCTACAGATAAACCCCAAAACTGACTATTCTCAAACCATTGCATAAAACGCGTTATGGCTACATCGTTGTCTCCGCTTACCAAATAATACTGCTCGCACGCTATATGCCACCACGTAAGGCTTCTCGCCCCTCCGTTGTTATTCCAATATTTGACTATCGCCTCATTGTTTACATCTTGCGCCATCTTCAGCAACATGGCCTTCGCAGATTCCATATCTCCTATCTTTATATACGTTAATACCGCCAAGCCCTGCGACCTCATCCCCGCTTCCATTACCACCTGCTGGTCGCTCGCGCTTAACTTCGCAAATTCTCCGCTCGGCATTCCTCCGCTAAAATAACTGTTCGATATCCCCTGACCTGCATCAAAATTTGATATCAATGCCGCTACTTGTCCTATATATTCTCCGCTTATATCTTCCGCCGCCTCTGCTTCAAATCCGTCAAAATATGATCCCTCGTTATATTCTAAATACGCCGCTAACGCTCCCAACGACGGCGCTCGGTATCCTTCCTCTCCGTTCTTAAATAATTCCTCGTTCCTGTCTGACGACGGTATCGTCTTATATCCCATATCCTTCGTATACGCCAAAACACTCGCAACTATCGCCTCGGCTTTCTGCCTGTATTCCGCAGCCTTCTCCGTATTCCCTTGGCGCTCGCTCGTCTCGGCCGCTATCTTGTAGGCCGTCGCCATCTGCAGCGTCATCTCAAACGATACCGGTAAGCTCTCATCTGTACCGCCTCTGTATAAATCCGTATATGTCTTGCCGTTTACCGTTATCGTAGTTGCAAAATTCTTATCACTGTATTTGAAAAATTCATACTGGTTTATACTTGCTATCGTATATATCTCAGGGTACTCCAACTCCAACTTGCACAAAACCTTTATCCCTAATGCAAACGTATCCAGTACATTATAATCCGTATAAAAATCTGACATGCTTCCGGGTATATAATATAAATCTCCCATATTCGACGCCAGTTCCGTAAGTCTCGCCTTCAACTCTGATACTTCCTTGCTCTCTTCATATCCGCTTTTCCCTAATCCGTATGTCGCGTCTCCGGTGTACTTGTTTATTATGTCCAACTTCAACATTATCGCTGCCATCTCTTCCAACTGATATTCGCTCTCCCAGCCTCCGACTTCTCCTGTCTGTCTCCTGCCTCCGTCAAATCCCGTACCAAGTTCCGTAAAAATCCGACTGTCTAATGCTTTTAATAAACTTAATACTTCTACGTCTCCCGTCTTATAAAAATACTGCTCGCTCGCTATATACCACCACGCAAGACTCCTCTTGCCCCCGTTTGCTTCCATATACTGGCTCATCCCGGTACCGCTTAACTGCGCGTTCATTTCGTCTAATATTTTCTTGGCGTCTTCATATTTCCCAAGCCTCGTATACGTAAGCACCGCCAGCGCCTGATCCTGCATGCTGTCTTGGCTTATCTCT
>CAZASN010000020.1:0-2201 GCA_964487915.1 uncultured Elusimicrobiaceae bacterium | reverse complement strand
TCTATCGTTACGTTTACGTCTTTCAATACTACTCTGCCGTTTACTACAGGCAAATTGTATCCCTTAAGCGTCTCAGGCGACAATACTGCTTCCTTCCCGCTTCTGTTTACAAAGTTTACTTCTCCTTCTATCCTCAAATGATCCAATACAAATAACCCGTCTATCAAATACTTCGCTCCGGCTGCTATATCCAAATATACTCTGTTATAATACGCCTCAAATAAGTATTCCTTCTGCACCGTCTCGCTCTTGGTCGCGTCTTTTGCATCTTTGAATTCTACCGGATGCGTCGTGTTCGCAAGCGTTACATTATTCTTTACTACTAACTTATTATTCTCTACTTCCATACCCAAATTATAGCCGTCTATGTCCGAAGGGAATTTGTAAGGCGTAAATCCTATGTCCTGTCTCTGTTCAGGCGACGACATTACTATCGTTACAGCTTCCTGTCCTTTGCCCAATATCCTGTTCATCAACTCATTTACTTCAGGATTGTTTCTCCTCAATATCTCTAAATTCATATTCAGCCACAACAAATTCTGTCCTATCGCCCACTCAAATTTCTTGTTCTTTTCTGCCGCTATTACGGGTATCGCCATCAGCTCCGCTACCGCTCTCTCTCCCAACAATTCCTTCAATCCGGACATCAACGCAGCAAACTGTACTCCAAACTGGATTCCGTTCGTATTAAACGGCTGCAAGCCCGGAAATTCCTTGCTTGTTCCGTATTTCTCAAACTGCTTCTTCAATTCCTTCGGCGTATTACCCAACTCATATAAATACGGGAACATCCTCTTAAATCCCTTTACCGTCGTAGGTATCATTCCTATCATTCCGCCCTTCTTATCCGCATCTGTCCTTGGCACAGTGTACATCGTCGCAGCTCCTACCCTGCCCTGCGGCGCTGAATTTACTCCGTCTCCGTTTCCAAAGAATACGTCTACAAATTCACTCTCCAACTTCTCTATATCTTTTTTGCTTAACTTCTTCTCATCCAAACCTTTTGACTTTATAAACTCTCTGTATGACGGTACAAGCATCTCTATCAGCTGGAACAAGACCGTCCCGTGATTCCTCGGATTCATTGAATTGAAATTAAGTCTCCATTCCTTGGCTCCGTCAGCTCTTTCCGTCTCCGCCCAATCAGGATATCTCTCCTGCACTACTACTCCCGCATCTGTTTCTCCGTCCGTTAAGCCTAATACCAGCCTCAACAAATCTTTATCCGTCTTGCCGGCAAGCTGCTCCAATAAATGCTTCGCGTCTCCCTCCGCTCCGGGCCCTACTACCTGTATCGACGCAAAATTCGCATGCGTCGCCATCTCCGCCATCTTTATATCCATTATTGACTTAAATTCGTATCTCTTCTCTGCCTTATTGTATACTACAAACGGCGTATCCGTTGCCTTTCCGGTCAAAACAGGTACCGCTACTTCTTTCCCGTTAATCACTACTGTCTTTCTTACTTTCGCCCTCTTATTTGCTTCATATACAAAATTGCCGGCTCCGTCCTGTTCGTAAAAATCTCTAGGATTTATTCTCGTAAATCCAAACAACAAGTCTTGCTCAATTTCTTCATCCGTCAGCCCTTTCCCGAACAAGTCGTGTCCTTCGGCTATCTCTGACAACCTATCTAATGCTTTTTTGCCCTTCTTTATCATATCCTCATCGCCGCTCGCTATTGCTTCCTTCGCCAACCTTACCGCGTTTGCATGCGCTCTCATCGCGTATATTACCGGATGTCTTCCCTCTACGCTCTCTCCCAAGCCTCCGTTCAAATATACGTATATCATTCCCGCTACTTTCTTATTCTTTATTATCTTCCTCAACTCATTCAAACTCTTTATCTGCTCCGCCATCTTGGCCCTGTCTGCCTCACTCTGGGTGTACGGTATAAATGTGCTGTCCAATACAGGTACAGGCACTCCTTCCGGCGTTGTCATCAACCCAAATCCCATCAGCTGCTGCAACTCAAACAATATCGCATTCGCTTCGCTGTATCCGTATGCCTTGCCCATTACTTCATACTTTACCCTCTTCAACGCTTCTGACAATACATGTATCCTCAATATATTTACTTCCTTCCCATCCGTAGATACTATCGCTACCTTGCTCATCGCTTCCTGCAACCTCAAATTATCTTCCTTACCCTTACCGCTCTTGTCATATTCCGCTATCGCCTCTTCCAACGCCTTAACGTC
>CAZASN010000019.1:0-2384 GCA_964487915.1 uncultured Elusimicrobiaceae bacterium | reverse complement strand
GTAACCGTCTGACCAAGTCATCTTTTAAGATATTTTCATCTGGGTTATATTCTCTCCCGTAATGAACGTACTGGCATGAAGGAGCGAATCCATGACCCAAAAAGAACGGCACGCCCATTGGCGCAAGTTGGTTGAGACCCAGACAGCCAGCGGCCTGACGGTCGCCGAGTGGTGCCGTGAAAACCATATCGACAAGTCCTATTTCTATCAGTGCCGCCGCCGAGTATCGCAATCACCCTTGTCCCCGGGCTTCATTGAGCTCAAGCCGGACAATCCGGTCGATGCCGTCTCCGGCGTTTGCATTCGCCTGGGCGAGCTTTCGATTGAAGTGCAGAGGGGCTTCGATCCGACAACGTTGCGCGCCGTGGTCGAGCTGCTCAGGGAACTCCCCCGATGTTCGGCCTGACGGCGAGCAATCACATCTATCTGTACCGCGACGCCTGCGACATGCGCAAGTCCTTCGACGGGCTGTGCGGAATCGTCCGCTGTGAACTGGGAGCGGATCCGCTTTGCGGTTCGCTTTTTGTCTTCGTCAACAAGAGGCGCAACAGGGTCAAGCTTTTGTACTGGGACCGCGACGGTCTGGCGCTGTGGTATAAGCGCCTGGAACGGGGCTGTTTCATTCTGCCTCCCGGCTGCCATCCGGAAGGTCATATCGAGCGGCGCGATCTGCTGATGCTCCTGGAGGGAATCGAGCCGAAAAAAATAGCGAAAAGGTACAAAAAATATGAAGTAAATACTTGATATAACTGTACTTATGTGCTAAGTACCCCACCATGACTTTGGCACTCTCTCGGGACGAACTGATCGCGCAAAAAGATGCCCAGATCAGAGAACTCACGCTTAAACTCGAATCCACTCAGCGGCAGTTGACCACGCTGCAACATCAGATGGACCAGCTGCTTCGTCGGCTCTACGGCCGCCGATCCGAGCAGCTTGATCCCAATCAGTTGATGCTCGACTCCATCGTGCTTCAATCCCTGAATCGAAACCCGCGGCCCCCGGAGCCGCCGCCTGCTGCCGTTGAGTCCAAGCCCACGAGCAGCAAACCTTCCCGGCATCATGGCCGCGTTCCCATTCCCGAGCATCTCGAACGGGTGGAGATTCTGCTCGACATCCCCGAAGAGAAGAAAGTCTGTCCCGAAACGGGCAAGTCCCTGCAGGTCATCTCGGTGGAAATCTCGGAGAAGCTGGAGTATCGGCCGGGCAAGCTCATCGTCAATGTTTACAAGCGGCCCCAGTACGCCCTGCCCGAAAGTGTCGATTCGTCTTCCGCGGGGGTGATCGCCGCGGCCATGCCGGAGCATCCTATCGCCAAATGCAAGGCCGATGTGGGATTGCTCTCGCATCTGATCGTCGGCAAATTCGCGGATCACTTGCCGTTGTACCGTCAGGACGGCATCTTCGAGCGCGAGGGGGTGACGATCCCCCGAACAACCCAGAGCAGTTGGCTGATGCAGGTCTATGAGAGTCTGCTGCCGCTGGAGCAAGCGCTGAGAAAGGCCGTTTGCAAAAGCGACGTTCTCTTCACAGACGACACGCCCATTCCACTGCAGGTCAAAGGCAACGGCAAGCTCAAAAAGGCCCGGATGTGGGTTTACGTGCGCGGCGGCACGGGTCCACCCTTGACGGCCTACGACTTTTCCATCGATCGCAGCAAAAAACGCCCGCTTGATTTTCTGGACGGCTACCGGGGTTATGTCCACGCCGACGCCTACAGCGGCTACGATGAACTGTTCAGACGGGAAGGCATCGTCGAGGTGGGCTGCTGGTCTCACGCCCGGCGCAAATTCGATGAAGCAGCCTCTTCGCGTCCTCAGGAGGCAACGGAGATCCTTGCCTACATCGCCCGGCTCTATCACGAGGTGGAAACGCCCTGCAGGGATATGGCGCCCGAAGACAGATGCCGCATCCGTCGGCAGCAGGCGTTGCCGCTGCTCAATGGGATTTTCCAGCGGATCGAACAGATCAGGCTTCAGACGATTCCGTCGGAGCCGCTCCGAAAGGCCGTGGATTACGCCCTGAATCAGAAAAAAGCCCTGTGCCGTTATGTTGAAGACGGGCGGCTGCGGCCCGACAACAACCTGGCGGAGAATGCCATCCGCCCCTTGGCGCTGGGTCGCAAAAACTGGCTCTTCGTGGGCAGCGAGCGCGGCGGCCGGGCAGCGGCTCTGTTTTTGGGGCTGATTCAATCCTGCAAGGACCTTGAAATAAATCCCTGGGAGTACTTCGACGACATGCTCCGGCGGGTCATGACTCATCCGGTAAATCGCCTGCGGCAGCTCCTGCCCGATCAATGGAAACCGCTGCCCAAGGATGAACGGGGCCTGATTCTTACGGAACAGTCTTGAAGGCCTCAACCTGATTTTCTTATCGTATTTCAA
>CAZASN010000018.1:0-2411 GCA_964487915.1 uncultured Elusimicrobiaceae bacterium | reverse complement strand
CCGGTGTGGCAAGAAAGACACTGGTAGCCTTTGTATTTTTATGTATGCTGGTAAACGGATTTACGCCCAGGAGCGAGGAAGGTCGTAACAGTTTTGTAGTAGTGATGGCGTGCGCGATGCAGAATGCGGTTAGTGAGATATTTGTGAGCTGCAACGAGGCATTGACGGCGATATCGAATAAGATAACGAAGGATTTGTACGCGCTGTTATTGGCTAAGGACGTAAAGACGAGCGTGCCTGTAAATAATGAGCAGAAGAAAACGCCCGAGCCTGTCAATACGACGAGCGACAGCGGGCTAATGAGTGAGAGAAGGCAGGATATAAAGACGTGGAGCGATAAGACAGAAGATAGTAAAGGATATATAAGTTTTATAATGACAGGTAAGTTGTATAAGCTGTATGAGAATATAAAGGTAAGCAGCGAAGAGATAAGAAGCATAATTATATTATCATTTTTAGTATTTATAATATTGACAATAAGAAGGAAAGAGATATCGGAAGTAATAAAAACAGGATATAAGGGATCGGCTTTGGTGTAGGAAGACCAAAGCCGGTTTTTTATTTAGCGGGGGAAAAATGAAGATAAATAAATATTTGGAAGCAATAATTAAAAAACTAAAAGGGGCGGTGATGGCCATGTTTAGTATAAAAAAGATGAGAGAGAGGATAAAGGGATATGCGGATAATTACATGAAGGATCATGTAATAAGGAAGAGCGTATCATTATTGGTGGTAGTCTGTTTTATAGTGAACATAGCGAATTTGCCTGCATATGCCGGAGAGAGCAATAAGAGTTTGTACGAGAAGAAGAAACAGCAGCAGGAGATGGCGGAAGAGGGAGCGAGCCAGGCAGTATCGTACACGGACAGACAGAGTTATTTTAATCCGAACGCTGCGCTGGAAGACAACAGGATGAGTAGCATGAGCGAGGGAGTGGAAGGGGCGTTATTGGAGAACGGAGAGGCGGTAGGGTCAATAACGGACGGAGAGATAACGACGAAGAAGCTGGGAGATACGGCGTCTAGGAAGGATGAAAGCAGGACGAATTTATTGGAGAAGAAGATAGGGAAAGCGGCGGAAGCTGAAGGATTGGGAAAATATAACGACAGCGAGCAGGCAGGGCAGAAGAGTTTTATAAAGAAAGAGATAGGAGCAGCGAAATATAATGAGTTGGTAGAGAAAGTAAGTAAGGAGACGGGATTTAAGACAAAGACGGTAGAAGCAGTAATGAAGAGGTTAGAGAGCAGAGCGGAAGGGATGACGGCAAAGGAAGAGAAAGAAGGAAAGAGCATAGCAGAAAGGGTAAAGAGTATATTTGGCAAAGAGGCAGGAGATAAGGCAGACGGAGAAGGAGCGATAAGCCAGACAGAACAGACAAAGCAGGAAGAGACAAAGCCGGAAGGATATGAAGAGGTAGTGAAGGAGTTGTCAAAGCAGAGCGGAGTAAGCGAAGAAGAGATAAGCAAGCAGTTAGAGGGGATAGACAAGAACATATTGGAAGAAGCGATAGCGTTATTGAGCAAGTTGTTTGCGCAGGGAGGAGAGATAATCAACTGTGCGACGGCGGTATTGGCGGAAGTGATAAACGGAGTAAGCAAGGGAGTATTGGCGTTACAGGCGTTATTGGTAGATATAGCGACGGGAGTATTTGCTGCAAATAATAGGGAAAGCATAGAGGGTGGAAGCAACCAGCTGATGACGAGCATGGAAGCGATGAACAATGTATTAGAGTCATACGGAAAGGAAGCGGTGGGTTATGCTGTAGGGTTGGAAGGATTTTTGAGCGGGTTAAAAGAAGGAGAGAGCGGGATAGTATGGGTAAATGAAGACCATTATATAACGGTAACGAAGTTGGCGGAAGGGAAGTATGGGATAACGGACAGTAATGTAAATGAAGGCAAGGCGGTAGTATTAGATGCAGAGGCGATAAAGCTGGTATTAAGCGGAAATAAGGCAGAAGGTAAGGATGAAAATGGAAATGTAATAAGTGTGACGGGATATAATGCGGTGATGGAAGACGGGAAGGTAAGGGTGTTGACGGAGTCAGAGGGAGTGGGAAAGGCGGAAGGCAGCGAAGTATTGACAGAAAAAGAGATGAAGTCAATAGCAGGCGCGAAGACGATATATAAAGAAGTTACGACGACAAAGACGATAGAGAAGACGAAGATAGTGGAGATGATAGGTCACAGGCAGGAGTCAAGGTCAAGAGAAGTATCCGGGACAAGATCAAAAAAGAATACAGACGGTACATATTCATACGAGCATTACAGTTATACGATACATTATACGGTGACGGTAGAATTTACGTATGAGGTAGAAGTGAAGTATACGGAAGAGATAGAAGTGAAGGAGAGGATAGCGGTAGAAGTACCGGATGAAGACGATGCGGCGAAGAAGAAGGCGGCGGAAGA
>CAZASN010000017.1:0-2532 GCA_964487915.1 uncultured Elusimicrobiaceae bacterium | reverse complement strand
CGTTTTGTGGGCTTCCGTGTCGCGGCGGTGAGCTGTGAGGTCGGCGGCGACGGCGTCGATTTTGGCGGCAGTGTGCTCTCCCTTAGCCTTCACTTCACTTAGCTCGGCGAGCACAGAGCCCAGCTTGTTCTCCACGCAGCCGATTCTGTTTCCCAGGTCCTTTTTCACGCTATCGATCTTTTCGTGCAGCATCTGATGGCCTTCGACAACGAGATCCAGTTTGTGTTGAAAATTTTCAGCCGGGGCTCCCAGTTGGTTCCGGAATTCTTCCTTGATTTCATCCTTGAAGACTGTCAGCAGCTTTTCAATCTTATTGATGTCTATGCTTGTCATGGGCATATCCTTTCAATGGCTGAGAAGACGCTGGATCCCCGCATGCGCGAGGACGATACGCACGCGGACTGCCGAAATATCGGGACCGGGCCCTGGATCCCCGCATGCGCGGGGACGATACCCTTCGGCAGGCTCAGGGTGACAAAGAGAGATTGCCGCATTGCCCCCTGGGCTCAACGCAACGACAAGAAGTTCTCATGGTTCTTTTACCTGGTACATCGTTTTATGGACTTCTGTGTCGCGGCGGTGGGCAGTGAGGTCGGCGGCGACGGCGTCGATTTTATCGGTCAGCTTTGTTTCTACTTCGTTGATCTTGGTGGTCAGTTTCTCATCCACACTGTCGATCTTTTGGTTTAGGGCCTCCACTTTGAGATTGACGACGGAGATGTCTTCCTTGAGTTCCTGACGTGTATCCCGAATCTCCTTGCGGAGAACGTCATGTCCTTCCAAAACGAGATCGAATTTACCTCGAATGTCTTCCAGAATGATTTCCAGGTGGTCCTTTTTCATGGAGACCTCCGATGAATGTCACGTGTTGGATTTAATAAAGGGACGGCAGCGTTGGCCTGTGTGTTGCAATGACTGAGAAAAGAACTGAATCCCCGTCCGTGCCCAATTCGTCGTTCGCGTAAAGCAGAGAGCTGGCCCCCCGCTTTCGCGGGGGTGACAAAAAGGGCGCGGGGATGACATCCTTCGACAGGCTCACCATGACATCTTCAACTCAGCTATCTCTTCAAGAAATCTTCGATGGAAACTCCGGCCTGCTTCAAAATTGCTCTGAGAGTGCCTGGAGGCATGTCACCGGAGTGATTCGGGATGGTCGTATAGCGGCCCGTTGTCCGGTTGTGCCAGATCTCATGACTCCCTGCGGCATGTCGTAAGAAGAAAAATCCGAAATACCTGAGACGCCTCACGATGTCCTGATACTTGAATCCGGACAGTTGCCCATCATTTATGCTCCCACAATCAGGGGGTATTCAAACGAATCACTGATGGCTTCCAGTTTGTCTGACGGACTTCCTTGTTCCTCGATCAGTTTTCTTGCGACGTCCCGGGCGATTTCCAGTGTCTCGGCAACCGTTCTGCCCTGTGCAACCAAACCCTGGATATCATCAGATGTCGCCAGATAAACACCCTCAGGCAATTTCTCGAGATGAATTTTAATGATTCTTTCCATGACCATTACCTCCTCGGCGGATGAGGAAAAGATTCGGATTCCGGCTCTCGCGGGAAAGACGAGAGGACACTGGGTCCCCGCTTATGCGACGACAGAAAGAGATTACCACGGCCCTTCGGGCCTCGCAATGACGGGTTGGTCAGGAGGCGCTGTTGTCACCGGGTTGCTCGCTTTCGGCCTGGATTTCCAGCTTTTCCTCCACGGCCTGGAGAAGGTCCTGCGCCGCGGTGTGAACCGTGTTCTTGTCTTCGTCCGTCCATGCGGAGACGTCCAGTTTCAGGATGCGCTCGATGACGGCCTGCATGCCGTTCGCCAGCGACTGGGCCTTGCTCATCGCCTGCTTCTTCGTTCCCGTCTTCTTTGTCTCGGTCAGGCTGTCCTTGTACTTCTTGAACAGGGACGTCATGGTCCGCTGCTGCTTGCCCTTGGCGATCTCCACGAGGACGCGGCGCGGGATGGAATGGTCGCCCCGGCACTCGTCCCGGACCGGCTGCGGCAGGCGGTTGAGGGAGAGGATCTCCGAGATGGTGGACTGGGCCTTGCCGATGACCTGGGTGAGGTCCTCCTGCTTGTAGCTGAAATCCTTCATGATCTTGTCGAGGGCCTCGGCCTCCTCCACGGCGGTCAGGTCCTGGCGGAGCAGGTTCTCGACAAGGGCGATCTCCGCGGGATTACCCTCGGTGAAGAGGGCGGGGACGGTTTGCAGGCCCGCGAGCTGGGCGGCCTTGAGGCGCCGTTCGCCGGCGACGAGGTAAATCTCGCCGTCGCCGCCCTTCCGGAAGAGCACGGGTTCGAGGACGCCGTGTTTCTGGATGGAGGCCGAAAGCTCCTTCAGGGCCTGGGGGTCCATGTACTTGCGCGGCTGGTTCGGGTCGTTCATCACTTCGCGCACTGCCAGATCGTACAGCTTTCCTTTTTCGTAACTCGGTGTTGCTTCCATCGTCTTTGCCTCCTTGAAGTGAATGGGTTTACTTCAAGACGGTCGAAGGCCTGGAACTACACCCCCTGTTCCGTCACAAAGC
>CAZASN010000016.1:0-3609 GCA_964487915.1 uncultured Elusimicrobiaceae bacterium | reverse complement strand
AATATTATAAATATCGGCGGCGATAATAAATCTTCCCATAATCCGATCGTCGTTACCCTTAAACTGTCAAACGCAAAAACCGGTACCGGTTCAAATGTAGGTTCATTCAGAATTTTTGTTATTATCATCGGTCTGAAATAATGCCAGCCGGCTATTAAACTGCCTAATATTATAGAAATAAAAATATTGATTACTTTTTCTCTATCTGCCTTCTCTTTTAATCCCATTATAACTATATACATAAACGGCACAAAAAAATACGCCAAAAACGCGTCTTTTATCATTAATCCTAAACCAACCGATATCCCGTACCATATAGTCCATTTCCTATTCCTAAAATAATCTGTCTTTATCAAACAGTATATGTTAAACGTTATTCCCGCTATTATATGGTAATCCTGATGTCCGTACTGCCGGCTCATCCCGTATACCGCCGGAACAAGCGCAAACAATATCATCGCTATATTTCCCGTCTCTTTGTCTTTTAATTCCGTTCCTATCTTGTATATAAAATACAACGGTATTAAAAAAAATACATAATTTACAATTATCACTATCAAATCGTAATGCTCTTTGCCGAATATATAAAACATTACTCTCATTAGCCAGGTAAGCAAAGGAGCATTTATAAACAAATGTTCCATTCTAAAAATATCTATAAAATGTATGGCAGAATCAGACATCGGTATAATCGGCGTATTAATCGTCCACCAAATAAAATTACATACCGCGTATATAAACGCTATTATTAAAAATATCGCCAATGTGCCGCTGATTTGTTTTTTATTATTTATATCCATCTTTTGTCATTCCGTAAAAATCAAACATAATCTTTCCATATTTACATAAAGATTAGCCTAAAAACTGCGAAAATTTGCCTTTCTTGCCGAATAATGTTACTTTCGAATACTCATTCATGTGGGCGTCAAGATAAAAAGTTTTTATCGCATAGTAATTATTATCTCTGCAAAATTCTTCAATTCCGGTACCTTCCGAATTATCAAATTTATATTTTGTATTTTTTTTATTAATTAACGGAAAATTAATTATGATATCATACGGCAAAAGTTTTTTATTATCATATTCCTCCCAATCCAAACCATTGAGAGTCATTAACGCAATTAGTCCGTTTGTTTCAAAATATGAAAAATCATTTATTAAAAAAGTATTATTTTTATAGTTATTTTTCAAATATTTTATAAAATTAAATATAGCAATTGTTTTTGCCGTATTATAATACCTCCATTCTTTATATCTAAAATAATGTATTTTGTTATTATTGTGTTTTATTTGAAAATAAAAAAACTTAATTTTTTGCAAGTTATATGAAAAATCAACATACTGCAACAGTCCTATAACTATTAAAAATAATATCAATGTTTTCTTTATATAACTCTTATCTATACAGGATATAAAAACTGCTCCGATTAATATCATCGCAGGGATAAAACCCGCTCCGTATTCCGGCAGTTTGCTATGCGGCATAAGCATTATTATCAGCCAGGGAACAAAAAACCATAACAAAATTATATTTTTATATTTCCCTTTGTACTTCCAAATAAAATATATTAAGCCTATTACAAATATTATAAATATCGGAGGCGATAATAAATCTTCCCATAAACCTGTCGTCATTACCCTTAAACTGTCAAACGCAAAAACCGGCACTGTTTCAATTATAGGATCATGTAAAATTTTGTGTATTATAAACGGTCTGAAATAATGCCAGCCGGCTATTAAACTGCCTAATATTATAGAAATAAAAATATTGATTACTTTTTCTCTATCTGCCTTCTCTTTTAATCCCATTATAACTATATACATAAACGGCACAAAAAAATACGCCAAAAACGCGTCTTTTATCATTAATCCTAAACCAACCGATATCCCGTACCATATAGTCCATTTCCTATTCCTAAAATAATCTGTCTTTATCAAACAGTATATGTTAAACGTTATTCCCGCTATTATATGGTAATCCTGATGTCCGTACTGCCGGCTCATCCCGTATACCGCCGGAACAAGCGCAAACAATATCATCGCTATATTTCCCGTCTCTTTGTCTTTTAATTCCGTTCCTATCTTGTATATAAAATACAACGGTATTAAAAAAAATACATAATTTACAATTATCACTATCAAATCGTAATACTCTTTGCCGAATATATAAAACATTACTCTCATTATCCAGGTAAGCAAAGGAGCATTGAAAAAAAGATAACCTTTTTCAAGAATATTATTGAAATGTACGGCTGAAATATCGATAGGAATAACCGGAGTATTAATTTGATACCATATTATATTGCCTAATGCGTATAAGATAGCAATAACTAAAAATATAAAAAATGCGGAATCAAATATTATTTTTTTATCATTAATTTTCATAATATATTTTTTCAATAATTTATTTTATCAAGAAACGTTACCTTTGTATACTTATCTTTCCCGCCTTTAAGATAAATATAATCAATTATCCGATACTATTTTCTATATCTGCAATACCTGCTTTTATTAAACATCTTTTTAAAGATTATTCAAAAATTTTAGAAAATTTGTCTTTCTTTCCTAAAAGAGTCACTTTCATATCTTCACTTTTGGCTGAATCAAGATAAAATTCATCAATTTTATGATATTGTTCATTAATTTTATCACACATATATCTTATTTTTTTCACTAGCAGGGCTTGTGCTTCCCTACCAAATTGTTCCTTTTCAATTGGATTTAAATCATTGATTTTATAGTTTAAAAATTCCTCAGGCGTATCCGGAATTCCGAAAATTATTATTATATCTGCAGCCAATATCTTTTTATTATCATAATATCCCATTTGAAAACGCATATTGTTTAACTGCATCTGGAAAGGTAAATCGTCATAATCTGTTATAAAATTATGTGACCGTAATATTAAAAAACATAACCACCAGACAGACAAAACATCTTGATAATCTATAAAATTATGTGAACGTAATACATGAAATATATTTTTTGAATATTTTTTATTTAAATACATAACCAAATTGAAACTATTCTCTATTTGTTTTTTATTATATTCTATTAAACGATTATTTTTTTTATAATAAGCTACGTCATATTTTTTATTAAAATTTAAATTAAACAAAGCAATATTTAAATTTTTATATGAAAAATCAACATACTGCAACAGTCCTATAACTATTAAAAATAATATCAATGTTTTCTTTATATAACTCTTATCTATACAGGATATAAAAACTGCTCCGATTAATATCATCGCAGGGATAAAACCCGCTCCGTATTCCGGTACTTTACGGTGCGGCATCAGCATTATTATAAGCCAGGGAACAAAAAACCATAATAAAATTATATTTTTATATCGCCCTTTATACTTCCAAATAAAATATATTAAACCTATTACAAATATTATAAATATCGGAGGCGACAATAATTCTTCCCATAATCCTGTTGTCATTACCCTTAAACTGCTAAACGCAAAAACCGGCACCGTCTCAATTATAGGTTCATGTATGATTTTGTGTATTATAGCCCATCTGAAATAATGCCAGCCGGCTATTAAGCTGCCTAATATTATAGAAATAAAAATATTGATTACTTTTTCTCTATCTGCCTTCT
>CAZASN010000015.1:0-5659 GCA_964487915.1 uncultured Elusimicrobiaceae bacterium | reverse complement strand
ATAATGCGATAAACAACGGTAACACGACGGTAGACCAGGCCGTTCAGGATTTGGGAACTGCGGTTGTAGTAAGAGATTCTATAGATAATACAAAAATATCGGTAGATGAAAACAGCGGACAGGTGCAGGTAACTGTTCCTACGCCCGGAAAGAATAATACAACAACGACAGTAAATGTTGCGGATATAGGAAACGGAGAACAGTTTATACAGGGATATAACAATGCCGTAAACGGAACTAATTCAATGCCAGGCAGTACGTCAAATTATGATCCTGCGGCCGGCTGGCAGGTTACGGTACCCGTCCCGGGCAGCACGACAACGCCTCCGCAGACAACGACCGTCAATGCCAATAATATGACAAATACGGATATGAGTAAATTTATACAAGGATATAATAATGCTCTTTCGGGAACGAGCTCTATCCCGGGCAGCACGTCAAGTTATAATCAGGGAACTAACACATGGAGTTTTACTGTTACCGTTCCCGGAAGTACAACTACTCCGCCTGAAACTAAAACTGTAAATGTCAGCAATATGTCTAACGACGATATGACGAAATTTGTAAAGGGATATAAAAATGCCGCTTCAACTGTCGGTTCAATTCCCGGCAGCAGCGTCACTTGCAGCGACGAAGGAGAATGGACGATAAATGTTCCTAAGATAGGAAGCACGACAACGCCTCCGGAAACATTTGCCGTAAATGCGGCCGATATTGAACCTGAAAGTTTTGTAAGAGATTATAATCATGCAAAGAAAATAAATCAAGAAACAGGATTGGAAACTACATACAGCAACGAAACAGGATTTGGTTTTAAAGTTCCTGAAATTAACAGGACCGTTTCACTTTCAGAAATAGGAGATCAGGAAGTTGACATTCGTAATTTCATAGATAATTATAAACTGGCCAAACAAAAAGCCGAGGAATACGGCGATAAAGGATTGACTATCGATTATGACGGAGGATGGAAGTTCTCAATCGGAACGGGCGATGATAAAAAAACATTTTCAGTAAATGCGGTATCTGCGGCAAATCTCGGATATGATGCTGCAAAAGGTTTTTATTTCGGCAATATACCGACAGGAAAAGGAGACGAGACTACAAAAATATACTTATCCGATTTGCATGAAAAAGACGGCAAATTATATATTGTCGGTTCAGACGGTAAAGAAACTAAAACTGGATACACAGGCATAGACCAATTTGTAAATGCATGGCAGGCAGGTTATGCGGATGCAAAGGATTTAAAAAATATAGCCGGCGGGGAAAACGCTTCTTTCTATTTTAACGGAACCTCATTTATCGTATATGACGGCAGAAATAATCATAAAGTTGATGAAGAATATATCGGAACATACCAATTGAGAATGGCTATCACCGAAGAATATGCCGCGCAGGGGATGACAATCCCCCTCAGTTATAACTTTAACAGCGGCGGACATTGGAGAATAAAAGACGGCGATAATCCTGCCAGATGGATAGACACAATATACAGACGCGAAATATCGCAGCAGGGACTTACCGCCAGAGATTTTGTCGCAATGCAGGCATATATAAAAGATTTAAAAGCGCAAGGTTATGATGTTCATTATACCGACGGGTCAGGCGTTTATACCGTAGGCGCTAACGGTCAAACTGTAAGATTATATCAGGCGTTATGCGGAAGCGATCCCGCATTTGGCGGAGTGCAGGAATTTGTAGATTACCAGTACAGCATATATCTGCTCAGAGCCGGCGGATACAGGCCGAGTTATGACGAAAACGGCAGATGGTCTACCGTAAAAGCAAACGGTGTTGTTTACAATATAGACGATATTATTGGTTGGAATATGCCTGGTTCAGTTAACAATAGCGTCGGCGGCAGCGCAATAGAAAATATGCAGTGGTTTATTTATTCAATGGATTTTGTTCATGACGGAAAGATAAAGATAGATGAAAATACGGATTGGAGAAATATAGAAGGGGCGAGAGAAGCATATCTTGCCGATATAAAAGCGAATTATGAATTGATATTCGGCAGCGATTCTTCAAACGGTTTTTCAGAATTAGAAAATTTGATTGCCGGTTCGGGCAATCCGTTGACGATAATAGCCGGGTTCTGCGATCAGAAATATGAAGAACTTTTCGCCACAAAAGCCGAAGAATTGGGTCTTAGTCCGGAAGAAGTTAATGCAATATTAAATTACACTCCTACGGAAGGAAATGAAAATCCTTTCCTTAAAATATTCGGAGATAAAACGGTTTCCAATGAATATAAATACGAGCTTCTTTTAGTTCTTTCAAAAGTTCTCAGCGGTGAGAAATTGTCCATTGACAGCATAGCTGCTCTAACATATGAAAAGGTAGGCGAATATCTGATTAAGAATACGGACAAAGGCCAAACCGCTCAGGAAGCGATTTTCGGCAATACTCCAATTTCCGGTACACAGGCTGAAGTTTTAAGAGATGTTCTGACCGGAGTTTTAAGCACAAATAAAACAACTTATGATTTGGAAACGCTTCTTACGAACATAAACAATTATGAAGAAGGAACTCCCGAATGGGAGGAAATAAACAATAATATCAATAAAACGATATTCTTTGATTTAATTAATCAGGAAATGACAGGCATAGACAACGCGATAAAAAATGCCGAAGCGGAAGGCTGGCAGTCGTATTCCATGGATGTAAACCATACGATAGCTTCATGGAGAACATACGACGTTAAATTAAGCGCATATGTAGTTGACGGTACATACATAAGAACTATAACCGTAGACGGAAGACGCTCAATAACAACTAAAAACGGAGCAATTGTAGACAGAGGAAACGGAACCACATACCAGATTTTCGGAGTAACCGGCGATGCGGTTAAAATAAAAACATACACTTCGGTTTATATTGACGCAAAAGGAAAAGAAAAAACGTTTACCGGCGATGCGGGAAATGTCTGCTGGGAATTTGAAATAGAAGAAAATAAAGACGGCGTTACATACAGCGTTAAACTTGACGGAATGAATAATTTATATATTCTTGACAGTACCACGCAAATAGAACAATATAAATCGCAGTATGAAGGAGATACTACGCCGGGAGAATCTCCTGTTTCACAGACGAGAGCCGTTATTAATGAAAATGATACAAGATATACGGCAAGCGGCGCCGGAAGCAGAGTAACGATGGATTTATCAAAAGGCAAAGGGAAAGCGGAAGCCGTAATAATAGGCAACGGTGCTGAGGCTTTAACGGGATCAAATTTATATACGGAAGTTGACGGTAAAGTTTTAAAATTTAAGGTTAACAGCGGTTCAATGACTTACAATAACGGTTCATGGTCCACAAACTCCGCGTCAACATTCCAGTATACAGATAATGCAATGGCTCAAATCGTTTTTGATTATGTAAATAATAATATGATAGACGGCAATTGGACAGCTCCGCAGATAGATTTTACGGGCGTAAATATGACGGGAACCGCAGGCAATATGTACGATGCCGTTAAATCTTACAATAAAAACAAAGGACCTATAGAATATACAGCCGGAAAAGACGCGGCAATAACATCGCCGGATAAAGCAGGTACCGTAAAAGGCATGCCGGAAGGTTCAAAATTTAATCTTGTCGTAAACGATCAAGGCGTTATTGTTTTTAAAACTGTAGGCGGATTTAACGCCGGCGTATCGTGTAATAAAGATTTATTTTCAATTGAGGGTATTGAAGGAGACATTTCTGTTGTATTTGAAGACGGAGATTATGTCAATTTCTGGAGCGCAGTAGCCGAATACAAGGAAGAAAAAGGAACGGAATTAATAGTTAAAACAAAATTTGATTTTACAACATCCGACGGTAACAAAATTAAATCCGGAATAATTCTTACCGGCAACAGTTTCGGTCAAGCCGTATTGGCTCAAAATTTATATGTAAATTTCACTACGGACGCAAAACAAAAAATAACTGCGGCAAGCCAAAACGCTTACTGGGTTGATCATGCCAGCACAATAAGTTTTAGTTTTGATAAAAAAGGGAAAATGAATGCCGTCATAAACGGTGATTTTGCGGTTATAAATGCCGTCATAAATGATAAATCGGATTCTTCTCAAAGTTCGGGCGGAGCAGGATCGCAGGCCACTTTTGAAGGAACGGTTATAGATACCGGATCTCAATTGACTGTTAACGGTGTATTTCATAATGCAAGCACAAATACATTGTCAAGCGATGTCTCTGCAACTGCCGTTTATGCAAACGGGAGCAAAATAAAAGCGGGTTCCTTCCTGTTCGGCAAAGAAGTTAAACAGGACGGAGTTATGTATTTCGGACAGCTTGTTAATGAAAGTTCGCTTGCGTCTTACGCTAATTTAAAGAATATACAATCCTTGATGGACGTTGATTTAAATCAGTTGGCGTCCGCTTTGGCGGCTTTGGATGCTTTGGAAACGAATCAGGATTTACAAAGTCTTTTATCAAGTGGCCTTCTTTCATCAGTCGACAGCGAATTATTTACGGTTGCAAGAGATGCAGTTCTTTCATTGACGGGCATTGATATATTTACATGGACGGCTGAACAATCAGTAAGTTTATTAAAGCTTTTAAGCGGAAAAACTTCGGAATCCGATATTGAAGAAGTTTTATCTCAGGCCGGTTTTATTCAGGATTCTCAGGATGGCACTTACACAAGAGATGACGAAGAGTCAAATACAAGTATAAGATATGACAGAAATGCGGGAAATCTCGAATTTATAAACAAAGACGAAGGAAGCGCTTTTATATACAACCAGTCAACAGGTCAAAAAATTCAGCTGACAGGTTTAATTGTTAAGCCTGACGGCAGTATAGAGTATAACAAAGATACTACGATAACATGTGTAATAGGCGAAGGTGAAGATGCAACGGGATATATGGGCAATCCTGCCGGTGACGGTAATCTTGAAGACGGTATAACGGAATTAGATAATCTGATTGCATATAAAGATGTCGGCGGTGTTACCGTAATAACTACAAACGGCGTTTATTATACAGACGGCAAATTTTCAGGCGGCGATTTCATAAGCGATCCTTCAAAGAATACGGCTGTATTGGGTGAAGATACATACGTAAGCGGAGTGATTGTTGATATTGACGCACAAACCGTAACTACAACATCCGACAGCAGCATCCAAAAGAAGGTCGGAAATATAACATATATAGCCAGCGCGAAGAGCGGAGTAGAATTAACAAGCACGACAACAGTAGAGAACATAATTGATTTAAGTAAAGATTTGACTGCAATGGTAACGGTAAATGAAGTAAATGTAATAACAGGACATGGAGTAAAATTCATAAACGGCGAATTTAGCGGAGCTGATTTTAGCGAGCCTTCTGAAAATACTGCAATATTGGGCGAAGGCATATATGTCAGCGGAGTAATCGTTGATTTTGACGCGCAAACGGTAACGACTGCAGCCGACAGCAGCATCCAGAGAAAGATAGGAGACTTGACATATATAGCCAGCGCGAAGAGCGGAATGGTATTAACGAAAGGTACGACGATAAGTGACGTAATAGATACCGAGAAAGACTTAAGCGTAATGAAGACGATAGGCGGCTTAAGCGTAATAACTGGCAACGGAGTAGTATTTGAGAACGGGGAATTCAGCGGCGGTTCGTTTGCTATAGACGCCGAGAATACGGTAATACTGGGCGA
>CAZASN010000014.1:0-6998 GCA_964487915.1 uncultured Elusimicrobiaceae bacterium | reverse complement strand
TCGTCATCAAAATATTTCATCAGCTCGTAATAATCGTCATATCCTATCTCAGACGGTTCAACTATAGAAATACCGGGTGTAGTAACGGAAGGATTTGTATTATTGTTATTATTACACGCTACTGTCGAAAAAATAAGTGCTACGGCAAAAAAAACAAGTAATACTTTAACAAATGTTCTTTTTACTTTTCCTAAAAAATTAACTTTGTTCGCTGATTTTATATTTGTTGCTTTTTGGTCTCCGGTTATTTCAAGCCCTTCTTCCGTAAATCTGACATTTTCTCTGCCGTACTGATTCATCTTTATTTCAAATCCTAGCGCCTTAATATATCTGAAATCTATAATCGCATGCGTTATAATGTTAACTACAATACCGGTCATAAAAGCAATCGCAACAGCTATTGCTCCAAGAGTAATTCCACCCAATAACGGAACGGCAAAAAATGACATTACGGGAGTCAGCAATAAAGCTATAGTTGCAAAAACAGCCGCCGTCATTGAAATATGGGTAGCGCCTATGACGATTCCCGCTCCTTTCTGACCGGCCTGAGACGTATGCCCTTTTTTAAATGCTAACGGTTTAAATAAAGATTGAACCGTTTCTTTTTTTAATATTGTAAGTAAAATATTGCCTATTGTTCCTCTTCCATGAGATATCAAATTATTTATAAAAGGAATTGTTGTCGGTAAAATTGAATTCGGCGTTTGAGAATCGGATATTATTCCGGGCCAAACAATGCCGCTGTTTTGCAATCTGTAATCGGTCGGAATTATATAAAGTTTTATAATGTTTTTACCGTCTTCTCTGGCTGATTCCGTATAATATTTTATGCCGAGATTATCAAGTCTTGCCGTTATATCTTTAAAAGCCTGACTGTTTTCGCTTTCATATGACTGAAAAAATAAATAAAATTCTTTATACCCGTCTTCATATGTTTTTATTTTCATATCAACCGTTCCCTGATATGAAGCAGGTATTACAGGTTGTATCTGCGTAAAAAATGAGACTGAAGGCTGTGCGATCGGTGCAACCGCCGGAACTGTAAAACCTTTCCAACCGTATGATTGATATATTAAAGCTCCGTTTGTGTCAATATAAGGCAAACCTTCATCTATTCCCAAGTCTGCCGCATATGCTTTCACATCTCTCTCTATCGCATCTGCTTTTGCCGCATACTGTTCAGCCAATTCCGTGTTGCCTTCGGCTGCATACATATTTGCCGCCATTCTGTAAGAACCGGCAACCTGTAAAGACCATTCAAACATTACAGGATTTGAAGATTCCGTTGCGGCCATATATAAATTTGAATAAGTTTTACCGTTTATTGTTACTGTTTTTGCGAAATTATTTTCTATATAATCAAAAACTTTCGGTATACTGATATCTTTTGCGCTGCCCTGCTCATATTCAAAATTGTATATAACAGGATAAGTTGTTTTTAACATTATTAAAACTTGTATGCCCCAGGTATTTGCATCCAATACGCTGTATTTATCGTTTAAAGCCCCTCTATAAAAAGAACCCGTCTCGGGGTCATACATGTTGTTTATTATAGAAAACATAAAAAGTTTCATATTTTCAGTCGCAGCCAGTCTGCTCATCCCGACTTCGCCGTACAAATCGTCGCAATACAATTTTAATCTCAGATAAGCTATTGCGTCCCACGTATGTTCAGCAGAAACCCAGTCCCATGACGAGTTCCCGAAGAGATACTGACCTGTTGTCTGCGCTGTTACCCATTTGTCGCATTTTGCGATTAACCCGTCAAATTCCGTGCTTCCCATCGTCAACAATTTATATTGTCTTGCGGCTATTCCTACCCATAAAACTTCTCCGGTAATAACTCTTTCTTCTAAATTTGATTTATATAAATACCCCTGATTATTTATCGCTTGTAAAACCTGCCTCGCCTCTTCCATTCTGAAGTCTTCCATAAAATTCAACGCAATCAATGCCTGGTCGTATAAATTACGCATATCTTGCAGAACAATAATATCCTCATCCGACAGCATATTCTTATTTGCCTGGCTCATTTCATCGTAAAGAAAAGAATTATATTTTCCGTCGCCCGCTGTTCCGTCTGCCGCATCAAATTGGCTGAATAACATAAGTTCTTCGTTTATTTCCTGAAGCTGTTCTTCTCTGTCCGACTGAGACAACACATATGATGACGTTTGAGGCCATGTAACTTCTTCTTCCTGTTTAAATAAACTGCATGATGTGGTTGAAAGCAACATAACCGAAATTAAAACTAACGACAACGCTTTAGTCACAATAGTTTTTAACTGTCTGCCAAAATTAAGTTTGGGCCTGCCGTTTTTTTCTTCCTTCGCTTTTATCGCCTGCTGCATAAAACCCGGCATGTATTCGTAAACCACCGGTTCAATTCCGTCTAAATTCTCCGCGCTTATCGTACCGCTTTGCCTTGCCTGCTCTATTTCCCATATCGCTCCGTCGCCTATATACCATTTATTATTAACGGCAAAAATACAAAGACCTTTACATATTTCAAATACCTGAGGAACAAAAACTCCCTCGCCGGACTTAAAATAATTTAAAAGTCCGCTCAAATTATCTCCGGCGACTCTTACTATTTCTTCGCCGACTTTAGGCACCTGATTAATTGATTGTCTTGATATAATATCGGCAACTTCTTTAGGAACGTCAATCGTAACAGTGCTGCCGTCTTCAAGTTTTATATTCAGCTGTCCTTTTTCAACATCCGCTTTAATTTCCGAACTTTTAGACAAAACCGTTTCGGCCAATTTTGCCAAATCCGAAATTTCGGCGCCTTCGGCATTTTTAGAAAGCATTGACAAAATTATTTGCCTTGTCTGTTCCGGAAGATTTTCGTTTGAAAGAAGTTTTAGAGCTATTGTCTGAGTCTGTATTTTACGCTGTTTTAAAATATTTTCATAATTTTGTTTTGCCATATCGGCTGTAACTTTTACAAGATTTGGAGTTACAGTAACCGTAGTAATATTACTATTGTTTAATATTTTATCAACGCCGCTGCTGTGAAAGCCTCCGGAAATTAAAATCACTATATTACCGCTGTCTGCCAAAATATCTTTTACTGTTTGGCTTTTTGATTTTACGGCGGCTTGATTTTTCGGCAATCCCATCTTATCTACGAATATAAGATCTCTTTTTGAATTTACTTCGTAAAATTTATTCAAATCGGCGAAATAAGGTTCCATTCTGCCGACATCGTCCGATATTGAATATTTTGTATATAACTGTCTGAATTTATCAAAACCAACCTGAAAATAATTCCACTGACTTGCGTTCAATTCGGCAAGAAGATACTTTGAAAAAATATCGTTAAAATCGCTTAAATATGAAATTTCAAGATCGGTAATGTCCTTTGACAGACCGACTCTTATATCGCTTATTAATTTTTTTTCTTCTTTGACCAATTCTATCTGGTTAAATTTTAAAGCTTTATTTTTTAATTCCAAAAAAGCATAAAGATTTCTATACTTTTTGGCAAAATCTATATTATTCGCGGAGCAGAATTTTTCAAGCATGCTTTTAAGAGTTTTGGCATCCGACATATTTTCGGTTTTATCCAAAAATTCTTTATATCTGCTGAAAGAAATCGTCTCTTTCATTTCAATATTTACGGCCTGCAGTTCCGACATAACTTTTTTAATGTTTATTTCTTTTGTGCCGTCGTATAATCCGAGATAAATAGATAAATTAGGATATTGGGATAACGAAATGCCGGCATCAACCGAATATTTAAGCAAAACGGAAAAATATTTATCCTGCGGCAATTTGCCTTTATTATATTGTTCTATTATTTCGTTTAATTTTTTATTTTCGGCATTTAGATATTTTGTTTTTAAAAAATCTATTTCTCTGTTTATGCGGGAAATATATTTTGAAACTTCCTGTTTGCCGTTTAAAATTCTTTCATATCTGTTTAAATTGTCCTGATATATTTTTTCATCCTCAATACCGTACAAAGGAACTTTATTTTCATTTGTAATCGCATAATATTCCGCGCCGGTCAGCCTTCCGATTTTTAACAGATTATCCAATACTTTATCTCTGTATGAAGCATCTATCAAAGTCGCCCAATTTGTGTCTATTTTCCCTACGCCGCCTTCAATATATATTTTCTTAACGGGATACTGCGCGGCGAATTGTTTTATTATATTTGATATATTTTTTTGAACGCTGTAGTCGCAATGCAAATCCTGAATATTAATAACAACCGTGTCGCTTCCGTTGTCGGATAACGCCGTTATTTTACCGTATTTATCGTCAATGACGCTTTTATCGTTATTTGTATCCTTAAACAATAAAGCATCGGCGTTATCGTATTCTGATTTCACGTTTGCATAAAGATTAATATTAAAAATAGTAAATAAAAAACAAACCGCCGTAGTGACGGAACAAACCTTTTTTAAATTAATCTTTCTATTCAATATTCGCATGCTGCCTCCCGTATATAACTAATAAAATATAATTTATAAAAAAATATCGTTTGGATGGAGACAAACAAATCTCCATCCAAACAAAAAACAATTTTTATGCCGCGCTCAACGTCGCTTTGATTCCGTCCAAACTTGCTATCGCAATCTTATCGCCTATATTGTCAATATTTATGCTGTCAAGTATCAAAGTATGGATGTCTTCCATTCTTTCCGCTGCTTTTGAATTATCCAAAGTTTTTATAACCATATCCGTCATATTCCATTCTCTCAGTATTGATTTTATATCGCCTCTCTGGATAATATCATTAACCATATCGGAAAGCGGTCTGGATTGATCGGGCTTAAATTCATAAGCTTTAATATCAGCGACTGAATTACCTGCCATAAGAAGCTGCATTATTTCATAAACAATAATCTGTTTCGCGTTCAATTTCATTTTATTCATGTCAAAAGGCATATCCGCCGAAATTTCAGGAATAATCTCATTGTTTATATTTGCTATAAATACGCCGATAATATACTGTCTGATCAAAAGCATTTTGACTTTTTCAAGCGTTATTTGCTCTTTTTCAAAATCTTTATAATATTCAGGAATTTTCGTCATCCTCATAATCTCTTCTATCACGGATTTATCAACGAATAATGCACTGAATTTTGTTTTGAAAGCGCTTTCAAATTGATCGTATACCATATCGCCCGATATAACTTCGGCAAGTTCTTTCGCTGCAACTTCAGGATTTACGCTGCCGAATACCGAGTCAAAAGATTCGCTTAATCCCTTCAATCTATATTCGCTTGCAGGGTTAGTTCTGAAAATATTCATAATTCTTTCTCTGCTCTTTATGAATGTTCTCTTTACATTTACCGATAATTTTTGACCTTGTATGCCAAGCAGGTTGATCGCTTCTTCCATAATAGTTATCTGTTTATCGTCATTATCGGTTTCAATTCTTAATATAACTCCGCCGTTTTGTGCAAGCTGTTTAATTTCACTTACAAGCGCGGCATCCGATTTTGTTACTGTTTCAGCATCAATAACCAGTGTCGCATTGTTATCTCCTATGGCCTTTACGGTTTGCGCAGTAATAGAATTTTCACCTAAATCATATGATATTGACAATGCCTTAAATGTTTCGGCAATATTCTTAATAAACGTTTCCGATATTTGTTCCGTAATTTCAAATCTTATGCCGGAAAGCTCTCTTAACCCCGTATATTCAGACAAAGAGGCTTTTAAGTCTTCCGCAGACTTGCCGCCGTCTATTGCAACTGCAATAATAACCTCAAATCCTCTTTCTCTTATAAACTGAACCGTATCCGCCGTATATTGGCCTTTAAGAACAATAGTCGTGGTTCCCGCTCTCTTTTCAAGGTCAAGTTTTCTGGCAATATCCAGTTTCGGCTTAATTTCAAGTTCTGTTTCCTTTATACCTACAGGCATTACGCTCTGAGTATTATTTATATCAAGCAGCATGTTTATATCGGTTTCATTGTATTTTAACGCTTCCAACTCTTTGCGGGCATTATCTCCCATTTTTCTTATTTCTTTTTCAAATGAAGAAATTGTATCTTTTTGGGCGCCCATTACTTTGATATCCAAAACTTTATCCGTTACTGTCTGCAGTTTTACTCTTAATAACTTATCGCTTACGAATTTGTCTTCTGCAAGTCTTGCATGGAACATTGCTTTTGCCGTTTCAAGCAATCTTGCTTTTGCAGCGTCATCCAAAGTATCAAGTATTTTCTTTGATGACCCGAGCGCTCTGAATTCAACAGATATCGTGCCGTCTTCAAGTTTTTTTACCATTACGTTAAATTTAACCGCAACAGGATTTCCTCTCTTATTGAGCATAAATCTGGTGCCCTCAGTATCAGTACTTTCCTTGGCAGGGTCTATAACAAAAACAGGCAACGGCGCTATTCTAGTATATCCCGGATCATTTGCAGAATCCGACACATACGACAACTTAATCCCGCCGCCTTGAGGGAAATTTGCATACACAAAATTGAGCACCGCTTTCTGAACCGCTCCCTGAGTGTTAACCGTATTTTGAGATGCGGTAACAGACTCTTCGGAAGCTTGTTTGGCTATTTCTCCGATACCTGCCTGTTTCGGTTTCTCTTCGGTTATTTTTGCGACGCGCTGCGCATTTTGTTCCTGTATTTCTTTTAAATCAGCGTCAGATTTTGCAATTATGCATGCTCCCGCTCTTTCAACTCCGCTGTCATCAGGCATAATATAATCGCCGTCAATAACGGCAATTGCATTCAAACGTTTGCTTAAAGCATCTATAACGCCTATTGAGTATTTTTCACTGTATATTGATATGACTATACCGTTTTTGCTGGCGTTAAATTTCTGAATTAATTCTGCAATCAGCGTTTCAGAAACCTCTTCTTTCTGTTCGGTTTTTGCTCCGGCATCTTTTCTTACGGCAACTGCGGCTGGTTTTATTATCTGACCTGCCAAAGTCGTCAAAGTCAGTTTACCGTTTTCGTCTATCGTTACGTTTACGTCTTTCAATACTACTCTGCCGTTTACTACAGGCAAAT
>CAZASN010000013.1:0-10699 GCA_964487915.1 uncultured Elusimicrobiaceae bacterium | reverse complement strand
CACCGGCGCCGCTACAGGCATCATTCCCGCATATCCCTGACTGAATACCGTCGTAGAAACAAAAATTACGGCAGTTGCCAATGCAACCGTTTTTTTAAGATTTACGATTTTTGTAAGTTTCTTTAAAATCTTTTTCATAATCCTCTCCAAAATAAAAATTCCGTCTTGTATTTAACCAAGACGGAACCATTTTATATTTATATTTTTTATATTATCTTCAGTATCTCCTCTTGCAAGAAGTCTGAAACAAAAAAGCAGTATTACAATAAAAAAAACAGAGTAATCATTCGCATAATTTACGTATGAACTAAAATTAAATTTTAACTGCGCCGGCAAAAACTTTTGAGCGCCCGCAAAACTGAAATTATCCGTATTTTCTTTTACCGTATTATTGGTAAAAGCTATGTCAAAATTATAATTATGATGTTTTTTATTTTTATTATTCTGTTTGTCAGACGCAGTTTTATTTACCGTGTTCCGTATATCTATATTATTGGCTACAAATTTATTGACAAGTTTAATAGGAAGCAGGGCAATCAGATTATAATAATCGGATATCTTTGTTGATTTATAAGCCTGTTCCACATCGTCCGAAAAAACATCGTACATGTCCGCAACAGGGACGTACGAAGATGATAAAATGACAAAACTTATAAAGTATGCAATAATCACATGAACTTTTTTTAAGTTCTCCATAAGAACCTTATAGCCTATTTCCTCTCGTTTTTCAACAAAAATTTGTGAAATTTTTGTAAAAAATTAAATTTGAGGCGTTTGGGAATTTAATCTGTTTTCCAGTAAAGTGTAAACTTTTACGGTTGCTATAAGCGCAACCGGCATAGCGACAAAAACTCCGACAAGCAATAAAAACGCGCCGGCAATACCTATAAGCAAATTCATTAACATAATAAGAACTATTTCAACTCTTATGCCTTTTGTTAATTTTGCGGAATACAGTAAAGTTTCTTTTATTTTAAAATTTTTATCAACAACTACGCAGAAGACCGGGAAAAATATAACGCTTAAAACTGCTCCGGCCAGAGACAGCAATATTGATACTGAAGGAAAGCGCTGTATTAATAAATAATATATACCCAATACAACGGCAAACGCTACGGTTTTAAAATTGAATATATCTTTAAACTTTAAAAAATCCGAAAAATTTATCTGATTGTTTTTCACGGCTTTAAGCATGGCGGCAATAATAGAAAAAATCACAAAAACCTGAATAATAGCGCCTACAAAAGGAATAAACACAAGTATAAACATAACCAACGTGACCACTATGTATTCCCACCAGTTTTTCAAAAATATTTGCCAGGCCGGCAGATAGATTTCTTTCAAGTTTAAAAACATAAATTTCTCCTTATTAATTTTTTTTCAATTTCAGATATTGTTTTATAAGCGAACTTGTGGAACAATCATGGCTGTTTTGCGTTTTTTCTTCAAGCTCCGGAAGAATAACGTTTGCCAAAACTTTCCCTAGCTCAACTCCCCACTGGTCAAAACTGTTTACTCGCCAAATTATGCCTTGGACAAATATTTTATGTTCGTATAAAGCTATCAGAGCTCCCAAAGTTTTCGGAGTAAGTTCGTCAAGAAGAATACTGTTCGTCGGTTTATTCCCGTCAAAAACTTTATGAGGAGTAAGCATTTCCATATCCTGTTGCGAATATTTGCCTTTTTTCAAAGTTTCAATTACCTGTTCTTTTGTCAAACCGAACGCAAGCGCCTCAGTCTGGGCAAAATAATTTGACATAAGTTTATTGTGGTGGTCTCCGATTTTTTCAGGAGGATTTACTATGCCTATAAAATCAGCCGGTATCAGTTTTGTGCCCTGATGTATAAGCTGGTAAAATGAATGCTGTCCGTTAGTTCCGGGTTCTCCCCACAAAATCTGTCCGGTTTCGTAATCAACCCTGTTTCCTTCCCTGTCTATCGTTTTGCCGTTGCTTTCCATATCCGACTGCTGAAGAAAAGCCGTAAATCTGTGCAAATACTGGCTATAAGGCAAAACGGCGTAACTTTGGGCATTGAAAAAATTGTTGTACCATATTCCGAGCAAAGCCATTATCACGGGTATATTTTTTTCAAAAGGCTCGTTTTTAAAATGTTCATCCATCTCGTAAGCGCCCGTTAAAAATTCTTTAAATTTGTCAAAACCGACGGCACACGCTATAGGAAGACCTATGGCCGACCATACGGAATATCTGCCGCCTACAAAATCCCAAAACTCAAACATATTTTTCGTATCTATTCCGAACTGCGCGACTTTTTCTTTATTTGTAGACAACGCCACAAAATGATTTTTGACGGCGTCTTCTCCTAATTTTTCAACCAGCCATTTCCTTGCGGTATTGGCGTTTGTAATTGTTTCCAATGTTGTAAACGTTTTTGATGCTACTATAAATAACGATGTTTCCGGATCAATTTTTTTAAGAACTTCATAAATATCCGCTCCGTCTATATTTGAGACAAAATAAACTGCCGGACCGTCGGCGTAATATTTTAAAGCTTCGCAAACCATTCTCGGCCCCAAATCGGATCCGCCTATTCCTATATTAACGACAGATTGTATTTTTTTGCCCGTTTTGCCGAGCCATTTGCCGGTTCTTAAATCATCCGTAAACGATTTAACTTTACTTAAAACGCCGTTTATTTCAGGCATTACGTCTTTGCCGTCTACAAAAACAGGATTGCCCGACATATTTCTCAAAGCGCTGTGCAAAACCGCTCTTTTTTCCGTCCAGTTGATTTTCTCGCCGGAAAATATTTTTTTAGTCCAGTTTTTCACGTCGCCGGCCTGCGCGAGCGAAAACAGCATTTGCATTGTTTGGCCGTCTATAATATTTTTTGAATAATCAAAAGTTATGCCTAGATTGTCCAATCTGACGTTAAACTCGCAATAACGGTTTTCATTTTTAAACAAATCCCTCATATGAGCGGATTTCATTTTGCCGTTATAAAGATTTTGCAGCGACTTCCATTGAAGCGATGACGTAAGTTGTGACATTTTTTAAAAGCCCCTTATTATATTGTAAATTTATATCCCAGTTTAAATCCGATTTTTTTATAAGAAACATCCGTTCCGTTATCGGACGCAAAACAATAGGCCGACGAGATTTCTGCTATGTATTTTTCATATAACTCAAATCCGAACCCGAACGCATAATACATGCCGCCCGACGTATTATTGCCGTCGTCAACATTAAAAAGAATATTATATCCGACATCAAACTTAACATAAGGGTTATATTCTCCTTCGCTGCCCAAAGGATACCCCATAACGCCTATATAAACCGGAAGAAAAGAAAAATTTTTACCCGAGTAATACGATACCGTTCCGGAATCAATAAGAGTTTTTATTGAACGGGATGGCAGAAAATCAAAACCCGCCAAAGCTTTAAAATAATTGCTTATCTGATATCTCCCCTCTGCGCCTACGGCGATTCCGCACGGTTTTACTTCATAATCAGATTTAAACGTGCCGTCAAGATCCAGTCCGACTTTAGGAACTATATCAAATGAATATGCCGCCGATACGCAAAATAACAACATTAACGTTATTATACTTTTTTTCATTTATTACCTCCGGTTTTTATCTTCAATTAAAATAAAAGAAACTTCTAATCTTTATTAACAATAAAGTTTTTTATAACATAATACGTTATGGTAAAAGCGTTTGTCGCGCCGTATAATTTTACCTCGTAATTTCCGAATTCAATATTCGGAACGACCTCATAACTTACGAAATATTTGCGTTTTGACAAATCAACTCCCAAAGTCTCATTATACTTTGTCTTTGAAAAATAACAATATCTTCCGGTTAAGCCAAAATACAAATCTTCGGCTTTTTTAATCTGTTCTATTACAGTCTCGCTTTCGGTATTAACGTCAGTTCTGGCGATAAATGCCGTAATTATTGATAATACCGTACTGATTATAGCAATATAAACGATGATTTTCAAAAATTTAACCAAAGGAGTGTCGGGCTTTACCGTTTTTATTTTTTTATTTCTTTTCTCATCCGTTATTTGGCGTTCTATCAAATTTTGAGCCGAATCCTGCTCTAAATTAACGGTTATTTTTTCAGCCGCTGAATTTTCTTCCTGTTTTAAACCGGAATTTTCCGTAACGGCGGCATTATTCTCATTTGATTTGGCGGCACTGCCGTTTCTGCCGTATTTTGCCTTTAACTCTTCATCGTAACTCATTTTAAAACCCCTAATCCGCTTTTACTCTTTTTATATTGGCTCCGAGTTTTCTGAGTTTTTTTTCAAGCGTTTCGTATCCTCTGTCTAAATGATAGATTCTTAAAACTTCGGTTTTTCCGACCGCGCATAAACCGGCAAGAACCAATGCCGCGCCCGCTCTTAAATCGGATACCATTACCGGAGCGCCCGAGAGTTTATCAACTCCGTTAATATAAACGCTGTTGCCTTCTATTCTGATATCCGCCCCGAATCTTTGCAGTTCGCCGACATGCAGAAATCTGTTTTCAAAAACCGTTTCTTCAACGATTGAACTGCCCTTAACGACGCACATAAGAGCCATCCACTGGGCCTGTATGTCTGTCGGAAATCCCGGATAAATTTCTGTTTTTATATTAACGGGTTTTAAATCTCTTACCCATTTAACTTTCATCTCGTCATTTTCTATTTTTATGTTTAATCCGGATTCTTTCAGTTTATCGGTTACGGTCTGCAAATGCCGGGGATTTGTTTTCTTAAGAACAACATCGCCTTTTGTAATCGCCGTAGCGATCATATATGTCGCCGTTTCTATTCTGTCGGCGATTACCGTATGCAGACAGCCTGAAAGTTTTTCAACGCCTTCAACCGTAATTATTTTTGTTCCTGCTCCGGAAATTTTTGCGCCCATTTTTACAAGCATATCCGCTAAATCCGATATTTCAGGTTCTTTGGCGGCATTGATAATTCTGGTTGTTCCTTTTGCCAATACGCTTGCAAGCATAACGTTTTCCGTCGCCCCGACGCTTGCAAATCTGAATTCTATATCCGCGCCTTTAAGCCCGCCGTCGGCGGTTATTTTGACGTATCCTTCTTTGAGTTCAATATTTGCGCCCATTTGTTTGAACGCATCCAGATGAATGTCTATCGGTCTTGCCCCTATTGCGCATCCGCCCGGCAGAGAAACGTCTACTTTGCCCAGCCTTGCAAGAAGCGGACCCATAACCAGCACGCTTGCCCTCATCTTGCGGACTAAATCGTACGGAGCGATATGGTTTAATTTTTTTGATTTGCCGGCCGTGACTATATCTTTATTTTTTAAAGCGGGTTTCCCTATAAAATTTAAAAAATCAACCGTTGTTCTGATATCGGCAAGAGTAGGAACATTTTTGATTTTACATTCTTCGTCGGTTAAAAGCGTCGCGAATAAAATCGGCAGCGCCGAATTTTTTGAACCCGATATATTTATGCTGCCCTTTAACTGCCTGCCGCCCGTTATAATTATTTTATCCATTTTTCGTTACCAAAACCCTTTTTAAACCGGCATAATCATTTAAAATTTTTATTTTTTTATATCCTGCCGCGCTGAATATTTCCGTTATAAGTTCCGCAATAGTCGCGTTTAATTCAACGATTATCAATCCGTTTTGATTTAAATATTTTTTTGAATTTTGCGCTATCTGCCTGTAAAAAAATAATCCGTCTTCATCAGCTACAAGAGCCTTTCTCGGCTCAAACGACAATTCTTTTTCCAGCTTATTAAATTCTTTTTCCGCAATATACGGTGGATTGGAAACAATTATATCAAATTTTTTAGCCGGTATATTAAAAAACATATCTCCCGCGATAAAATTAATTCTGTCGGAAACATTATTTATTTCGGCATTTTTCCTGGCGACGTCTGCCGCTTTTAAACTTATATCCGACGCCGTAACGTACACATTTGCGTATTTGGCGGTTGAAACGGCTATGCAGCCCGAACCGGTACACATATCAAGAATTTCGGAATATTTATTGATTTTTATTTGGTTTAAAACTTCTTCAACAAGAATTTCGGTTTCCTGCCTTGGAATCAAAACATCTTCGTTTACGATAAAATCCAATCCCATAAATTCGGTTTTGCCCAATATATAAGCAACAGGCTGTCTTGTAATTCTTTTTGAAATATAATTTTTGTATTTATTGAATGAGTCCGTGCTGACGGGATTTGTTCTTATTAAAGGCAATTGACCGCGTTTGACGTTTAAAACATCCGCCAATAAAACTTCCGCGTCTGTCTCCGGTTCCGGGATATCGTTTGATTGTAATATTTGTTCGGCCGACTTTAAAAGCGTAAAAATATTAGATGCGTTAAGCATCAGATATTTGCTCCTTTTAATTTTGCCTCGTTATCGCATGCGATAAGTTTTTCTATCAGTTCGCGCAAATCTCCGTTCATAACTTCGGTTATATTATAAACGCTGAACCCTATTCTGTGGTCGGTTATTCTGTTTTGAGGAAAGTTATAGGTTCTTATTTTTTCGGATCTGTCTCCGGTTCCAACCTGCTGTTTTCTTTCGCTTGAAATTTTTTGTTCGTATTCCAAAACTTTCTGCTCGTATAATTTAGCCCTTAAAACTTTCATGGCTTTCGCCCTGTTTTTAATCTGGCTTCTTTCATCCTGGCATGCGACTACAAGCCCTGTCGGCAAATGAGTAATTCTTATCGCGGAATCCGTTTTATTTACATGCTGCCCGCCTGCGCCGCTGGCTCTGTAAGTGTCTATTCTTAAATCTTCGGGTTTAATTTCAACGTCAACTTCTTCGGCTTCCGGAAGCACCGCGACGCTTATCGCGGAAGTATGAACCCGCCCTGAAGCTTCCGTCGCCGGAACTCTTTGAACTCTGTGAATCCCTCTTTCAAATTTAAAGTATTTCCAAACTTTTGAACCTTCCAACGTAAATACTATTTCCTTATATCCGCCTATGCCGGTAGGATTGCTGTCCACTACTTCATAGCGCCAACCGTTGCTTTCGGCAAATCTCGTGTAAGCCCTGAATAAATCGCCGACGAACAATCCCGCTTCGTCTCCGCCTGTTCCCGCCCTGATTTCAACTATTACGTTTTTACCGTCGTGAGGATCCGGAGGGATCAAAAGCAATTTAATTTCAGAATCCATTTGTTCTTTTTTTACGACGGCTTCTTCATATTCCGCCGCCGCCAATTCTTTCATTTCTTTATCCGACGAATCTTTCAATTCTTCAAGATTATCAATGTCATTAAGAAGTTTAAAATATTCTTTTGATTTTTCCACTATCGGACTGAGATAAGAATGTTCTTTTGAAAGTTTTTTAAATTCATCCTGATTTGCCGAAACCGAAATTTCGCTGAGTTTACTTTCAATATCAATAAATTTTTTATTCAGTTCTTCAAGTTTTTCTTTTAACATAAAGTTCTCTTTCGGACATAAAAAAAATACGGCCGGATTAATAAATTAACCGCGGCCATATTTTATTTTTACGCTATTTGTCTTTTTTAGTTTCTTTTTTTGCGACGACGGCTTTAGCCGTTTTTTTAGGCGTAGACGTCAATAATTTTTTTGACGTTGTTTTTTTTCTTTCAACTTTCTTTTCCGCTTTCTTTTTTACGACTGTTTTGCCTTCGGTTGCGACAAATCTCTTTTGGAACTTTTCTACTCTTCCGGCCGTATCTATAAGTTTCTGTTTGCCGGTAAAAAACGGATGGCAATTTGAACATATTTCAAGTTTTATCGCCGGTTTCGTAGAACGCGTTTTAAATGTATAACCGCAAGCGCAGCTGACCGTAGCCTCTACATATTTAGGGTGAATTCCTTCTTTCATTGCTGTATACTCCTTATTAATTTTCGTTAAATTATGCCTTTTTTTGAGATTTTAGTCAAATTTTTTCTATGATTTAATCAAATGCGCTATTTTTACAAATATATACTTATAGGTAAAAAACGCATCCGCGCCGACATTATGAAAATAACCGCTTAGATTTATATACTGCGGAAATATTAAAATTAAGATAAGCGATATTATAATACAGTTTATAAAACATATAAAAATAAAAGAGAAAAAAACGCCGTAAGTTTTCAAATCTTCCTGGCCGATTGTTAACGCATAAAACGTCAATGCGAAATGAAACGCCAAAGCAAAACCCGATAAAAATAAAAAATACGGATAAAAAGGCTTTGTATCGGTAAACCAGCCAAGAGTCAAATATATAATTATTATAATCAATGAATAAAAAGGAACAAAATAAGGCGCAAGCGAAATAAAAACGCTGTCTTTGGTCAGAGTGACGCTTCCGCCGTTTTTTGAAACTTTAATTTTTTTAATCTGAGCTCCGCTTAGCAAACCGGCGACGGCGTGCGTTAATTCATGACCGAAAACATAAGTTCTCATAGGTTTGAAAAATATAACCTGAAATAAAAAATAAACTATTATTCCTATCCAAAAAGGCGCGGCCGCCATATTGCTTTTAACGGCAAAATCAAGAATAAGTTTTACCAGTTCATATATTGAAACAAGCATCAGAGGCAGCATCAAAAAGGAAAAAATTATCTTTAAAATTTTCATCATGTTATTTTAGCATAAAAAAAACACAGATTTTAAATCCGTGTTTTTTTTATTTTTTATTTATTTTTTATGCGGCCGTCAGTATTGATTTGACGTTAGCCATATTAATCACATTAGTATTTACGGCAATAGCTTCGTTAACGTCGTTATCTGCATATAGGGTTAACAATTTTATAATGCCGTTTATCGCAAAAGCCTGCTGTTCTTTGCTGAATCCGGAACGTGCTTTTGTGAATTTCAATCTGTATGTATCGTCTGCTGCCGGCATCATTTCATATATTTTCTTATCAAGCCTCTTTTGTCTTTCAATTACGCTTAAATCTCCGGCTTTAACGCCTGAAGCCAACTCATCCAATGTAAGTATATCGGTCTCCGTATCCGTAATTTCAGGATCGCCTATTGAGTTAAGATATTTTTTCAACAGCATATTGGTCAGCAATTCTTCGTAACTCTTATTTGCAAAACCTTTTGTAATGCCGTTGTCTCTCAAGTATCCGACAAGCAGCATTCTTTCTAAAACGGATTTCGCAAAAGCGTTTCTTAACTGTGCAGTTTTCAACGATCCGAAATAAATAACAACTGAGCTGTTGAGACCGAAAAAAGTATCCAAAACAAAGCCGTAATCAGTCATATCTCCGGCTTTACGCAACATATCAATTATATTATTTCTGTCGGCCGCCGATAATTCAGGGAATTGATCAAAATCAAAATTTCTTGCCGCCTGAGTAACAAAATTAACGTTTTTCTGTTTTAAAATTTTGTTTATGTTAACCGATTTCAAAAATGTAAATATTGAAGATGATTCTTCTATCTCTTTTACGACTCTGCTGAGTTTAAACACATACAGGAATCCGTCTGCCTGCATATCGTTCAAATCGGATATTTCTTTTATATCTGAGGTAAAACCTGAAATTTTATCGTAATATTTGCTTCCGAACTGACTGTCAAATATAAAAGATGTTATACCGTATGCGGCGTACTTTGTTTCTTTTTCGTATGAAGTGTCGCCCGCGCTTGAATATCTTATCGTAACCCTTAGATTATTTCTTGCATCTGCCGCGTCTTTCGTAAGTTCCAAAAATCTTGCGGCAACAAGTTCTTCCAAATCTTTTGAATCTGAATTTTTTGACAATTCCTGCCGGATTAACTGCATTATCTTATTAAATTCTTCTTCCGAGAATATAAGTCTTGTATCGGCTGTTTTGGCTTCCGAAATAAATTTTTCCAAATCGGCATAAGTTGCCAAACCTTCCAAAACGTCAACCTGTATCGCGCTGTTTCTGTTTACGGTTACGGCGTCAACGACGGAATTGCGAAGCAGCGATACGACTTTTTTACTGTCTATTCTGCCGTTTGTCTGTATTTCGTTAAGTCCTATTATGATGTTTCCGCTTTCGGAATATTCCAATTGTCTGTCGGGATTATTGAAATCAATTTCTATTGAAGAAGCGTTAGCGCCGTATTTATCCTGAAAATATCTTGATTCCTGCAGCATTCTTATAATTTCACCGTACTGTTTTTTAATTAAATCATCATATCTAAGCCACTCAATATAAACGATTGTAGCTCCTTTGCGGCTGCCGAGCCATGTTTTTGCAACCTTTGCTCCGTCTAACACAAAATTAACAGGAACAGGTTTAAAATTAAATTCCTGAGGATTTTCCGGTTTATCCGATATTACATATACCGGTTTCTGGTCTATCATATATTTCAATTTAAACGCTTTTAAAGGATTGCTTTTTATAACAACGCCGTCATCTGCCAGCATTACGTTGTCTTTGCCGTATTTCTTTATAGCGTCTTCCAATCCGAGCGATTTTATATGTCTTACGTCTATTATCGTATGCGCTATTACGCTTGCCGGAAATCTTACGACAAATGCCGCTATCAACGATATAGCTGCTAACGCCAAAATACCTACAACAGGCATTGCAAACATCGGCACTATTACCGTCGCAAGCGAACCTGCTGTAGTCAAAAACGCTACCGCAGATGACGCCTTTACAACTTTGCCTAACCGGCTTGCGCCCTGTTTGCCAAGCTCCGTAGGATGAGCTGCCTCAAATCCTTTCGGATTTATTACAGACTGCCATGTTTCTTTCTTCAATATCGTCCATATTATATTTCCCATCGTACCTTTGCCGTTCG
>CAZASN010000012.1:0-11217 GCA_964487915.1 uncultured Elusimicrobiaceae bacterium | reverse complement strand
AAGTATTATACAATACGCTGCAGAAGATGTTTGTGTCGCAGTTGGGAAAAGGAGCGGTTCTTAACGCCGATGTGCTGAGAGTAAAAGGTTTGACGATCAGCGTATTGAATGATATGTTGGAAACATTAGGCGTAAAAGAAAGAGTGGCGGGGTTAAGCGTAAAAGGAGAAGGGCTTGAAGTAATATTTGATAACGGCAGCAAAGAGGTAATAGATTTAACGCAGAAACAAACTCTTGCGGATAAAGAAAAAGCGACGATATCCCAATATCAGGATACGTTTACGGCTTTTAATGAAATTCAGAATGCATTCAGACAGCTCAGAGAGGCAAGAAGAGCAGGAAAGACAGCGGCAATAGATTTTAACCGGATTAAAAAACTTGTTAAAGACAATAATCCGATGAAAAGCAGATTTGAACAGGAAATCGCAAATTTAGAAGAAGAACAGAGCAAAATCGTTATAAATAAAAAAATTATATTAGTCGGAGCTCCTGGCGCAGGAAAAGGCACTTTTGCTCAGGAGTTTATGAAGAAATATTTTACAAGACAAATTTCTTCGGGCGATGTTCTCAGGGAAGTTTCAAAAACAAACCCCGAGATAAAAGCCGTTATGGACAGCGGACAGTTAGTTTCCGACGATGTGATTATAGAATTAATGAAAGCCAAAATGCTTGAGATTGTTGAAAGCGGCATAGACAGTTTTATACTTGACGGATTCCCGAGAACAGTATATCAGGCTGAGCAGCTTGAAAAGTTTTTTGCCGAACAGGGTTGGAGTCCTGAAATTATTTTTATAGACACGGATTTAAAAGTTATACAGGACCGTCTGTCAGCCAGAGTCAGCTGCCCGAAATGCAAAACAACGTACAATTTAAAAGATCCGAAATATATGCCTAATTTTGACGCGGAAGGAAATCCGATTTGTCCTAAAGACGGTGAAAAATTAGTCAGAAGATCCGATGATAATCCTGAAACTGTCGCAAAAAGATACACAACTTATATGCAGAGCACGCAGCCTCTTTTGCAGTGGTATAAAGATAAAGGCGCTGACGTTGAAGAAGAATTGACAGGCAGCATACCCGCGATTTTAGAAAGAATGGACCGAAAAATATCGGGAACAAAAACAACCGATATTTTCACTTTGCCTGAACTTACAAGAGTTTTATCGTCAATAGAAAAACTTGCCGGAGATAAATATCCCGAATTAATGGAGCAGACGAAAAAAGACATAGCAAGAATGATAGAGACGGATGCGTTTTTGACGAAAGACGAGAAAAATCTTCCTGCCAAGGAAAAGGCGAAACTTGTAGAAGAAAGAATAACGAAAGTATTGAAACAATTGGAGAGATATTTAAGCGGAGATTTAGAAGGTTTGATTCCTGCTTCTTCAGAGAAAACGGTAGGATTCGGTACTGCGGGAAACAGAGGAATAACGGGAGAAGATTTTGATTTTAATAATGTCGCTTTGATAGCGCAGGCGATGGCTAATATAATAAACGCCGATCCAAGTCTGCCGAAGGCGGTATTTGTAGGAAACGACACGAGATTTTTAGGTAAGTGGTATTCAATAGTTATGGAAAGAATACTTACTGCTAACGGAATACAGGTATATACGACTAAGGAAAAGATAGCGACGCCGACGATAGCGTGTTACGTAAAAGAGATAATGCCCGGCAAATTTGCGGCGACGTTAAATGTTACGGCCAGCCACAATCCGAAGGAATATAACGGAGTAAAGCCTAATTCCGGAGACGGGGCGCCGGCATTGCCTGAATTTACAAAAAAGATAACGGAAGAGATAAAGAGAATACAGGATTCAGCAGAAGGCAAAGCAGTAAAGATAGCCAAGAACGAGAATTCAATAGTTGTAACCGATGCGGATATAAAGCATTTTGAATATGTCAGAGACAGACTGAACGCATTGATAGGAGTAAAAGAAGGAGAGACGATAGAGTCGTTCAGACAGAGAGCTGCAAGGATAGGAATAGTATTGGACGGCAAAAACACGGCTCTGATGCCGGTATTAAAAAGTTTGTTTGAATATTACGGATTTAAGAATGTAATAGTAATAAATGACGGCAGGGATGTTGCGTTTGGCGGTAAAGTAAATCCTGAGCCTAACGAAGGAAATACGAAAGATTTATCCGCGATGGTAAAAGAAGGGAAATCGCTTTTTGCGGAAAAAGGTATGGAAGTAGATTTTTCGTTCGGAATATCAACAGATCCTGACGGAGACAGATTTTGCGTTAAAGACGTAAGCGGAACGCACATGACGCCTGACGAAGTAGGTACGATAGACGCGTATGAGCTTTTAGAGAATATGATGAGCAGTATGAAGGCAATGAGAGACGCGGGCACGCTTACTGTAAGCGAAATAAAGAAATTTGAAACGGTAATAGTAAAGAGCATGGTAACGACGTTTGCGTTAGACGCATTGGCGGAAGTATATTCAAAAGAATTTATGGATATAGCGTTCGGAGAAGCCAACAGCGCGGTAAGCGCGAAGGATAAAATAAAATATATTGAAGCTTATAATAAGAGAGACTATGTTCCGTTTTCAGTCAGGACGACGCCTGTAGGCTGGAAGAATATAGCTGACGGGCAGAAAGCGGTTGAAAAAGAAGGCAAGAGATTTTTGATAGGAGTAGAAAGTTCTGGCGGAATATCAATCGGGTTGTACGATAAGGACGGAGCGCCCGCCACGATGATGCCCGTATTATTTGCTGCAAAGAGCGGAGAGACGCTTGAAGAGAAACTTGCGCAGGTAGAGAAGAAGATAGGATTAAAAGTCCATTCAATAGAAACGGCCGTCAAATTTCCTGTAGAAGTTGAAGCGGAAATTGAGAAAGTTACAAAAGACATATTGGATGTTAAAATTGACGAGAACGAAGTTGACGAAGCCGATTCTTCCAATATAACCGTAAAAAAATCAATAACAGCCAAAAAGACTGCTAAAGTTGTAGAAATGGCTAAAAAAGAATTAACTGAATCCGATGAATGGTATGAAACTGCGTCAATTCCCGATATGGTTAAGAAAATGGCCGGCGCCAGACAAAAAGCGATGCTTGACTGGATAGAGGCATCAGATATACAAGAAATAGAAGAGCTTCTTTACAGTTTGGGAATGCCGAAAGATTTAAAAGTAGTTGAGATAGAAAAGCTTCCGAAAGAAGGCATACAAATAAGAATAGCCGGAACCGGTTATAAGCAGGGAGACGGAATCAGAACGCTTTTGACGTTCAGAGCATCGGGTACGGAGCCTCTTATCAGAGTATATTCTTACACAACTGACGGAAAACTTACGACACAGTTAAAAGATATAGGCGAAAGCATAGTTAAAGGCGCTTTCAAGAAACAAGGCGTATTAAAATCAGAATCAACAGTTTCAACTGCGGTCGCTGAAGGATTAAAAAATGCCTTAAATCCGATACCTTCTATAATCGCGGCGGCGATAGATCTGTTATCCGGTGGAAGCAGGGCAGTTCTTGCAAAAGCGGTAAAAAGAATTTACGAAATGTCCGAAAAAGACAGAGAAGGAGTTATTAAATCCGTTTCTGAAAAATATCCCGGATTTGAACTGAGATTTGTCGGAAATGCTTCAAGACCCGAAAGTCTGGAATTAAAAATAGGCGTATTTTATTCGCTTCATTTTGACGGCGTATTATATAGAAACGCAAACGAACCGGATACTGTCCCGGTCAGCGGAAACGAGTCAATACCCGAAGCAGTAAAATCAATTCTTTCTGAAATTCTAAAATACGGAACGGAACTGACGCAGGCTGAAAAGATAGAACAGACGATAAAAAAATTGGGAGTTTCTTCCGAAGAAGAAGCAAAATATATAGAGATTATAAGCGAAATAGCTTCTTTGGAAAGCCAATACGGCGAACAATTGTCAATATTTGAAAATCTTGAAGGCAAAGAATTAAAAACATTGCTTGACAGTTTTGCCGATGTTGAAACGCACGGAAGAGGATTGGCCGGTTACTTCAGAGATTTTATGAAGGAAGCGACAAGCAAAAAAGATCCTATGGAAGGCAAAGAGATATTGCCTTCGGAAGACGTTAAAAGCGTTACGGAAGACGTTAAATCGGTTACAGACGAAAGATATGCCGAACTTGAACGCAAAGGCGTACCTGAAATAAAGAAACTAGGTATAGTATTAGTTGCGGGCGGCATGGGCGAAAGACTGGGATATCTCGGCATAAAGATAGGATTAAAGTTCAGCGCGCTTTTCAATAAAACATATATAGGCTCTTACATAACTTATCTTAACGGATTGGCCGAAGAGTCATACAGACAGGATAAGAAAAAAGTTGAAATACCTTTTACCATAATGACGTCAGACAGCACAAACGATAAAACAATAGCGCTCCTTAACGCGATGGGATACGGCGTTCAGACTGTAAATCCGGTAAACGGATTGGTAACTCTTACAAGAGCCGACGGAAAAGATTCCGGAGTGACGACTATATATATAATCAAACAAAAAAATGTTCCCGCCATAAAAGACGGTAAATTTTCAATAATTAATGGAAAACTTGAGACAAAACCGCACGGACACGGAGACGTTCACCAAAAAATGCATTCGTCGGGAGTAGCTGAAATATACAGACAGCAGGGCAAATCAAGAACATTATTTATACAGGATACAAACGGTTCAGGCTTGAATTTTATATTGCCGATGCTTGGCACCGCTGTCGGAAAGAAGATGGTGATAGCGACCGTTAAAAGAGAAGACGGAGAAAAAGTCGGAGGAATAGTAGGAGTAATTAAAAAAGGCGTCAGAAATCTTGAAAACATAGAATATAATATTCTGGGAAACAGACCGGGATATAACAGCGGCAATATAAACCAGTACATACTTGATACGGACGAATATTGCGATATATTGGGCAGGACAAACGGAATAGTTCCTGAGATGACGAATGTAAAACCCGGTAAATCGTCAAGACTTGAATCTTTAATGCAGACTATATACGAGTTTTTTAACTTATCGGATTCAATGATATTGAATTTTGAAGATAAACCTTTCGGATTTTCGCCGGCTAAAAACGGAATAGTTGAAATTACCGATATAAAGACTGCTAAATTGGATAGGGATATAGAAGAAGCTTTAGCCGAAGGCGACAAGGCGACTGCCGATAATCTTCAGAAACAGAAAGATAAAATAGCGTTTATAAAAAGTAACGAAGGGCAGATTATAGACGGCATAAAAGTCGTTGAATACAACGGCGAAATAATCTATGTTCTTGATTCCACGGAAGAAAGAGTGAGATTTGCCGTATTTGCCAAAAAAATATCAGACAGTATGATAACGGCGGAACAGGATAATTATGAAAATTTCATAAAGATATTGAAAGAAGCCGGAGTAGAAATAGCGGACAGTTCCGAAACTATAGATGTTGCGGGCATGTCGGTAAAAGTAAAAATACCAGTATTTTTGGATGATTACGGATCTGTCAATAAATTTAAAAACAGAGTAAAAGGTAAAAATTCCGTAAGCGCAAGAAGTTCTGTTTATTTATCGGGGAATGTAGGCTTAAACGGAGTAAGTATAGACGGAGCGGTAAGAGTTTCGGCGGCAAACGGAGTTTCTGTAACGCTCAAAGGCGATATAAACAACGCAGGATATAAGGCGGAGCCTTTAAGCAGAGCAGAAATACTTTCAATAATGAAAGACAGAATGGACAGAAAAGCAAAAGGCGAAGTTTTTGATGAAAGCGCGGATGAAGATTTGCAGGCGGCCGTAAGAGGATACAGATACGTAAAAGGCGGAGCGCTTGAAATAAATATAACGCAGCCCGGCCGTTATGAAGTAAATATTGAAAACGGCAAAGTCGTTGTATACAAAGTTGAAGGAAAGAAAAAAACAGCCGTTGCACAAAGCGATACTGCTTCCGGAATTATAGAAATAAATGCTTCGCTTTTTGAAGATATGGCAAAAGCTGTCGGCGGAGTTATAACGCGTACCGTGCCTGTAGCGGCGGTCGGAGACGAATCAACAAGTTTATTGCCTGAAGGATTGAAAGAATTGACTGACGGAAATATTTTATTGCCGGAGCTTGCCGAAGTAGTTGCTTCAATAGAAGAAGCGGCCGGAGATAAATATCCCGAATTAATGGAGCAGACGAAAAAAGACATAGCAAGAATGATAGAGACGGACGCATTTTTGACCGATAAGGAAAAAAATCTTCCCGCAGCAAAGAAGGCAAAGCTGGTACAAGAAAGAATAATCAAAGCATTGAGCCAGCTTGACAGATATTTAAGAGGGGATTTGGAAGGTCTTATTCCTGATTCTTCTAAGAAATCGGTTGAATTTGGAACAGCAGGCAATAGAGCGAAAATTTTTGATGATGATGAAAGTAAACCTAACTTTGATTTTAATAATGTCGCTTTGATAGCGCAGGCGATGGCTAATATAATAAACGCCGATCCAAGTCTGCCGAAGGCGGTATTTGTAGGAAACGACACGAGATTTTTAGGCAAATGGTTCTCCATAGTTATGGAAAGAATACTTACTGCCAACGGAATACAGGTATATACGGCTAAAGAAAAAATAGCGACGCCTACGATAGCGTGTTACGTTAAAGAGATAATGCCCGGTAAATTTGCGGCGACGTTAAATGTTACGGCAAGCCATAATCCGAAGGAATATAACGGAGTAAAACCGAATTCCGGAGACGGAGCGCCGGCATTGCCTGAATTTACGCAAAAAATAACGGAAGAGATAAAGAGAATACAGGATTCAGCAGAAGGCAAAGGTGTAAAGATAGCGGAAAAAGAGAATTCAATATTTGTAACCGATGCTGATGTAAAACATTTTGAATATGTCAGAGACAGACTGAACGCATTGATAGGAGTAAAAGAAGGAGAGACGATAGAGTCGTTCAGACAGAGATCTGCAAGGATAGGAATAGTATTGGACGGCAAAAACACGGCGCTGATGCCTGTATTGAAGAGTTTATTGGAATATTACGGATTTAAGAACATAATAGTAATAAATGACGGCAGGGATGTTGCGTTCGGCGGTAAAGTAAATCCCGAGCCGAATGATAAAAACACGATAGAACTTTCCGATATGGTAAAAGAGGGGAAATCGCTTTTTGCGGGAAAAGGGATGGAAGTAGATTTTTCGTTCGGGATATCAACAGATCCAGACGGAGACAGATTTTGCGTTAAAGACGTAAGCGGAATGCATATGACGCCTGACGAAGTAGGTACGATAGACGCGTATGAGCTTTTAGAGAATATGATGAGTCAGATGAAGGCGATGAGAGACGCCGGAACGCTTACCGTAAGCGAGATAAAGAAATTTGAAGCGGTCATAGTAAAGAGCATGGTAACGACGTTTGCGTTAGACGCGTTGGCGGAAGTATATTCAAAAGAATTTATGGATATAGCGTTCGGTTATTCAAACAAAGCGGTTGACGCCAAGACGAGAGCCGATTATCAGTCAGCTTTTGAAAAAGGCGAATATACGCCGTTTTCAGTAAGGACGACGGCGGTAGGCTGGAAGAATATAGCCGACGGACAGAAAGCGGTTGAAAAAGAAGGCAAGAGATTTTTGATAGGAGTAGAAAGTTCCGGCGGAATATCAATCGGATTATACGATAAGGACGGAGCTCCCGCAACGATGATGCCCGTATTGTTTGCCACAAAGAGCGGAGAGACGCTTGAAGAAAAACTTGCGCAGGTAGAGAAGAAAATAGGATTAAAAGTCCATTCAATAGAGACGTCCGTCAAATTTCCTGTAGAAGTTGAAGCGGAAATTGAGAAAGTCACAAAAGACATAATGGATGTTGAAGTTATAGAAAATGAAGTTGACGAAGCCGACTCTTCAAATTTAACTGTAAAAAAAATAATAACGTCAAAAAAATTATCAAAAATTATAGAAATAGCAAAGCAGGAATTAATCAATACTGAAGAGTTGGATCTGAGTAAGCCTCAGAAAAAGATAATTGAAACAATAGTAAATAAGATAGCGGCTAAAAGACAAAAAGAGATGCTCAACTGGATAGAATCGGCCGATAAAAAAGAGATAGAAAATTTACTTTATGCGTTGGGAATGCCGAAAGATTTAAAAATTATAGAGATAGAAAAACTCTATAATGATAAAGGTATAGAAGGAATACAAATAAGAATAGCCGGCGCAGGTTATAAAAAAGGAGACGATATAAGAACGTTTTTGACGTTCAGAGCGTCAGGTACGGAGCCTCTTATCAGAGTATATGCATACACAACGGACGGAAAGCTTACGCCGCAATTGAAAGACATAGGAGAAAGCATAGTTAAAGGCGCTTTCAAAACAATAACTCCCGTTCTTACGGATATGCAGGAATATAAAAAAGCGCAGAGATCGGCAAGAAGAGATAAAACGACGATTAAAGATAAATTTGCCTCAGATTCCTCAAAGCCAAAAGGCCAAAAAAGAGGAGATTTGTTCCAGAAGAGAATTGATTTGGGCAACGGCAGTTCTTTGACGTTTGATTTTTCAAGAAGCGTAATGACGGACAGATTAATGAAGATGTTCGCCGATTTATTTACGGCGCGCAAAATAAAAGAAAAGATAGAAGCGATGTTTAAAGGCGATAAAATAAACTGGACCGAAAAAAGAGCAGTTCTTCATACCGCTCTCAGAAATACTTCGGACGAGCCTGTCTATGTAGACGGAAAAGACGTAATGCCTAAAGTAAGGGAAGTTTTGCAAAAAATGAAAGACTTCTCAAATAAAATAATAACCGGTCAGTGGAAAGGAGCGACGGGAAAACAAATTACCGATATAGTAAGCATAGGAATCGGCGGTTCGGATCTCGGTCCGAGAATGGGTACGGAAGCTCTTACTCAGTTCAGAGCGGAAGGAGCTCCGAGAGTACATTTTATTTCAAACGTTGACCCTAACGATATAAATTCCATATTGGAAGGAATGGGGTTAAATCCCGAAACGACATTGTTTATTATAGAGTCAAAAACATTTACCACCGAAGAAACGATGGCTAATGCGGAACTTGCAAAGCAATGGGCGACATTGAAGGCTTCTGTTGAAAGCGCCAAACAATGGAGCGCGTCGCAGATGAAAGCCGGCTACGGAGATATTATAAAAAAACATTTTGTGGCTGTTTCAACAAATAAAGAGAAAGTCGCCGAATTCGGAATAGATACCGAAAATATGTTTGAATTCTGGGACTGGGTCGGCGGAAGATATTCCGTATGGTCTGCCGTAGGGCTTCCTTTGATGTGTTCAATAGGCTATGATAATTTTATGGAATTTCTTGACGGCGCTCATGAAATGGACGTTCATTTTAGAACGACGCCTTACGAACAGAATATTCCTATGATAATGGCAATGCTCAATATCGCAAATTCAAATTTCCTGGGAAGAAAAGCCTATGCGATACTTCCTTACAACAGATATTTGAAATTATTTACCGCGCATATACAGCAGGTATATATGGAAAGCCTCGGTAAATCCGTTGACAGTCAGGGAAGAAGAATAAAATACCAGACCGGTTCGGAAGTTTACGGAACGGCAGGCACCGACGCTCAGCATTCGTATCTGCAGGAACATCATCAGGGAACGGATATAATTCCCGTTGATTTTATAGGTTTTGCAAAAACAAGACTGACCGATCCGGCAATGCAGAAATCTCACAGAAGACTTCTTGCAAATATGCTTGCTCAGGCTGATGCGATGGCTTTCGGAAGAACGTACGAAGAAACGGTTGAAAAACTTGTAGCCGAAGGCATGGACAGAGCTCAGGCCGAAAGAACGGCAAAAGACCAGACGTTTGACGGCAACAGACCTTCAAGCATTCTTATGTTTGATGAATTAAATCCGAGAACTCTGGGAGCGTTGACGGCTTTATATGAAAATATGGTTGCGGTGCTCGGAGCGGTATGGGACGTAAACGCTTTTGACCAGATGGGCGTTGAACTCGGCAAGAAAAACGCAAAAAGCACTTTTAAAGCTTTGGAAGACGGAGTTACCGACGCTTTAAACAGTTCAACTGCAAATCTTGTCAATATGATTTTAGGCAAACTTGAAATATCGGGAGTATGGGACAGCGTAAAAAACAGCTGGTGGGTAAAAATTATTTCGCGTTTAATAAATCCTCAAAATACTTTTGAAGGACAAATGCGCGTCAGAAATTTAGCCGTGGCTATAAAGGAATTCCCCAGAACGTTAAATCTGGAAAAATTTATACAGGCGCATGATCAGCCTGAAAATGTAAGACAGCATGCTTCCGAGTTGAGTAAAGTCACAAAACAGAGTTTTGTAAAGAGTCTTTCAATCGCATGGACGGGAGCTTTGTTCGGAGCATTGGGGATAGTTTTAACTGCCGCAACAGGCGGTTTGTTTTTAATAGGTACTATAGCAATAACATCTGTATTGTTTTTGACGCCGTTTATTACGGCTTCAGTTACAAATATAAAATGGCATTATAACTACAACAATAAAGTTGATGAAGATGAAACATATTTAATTGAAATAGGGTTGTTGAATAATGCTCAGGCCAGAAATTACGTAAGAGAAAGACTTCTTAGCGATTCGGCAATAACCGAAGGTATGACGGAAAACGAGAAAATTAACTATTATGCATATGTTAAAATTGCAGATAAAACCGATCTTGCGTATATGTTTCTAAATAATCCCGCTTTATTTAAAGATGTAACCGATTTATTGGGTAATAAAGTTGATAAATTAATAATTGATATAGAAGAATACGTATTCCGCGCAACAGGTTTGTCTGATTTGTCTTTAAACGCCTATTTAAAATTTGTGCAGAATGATCAGACCATAATGAGAAAATTTGAAGCTCTCAAAGCATGGCTTATGATAAACGTCGGATTGGATGCGGCCGCGGTAAAAATTCTTTTTGACGATCCTGAGGGAATTTCAGTAATAAAAAGTTTGGCTGATAAAAAACAGGTTGAAAGAGCCGTCAAATTGCTGTCAAATCCGAATGATTCCCAAGCCGAGAGAAGACTAAAATCTTTGAACAGAGAGGCATATATTATAAGCCGTATGTTCAAAAAGTATCCAGCTTTGCTGGATACGGCAGAAAACGCCTCATATGATTATGATACTACATTAGACGCGATACTTCAGACAATCAAGAGAATTGAAAAATCAAAACTTGAAACGTCGGAAACAAAGCTGGCGGACGTTAAGGCGTTGGAAGAGGCGATAGCGGAATATGACAAGAGCGGTAAGGGTA
>CAZASN010000011.1:0-13228 GCA_964487915.1 uncultured Elusimicrobiaceae bacterium | reverse complement strand
AAAATAATATCAATGTTTTCTTTATATAACTCTTATCTATACAGGATATAAAAACAGCTCCGATTAATATCATCGCAGGGATAAAACCCGCTCCGTATTCCGGTAATTTACGGTGCGGCATCAGCATTATTATAAGCCAGGGAACAAAAAACCATAATAAAATTACATTTTTATATTTCCCTTTATACTTCCAAATAAAATATATTAAGCCTATTACAAATATTATAAATATCGGCGGCGATAATAAATCTTCCCATAATCCGATCGTCGTTATCCTTAAACTGTCAAACGCAAAAACCGGCACTGTCTCAATTATAGGATCATGCAAGATTTTGTGTATTATAAACGGTCTGAAATAATGCCAGCCGGCTATTAAACTGCCTAATATTATAGAAATAAAAATATTGATTACTTTTTCTCTATCTGCCTTCTCTTTTAATCCCATTATAACTATATACATAAACGGCACAAAAAAATACGCCAAAAACGCGTCTTTTATCATTAATCCTAAACCAACCGATATCCCGTACCATATAGTCCATTTCCTATTCCTAAAATAATCTGTCTTTATCAAACAGTATATGTTAAACGTTATTCCCGCTATTATATGGTAATCCTGATGTCCGTACTGCCGGCTCATCCCGTATACCGCCGGAACAAGCGCAAACAATATCATCGCTATATTTCCCGTCTCTTTGTCTTTTAATTCCGTTCCTATCTTGTATATAAAATACAACGGTATTAAAAAAAATACATAATTTACAAATATCACTATCAAATCGTAATACTCTTTGCCGAATATATAAAACATTCCTTTCATTATCCATGTTATTAAAGGAGCATTGTAAAAAATATAACCTTTTTCAAGAATATTATTGAAATGTACGGCTGAATCCCATGTTGGAATGATTGGCGTATTAATTATCCACCAAATAAAATTACATACCGCGTATATAAACGCTATTATTAAAAATATTATAAATGTATCGTTAATTTGTTTTCTGTTAAAATTCATATTTATATTATCCTATAAAATTTAAATATATTCTTTATCTTCTATTTTAACTATTCTTTAACGAATTGCGGAAATTTCTCTTTCTTTCCTAAAAGAGTCACTTTCATATCTTCACTTTTGGCTGAATCAAGATAAAATTCATCAATTTTATGATATTGTTCATTAATTTTATCACACATATATCTTATTTTTTTCACTAGCAGGGCTTGTGCTTCCCTACCAAATTGTTCCTTTTCAATTGGATTTAAATCATTGATTTTATAGTTTAAAAATTCCTCAGGCGTATCCGGAATTCCGAAAATTATTATTATATCTGCAGCCAATATCTTTTTATTATCATAATATCCCATTTGAAAACGCATATTGTTTAACTGCATCTGGAAAGGTAAATCGTCATAATCTGTTATAAAATTATGTGACCGTAATATTAAAAAACATAACCACCAGACAGACAAAACATCTTGATAATCTATAAAATTATGTGAACGTAATACATGAAATATATTTTTTGAATATTTTTTATTTAAATACATAACCAAATTGAAACTATTCTCTATTTGTTTTTTATTATATTCTATTAAACGATTATTTTTTTTATAATAAGCTACGTCATATTTTTTATTAAAATTTAAATTAAACAAAGCAATATTTAAATTTTTATATGAAAAATCAACATACTGCAACAGTCCTATAACTATTAAAAATAATATCAATGTTTTCTTTATATAACTCTTATCTATACAGGATATAAAAACTGCTCCGATTAATATCATCGCAGGGATAAAACCCGCTCCGTATTCCGGTAATTTATGATGCGGCATAAGCATTATTATTAACCAGGGCACAAAAAACCATAACAATATTATATTTTTATATTTACCTTTATACTTCCAAATAAAATATATTAAGCCTATTACAAATATTATAAATATCGGCGGCGATAATAAATCTTCCCATAATCCGATCGTCGTTATCCTTAAACTGTCAAACGCAAAAACCGGCACTGTCTCAATTATAGGATCATGCAAGATTTTGTGTATTATAAACGGTCTGAAATAATGCCAGCCGGCTATTAAACTGCCTAATATTATAGAAATAAAAATATTGATTACTTTTTCTCTATCTGCCTTCTCTTTTAATCCCATTATAACTATATACATAAACGGCACAAAAAAATACGCCAAAAACGCGTCTTTTATCATTAATCCTAAACCAACCGATATCCCGTACCATATAGTCCATTTCCTATTCCTAAAATAATCTGTCTTTATCAAACAGTATATGTTAAACGTTATTCCCGCTATTATATGGTAATCCTGATGTCCGTACTGCCGGCTCATCCCGTATACCGCCGGAACAAGCGCAAACAATATCATCGCTATATTTCCCGTCTCTTTGTCTTTTAATTCCGTTCCTATCTTGTATATAAAATACAACGGTATTAAAAAAAATACATAATTTACAAATATCACTATCAAATCGTAATACTCTTTGCCGAATATATAAAACATTCCTTTCATTATCCATGTTATTAAAGGAGCATTGTAAAAAATATAACCTTTTTCAAGAATATTATTGAAATGTACGGCTGAATCCCATGTTGGAATGATTGGCGTATTAATTATCCACCAAATAAAATTACATACCGCGTATATAAACGCTATTATTAAAAATATAGCCAATGTGCCGCTGATTTCTTTCTTGTTAAATTTCATAATTTTTATGTTCTATAAAATAAAAATATAATCCTTTTGTAATATATCAATATTATTAAACAAAATGCAAAAATTTATTTTTTTTACCTAAAAGGGTTACTTTTGAATCATTATTTTGATTTTGGTCTACATAAAAAATATCAATAATATCATAATCCGCTCTTATTTCATTAAAATTATTTACTATGCGATTAATTAATCCGCTAGTAAATTCTTCCGTAATCATTTTAGCATTAACGTTATTTTTAAGCATTTTATTTATTTTTAACTGAACTATTTTTTGAATTGTTTTAGGTTTACCGATAATTATAATTATATCTGAAGACAAAACATCTTCCGTATCATAATTACCGCGAATGCAATACATATTATTTAAATACATCTGAGCTGCTATTGAAGCCGAATCAATTTCACAAAATTCTTCGATATAAAACGTATTATAATGATAATTATCCTTTAAATATTTCATCAAATTTAAAACCAATTTTGATTCCTTCTGATTATATGATATTAACGGGCTGTTCTTGTTGTAATACTGAATCATATTGTTTTTATATTTAAACTGCATATTAAACAAATTAATTGCGCTTCCGTAAGAAAAATCAACATACTGCAAAAAACCTATAATTATCAATAATATTAATATTATTTTTTTTATATATTTTTTCACTATGCATGATAAAAAAACTGCCCCAAACAATATCATTGACGGTATTAAACCCGCTCCGTATTCGGATATTTTATCGTTAGCCGGCAACATTATTATGAACCAAGGAACAAAAAAACACAATAAAATTATATTTTTATATTTCCCTTTATACTTCCAAATAAAATATATTAAGCCTATTACAAATATTATAAATATCGGCGGCGATAATAAATCTTCCCATAATCCGATCGTCGTTATCCTTAAACTGTCAAACGCAAAAACCGGCACTGTCTCAATTATAGGATCATGCAAGATTTTGTGTATTATAAACGGTCTGAAATAATGCCAGCCGGCTATTAAACTGCCTAATATTATAGAAATAAAAATATTGATTACTTTTTCTCTATCTGCCTTCTCTTTTAATCCCATTATAACTATATACATAAACGGCACAAAAAAATACGCCAAAAACGCGTCTTTTATCATTAATCCTAAACCAACCGATATCCCGTACCATATAGTCCATTTCCTATTCCTAAAATAATCTGTCTTTATCAAACAGTATATGTTAAACGTTATTCCCGCTATTATATGGTAATCCTGATGTCCGTACTGCCGGCTCATCCCGTATACCGCCGGAACAAGCGCAAACAATATCATCGCTATATTTCCCGTCTCTTTGTCTTTTAATTCCGTTCCTATCTTGTATATAAAATACAACGGTATTAAAAAAAATACATAATTTACAATTATCACTATCAAATCGTAATGCTCTTTGCCGAATATAAAAAACATAAACCGCATTATATATGTTAAAAGCGGCGCATTATATAACAAAAAACTTTTTTGAAAAATATCAAGAAAATGTAAGGCTGAACCGCCGTACGGTATAACAGGATTGCAAAACGACCACCATGTAAAATTAAAAACAGCATACGAGAACGCGATTATAACAAATATTGAAAAACTCGGAGCAAGCTGTTTTTTATTCATACAATAAAATTCTCAGTCCTGATTTTTTATTTTAAAATGTATTTTTTTAAAAACCGGCCTGTATACGATTTTTGATTTTTAACAACTTCTTCCGGAGTTCCGCAGGCGACAATTTTTCCCCCGCCGTCTCCGCCGTCAGGGCCCAAATCAATAATCCAGTCAGCCGTCTTAATAACATCCAGGTTATGTTCTATAACCAACACGCTGTTTCCGGCATAAACCAATTTATGCAAAACTTCCAAAAGTTTTCCTATATCGGCAAAATGAAGGCCGGTCGTCGGTTCGTCTAAAATATACAATGTTCTGCCGGTGCCTCTCTTTGATAATTCCGTCGCAAGTTTTATTCTTTGGGCTTCTCCGCCTGAAAGAGTAGTTGAAGACTGTCCTATTCTGATATATCCGAGCCCCACGTCATTTAAAGTCGCAAGTATCTTTTGCAGTTTAGGAATATTCTCAAAAAATTTAACGGCTTCTTCAACGGTCATATCCAAAACTTCAGATATATTTTTATCTTTATATTTAATCTGCAATGTTTCTTCGTTAAATCTTTTACCCCCGCAAACGTCGCATTTTACAAATATATCCGGCAAAAACTGCATTTCTATCTGCAATGTACCGTCGCCCTGACAATTTTCACATCGTCCGCCTTTAACGTTAAAAGAAAATCTTCCAGGCATATATCCTCTTGCTTTTGCCTGAGGAGTCTGGGCGAACAAATCTCTTATCATCGCCCACGCTCCGGTATATGTGACTGGATTTGACCTCGGAGTTCTTCCTATCGGAGATTGGTCTACAATTATAACCTTGTCTATATTTTCCAAACCTTCTATTTCTTTATGTTTGCCTGGTATATCTTTGGAACCGTATAGTCTGTTTGCCAAAGCTTTATAAATTATTTCATGTACAAGCGTTGATTTTCCGGAACCTGAAACCCCCGTAATGCAAACAAAAAGACCGAGCGGAATATCAACGTCTATATTTTTTAAATTAAACTGTTCAGCTCCTTTGATTGAAAGCCATTTGCTGTTTGTTTTTCTTCTTTTTGCTGGAATCGGAATAAATAATTTATCGTTTAGATACTGGGCGGTCAGCGATTTATTGTTTTTTAAAACTTCATCAATGCTTCCATGCGCAACAATTTTACCGCCGTGGATGCCTGCGCCCGGTCCCAAATCTATTAAATAATCCGATTGTCTCATAGTATCTTCGTCATGCTCCACAACGATCAACGTATTTCCCAAATTTCTGAGAGTGATTAACGTCTGAATCAGTTTTTGGTTGTCTTTCTGATGAAGTCCTATCGAAGGTTCGTCTAAAACATACAAAACGCCCGTTAATCCGGAGCCTATCTGAGTCGCCAGATGTATTCTTTGGGCTTCTCCGCCTGACAAAGTTGAACTTTCTCTGTCAATATTCAAATATCCCAACCCGACATTATTCAAAAACGAAAGTCTGGCCTTTATTTCCTTTAAAATCGCTTTTGCGATAATTTTTTCTTTTTCGTTAAATTTTATATTATCAAAAAATTCGCATGCTTTTAAAACGGATAATGACGTTATGTCTAAAATTGACTTGTCGTTTATTAAAACAGACAGAGCTTCTTTTTTTAATCTTGCGCCTTTACACGACGGGCATAACTTTTTTGACATATATTTTGAATATATTTCGTTTTTTACAAAATCCGATTCGGTTTCGGAATATCTTCTCTGTAAATTCGTCATTACACCCTCAAAATCATCTTTCCCGTATAAGACAATATTCTTTTGCTGTGAAGTAAGTTCCGTCCAAGGTTTATTCATCGGTATTTTATTTTCTTTACAGACGCCTTCCAATATCTCGTTATAATAGCCGCCCCATGCGTTTTTCCATCTGTGCGTTCTTGTAGTTATAGGTTCCGACCATGCCCTTATTACACCTTCGTTGATTGTTCTTGTTTTATCAGGCACTACCAAATCCTCGTCAACTTCTATTTTATTGCCGAGGCCTCCGCATTCTGGACATGCTCCGAAAGGAGAGTTAAACGAAAAAAGCCTTGGTTCTATTTCCGGAATGCTTATTGCACAGTCGGTACAGGCGTAATGTTCGCTGTAAACCGTTTCTTTTTTAACATTTTTATTGTCGTCAACAACCGCGATTGAAACCAGTCCTTTTGACTGTTTTAACGACGTTTCAACCGAATCCGCGATTCTTGATTTTGATTCCTGAAAAACTTTTATTCTGTCAACCAGAATATCTATGGAGTGTTTTTTATATCTGTCCAGTTTTATTGATTCTTCAAGTTCATAAATTTTATTGTCTATTCTTACTCTTGTAAATCCCTCTTTTAAAAGCCTTGAAAATAACTCTTCGTAAGTTCCGGTTCTGCCTTTAACCAACGGAGCCAGAATATAAATCATTGTTTGATTTTCCAATTTCATTATATCGTCTATAATTTGCTGCGAACTTTGAGGTTTTACCTGTTTGCCGCACTGCGGACAGTGGACGATCCCGACTCTGGCAAACAATAATCTTAAATAATCGTAAATTTCGGTAACCGTTCCGACCGTAGAGCGCGGATTATGAGAAGGGTTTCGCTGTTCTATGGATATTGCCGGCGACAAGCCTTCTATAATATCAACGTCCGGTTTTTCCATAAGTTCAAGAAACTGTCTTGCATAGGCGGAAAGAGACTCTACGTATCTGCGCTGACCTTCGGCGTATATCGTGTCAAAAGCAAGGGATGATTTTCCCGAACCCGATAAACCTGTTATAACGACAAGTTTATTTTTAGGTATGTCTATGTCTATATTTTTTAAGTTGTGCTGTCTTGCGCCTCTGATCTTAATTATATCCATTGCGGCCTCTTTTATTGAATGTTTTATTAATCGGATATTTTATCAAATTTGTATATGATTCAACAATTATGCCGGTTATGATTATATATTGTCGGAAGGATTGTATATATTTATGGTAGTATTTTTTATTTCGGCGGCTTTCTCAGGATAATCGGTAATATAATGAAGACCTCTGCTCTCTTTTCTGCAAAGAGCCGACATTATTATTATTTCGGCTACATTAAGAATATTTCTCAGTTCAAGCAGTTCCATGCTGACCTTAAAATCTTTAAAATGCTGTATTACTTCGTCTTTTATAATCTGGATTCTTTTTAACGCCATCAATAACCTTTCCTGGCTTCTTACAATGCCTACATAATCCCACATTATGCGTCTTATTTCATTCCAGTTTTGAAGCATTATGGTCGGATCTCCGTTTCCTGTGCTGTCATTTATAAAATCACTTATTTTATCGTTATAACGGCTGTTGGAAACTATCTCTTTTGCTTTCTGATAAGCAAATTCGGCAAAAACAAGCCCTTCAAGCAGAGAATTGGATGCAAGCCTGTTTGCACCGTGCACGCCGTTGCAGGCGACTTCGCCTATTGCGAATAAATTTTCAATTGTAGTCTGCGCGTCTTTATCTACCGAAACGCCTCCGCAGCAGTAATGCGCCGCAGGTATTACCGGTATCATATCTTTTGCCATATCAATGCCGTATTCCAGACATTTTTGATAAATATTAGGAAACCTTTTAAAGAAAAAGGCCTGCGATTTATGGGTAATATCCAAATAAACAAAATCCTCGCCGGATTTTTTTAATTCGGTATCTATGGCTCTTGCAACAATATCTCTGGGGGCCAAGTCTTTTAACGGATGATATTTTTCCATAAAGGCAACGCCGTCTTTATTTTTCAAAATTCCGCCTTCGCCTCTGACGGCTTCGGAAATCAAAAACGATTTTGCCAACGGATGATAAAGACACGTGGGATGAAACTGTATAAATTCCATATTTGCGATATCTGCTCCGGCTCTGTAAGCCATGGCTACGCCGTCGCCTGTAGACACATTCGGATTTGAAGTGTATAAATAAACTTTGCTGGCTCCGCCGGTTGCAAGAATCACCACTTTAGCCAAAAATATTTCAACTTTTTCGTTTTGAACGTCATAGACGTATGCGCCGCAGCATTTTTTATTATCGTCAAGAATCAAATCAACGGCCATAAAATCTTCATAAACGTTTATATTTTCGTTTTTACTTATATTCTCAATTAAAACGCGTTCAAGTTCGTTTCCCGTTATATCTCCGGCGTGAAGTATCCTTCTTCTGCTGTGTCCGCCTTCAAGCCCGAGTTCAAATTCTGAACTTTTATAATCTTTTTTTGAGAATTTAACGCCGAGCGAAATGAGTTCTTTTATCCTTGCCGGAGCCGACTTTACGAGAAGTTCAACGTTTTGCCTGTCGCACAAACCGTCGCCGGCCGTCAAAGTATCGTTGATATGTTCTTCAAAAGAATCCTGTTTAGTGGACACGCAGGCGACTCCGCCCTGAGCCCTGCCGGTTGAGCCGTCAAACAATTTTCTTTTTGTGATAAGAGAAACCGTTCCGGTTTTGCAGGCTTTTAAAACAAAACTTAAACCGGCAATGCCGCTTCCGATAACCAAATAATCCGTTTTTATCATTTTTGATTGTCTTCTATTTTAAACCATTGAGTAAGTTCGCAAAGCAATTGCCTTGCCTTATCTATATTGCCGTCGGTAACGGCAATTTTTATTTCCTCTATTTTTTTTCTGTCGTCAAGCACGGCGTTTTTTACGTTTGAAAGCGCCTGATCCATTAAAGTCGCAAGTTCTTTTGTTTCGTCTTTTTTTCTAAAATGAACTTTCTGCACGAAATTGCCTTCGCCGACCTGTCTCATTACTTTTTCAAAAAAGAAAATAGGTCCGACAAGCCTGTGAAAATAAAAAATGCTTTCAATTAATATAATAGCCATAAATATCAATACAGCCCAGAAAAAACCGCTGGTATACGAATTTACAAAATGTTTTACGGCGCCTGCGCTGAGCTGGTCCATACCGGGAGAACTTAAAAGCGTATCAAGAAAGACGTAATAAATTAAAACAGCCGAAATTAAAATAATAAATCCGAGAATCGTCAAATACTTCAACTGTAGTTTAGGTTTAACTAAATATTGTCTTCTTTTTTTAATCATAAATCCCCCGTAGTTTACTTTGAACAAACTATATTATCTATCAGTCTTACATTTTGTATTTTAACGGCAACGGCGATAACGACGGTTTTTGTGCTTTGCCTAGCCGCTTCAAGCGTTTGCCAGTCGCGTATTTCAACGTAATCTATTATAGCAGTTTCAATTTTATTTAACGATTTTTTTATACCGGACGCTATTGATTTGATATTTTTATTTGATTTAAAATCTTGTTTTGCCTTAAGAAGACTTTTGAAAATATTACCGGCTTTTTCCTTATATTCCGGCGTAAGATATTTATTTCTGCTGGACATCGCAAGGCCGTTTTTCTCTCTGACTATCGGACAGCCCGTAATTTTTGTTTTAAAATTTAAATCGGCGGACATCTTTTTTATAATTACGTACTGCTGGTAATCTTTAAGTCCGAAATACGCATTATCCGGCATTACTATATTTAACAATTTTGATACGACCGTCGTCACTCCTTTAAAATGTCCCGGTCTTGATACTGCGCACATAAATTGCGAATATTTATTTACTTCAACGTATGTTGAATAATTTTTACCGTACAGATTATCGGCATCCGGCAAAAATAAAAAATCAACTTTGTTTTTTTTGCATATATCTTTATCGTTGAGTATGGGTCTTGGATATTTTGAAAAATCTTCTTTCGGTCCGAATTGTATAGGATTTACAAATATTGAAACTACCGTTATGTCGTTTGATTTTACCGATTTTTTTATTAAAGATATATGTCCTTCGTGCAATGCGCCCATTGTAGGAACAAAACCTATTGATTTCCCTTTTTTTGCCGTCAACAACGCTATTTTTTGCATCTGCAAAGGATTCTTAATTACTTTCATTTATATGTATTCTCTTCTTTTGGGAATTTGCCGTTTTTGACTTCTGCGGCGTATAAATTTACCGCTTCTTTTATCGTCTGTGAAAGATTTGCGTATTTTTTTACGAATTTCGGAGTAAAATCTTCAAACATACCGAGCATATCGTCGCTTACCAAAACCTGTCCGTCGCAATATCTCCCGGCTCCTATGCCTATTACCGGTATTTTAAGCTTTTCAACAACGTTTTTAGCAGCATTTTCAGGAATACATTCAAAAACTATTGAAAACACTCCGGCATCCTGCAAGATAACGGAATCATCGTATAACTTTTTAACAGATTCATCGTCTCTGCACTGAACTTTAAAACCGCCGATCTTTTCAATCGACTGGGGCAGAAGCCCGAGATGTCCCATAACGGGAATCCCCGCTTTTAATATTTCTTTTATTGAAGGAAGAATTTCAAGTCCGCCTTCAACTTTTACGGCATCAGCTCCGGCATCCATAAGCTTTTTTGCATTTATAACGGCTTCCTGCGGATTATCTTCATATGTTTTATAAGACATATCGGTAACTATTATTTTGCCGCCTTTATTGCCTCTTTTTACGGCTTTCGTATGATGTATCATATCGTCAATTGTGACGCTGAGAGTATTCTCGTAACCAAGTTTAACCATTCCGAGAGTATCACCGACAAGCAAAATATCAACGGCAGAAACAGAAAATAGTTTTGACATGGAGGCGTCGTAACATGTAATCATAGCAATCTTTTCATTGCTTTTTTTCATATTTACTAAATCGGCATATATGTTTTTACCCATAAAATCACCTCTTATAAAGAAGATTTTAACTTTTTTAGATTCCATAAGTCAACGGAACCGATAATAAAAAAACCAAATAATCGCAATATGATTGATTTTTATTATTTGAGTTTATATAATTACTGAAAATGGATGTATTATAAAGGAGAAAAAAATGAAAAAGCCTTTGTTGATAGTGTTAGCTTGTCTGCTGTGTTTCTTTGCGGGGTATTTTGCCGGAATAAAATCAAAACCGGTTTCTAAAGGAATCAATGCTCCTTACAGAATGAGTAAATTACCGAAAAGAATTATTATGCCAAACAGAATACCGCCAAGAATTCCGAAAAACATACCTACTATCAATAAATTGCCTAATAAACCGGCGACTGTTCCTGCCGCAGCGTCTAAAACGAAATCAACCGTTCAGACTACAAAAACGGCTTCTGCAACAAATACGGCTGCAAAAACAAAATAATCAGAATTTAAAAATAAAAAAAGCGGATATGATTTTTATATCCGCTCTTTTATTTTTGAAAAAACCGAGAAAATTAAAATTCCGATTAAAAAAAGAAGACTAAAATAAACGATAACGTCGCCTGTTTTATCATACGCGGTTATATAATTATTTGTATAAACTTCCGATGTGAAACAAATTTCTTCTTCATTTTTTGTCTTTTTTATTATTCTCCCGCAGCAGTCAAGAACGCCAGAAATCCCTGTATTGGATACGACTATTATATTTTTTCTGTTTTCCGCAGCTCTGAAAACATTCATAACAAAATGCTGGTACGGATAGAAAAGCCCGTCGCACCATGAATCATTAGAATGGGTAGTAAGAATATCCGAACCTTTCAAAACAAGCTGTCTTGACAAATAAGGATAAAAATTTTCGGAACATATATTTATTCCGAGCGTATATTTATCAAATTTAAAAACCTGTAATTTTTCGCCTTTTGTAAAATCATCAAACAAGTCAAATCTTTTAAATAAATTATTCAATAACCCGTTAAACGGAATATATTCGCCGAAAATAACAAGATGATTTTTTATATGTTTATCCAGTAAATTACCGTTTTTGTCTATAAGAAAAACAGAATTATAAACTTTAAGATGTTCATAATATTTACCGCCTACCAGATTTAAATCGGCGTAAATTGAAATATTTTTTATCAATTCGCGTATTTTTTCATCAGTCTGGATTTTTCCCGGCAAAACCGTTTCGGGATAAACAATAATATCAACTTTTTTATCTTCAAAATATCGGGCAGCGTTTTTCAATTTATCCAATATTTCTTTTTTATAAACGGCATTCCATTTTTTATGCTGTTTTATGTCAGGCTGGACAACTCCTATCGTTATTTTTTTCCCGTATTGCGCATCAAACTGGCGCATTCTTGCAAAACCGTAAAAAAATATAACTGAAAAAATTACAATTGAAAATATAAAATATTTTTTTTCTTTGGTTTTTATCCAAAAATAAAGCATCATATTAATAAAAATTATTACAAAAGATACTCCGTATACTCCGGCAATATCTGCCATTTGTATAACAGGCGTAAAATATGACTGTGAATAACCTATAAGATTTACCGGGAATCCGCTTAATATATAGTTTCTTGCAAATTCAAGACAAATCCATAGTCCGCATGAAAAAAATATTAATAAAAGTTTATTTATATAATTTTTTACAAAATTTACAGAAAACGCCCAAATAGAAAAATAAAGAGACGTATATATCCATAAAAAAAGCGACAGTATCATTGAATCTCTTGCGGAATGTGTGTTTATAAGAAGAAAAGGCATCATCCAATTCAAAGATATTAAAGAATAAGAAAATCCCGCAATAAAGCCGTACAAAGCCGAACGCCAAAGATTTTGATTGTCAATACATGCCAACAACGGAATAAACGCTGCCCATACAAGAAAAAAACAATTAAATTTTTCAAATGATAACGCCAATAAAATACCTGATATAACCGAATATATCAAATATTTTAACCTGTATTCTCTTTTAATAAATTTATCCGCAAATATTTTTATCATTCTGTTTTTCTTTTCTATTATATATCTTTCAAAAAACAAAAAGACACAGACTTTTTTCATCTGTGTCTTTATTGTTCTTTTTCTAATTATGCAGCCTGGGCCACCGCCTTGACATCGGACAATTTCATCAATGACATAGGCATCGCCGCAGAGC
>CAZASN010000010.1:0-14082 GCA_964487915.1 uncultured Elusimicrobiaceae bacterium | reverse complement strand
TTCAACGGAGCGGGAAGAAGTAATTTATTCTTTGACGGAGCAATCCTTAAATCAGCCTGCGAAAGCGGGAATCCACTCCCTGCTGTCATTCCCGCGGAGGCGGGCAGGGACGACGAATATTCCCTTTCCTTCCTGTCATTCCCGCGAAAGCGGGAATCCAGGGTCATGGATTTCATGTTCCCCGCAGCCGCTGGATAACCAGGGCGCTGGGTCCCCGCGTTCGCGAGGACGACAGAAGGATCTTCGTCATTCCTGCTTCCCATCCTGTCACCCCCGCGGAGGCGGGCAGGGACGACGAATATTCCCTTTCCCTCCTGTCATTCCCGCGAAGGCGGGAGCCCAGGCTGAACTCGCCGTGCCGCTGCGCTCCCCCGCACCGACTGCGTCATGCAGGATTCCGTCCGCTGCTTCGGGCCTGCCGCAGCACCGAGCATACAGCCGGCGGCACCGTTTTTCAACGGCCTGTTTCTCTATTAAAGAAAGGGCATCGCCTCTTGGGGGCTGATGCCCTCGTCTCTTGACCCGCGGCCGCGTGCAGCCGCGGGATCGACGTCAGATGGTAGGCACGCAGGGATTTGAACCCTGGACATCCACCGCGTCAGGATGGCGCTCTCCCCCTGAGCTACGTGCCTTTGGTTCCCCATCGGGGGCGTTCCTCTTAACAAGAAAATCCTGTGATGTCAAGCCGAATTCACCGATTTTGACCCGTTTGTCGCGGCGGCTGCATTGATGTAACGCACCCCGCGGAAAATGTACAGGAGACCGGACAGGATCGTGAAGAGCGCCGTCGCCCAGAAGAAGCCCCTGAGGACGAAGACATCGACGGCCATGAGTTTGCTCCTGTACAGAAGCGCGAAGGTGATCGTCAGGATCTGAAGGAAGGTGTTGATCTTGCTGACGAACATCGGCTTGACCTCGAAGGGGATCTTCAGCATGGTCAACACGGAGATTCCCAGCAGGATGATGACGTCCCGGCTGATGACGAGCACGGAAAGCCACGACGGGATGACGCTGCGGATCGAAAGGGTGATGAAGCAGCTGATCATGAGGGCCTTGTCGGCGATCGGGTCGAGGTATGCGCCCAGGACCGTCTTCTGGTTCATGAGGCGGGCGACGAAGCCGTCGAGCGCGTCGGTCAGGCCGCAGATCACGAAGATGACGAAGGCCTTGGAAAAGGACTTCTGGATGAGCAGAATCACCAGGATGGGGACAAGGAGGATCCTCAGGATCGTGAGAAGATTCGGAATGTTCATCGGGATCCTTCTCCGCCGCCCCGCCGGATCTTCCCGGCGGCCGGCAGCCGCGGCGCCGTGTTCACTTCACCACGTCCGGGCCGTCCGGTATGGTCTCCATGACCTTGTCCAGGCCGTCCCGGATGGCATCCTCGTAATCGAGGTACACGCTGGCTTCCAGTTCCTTGCGGAAGAAGGAGAAATGTCTCCGCTTGTTCCGGTAGTCTGTCTTCCAGAGCGTCGTGCCCGTTTTCGCACTGCGCAGCTCGAACTCCATGGAAACGGTGATCGATGCGTACCAGAGGAAATAGGAGATGCTGCACTCTTCCAGCGTGGAATACAGGATGGCATCGACGCCGAGGGCCTTCGCCACGACGGAGGGCGGAACCTGGCCGCCGGCGCCCCGGTTTCCCTGGTAGTAGGCGGCGAGCCTCTCGTCCACGAGCTTCAGCGGGATTTTCGGATATCCCTTGAAGTAAAGATCCGTGAGGAGCTTTTCCCGGAGGATCCGGGCCGCCGGCAACTCGGTGGTGCGGTTCTCCACGGGGAGAACGGCGATGAGGCGCGGCCGGTTCTTGGCGTAGTCCTGGACGAGCCAGTGGGGGATCTTCGAACTGCAGGCCGCCGCAACGAGAAGCAGCGCCCCGCAGAGGGCACACAGGCAGAGTCTTCGAAATCCGGATGGGTTTGCGATAATCTCTTCCTTTCCGCCCGCCGCTCCATCGCCGCGTTGCGGGCTTCCCGAATTCACTTGATGATCTGCAGTTCCACGATATCGGGGCCGACCCGCTTCACATGGAAGGACAGTTTCGACGTCCGTTCGAGCGCTTTCACCACGTCTTCCGCGGTGCCGCGGATATCGACATCCCACCGAACGGCGCCCCATTCCAGGCGCCGGGTCACGACGCGTTCGACACCGCCGCGGCCGGCCTGGAGCAGGTCCCGGAACCCCGTGTAGTCGCCGTACGTCCCGAATCCCCGGACGACGAGGGCAACGGTGCGCCGCCCTTCGCCCTCGGCCCGCGGGAGCAGTTCCGCCTTCTCCAGTTCCGCCCGCAGGCTCGGCAGATGGACGACGGCCCGCACCCGGACGAAGAGGAGATTCTCGTCCCTCGTCTCGCCGTCGATGCGGTAGGTTTCGACGAAGGATTCGGCGCGGCCCGCGATCTTCGCCAGTTTTTCCGCCTTGTCGGGCGGAAGCGGCGAGGCGAACCAAGCGGCGGCCGCTTCTTCCACGGCACGGACAAGCGCCGCATGGAGGGCCTCTTCCTGGGCGCCGGCGATGTTGGTGTCCTTTACGACCGCGGCGCCTTCCGTTTCGGCCGAAAACGTATCAGCCCCTTCGGATTCCGCCGGCTGCATGACGAGGGGAAGAAAAAAGACCAGGCACAGCGACAGGGCAAGACGAACCGTCTTCATTGCTTCTTGAGCTTCTCGATCTCCTCGCGGATGACGCGCTCGGCCACGACCGGGACGATCTCGCGGGCGATCCGCTCGGCGATTTCATCGATTCTCTTGGTGACCTCTTCGTTGAAGCCGCTGACGGTATAGGGCCTTTCGACGCGGCTCTCCACGACGTCGGTCAGTTCGTATACCGGCTCGCCCGGCGCCGGCTGGGAGCCCTGCTCATAGGCGCGGCCGTCGATGACGAGAATGCCCTGCCCGGTTTTGCCGTTGGGCTTGACGGGTTCCTCGTAGACTTCGGTGAGTTCGTGGATCGTGTCTTCCGGCCGCAGGATCCGGTCGTCGATGATGATGTCACGGTCCCGCTTTCCCTCGGACGCGGCTGCACCCTCCCCTGTCATGGGCCCCCCATTTTCCAAGTGTTTTCCCTGCATTGTTCCGGGCTGCCGGAGGTTGTTACCACAGCTCCCCTTCCGGTTCAAGGGAAAAGGACCAGGCGGTACACGCGCTTTCGCGGCACATCCATTTCGCGGGAGACGATGTCCGCGACGTCCCGCCGCGACAGCGATCGGTCCGCGAGCAGCGCCGCAGCGCGGGCGCGGATCTCTTCGTCGGCCGGCTCGGGCCGTGGCTCCCGGGCGCCCGAAACGATCAGCGTGATCTCGCCGCGGACCTCCCCTTCCCCCAGCCGGGCGGACGCCTCCGACACGGTCTCCCGGATCACCTCCTCGAACGTCTTGGTCAATTCCCGCGCGACGACGATCGGCCGGTCGCCGAGGACCTCCGCGATGTCCGCCAGCGTCTCCCGCAGGCGGCGGGGCGATTCGTAGAAGACCATCGTCTTCTCCTCGCCGCGGAGCGAAGCCAGGAAGGCCCTTCTCTTCCCCTTCGGCGAGGGCAGGAAGCCGTGGAAGACGTACTTCTCCGTCGGCAGGCCGGAGACCGACAGGGCCGCCACAACGGCCGAGGCGCCGGGGACCGGCACCACGCGGATGCCCGCGGCGACGGCCCGGTTCACCAGGAGATACCCCGGGTCGGAGATGCCCGGCGTCCCGGCATCGGACACGTAGGCGACGTCCAGCCCTTCCCCGAGCTTCCGGACGATGCCCTCGCTCTTTTCATGCTCGTTGAACCCGTGCAGGCTCGTGAGGGGCGTGCGGATCCCGTAATGGTCGAGGAGTTTCCGCGTGTGCCGCGTGTCCTCCGCGGCGATGAGGCGCACCTGCCCGAGGACGCGGACGGCGCGATGCGTCATGTCTTCGAGGTTGCCGATCGGCGTCGAGACGACGTACAGGACGCCCGTCCTTCCGCCGGAACGCGAATGTTCTTCGACATTTCCTGTTGACAAACCCGGCACCATTTCGGTTATATTCCAACCTTCCATAACAGGCCGGGTGCAAAATTTCCAGTACAGAGATTGCCGCGCCCGGCCGACGATGCCGCATGTCTTGCCCCTTCGGTTCCGGGACGGTCATGGAATCGAGAGGGCGGAGCTGTATCCCCACCGTGATCGACCTGCACAGCCACATCCTTCCGGGCCTCGACGACGGCGCCGCCGACTGGGAGCGCAGCCTCGCCATGGCGCGCCACGCCGCGGCGGACGGCATCTCCGAAATCGTCTGCACGCCCCACTGGATGCCCGGCAAGTACGAGAACCGCAGGACGGAGATCCTGGCGCGCCTGGAGGAATTCCGCGCGCGGATCGCCGAGGCGGACATCCCGCTCACGCTCCACGCCGGCGCGGAGCTGCATCTGGACGCGGCCATCGCCGCCCGCGTCCGCGGCGGCGAACTTCTCACCCTGGCCGACGGCGGCCGGTACATCCTGCTCGAACTTCCCGAGGAGGCCCTGCCGGACGGCATGGAGGACTTCTTCTGGAACCTGCAACTCGAAGGGCTCCGCCCCATCCTCAGCCATGTCGAGCGCAACCCCGTGCTGCGCAGGGACCCCGCCCGCCTCCGCCGCTGGGTGGAGACCGGCGTCCTCACGCAGATCACCGCCGCCAGCCTCGCGGGGCGTTTTTCCAACGGGACGCGCGAATTCGCCCTGCAGCTCCTGAAGCAGCGCCTGGCGCATGTCCTGGCAACCGACGCCCACGGCATGAGCACGCGCAAGCCCGAGCTCTCCGCGGCCCTGAAGGAGGTCGAGGCCGTCGTCGGCGCGGAGGCCGCGAACCGGATGGTCCGCGGGATCCCGGAGAAGATCCTGCGGGGCGAGTCCGTCGAACCGGACGAACCGCTTCCTTTCGAAGAGCCCGCCGAGGCCCTGCCGTTCATGCAGCGCCTCCGCGCAATCTTCCGGGGGTCAGGTCTTTAAAATTAGCGTTTTGCTTTCCGGGGACAGATTTAAAATCTGTCCCCTTTCCCGAGTGCTAATTTTCAAGACCTGACCCCCAACAGTTGATTGAGGTAAAGAAGCCATGCAACGAATTCTCGTTACCGGCGGCGCCGGCTTCCTCGGTTCCCACCTGTGCGACCGCCTCGTCGCCGAGGGCCATGACGTCGTCTGCGTCGACAACTTCTTCACAGGTTCGAAGGAAAACATCCGCCACCTGATCGGCAAGGCGAACTTCGAGCTTGTCCGCCACGACATCACGATGCCCATCTACCTGGAGGTTGACCGGATCTACAACCTCGCCTGCCCCGCCTCGCCCGTCCATTACCAGTTCAATCCCATCAAGACGATCAAGACCAACGTCATGGGCGCGATCAACACCCTGGGCATCGCCAAGCGCGTGAAGGCGAGGATCATCCAGGCCTCGACCTCCGAGGTCTACGGCGACCCCGAGGTCCATCCCCAGCGCGAGGACTACTGGGGCCGCGTGAATCCGATCGGGATCCGGAGCTGCTACGACGAGGGGAAGCGCGCCGCCGAGTGCCTCATGATGGACTATCGCCGCCAGAACAAGGTCGACACGAAGATCGTCCGCATCTTCAACACCTACGGGCCGCGCATGGCCATGAACGACGGCCGCGTCGTGAGCAACTTCATCGTCCAGGCCCTCCGGAACGAGGACCTGACGGTCTACGGGGACGGCTCCCAGACGCGCTCCTTCTGCTACGTGGACGACCTGATCGACGGGCTGATGCGGGTAATGGAGACGCCTGCGGACTTCGCCGGCCCCGTGAACCTCGGGAACCCTGAGGAATTCACGATCCGCAGCCTCGCCGAAACGGTCATCCGCATGACGGGCAGCCGCTCGCGGATCGCCTCCCGGCCGCTCCCCCAGGACGACCCGACGCAGCGCCGGCCGGACATCACTTTGGCAAAGGAGAAACTGGGCTGGGAACCGAAGATGCCACTGGAAGAGGGGCTGGCCAGGGCGATCGCCTACTTCCGCACCGTCCCCGGGGTCAGGTCTTGAAAATTAGCGTTTTGCTTTCCGGGGACAGATTTAAAATCTGTCCCCTTTCCCGAGTGCTAATTTTCAAGACCTGACCCCCAAAAGTTGCAAAGGACTCTCTTATGACGAACTACAGGAATATTCTCTGCATCGGCGCCGGCTACGTCGGCGGGCCCACCATGGCCGTCATCGCGAAGAAGTGGCCCGAGGTCCGCGTCACCGTCGTCGACATCAATCCCGAGCGCATCGCCGCCTGGAACTCCGACGAACTGCCCATCTTCGAGCCGGGCCTGGACGGGATCGTCCGGGAGACGCGGGGCCGGAACCTCTTCTTCGACACCGACGTCGCCAAGGGCATCCGCGAGAACGACGTCATCTTCGTCAGCGTCAACACGCCCACCAAAACCTTCGGCGCCGGCGCGGGCATGGCGGCCGACCTGCAGTACTGGGAAAAGACGGCGCGGCAGATCCTGGAGCACGCCGAATCCCCCAAAATCGTCATCGAGAAGAGCACGCTTCCCGTCCGCACCGCGCTCGCCATGGAGCAGATCTTCAACGGCGCCGCGAAGAACGGCGCGCGCTTCGAGGTCCTCTCGAATCCCGAATTCCTCGCCGAGGGCAGCGCGATCCGCGACCTCGAGAACCCCGACCGCGTCCTCATCGGCTCGCGCCAGACGCCGGAGGGCCTCGCTGCCTGCCGCTTCCTCGCGGACCTCTACGCCCGCTGGGTGCCCAGGGAGCGCATCCTCACGGCCAACATCTGGAGCAGCGAGCTCTCCAAGCTCGTGGCCAACGCCTTCCTGGCGCAGCGCGTCTCTTCCATCAACGCGATCTCGGCCCTCTGCGAGAAGACCGAGGCGGACGTCTCCGAAGTCGCCCGCGCCGTCGGCATGGACAGCCGGATCGGGCCGAAATTCCTCAACGCCTCGGTCGGCTTCGGCGGCTCCTGCTTCCGGAAGGACATCCTGAACCTGGTCTACCTCTGCCGCCACTACGGCCTGGAGGAGGTCGCCGACTACTGGGAGCGCGTCGTCCTCCTCAACGACCACCAGCAGCGGCGCTTCGTGATGACGATGCTCGGCGCCATGTTCAACACGCTCGCGGGCAAGAAGATCTGCCTGATGGGGTTCGCGTTCAAGGCCAACACGGGCGACACCCGCGAGAGCCCGGCCGTCTACATCGCACGGCGGCTGATGGAGGAGCGGGCGGAGGTCGTCGTCACGGACCCCAAGGCGCTGCGCAACGCAAAGGCCGACCTCGCCGGCGTCGAGGGACACGTGTCCTTCGTCGAGGACCCCTACGAGGCGGCAGAGGGATGCCACGCCCTCGCCGTCATGACGGAGTGGGACCTTTACCGGAAACTCGACTATAAAAGGATTTACAACGCGATGGAGCAGCCCGCCTTCGTGTTCGACGGACGCAATCTCCTCGACCACAGGCGCCTCTTCGAGATCGGCTTCAACGTCTATCCCATCGGCAAGCCGCCCCTGTGCCACTTCTAGATGCTGACCCCCATCCCAGTTAACCACTGCACGCACGAAATCGGTGGTTAAACAATCGTGACAAATCCATGCCGCTGACCCGCCTATCCATTGAGACGCAGACACTCCACGCGGAACTGATGGAGCGGCTCGGCGCCCGGGAGGCCCAGCGATCCGTCGGCAGCCTGGAGGGCACGTTCACCACCAAGCTGATCGGAGGAAAGGAATATCTCTATTTTCTGCACTACACGCCCGGCGGACGCCGGAATATCAGCCTGGGTCCGAACACGCCGCGCTTGGCCGAATTGGTTGCCCGGCACCGGGAAGGGCGCAGTGAAGAGCGGGAAGATCCCGTCGGGATCAGGGAATTGTGCGCCCAGCTCAAGGCAGGGAAGGTTGCACGTGCGCCCCGCGCCGTCGTGCGCGTGCTCCGGGAACTGGCGGATGCCTCCCTCTTCCGCCTAGGCGGCGTGCTGGTTGGAACCTACGCCTTCGGCTGCATCGGGAACCTGCTTGGCGTGCGGTGGGACGAGACGACGCTCGGCACCCAGGACGTAGACATCGCAGCGGCTCGGAATATCAGTGTCGCCGTCCCGAATCTGACCGCCGACATTCCCAAGACCCTGGAAAGCCTGTCCATGGGATTCTTCCCGATCCCGCCGCTCAACCCGAGGCATCCTTCGACATCGTTCGCCATCCGCAAGAGTCCCCTGCGGATCGATCTCCTCACCCCGAAGACGGGCCGAGAAGAGGACCCGGTCTATATCCCCAGATTAAGGGCGGCGGCGCAGCCGCTGAGTTTTCTCGATTATCTCCTGGAGGAGCCGATTCCCGGGGCCGTACTGGACGGGGATGCCGTCCAGGTATTTCTCCCTCAGCCGCTGCGATTCGCCCTGCACAAGCTCGTCGTTTCGCAATTGCGCGATGCCACGGCCGGCGCGAAGGCTCAGAAGGATCTCTACCAGGCATACCAGCTGCTGGCATGGTTCGGCGAAGAGCGCCCTTCCGAGATCAATGCGTCATGGGAAGAACTGACCGGGCGTGGAGGCCGGTGGCGCAAACTCGCCGAGGCGGGGAAAAAAAAGATGGAGCAGCGCTACGGCACGATAAAATAGCCGCTCTGCTCCGTCATCGCCCGGCAGAGAGGGAATGCGTGCCAAAACAGGGAATTTTTAACTTCGTGTTTCTGCAAAGGCTTCCATGCATCGTGATTTCACACCTCAGGAGGGTCCTATGACCGAAAAGAAGACGTCCCCCAGAAAGCTTTCGTCAACCAATACAAAACAGGAATTGCTCGACGCGTACAACCTACTTCTCGAGGAGGTTCGCAATCAGAAGAATACCGCCATGAAGCCTGAGGAAAAACGGGAAGAAAAGACGGTCCAGGCAGCCTTGGCTTCCGTCGAGAACATTTCCGCCGCTGACGTCGACCAGAGCATCGCGGCGCTCAAGAGTGAAATCGGGAAAGTGCTGTCGCAGATATCCGACAACCTCGCCACCGAATTCAATCGACTGGAAAGCCTCAAGAAGGCAATATCCTTCAAAGAAAAAGAGATTCAAGATCTCTATCAGATAGACAAAACCGCGGAAACGCTGGCCGCCCTCATCGAGGCGCACAATCGCGCAAAAGATGAATTCGAAGAGGAAACGGCGGGCAGGAAGGCTCAGTTGGAGCAGGAGATAGAAGCCCTGAACCGTCAATGGGCCGAAGACAAGAGACGACGCGAACTGGAATCGAAGGAGTGGTCGGCCGGCGAAAAGCAGCGACGGGACCGGGAGCGCGAGGAATTCCAGTACGATTTCGAGCGCGAGAAGAAACTCGTTCGCAATCAATTTGAAGACGAGAAGGCTCAATTGGATAAAGAAATCCACCTCCGGAAGGAACAACTGGAAAAAGGTTTTGCCGACAGGGAAAAAGTTTTGGCAGAAAAAGAGACCGAACTCGCCGAACTGAAGAAAAGGGCAGCGGCATTTCCAAAAGAATTGGAAAACGCGGTCAGTCAAGCCGTCCAGAATGCAACGGAAAAGCTCCTGTCAGAGGCCAAAAACCGGGAGGACCTGCTGAAAAAAGGGTTCGAAGGAGAGAAAAACGTATTCACGACAAAGATCTCGTCGCTCGAAAAGACGGTGAAGGAGCAAGCCGAACAGCTTGCAAAACTCGGCCAGCAACTGGACAAAGCCTATCAGAAAATCGAGGACGTGGCGGTCAAGACGATCGAAGGGGCGGCGCAATCCAAGGCTTTCGCCGGTTTGCAGCAGATCCTCGCCGATCAGGTCAAGAAACAGCAGGACAAGTAGGCAAACCCCGGGGGTCAGGTCTTGAAAATTAGCATTTTGCTAATTTTCAAGACCTGACCCCACAGCCTTGATTAAGAAATTATGACCAGAAGAATACTGGTAACCGGTGCAGCAGGATTCATCGGGTTTCATCTCTCGCAGCGCCTGCTGGACGACGGAGAGACCGTCATCGGCGTGGACAACATGAACGCCTACTACGACGTGAACCTGAAGAGGGCGCGCGCAGCCAGGCTGAAGGAGCGGCCCGGCTTCACGTTCATCGAAGGGGACATCGCCGACCGGGAGGAAATGGCCGCACTCTTCGCAGGGGAGAGGCCGGAAACGGTCATTCACCTGGCCGCGCAGGCGGGCGTCCGCTACTCGCTGGTCAATCCCCACGCCTACGTGGACAGCAATCTGACAGGCTTTCTGAATGTTCTCGAAGGCTGCCGCCACAGGGGAGTCAAGCACCTCGTGTTCGCCTCATCCAGCTCCGTCTTCGGGGCCAACACCATGATGCCCTTGTCCGTCCACCACAACGTAGACCACCCGGTGAGCCTGTACGCGGCCACGAAAAAGGCAAACGAGTTGATGGCGCACGCCTATGCGAGCCTCTACCGGATTCCCTGCACGGGCCTGCGCTTCTTCACCGTCTACGGCCCCTGGGGAAGGCCGGACATGGCGCTCTTCGTCTTCACGAAGGCGATCCTGGAAAACAGGCCCATCGATGTGTACAATGAAGGGAAGATGACGAGAGACTTCACCTATATCGACGACATCGTCGAAGGTGTTGTCCGCGTCGCCAACAGGATCCCCAAACCCAACCCCTTTTGGCAGGGCGATCGGCCCGATCCCGCTTCCAGCTTCGCCGCCTACAGGATCTATAACATCGGCAACAACAACCCTGTGGGGCTGCTCGACTTCATCGATGAACTCGAAAAATGCCTCGGAAGAAAAGCAGACAAGCGACTGCTTCCTCTCCAACCGGGAGACGTTCCGGCAACCTATGCCGACGTGGACGATCTGATGGCCGACGTAGGCTTCAGGCCTCAAACCCCGATTGCAGAAGGGATCAGAAAATTCGTGGCGTGGTACCGGGATTATTACGGCGTGTGAGACCGCACATTCAGGGACAGGCCCCACAGGGTCATGCAGTCGCTCCGTATCTGTCGTATCTGTCGTTTCCGCTCCCGCCTCCGCGAGGGCAGGCTGCGGCGGGGCTCCAGCGTCCTTCTCTGTCATTGGGAGCGTAGCGAAGCCTTCTTATGACCTCTAACAAAACCATCCTCGTCACCGGCGGCACCGGCTACATCGGCAGCCACACCTGCGTGGAACTCCTCCAGGCGGGCTACGATGTCGTCATCGTCGACAACCTCTGCAACAGCAAGGCCGCCGTCCTCGGCCGCATCGAGAAGATCGCGGGGCGCAGGCCGCATTTTCAACAGACCGACGTCCGGGACCGGCAGGCCCTGCGCGCCGTCTTTGCGGCCCATCCCGTCCACGCGATCATTCATTTCGCCGGCCTCAAGGCTGTCGGCGAATCCACTGCCGAGCCGCTCCGCTACTATGACAACAACCTGACGTCCACGCTGACCCTCTGCGAGGTCATGGCAGAGTTCCGCGTCAAACGCATCGTCTTCAGTTCCTCTGCCACCGTCTACGGCGCCCCCCCTTCCCTGCCGATCCAGGAGGACTTCCCCCTGGCCCCGGCGAGCCCCTACGGCCGCACGAAGAAGATGATCGAGGATGTACTCCGCGACATCCAGGCCGCCGATCCCGCGTGGCGGGTTGCGATCCTGCGCTACTTCAACCCCGCCGGCGCGCACCCCTCCGGCCTGATCGGGGAAGATCCCGAGGACATCCCGAACAACCTCATGCCCTTCATCAGCCAGGTCGCGGTGGGAAAGCTGCCGCGGCTCCGGATCTTCGGCAACGACTACGACACGCCGGACGGGACAGGGGTCCGGGACTACCTGCACGTCATGGACCTCGCCGCCGGCCACCTCCGCGCGCTGGAAAAAATCTTCTCCTTGTCGTCCCCGCATCCTTCTCCGTCATTCCCGCTTCCTTCCCTGTCATTCCCGCGAAAGCGGGAATCCAGCGCCCTGCTTGAATCGGGAGCGGCTTCTTTGTCATCGTCATCGTCGTCATCATCAGCGTCATCGTCATCGTCGTCTTCCTTGTCATTCCCGCTTCCTTCCCTGTCATTCCCGCGAAAGCGGGAATCCAGCGATTTGCCTGAATCGGAAAGAGGTTCTCACTGCCTCACCTGCAATCTCGGCACGGGCAGGGGGTACAGCGTCCTCGAGGTCGTCAAGGCCTTCGAAAAAGCCTCCGGCCGCACGATCTCCTACGAGATCGCCGGCCGCCGCCCCGGCGACGTCGCCGCCATCTACGCCGATCCGACCCTGGCGAAGCGGGAACTGAACTGGACCGCGGTCCGGGACCTCGACGCCATGTGCGCCGACGCCTGGCGCTGGCAGTCCATGAACCCGCAGGGCTATGCACAACCCCCATGTGGATTAGCTTAAAATTTCTTTTTATAAGAGAAAGATATTCATTGTTATGTCTCCAAATAAGAGATAGAACCTAAATCATGAAAACGATCATTTCACAACTCATCGATGATTTTCATGAACGGACATTGCCGGAACTGGTGCCGCGGAACAAGGAATTGCCGCAAGTTCAAGGCAAGGCAAATGTTATCATCGGCATGCGGCGTGCGGGAAAAACCTGGTTTTGTTATCAGAAAATGAAGGATCTGCTGGCCGCGGGCACCCCTAAAGAAAATATTCTTTACCTCAACTTTGAAGACGACCGATTACTGGAATTCAGCGTTCATCATTTCCAGGAAATGCTCGATGTTTATTTCGGGAAATATCCCGAAAACCGCAACACCCTCTGCTATTTTTTCTTTGACGAGATACAGCGGATCGATCAATGGGAAATATTTCTCAGACGCTTAATAGATACGGAAAACGTACAGATATTTGTTACGGGATCATCATCGAAATTGCTCGGCGTGGAAATGGCGACCAGTTTGCGCGGCCGTTCGCTGCCCATAGAGATATTTCCATTCAGCTTCGATGAGTTCTTGAAATATCACGGAATTTTTGCCGACAGGCCCCAAACGTTCGGTGCGAACACATCATCCCTCTTACGTAAAGCCATCAAAAATTACATGGAAATCGGCGGCTTTCCCGAAGTCCAAAAAACACGGAATGATCTCCGCATCGAAATCCTGCAAGGCTACATTGATTCCGTACTGCTTAAAGACATTATTGAGCGCCACAATGTCGGCAACGTGCTGGTGCTTAAACATCTTGTCCGGCATATCATGAATGCTTCCGGAGAAAAATTCAGCGTCAACAAGTTCTTTCATACCATGAAAAGCATGGCCATCAAATGCACCAAGAACAGCCTGTATGAATATCTTGAATATCTTTCAGATGCCTTTTTATTTTACAAAGTGCCGGTTCACACCCGATCTGAAAAAGCAAGAATGATCAATCCGGCAAAAATCTACACCATCGATACCGGTCTATTGAATTCCATGACTTTTCGCACCTCGGCCGATCGCGGTCACCTGCTGGAAACCCTGGTCTTCATGCATCTGCGTCGCGAGGGATATCATCCGGAATACATTTCGACAAAAGACGGGCATGAAGTTGATTTTTTGGTCGAACAAAGAAATACCCGAAATGCCGGACTCATTCAATCCTGCTGGGATGTTTCGGACAAAAGGACATTTGAAAGAGAGCTTCGCGGATTGAAAAGCGCCATGGGTGAACTTTCAATCCCGACGGGAACAATCGTCACATGGGATGACGAAACCGTCATTGACGGCAAAATCGAAGTCACTCCGATCTGGAAATGGCTTGTCACTGCATAGGGGAATAGGGCGCTGTCCCTCATTAAAAAAGTGCAATGTAAATATGCATTGGCATTGGCCTAAAGTCTAATATCGCGGTGTCTATGCACGGGCTAAGAAATGTGCCTCTGTTTTCAGGATCGCGTAATCGACGGGGCGGAGCTGTCTTTTTGTCAGTGTGGGGTTTCATCCCGGCTTTCCATTCTGTTTGTCACCTCTGCGAAAGCGGGAATGACAAAAACTGACAATCTTCCTTTTGACAAGTTAAACTCCAAAGCAACCCCCAAAGAAGGAGTCGCATGAAACCGGCAACGAAAGCAAAGAAACCGAACAACAACAACGTCTCCCAGTCGCCGAACGGCGAGGTGTTCCCCCTGCCCTCGCCCGCCGACTACGCGAAGGAGTTCAAGCGCCTCAAAGCCCGCGTCGCGAAAGAGCGCAAGCAGGGCCGCGAGATCGTCGTCGTCATGGGCG
>CAZASN010000009.1:0-14472 GCA_964487915.1 uncultured Elusimicrobiaceae bacterium | reverse complement strand
TAGCGGTAGAAGTACCGGATGAAGACGATGCGGCGAAGAAGAAGGCGGCGGAAGACGCGGCGAAGAAGGAGTGGGAAGACAAGATAGCGAAGATGAAGCAGGACGAATTTGAAAAGAAGATGCAGGAAGAGGCTGTTGAGGCAAGGGTAAAGGCAAGCACGGAAGAAGCAAAGACAAAAGAGGCCCAGGAAGCAAAAGAAAAAGAAATACAAGAGATGAGCGATAAGGATTTTCAAAAACAAGTAGAGAACGGAACCATAAAAATAAAGAAAGTAGAAGTCACGGATGTAAGCGGTGAAGGAGTTGATGATACAACAAAGACTCAATTTATGAATTCAATCAATGCTGCATTAAATGCCGCGGGGGCGGTATTTGACGGAAATTATGCAAGTCAGGTAGTAAACGCGATAACAAATGTTTCCGTAAATATAATGAACGGAGCAGTTGCAGCCGGACAGGCCTTAAAAGATCTTGCATTTAATATGCTTGGTCTTCAAACCGGTAAAGCCGGAGTAGTGGTAGATCAAAACAAAGGAACGATGACTCAATACGGCACCGACGGCACAAAAACGGTAATAACAGTTGAAGACGGAACAGATTATAATAAATTACAGGAAAAGATAGACGAAAAAGGATTTTCGGCGGCCAGCGATTGGCTTAAGACTAACGGGCAATTTAAATCAGAAACAAAATATGATGCCGCAGGGTCTGAAATATATACGGCTACAAAGATAGGTTATGACAAAACAAATCATGCCATGGCGATACAATATGATTTTAAACAGGCTTATAATGACCAGATATATTTTACAAACGTACAAGCTGGAGATAAGAAAGTAGTAATTGAAAATTTTTATGACAGCGGGAACAGAGAAAACGCAATGGTATACAGCGTTGGGGACGGACCGGGAACTACGCAAAAAACATCTTCCGGTATGGAATTCACAGCGGATATACAAAGTCTTGACAGAGTAACCGAATGGAGCACAAAAACAGTTGACGGGAAGAATGTTACGGTTGCCAAATCCGTAGATTTTGTAGGCGGCAAAGACGGCAAAGCTTCAGCATTTGAAGAGGCGATAGTAGGGTCTGACGGCAGTATCAGCGTAACGAGATATGATTTAAATGACGCATATTATGATACAAAACATGATCCGGAAACAAGCAGCAGCGGCGGAAGCAGCACAACTCTGGTAGATCAGTTTAAGAGCGTGCTTAATGCCGCAAACAATATGAAGTTAAGCAATAATGATGATTTATATTCCGGCTATAAGTTTGTTGATAATTCATGGATTAACATGAGTCAGATAAAAGTTTATTCATATAACAGCGCATCGCCGAATACTCTTACAACGCAAACTAAAGATGAATCCGGAAATGATGTTGTAATAACAGCCGAATTTGAAGGGGAAGATTGGAGATACAACAGAACGATAGTTGAAAATTCAGGATTAAACAGCGTAACAATTACGGTTAATAACTCCGACGGGACAAAGAGCGTTACAACATACAGCGCCCAAGTAAAAATAGATCAGAATTTCGGATACAGTAATTTAAATAATTCAAATTTTATTAAATATAACTATGACAAACAGGGTAATTTAACGGGTGGAAGCGTATCATATAACGCAGGAACTGAGATATCAACGGTTTTCGGCGGCGGATTGGACGGAGATACAATAATTCTTGACGGTAAATTGACTTTTTCATTTACCGTTGATAAAGATAATAAAATGCAGTTGTTTGATTTAAACGGGAACAAATTAAACAGTCTGCCTATAAGCGGCACATATATAAACAGAGTAAACGGAGTCGAACAGGCAAGAGGAAGATTAGAAAACGGCAAGATAGAAGTTACCGAACAGGGCGTATTGGGCGTCAGCGGAAGAGTCGTTATAAATGAGGGAGATACATTTAATGTATTGAAAGGGACCAGCGATCCAAACGAAGAAAGTAAAGATGCGTCAATACCTGATGCAAGCGATACAAATGCCAAAGTTATTGAAGATGAAAACGGTTATATGGTAAGCGACGGTACTATATCTTTGAGAGGCGGAAGTTTGGTCGTTATGGGTAACGGCGCAATATTTAAAACAAATTCCGATTTAATAGGTATCGGTAAAATTACAGAAGGCAGCTTGAAAATCATTTACAGCCAGGATGAAAACGGCGAAATGAAGGTCAGTTATGTAGCTGCGACGAAACAGGAAGGCGGCACCGGAGAATGCAGAACCGAGTATACGGATCCCGACGGAAAAATAACAACGGCCATACGATATGACACGGAAGGGATAGTTCGAACTTTTGTAAAAAATAACGAAACCGGAGCTACTTTAACAACAACCTATAAAACATATAATGCCAAAACGCAAAAATGGGAACCTGTATTGGACGCTAATGGTAATCAGACAGCGCTGATTCAGTTAACGGCGTATCAAACAGGCGATACGGGATTAGGATATTATGTGGATAAAATGACCGGCAGTTCCATTACTTTAAAAATAGACGCAAACGGACAAGTTACTTTAAATGCGGGTGCTCAGGTCAGCAGATTGATTTTATCAAACAGCGACGGCAATCAGATATTTATGGTATACAAGGGGCTGAGCGACGGTTCGGGATACAGCGGATACGAACTTAGATCGCCCGACGGCACAAAAGTACAGCTTGCAGCTGCCCAGGACGGTAATTATTACGGTTTTAAAGGCGATAAAATAATAGAAATTACGCTGACTCTGGATGCAGAAGGAAATCCTTTGACGGAAGGAACAAGTTTTACAATAAAAGATGCTGAAGGATTCGTTTATGATTCCGAAAAAGATGCTTATGTAAAACTTTATGTAACCGAAAATGACGAAACAAATATTATACTGGGAATAAACCAGCAGGGAAATATTTTTGCGGCTTCCGAACTGGTCCGTTTCAATCTTAACGGAACATGGTATGACGCTGTTGACACCGTACAGCTTCCCGGCGGCGGAACTCTTGTAATGGGAAGAACGGAAGATTATCCTTTCTACTGCACGGTAAATGAAGACGGTTCTTACAGACAGATAAAAGAAGGCGATAAAATAGGAGATTTTACGGTCGGCAAAGATGCGGGCGGATGGACGTTAACAACATCCAAATCATACAATATTCTCGGCGAAAGCGGATTAACTGGATCATTGACGGGTACTTTCAGATTAACAAATAATGAAAACGGTTTTGTAATAAAAACAATAGGCAATTCTACAATCAATTATACAAATCCAAACGGAACCGTGGTAAAAAATGTTGTTTTGAAATCAGGTTCCGTAATACAATTCGGATTAAACGGCGTTTATGTTTTGGACGGTTTATTGTATCTTACAAGCAGTCAGAAAATACAAATTCCGCCGGCGCCGAAATCCGACGGAGATTCAACAGGTTCAGCGCAGGATATGCCGGATGCGACCGGTACGAACGCAAAAGTAGTTGAACAGGAAGACGGAGGCTACTCCGTAAGCAACGGAGATATAAAAATATCAGGCGGAAGTCTTATCGTATACGGTAAAGGAGCGGTATTTAAGACAGGATCTGTTATAGGCGGGCAAAAAGTAACTTCGGGATCAATAAAAATAGCTGATTTCAGAACTATAATAGTAAACGGCAAAGAGCAGCTTATTCCTGTATTTGTAGCCGCATACGGCACGGCTTCAACAAATATGGGCGGGCTAAAAATAAATTACAATACAAGCGGTATTTCCGGAAAAGTTCAGACTACAAGCCGATCCGGCGGAAGCGTTAAAACAAATTCCGACGGCTCACAATATCAGACGGTAACTAAAACTACGGTAACTTATAATACTACGACTTTTACGGGCTCTGACGGTAAAGTTTATACCGTTTTTAAGTATAACAGCGACGGTACGATAAATACGACGCAAACAAAATCCTATTATAAAAATTGGATCAAAACGCCTGAACAGGCAAAACTTGAAAAATTGGCAAAACAGCTTGCTGCATTGGAAACAATTTCTTCAATATACAATAAAATTAAAAATATTCCCGGAATAGGATCCATTATTTCATTCGTTCTTGCTCCGTTTGAAAAAATATTGAATGAACAAATAAAAGCCGTAAAAACAGAAATATACAATTCAGTAGTCGCGATAAATCCTAATATAGTTGCAAGCATAAATAAGATAGGGTTGACACAGGAACAGGTTATAAACAATATACAATTGAATAAAGACGGCAATGTAGTAATAAGAGGCATCGTTGAAAACAGCGTGGTAAGCAATATACTGTCAGCAAATCCGCAGATAAAGTCTCTTTACACCGGCGCGTATGATTTGGTAATAGGCAACGACGGGACATTTTATGCTTCAGCTCCGGAATCCGCCTACGGCCTTTTTACATTGAATAATTTGGTTGTTGACGGCCAGACGCTGGCTGCAACTGATTTTTCAGGTTACATAACGAATATAGAGCTTGGCATTTCCGAAGAAAGCGGAGGATTTGTGGCAACCGGGAACTTTGATTTTGTAAATACAAAATCAGGAGCCGGATATACCGAGTATACACAGCCTAATCCAAATCCGCAAAGCGATAATAGCGGTGAAACTGTCACGGTTAACACATCGGGCTTAATAGACCAATCGGTAGCCGGACAGACAACTTTAACAAACGGATTAAACGGCGAGAATGCCGTTTTATCATTCAGAAACGGGGCGGCTGTTATTGTAGGAGAAGGGACAACTGCATTAGACGGTTCAAAATTGCAATCGGCGGCCGGCATTGTTACCACAACAGGCGGTAATTATACTTATACGGGCGGAACGTGGGTTGCGGGTGAAAACGCAGGATGGATATATAATTCGGAAGTTAAAACAAATCTTGAAACAAACGGACATTTCACTATTGACAGTTTCGGAACGCATCAGTTTACAAACGGCGATATTATAAAAGGCAATATCGGGTTTGATTCAATGTCAATGCTGCAATCAATGTACATAAGCAAGGGAACGGATTCTCAATATGAATTTACTGCAAAAGACGGATGCTCCGTAAACGGGGTTTCTTTGGCAGACGGAAGCAGATTTTCAATGCAGATAGAGTCCATAACTTCATTTGAAGGCGCCGAACCGACTTCAGCCTTTGTAATGAGAGCAATAGGGGAAGTAAAAGGGTCGGGCAGTCTTGCCGAAGGATACTCGGTAGACGGATATAATTTTAATAAAAATACGCAATTTACATTCAGCGACGGACAGGCAATAACCGTCGCGCAGGGAATTAAAAATATTGCTGGCGGCGGCGTTATTATAACAAATAACGCTCCTATAACCAGACAGTACGGGTCATCTGCGGAATCAATAACTTATAAAGAAGGCGATATTAAAATAACCGTTGACCAGTTCGGTAATTTTGAACTTGCAAATCAAATATACGGCGGAACTTTTAACGGTCAGGATTTTTATATAGGAATAGGGTCCAAAGTTGTTTTATCAAATGACGGATTAACCGTAACCGACGGTATTGCAATCGTTAACGGAATGATTCTTAATAAAGACAACGGCGATGCCGGCGGAGATGAAGGAGAACCAGGAAATGTAACGTATCAGGGTACGGTAAACGATATTTATGACAGTGAAGGAAATATAACGGGATATAACGTAACCGGCGCATTCATGCATTATTCGGATGCTTTGGCTCTTGACGGTGTTTTTTCTGCAGGAAATGTTTTAAAAGCAGGTTCAATAATAACGGGCGGCGTAATCAACGGAGAAAAGATTGAATCAGGCGCGTTAAAATGCGTACAGTACACCGATGAGAACGGAGATGTACAGCTCGGTTTTGTAGCTTATGACGGAACAGTATATAACGGACAGCATTATTACGGTTATGCAAGTACGGTCCAAAATTTACAGGGCGCAGATAAAGCGGCTCAAGTACAAGACGGATATACAAATAATTTGTACAGAACTTACGATACGAACGGAATAGCAACAGCCGTAGTCAAGCAAACATTTGCAAAAGGAAATACGTCTTCGCAATATTTTAACGGCGGGGCGTATACCGGTTATGAAGTTACAAATTCGGGCGCATATGTAAATATGTATTTGAAAACAAAAAATGTCGGCGGCATTAATGTTTTGGCTCTTGATGAAAACGGAAATTTTACGATTGATGAAACAAAAACAGAATATAACTTAAAGATGGAATTAAAAGCATCAGGAAGCGGATATACGATTGATTCTTCAATCAGCATAGTAGGCACGGGAGATCCCGCTGATTTTATGGAACAATCTTTGTCGCCTTTGAGAACCGCAGATGGAACGGAGATTACAAATTATGTTACGAAGGTAGCCGAAGACGGCAGTTTAATAATTGCGTTTTCACAGGCGGGCATAACTGATTTGCTGAATATAAGAGGCACCAGCATAGTTACGGTTAACAGTATAAATACGGCTGCGGATGCCGACGGCAATTCAATTAAATTCCAAAGATATGTTTACGTAGGCGGAGATAAAGACGGGCAAACTTCTTCAATAAGAATGACAGGCAACGGCGAAAATTCAAGCACATTCTCAATAGATTTAAGAAATGACGGAATTTACAGAGTTGAGGGCGATGCTTCGTATGAACTTAAGGGTCAGGGATACGAAGGCGAAATGGTTGGCGGAAACAATCAATCCGGTTCAGGCACAAATATGACCGGCAATTATGCCTTTGTTTTTGAAGATGCAAATTTCGTAGTAAGCGGGCAGGCAACGGTATTTGATTTATTGTTTACCACGTCAGGCTATGAAAAAAATTCAGAAACCATAGCGGTATTTTCAAGCAAATTCGGCGGAGATATCGCAACAGTTTATGAACGCAAAGACGGGCAGATGACTGTATCTATGTACGGTTTTGTTCCTGAACAAAAAACAGAAATGAAAGGCGGATTTATCGGCATAGGAGCGACTGAAACGATAGTGCAGGGCGAAAACTGGTCATGGCAGAAAGCGGCCGGAATAGTTGAAGATGTTGACGGCAACCAGTATCTTGCGTTTGAAAGCGACAATAAAAACAGATTATTAATAGACGGATTATACAGAATATCCGGCGACGCTTCAAGCGGTTTCAGAGTTGAAGGACTTGTTGAAAAAAATACATATGTTGATAAAAATGACAGTAAGTATTCAACAGGACAGGTAACTCTTGTATTTCTACAAGATGCAAACGGCAACAGAATTACAGGTTTATTTACCGCCGGAAACGGCGTTGATTCAAAGAGTTTTGGCGGTTTCGTTACAAGAGTTGACGCCAACGGGCAAACAATTAAACTGCAGCCGATGTGGGATAAAGACAATAAACAGCTAAAATTAACGGTTGAGAGCATAAATGAAATTACGGAAGTAATTGACCTTAGAGCGTATGCCGAACAGAAATACGGGTGGTATTCCGATAATAATGCCGGGTTAATATATGATTTGATGGATGATGCCGAAGCAAACGGTTATGAAATCAAAGATTATAATATGGTACCCGAGATATTTATAGACGGGCAATGGGTCAAATATGATGAAAATAATCCGGAACATAAAAAAGCTTATGAAGACAGTTCATACAGCAACCTGAGATATGAAAAAATAGAAGTAACAAGAACAGAATCTATATCCGATTTTGTATGGACAGGAAATTTTAACGGCAACGGAGAAAGAAATTTCACGATAGACAGTATAGTTTTTGATACTTCGTCAATGGGTTTTGTCACGACTGTAGGTTTGATTTTGACGGACCAGGAATTCAGAACAAAAGGCACAACTGATATTCCTGTTGCATCTGACGGTGATAAATCTTCTTCATCTGAACCTCAGGAAGTTAATAAACCGGTATATGCGGTATCGGCCTATATTAGCGGGAATGATTTAAGTTTAATAAAAACAGAAAATTCTGATTTGCCTTCAAAAGTTGCTTTAACGGTAAATACGGAACAGCTGTTATTAAATCAAACTATAACAGATTACAGTTTTTCACATTTTTACGCCGGCACGGAGCTTACTTTCTTTAAGCCTTCAACTCTTGTATCAAATAATACAAATCAAAGAGACTTGAGCAATTCTTCTGTAGATGCAGGAGAAATAGTTAAACAAACTATAACGGCCAATGTAAGCGGCGGTTCTGTTTTGCTTAAAACAGATACTACTTTGGCGGATTTACCGTCTACTGTTATAAACAGCGGAGTAACAGGCGGAACAATAGACGTCACAAATACAATTACCGTAAAAAATAACGGAGTTTACCAGGTTATACAGATTACCGCAAGTATGGGAAGCCAGCAGACATGGGAAGATGTAAATAAACAATTTAAGATGGGCACAAATTTAAATAATCTTCAAAATCTTGCAAACGGAACAGAATTATTAGGCGGAATTTATAAAAACGGCAAAATTGAAATGGGCGGTCTTTTCAACTGGAACGGGACGATAGATTTCAACAAGAGCGTAAGCGATATATCAATTGAAAAAGGCTGGCTTGCAAGAGGAGTTGAAGTTGTAGGAGGAGTAGTCGTAAGCATAGTAGGCGCTGTCTTTGAAGGGCTTCCAGCATTGGCGGCTTCTATTGCCGGCTGGCTGACAGGAAACGGATTCAGCGAAACATGGAATTCATGTTTTGACAATAATCAATATTCTCTTTTAAAAACGGCGGCTTCGTTAATAAAAGATAAACAGTATGGAGATGTTACCTCAGGCGAAGCCGCATCAGCGGCGTTTGCCGGAGTTGCGGCAATAGCGGCAATAGCGACAACAATTCTTACCGCCGGTGCGGCCGCGACTGTGTGGGCGGGGGTATTAACAGCCGTATCTGCGGCTATAACCGCGACTTATGCGGCGACTGCCGCTTTTGCAAGCTCGGAAGCGTTCCAACGAGACGGATTCTGGAGCGCCGAAGGATGGCTTAATTTGGCGGCCTGCGCATTGGCGATAGCTTTCCCTATGCATTTAGGTTCTGCCGCAACAAAAGCCGGCGAGCAAGTGGTTACTAAGACGTTCCGAGAGGTCGTCAAAGAAGCTGCGACAAAAGTAGGACGTATTTTTACAAAAGAATTCTGGAAAGAAGGTTTCTCTTCCATAACAAAAGGAATAGCTAACATATTCTCAAAACAATCATGGAGCGGTTTTAAGTATGCTTTCGGCAACGGAGTAAAAACTTCCTTAAATAAAATAGCAACCCTTTTCGGAAGACAGGGGTTAACGAAAGGCGGAACTTTTGCAAGTTTCTTCGCAAAAGGAGAAGGATTAGTCGGAACGATTTCTTCGTTAAGGCAAATCTCACAACATATGTATGCTATGTGGGGCTTGCAGATGGGAATGACCGCGACGGCAAATATATTGAATCCTGTTGTAGATAAGGGAGCTCTGTTCGGTTTATATGATTGGGCGATAAGGCCTATGGGCGGAGATATCATAGCTCTTGATAAGTCAAGCAGTATGGGATTTGCCGTAGTTATGTATGCCGCAATGCCGATATTCCAGGGAATGTTTACCGGATTCGGAAATGTTGTCGCCGGAAGATCTGCCGAAGCTGCGGCAAAATTTGCCGCCGAAAAAATGGCGGAACAGACTACAAGGACTGTGATAAGTTTCGGTTCGGACAGTGCGACAACCGTCGGTGCAAAAGCATTGAATGGTTTTTCAAGGTTATATAACGGATATCTCAGAACGGGAGTTAACAGACTTATAAGCGGTATTTTTGAAGAAGGAATAGTTGAAAATGCGATACAGATGGCGGTAACCCCTCTCGTAGGAAGCAATATGGCTCAGTATGTTTCCGAGTTTTTATCTGCTGACGGAGATGCGAGTTTTAATACGAATAACGTAATGCAGCAGTACGGCAATTCAATAAATACTTCTTCAAGAAGTGCGTCTACTGCCTTAAGCACCATGAATACAATGATACAAGAAGCGGGTTTATCTGCTAATTTTACCGTAACCATGACGCCTGGCTCCGGAAGAACAACCGTTTTCAATATAGGCGGAACAACAATAACTACTCATAATCAATCTCAAGTAAAATCGCTTATGATATCACTCGGATCGGTTGTACAGCAAATGAAAAATAATCCTAATATGACCGCAAGCGACGCGATGAATATGATACAGGCAAATTACAATTTTGCGCAAAACAGCAAAAACTTAAAAGCAAAAGCAGGAGATATATGGTATGCCGTTAATACGGGTAACGCAGTAAGAGCCATCGGCGATTCTTCAAGAATTAATTTTATAGCTTCAGTTTCAAATTATATTACTCCGGCCGGACAGCTTGATTTCGGCAAAATTTCGCAGGCTATAAGCGAAATAGACGTTAACGACACAAAAGCCGTAAACGATATGTATAATATCATAAGCAATCTGGCGGTTATAAATGCTTCTGCAGTAGGCAGAAATTTGTCTGCTCAGACAGCAAAGGCTATTCCGAATTTGATCAGAGCTCTTTCGGCAAACGATACCCTCAGAAACGGAAATGTCGTTAAAAATATTGAATTGGCTGCGGCGATTTCGCAAAGTAATCTTTCAAATAAAGACGCAATGATAAAAGAATTACTGGAAGGATTGCAGATAACGGATAAAATGAATCTAAAAATGGATTTTGTTTCTTCGACAAGAATATTGAATATTTTAAAATATCTGCAGCAGACAACTTCGGTTGATTTAAGCAAACTGTATGATGATTTCAAAGCGCAAAATGATATCGTTTCCGCAAAAGTCAGAGAAATTCAGACGACAATGGACGGCATTATATCGTCAAGCGGAACCGGGGATAAATTACAATTAGCAAAAGATATAACTAATGAATTGATAGAAAAAGGGAAAATAGAAATAACAGTTCCGGAAGCGGCTGCATTTATCCAACAAGTCATATACAACGGTTTAACAAATGAAATTCCGAGTGAATTTATAGCAAGTTCAATAGCGCAGGCAAATACGCTGTCCGAATCATTCTATGAAATGGCTCAAACAATGACTACTCAGGTTCCAAAAGAACTTACTGCGGCAGATGTAGAGTCGGTAAGAAAATGGTTCAGCAGTCATAATAGTGATATGAAGACATCTGAAAGACTTGTTGAGATAGCTAAAAAATATCAGTCCGGAGAAACGCTTACTCCTGAAGAATTATCGCTTTTGAGCAAAGCGTTTGTTATTCAAGAAACACTGGAATGGGCAAGAAACAGAATGAAATACGACGAATTTAAAGCAGGTCAGTTTGAAGCCATGTATGATATTTCATTAAGATATTTAAATGCAAAAGACAGCAAAGAACAGTTTAAAGTTATTGAAGAGTTAAGAACAGGAGGCGGAAAGACTATTATTTCGCAATATGCTGCCGCTTTGATGTCTGCTTTAAATCCCGGCGGTTTTGTTACTGCGCTTACAAATACGGACGATAACGCAAAGGAACTTGCAAAAGAATATAAACAATTCTTCGGAGACAGGTTAGAAATAAAACTTATTACCGCCGAAGAATATGAAAAACACAGAAGCGCCGGAACTTTGCAGCAGCTTAGAGACGAAATATCAAAAGCTCAGGTTGTAATTACGACTTACAGCGGGTGGTCGGGAATAATCGCTTCGGATTTTGCCGGATTGGTTGCAAATGAAAACAATAAGCAGCTTTCTGAAAAAATACGCAGATTATTATCGGAACATAATATTGAATTGTCTGAAAATAAAAGTACCGGCAAAATTGAATTTGTTAATTCTTCCGATGCTTCAAAAACAGTTAAGCTTTTGCTTGAACTTTCGCAGCTTGCCGGAAATGAAGATATCAGGCAGGCTATAAATGATATGACTATAGATATCAGCAAAATTACGGACGTCATTGCGGATGAAGTTGACTATGCTTTGACGATTCCAAGCCAGGCTTTATCTTCAAGCAGAGGGAAATATTATACGGCAGGTTCAGTGGCGAATTATTACGCGGAACTGGTTCAATTGCAGAACGATATTGAAAAAATGAATGAAAAAGACGGACAACTGGCGATAGATAAATTTATTGCAAAATATACGGACCTTGGAATTGATTCCAACCGCATAAATCAGGAATTGCAGGATGTAAGAAAGGACAGTACAAAAATAGTCGCTTTGTATGCGGAAATTGCAAATCAGATTAAAAAAGGCGAAACGGACGCTCAAACAATTTTCAAATCTTTACAGGCTAAAGGCTTGTTTGACTCTGTTGTAATGAGTCAGAACAGAATTATGAGCGATATAAGCCAATTTATAGAACATGCCTCAACGGTAAGATATTTTGCTGAGTTGGCAGACATTACCAGAGAACTTAATGATTCATTCGGTAAAAAATTGTCTTTGCTTGACGTTTCCGATGATTTGATTAAATTAAGAGAAACAGAAAGCGGAACGTTATCAAGAAGCGAAACGAATGAAAGAATTATGAGAGAAACGGCAAAAGAAGTTCATGAATCTGAACAGCAGGAAGCGCAGAAAATAAACGATGAAACTCAGAAAGAAAATTCAAGATTGGCGTCGGATACTTCTCCTGAAGCAAGAAGAGACGCCATAATCGCAAAAGCAAAAGAATTATATGAAACTTACGGCAGTTTATTTTCACTTGCCCAGATTGTTGAACACGTCAACAACGGAATGGTTGCCCATAATATGACAAAAGGAAGCGAATACGATGTTACCGGCGGCAGAGTTATTATTAACAATATGGGAAGAAACGTTGAAAATCTGTCTCAGCCGGCAGGCACAATGCAGGTTCTTGAAATCATAAACGGCGTAGAACTTGTAAGCAAACCGAATGTTGATAATTTTACTTCTAATTCTGCATTTGCTATGGCCTTATTTAATAATTTCGTCGGATTAACCGGTACAGTTTCGGAAAGAACTAAATTTATTTTTGAAGGAATGGGAGTTGAGATTCAACCAAATCTGGATAAGTTTGAAAGCGACAACTTATTATTCCAGACGCAGCAGGCTACGGAAGAATATGTGCTGGCGCTTGCAAATAAATTCGGAGATGCAGGTCAGGCTACCGTGAATATGATCTTTACCGCAGACGGCAGCAAGGTTGTGCATTTTATGGATACTTACCAAAAATCAATAGAATCCGATTTGAGAAAGTTGGGAATAAATGAAAGCGATATTCAGGAAATCATTGCAATTTTGAAAGATACGGGCCTTACCGGAGAAAAATTGAAAGAATTGGCGCCGGCCGGAACAGAGGAAAGCAAAAAAGTGGAAGCCGGCTGCGAAGTAAATGCCCAAATATTAAAGACGGCAATGGAACAAAAAATATCCGCTTTAACGTCCGCATATGGTTTAAGCCAAGAGCAGCAGAAAGTTTTGAGAATTATAATGACGAATACGATTATAAGCGCGAATTCGCAAATGAGTGACGCCGAGCTTAATGAAATTAAATATAAAGTTCAGCAGGGAACGTTTAAATTTGTTATCGGTGACGCGTATTTATTGGGCAGAGGCTGGGATTTAGGCGCGATGGCGGCAATAGAAGGACGTCCCGCGAAAGAAATGGAATCCAACAATAAAATCAATGTTACCCAAGGATTTGAGAAAACAGCTATGATAACCGCGACCGTGTATCTTATGGATCCTGTTCTTATGACAGATGCGACAATGAGACAAGCCGGAGGAAGAATAGATCCTTTTGACAGCAATAGATTCTCTCAAAGAGCGTATAATAAGAATATAGTTTCATTGTATTCAGTTGAAAATTGCAGAACAATTGAAAAACTCGCCGAGGAAGTTGAGAAAGAAGGCAAGGGCTGGTCTATAACGACAGTTTTGAACAACTTACAATCGGTTCAGGAAGCAAATGAAGAATCGGAGCTTTCAAAAGCCGGTCAGCAAATAATGTCGGTAAGCGTAAAAAATACAGTGGCTAAGAATATTGAAAGTTTACAAAAATTAGGAATAGATTTGTCTAATTTGACCGAAACACAGAGAAAGTTTATAACTTATTATGTTCCGGTTGACAAAAAAGAAAAATTAACGGCCTTACAGATAAAATATTACGGCCACATATTAAATTTTGCTTATCTTGCGAATCTTGCCGGCGCCGACGGAACGCAGATAACGGCAATGATAACGGATAAAGAAAATCTGAAAACAATAATGTCAGGCGATATAAAAAAACTTTTTGAAATTTTGAACAATCAAAGTTTTACGCAAACGGAAGAATTTAAACAGCTCAGCAATGCCGTTGTAAATTTTGATAAGAAAGATATTCAAAAATCTGCCGAATCGTTGATTAAGGCCAATATAAGAGTAATAACATATATAAATAAAGAAATAACAGCTCAGGAATTTAAAGGTGATATTATTGTTAATATTACTTTTGATTCAAAAACCGGACAGTTGCAGTTTAAAAATATTACAGTAGATGACAAAGAAAAATTATCAAAAGACTCTGAAGAAGAGCCGGTTCAGGCGGCAGCCAAGAGTCCGGCGGCAGTTATCAAGAACTGCGCGGAAGCTGCGG
>CAZASN010000008.1:0-16811 GCA_964487915.1 uncultured Elusimicrobiaceae bacterium | reverse complement strand
ATAATGCGATAAACAACGGTAACACGACGGTAGACCAGGCCGTTCAGGATTTGGGTGCAGCAGCTTCAATAAAAAATTTAATAAATAATTCAACGGTATCCGTAAATGCGTCAGGCGATGTACAGGTAACTGTTCCTACGCCCGGAAAGAATAATGAAACAACGACAGTAAATGTTGCTGGTATAGAAAATCCGAGCGCTTTTGTCCAAGGATATAAAAATGCGACGGCTGTAACGGGAGCGATAGACGGAAGCAGTTCAAATTACGATACTTCGGCCGGCTGGCAGGTAACAGTACCTACGCCCGGCAGCACGACAACGCCTCCGCAGACAACGGCCGTAAATGTCAATAATATGTCGGCTAATGCCACATCAACTTTTATAAAAGATTATAATACGTCAACAACCGTCGTTAACGGTATACCCGGAAGTTCCGCTTCATACAATACAAATTCAAATTCATGGACTTTAACAATCCCAACAGCCGGAACAAATCCTCCTCAAACAACAATAAATGCCGCCAATATACAGGATGCCGGTAAATTTGTTAAAGATTATAATAAGACAACCGCCGCGCAAAGCGAAATAGGCGGAACCGTAAATATTAACGGCAACGACGGAAGTTTATCAATAACCGCGCCTAGCGGAACCGTAATTTCTGCGGATAATATAACAGTAGACAATAACGGCAAAGCAAGCATAACCGTAACGCCTGATGAGAGCAAGCCTGATACGAAATGGACGATAAAAGCATCTGAATTTAATATGTATGAATCCATGAAAAAGCAATATGAAACTTCTTTAAAGAGTCAGGGCTGGTCATTTAATTACAGCGGTACTAACGGATTTTCATATTCAAAAGGCAAGGTAACCGTAGGACAATCCGGTTTAAGCGTTGACGGCGTCAAACAGTCAACATTTACTGATGCAATAACAGCCGAACAGTTAGCATCAATAGCCCAGTCAATGAATTCGGCTGCGACAAGCGGAGATAAAGACGAACTTAAAGCTGCGGTTGAAACTGTTGAAGCAAAATGTTTTGCCCAAGGAACGCTTGTAAACTGCAGAGACAAAAACGGTAATATGGTTGCCGCAAACAATGTATATAAAACGTTTACTTATAACGGTGCGTCAATAGTTTATAATGTTGAAACCCATGCATTGTATAATTCCAGCGGGCAGATAGGTACGATGGTATATGATCCGCAAGCCGATAAATATGAAATTTCGTTTAACTCGGCAATGTATTATTCATCAGGACAGTATTCAGGTTTGGAAGATACCGTAAATGCGGAATATGGTAAATTAAAAGATAATTCTTATCCGTTAGCCGACGGGCAGCAAAGACCGGTAGATTCAAACGGTCAGCCTATAATAATATCAAACGGACAAAGCGGACTGCCTAACGACAGAGACGGAACGGTTTATTCCGGATTTACGCCTGTCGGTATAGCGCATTGGGATCCCGGAACACAGACTTATGATTCAATCCAGATGTTCGGCATGCCGTCGTGCGACAGTAAAAATTCATATTTGAAAGCATTAAACGCTTCTTATGAACTTAACGGATATATCCCGTCTTATATAACCTCGTTCAACGTAGACGGAACGCAATATTTGTTTGACACTACAACTGCAAAAGTATGGTCTTCCGACGGCGCAGGTAAAAATACTCTTGTTTCAAATTTAACGTTTGATTATAAAACCGGAACATGGACAGGTTCATCAAAACTTCCGGCGGAAGTTCTTAACCGTGTAAATTCATTAGGAGTCATACCGCAGAGCGTAACGGATTTAACTCCCGAAGATTCTGATAAAAAAGTATATTTTGACAGTTCAACCGGCGCGTTTTATGAAGACGGCGTTATTGTAGGTTATGCGCAAGTCGGAGAAAACGGACAATACAGCGTAACCGACGATAAAGGCAATCCCGTTGTTTTGTCAGGCGGGCAGAACGTTCAGGATTTATTAAATGCGAACATAGACAATATAAAAATATCAGACAAAGATTTTGCAAAAGCCGTAACTCTTGCAAATGCCGCAAATGCCGCGACTATAGCCAGAGGCTACGGAGTAACGATAGATATAAACACTATTTCTCCGTCTTCATTATTGATGACAAAAAACGGCATTGTTTTTAACGGAGTTCATTGTTCTTATACTTATGCAAAAGGCGCGGATGCCATTGCCGGAGAATTTTTCGGCAAAATAAATTCAAGCGGCAGCGTTACAGACGGATATATTGACGTGGATAGTCCCGAAGATGCCGTAATTGAAGGAGTCTGGAAAGAACCGGACGGAGACTCTTCTCCGGGCGCTGCAAAAATGGCTCAAACTATAGCCCAGACAGAACAGCAGGCCGACGGTTCTTACACTTTAACAAATATAGAGCGTATAGGGCTTGAAGATAATAAAGTAAAAAAATTAGGAAACGGAGATATATTGCTTGAAGGATCCGATTACGAAGGATCACAGGTTACCACGGGCGCCGTCAGAATAGATCCGGATGCTCAGTTTGTATCCGTTGTCAAAGACGAAGCTACAGGCGCATGGCAGGTCGGAGGATATGCCGAAGTAGTAGTTAAAGGAGTTGAAGGTTTATATGACGGTTCGGGTTTTGTTATGCCTACTTCCGAATATAAAAATCAGGATGTAGAGGCCGCGACGGACGCTTATTTAAACGGTGAAATAGATTTATTCCTGTATTATCTCATAGTGCAGAATAATGAAGTAACTCCCGAAATTCAGGAATATATTTTACAGGAATTTGAAAATGCCGGCGGAGATCTTGATGAGGCTTTGAGAAATATTGACGTCGGAAACGACAGCGTAACGGAATTGGACGCAGAGCAATCGGCGTATGCGAGAACTCTTGAAGCGCTGCTTGTTATATTCAGCGTCGGCGGTATGACGGATGCGATTGCGGCAAGAATAGAAGCCGTTCAAACAAGTCTTACGGAAATTTTAACCGGTATAGCAAAAGAATGTTACGGATTTATTAATGATTCAAATTTATCCGAATATGTAACCGAAAAATATAAACAATTTGTCGATTTTACCGTCCAAACTTCCGAATTGATGTATAACGTAATGGCGGGGCTTGCGTCTGTGACATCGGATTATTTTGCTTCTTCAAGACTAAACAGACTGGCCGTTAATTCCAAGCTTTTAAGCATGGGGCTTGAACTTTCTGTCGATGAACATTCCGGAGCCATGAGTATCATAAATTTCGGCAAACAAAAAACAGACGATGAAGTTGATTTTATTCTTGCCGGAGTTTATGAAACTCTCAGAGGAACCGTTCCGGATGATTTAAAGCAAAAAGTTCTTGAGAATTTGCAAAATAACGATCATGATTTTTTCAGTACGGTATCAAAATTCGGAGTTACATATGATAATTTCTGGACTGAATGTTCAATAAATCTTGACGGCGGAATAGTTTTCAAAAATTTCTCGGCAAAAACGATAGTCGAATCTGTTATTCCGGGCATAGAAGGGCTTTCAATGACGCCGGGGGTTTCAAGCAGATATCAAGTCGTTATGGATCCTGTAACGGGTACTTTTAAGGCAAAACTTCCGGATGGGATATTGGCGTCGGCAATGTATAAGTCGGATAATAAAACTCCGGCTTTGGGCAACGTCGAATTTGAATTACAATTTGACGAAAACGGAAATCTTGCGGCAACCGGCAACGCGGAATTTATTTTTAACGGCGGCACATATAAAAAGGACCCTGAGACAAATGATCCGCAGTCATCCGATCAAAGTTCTGCGCCGCAGCAGGTTAACACATCCGGCAATATAGTTATAGGCGCCGACGGTTCGGTATCAATAAGCGGAATAGGCGCAGTTCTGTCAATAAGAAACGGCAAAGCCGTAATAATAGGAGAAGGAACAACGGCATGGTCCGGTTCTGTTTTAGTAAGCGATGATGAACAATTGGGAACAATTACCATAACCGGCAAATATGTTTTTGCAAACGGAAGTTGGGACAGGATGTTTGATTCGTCATATTTTACTTATAAAGAACCGTCAAAAGTACAGGCCGCGTTTGAGAAATATCTTGAAGATAACGGCTGGAGTTTAACGCAGGGAACCGGTGAATACGGAGAAGATATTTCTGAAACGGTTGATTTTACAGGTCCTCAGCGCGGGTCAATTCCGACCGGTATGATAGGCGCCGGAACAACAGCCTCAGGCGGATACTTGCACTTAACAGCGCAGACCGGCGGCGCTCAACTGGGAGACGGAACAATAATACCTGCAGGCGGACAAGTTTCATTTTCGTATGATAACGGAGCGCTTGTATGCAGGGCGTATAATTATATATCGGGCGTAACAGCGTCTCTTCCCAACGGGTATACGTCGAGCGTTCCTTTGGAAACAAGTTTTGCGCCGGGCGACATAATTTCATTTGCAGCCATAGTAGGAAAACTCGGAGCTACTATAATAAAACCGGAAGGGGTTGCAGTTAACTGGAACGGTACAAGCATAACCGCCGAGATAAAAATTAAAGCGGAATTAAATGAGGAAACAGGGTTATACGAATTAAAACTGCAGGGGAACGGAACTACCGAAACTGTTCCTGTTGCAGGTATAGTTCATCTTACAAATTTAACCGCCAATTTTAACAGCAACGGAGTAAACGGCACATATACTGTTTTGGCTGGAGCCGTAGTAAGTATTTCAAATAACGGCATAACTGTTTTAAAAGGCGATACTTACGCCGAGATGGAAATAAAAACAGCCTCCGGAAGCGGTTCTGGAAGCGAGGGAACGGCCTACTTTAAAGGTGAAGCCGTAGGAATTAATTCCGACGGAGAAATTATAGAGGAAGATACTGCTAACGGAGTTGCGGTTAAACTTAAAACGGAAGGAGTTTTTTATAATTACAGCGATGCTACAAGAAATGAAGTTTTTTCACAAAGCACCGTTCTTAATACAGGTTCAACTCTTGCAAGCGGATCGTATATTCCGGGAATAGGAGTCGTTTCATCGGATGTTACAAATACAAAATTTGAAGTTGACGGAAAAACTTATACTTCATGGAAAGGAGTTTACGGAGACGTAACAGCAACCGTAAATATAACGGTTGACGGGCAGAAATTTAAACAAACAACGGTAATAGGATATTCAAAAGATTCACAGGCTACGACGTATATGCAAAGTCCGCAGTATTTTGTTAACGGCAATCAGGTTGTTCCGGCCGGCAGTAATGACGCAGGAGACGTTGTTTTGACATCCGCGACGGATTACTATCTTATCAATTTCCGTACGGGAGACGTTATAAAGGGTAATCAGCCTGCGGCATCCGGTTCTTATGCGATGATAGACGTTGATGATGTGGAAGAAATAACTTTTGAAGGAAGCGATTTTGTTCTTTACAGATATTCAAATCCCGATTCAACGGCAGAAGAATTCAGATATAATTATTTTTATAAGTTCGGAGTTGACGCTAAGGGAAGAGATATCATAAATGTAAATATGGGAGTTGAAAAAACAGGCGAAAGGATTGAATTCAGAGTCGGCACATATTTTAACGAACAGATAGGAATGGATGTTGAAGTCAGCATTGAAGGCAATACTTTAACCGTTGACAGCAGAAACGGCGAATCTACAAGCCAATACGGATATAACAAATATAATATGTCGGATTTCGGGTTGCTTCCTTTCAGCCAGGGCGTTTCCGGCGAAGGAGATCCGTTTGAAATTCCTATACAGGTAAAAGCGACCACAGTCGTTCAAACGACAGATCCAAACGGAACGGTAAGAAAAGTCGGTGATGTAAATTCAAGATATTTAAATAATTATGCTTTTGCCGAAGTTAACGGAAGAACCGACAACCAAAGACAGACGGTAGTAAAAAATACCGTAGTTGACGGAGTTACATACCAATACGGAGCATTGAAAAATACGTTAAGCCCTGACGGCAAAGGGATGAATTTAACGTTTACCGGCTATGACAGCAATAATAACTGTATTACGATACAGACTCCCGCCGAAGTGATGTTTGACGGCGATCCTGACACTACTTATGATTTTGACGATATCGCTGATGCGTTCAAAAATATGGCGGCGCAGAATACCGATTTAATGAATTTAAAGATATCGGATATTGCCGCCTTTAAGGATTTAGCAGGATTTGGCGCTATACAGTCAACATTAATTTCTAAAATGACAATTAAAAATGTTGACGGCATGTTTACAAGAGTAGTTCAGTTTGACAGCGGGATTAAAACGGCGGATATGGGAGCAGACGAACTTGCCGCAATGTATGAAAGCCAGCTTGCCGCAATAAAAGCCCAGTATGGCAGCGACATTAAACAGATTACATGGGACGACGTTACTTTTGTAGACGGAAAAGCCGTATGTTCAATTTCATTCGCATACAGCACATATCTGTCTCAAACGCAATCACAGGCTGTTTTGGACAGACTTACTGATGTTAACGAACAGGATTATTTCGGAGAAGGGCACACGACATATACCGGAAGAATGTCTGTTTCTTTGACCGGAAGCGGTACCGTTTTATTCATAGGAGAATCTTTCAGCGGTACTAATGATTTGGGAATAACGTTTACAAGCAATAAAGCATACGATGACGTATCAAAAAAGATGTTTACTACTTCATGGTATTTCCAGAGACCTGCGATTCTTATACAGGACGGCATGAAAAAAGTAATTATTGAGGGAGTAGTTCCCGATCCTGCCGGCGGTAATTCAAGATATGTTGAGAGAATTATAGGACAGAACGGTCTTGTAACGGAAGAAAATTATTACGGATCGGATGCATCATACGGAATGAGCGAACAAGGCGATGACGGTGAAATAAAAGCTATAGATGTTAATTTCAAAGTGACATATACATGGGGAGTTTCAACGAATGTAACTGCTGACGGCGAAGAAGAAAATTATAAATCAGCTAACTGGACAATAATAGAAGGAATGGATTCAAACGGAGCCATATTAAATGAAAATTCTGCCGGATATTATAAAAATATAAATATAACAAATGCTATAACGGGCGAACATATATACACGGAAATAAGAGTGTACGATGCACAAAACAATACAACAACGGTTAATTATACAACTACGACATGGCAGCAGTTGGAAAACGGCAATTATGCCAAAGTCGTTAAAAATTCAACCACCACGATAAAATACAAGGATGACGGAAGCGTAAAATCAAATGAAAATAAAGAGGGAGAAGGGACGATATACCAGTATGACGGCGCGACAAATTTGCTCAGAACAATTCAATTCGTTGATTTTTCTGACGGAATGGCGACGCTTATCAAACAAATTTATTTTAATGATAAAGGAGAAATAGTTGAGGCTCCCGAGGGATATGATCCTAATTTAGGATATGACACAGTTACTGCGTCGCATATTAACTGGGAAACTGAAGAGATGGAAGAAGTTAAATATGAAAACGGCAAATATCTGAAGAAAATCGGAGAAGGACAGTGGTTAGAATGCACTCGTGACGAATTCTATGAAGTATATAACGATATGAACGCTTCAAAAACCGTCACCGACTGGTTTACCGGCGAACAAAAAACAACCGATATGCCTGAATACGGAGGTTATGATTACGGTTATAAAAAGGGAGATATTCCGGTATTCGGATACGGCGCAATGGGCAGTGAATACTGGACCTCTACGGAAATAAACGCGCTTAAAACATTTTTTGCCGAAAATAATATTTCGGCCGCTCAATACTTCTTGAGCGGAAGGGATGTGACAAACGATTATACCGACGGTAATACTCATATAGGAATACAGATAATTGATACTGACGGCTGCTATGTTTACCATGACCTTACGATAGATTCAGAAGGGATTAAAAGAGGATCATATAAAGTTGATGCGTTTAACAGAGTAAGGACAACAGGTACTATGACAGATTATGCTCCCGAACAAATGGGATACAGATATGACGGCAATGCACGCGGCTATTACAGAGTTGACGAAAACGGAAATGCCGTTGCAGATACAGAAACAGGCAAGACTTATTACAGAGTATTTCAGGCGTTTAATATTGAAGATCACAAATGGACGGGTTATTGTGTTAACGCAAGCGGATACAGAATTTCGGCGACATTTGAAAATATAAACAAACTGGATATGGTTTACGTAAGTTATTATACGACAAACGGCAATGCGACGACATTCATGAGCGAAAAAATTAAAACAAGAAGCATTGACGGAGTATTTGATTCTTACGTTGAAGTAAAGAGCTCGGGCGTAACGGTAACTAATACACAGACGGAAACAGGCATACAGCGCCAGACTCAGAACGTAAAAGAAACAACAACAGATTTCGGACAAAAAGCGAAAGGGTCATGGTGGGCTTATAACGGAACTGCCGTTATAGCCGTAGTGACAACAATTTTAGTTGCTGTAGCCGTTATTGTTGCGAGCATATTGACGGCAGGAGTCGCGGCCGGCGCATTTTTTGCGACCTTGGCTGTTAAATTGGCGATAGCAATTCCTACAATAATAATCGCTTCACAGTATGCTGTTAAAGGAGCAATTGCAATTGAAGAAGGACGTCCCGAAGAAGCGTTTTTAAATCTTGCAATAGCAGCTTTTATGGTTGCGACTCTCGGTTTCGGCGGAGCGACTTCAGGTTCGGTAACCAACGGAATTGCAGGCCTTTTCGGAAAAGAAATAGCCAAACAAGTTGCAAAAGAAGGAATAAAACAGTTAATGGCAAGCATTACCAAAAAAATGGTTTTACAACAGCTTGCAAAAATTGCGGTAACGGCGATAACGACTTCAATAATCGGAGGAGTAATTGGCGGATTGGCCAGTGTCGCTATTACGGGCAAGTGGAATTGGGACTGGTCATTTTCAGGCGCGGTTGCCGGATTTTTTATGGGCATTAACATAGGAATGACAGCCGCATCTAACACCGCCGGAATGAGTATCGGAGAATTTTTCAAAAATTTTGCAGGCCAATATGCAAAAGCGTTTGGCAGAACGATAGTTAAAGAAAGCGGGGTTTTAATTAACAAACCTGCCGATGCGGCCGTAAAATCAGTAGGGATATTCTCGGATGTTTTCAGAGTTTTAGGCGGAGTTTTGAATTTCAGTTTAAATGCGTTTATGACGGTAAATCTCGCAAGAAGTTTTGTTGACAGTTGGAAGAATAAAGATTTTCAGGGAGTATTAAATGCCGTTGCAATGATGACGGCTTTGAATGTCGTTAATCCTCTTATGACTTCCGGACGCAGTTTTACCGATGCATTAAACGAAAATGCGAATGAAGGATTTAAAGGAGTCGTATCAAAAACATTGTCTCCTTTAATAGGTAAAGTTGACGGAGCGTTTAGTAAACAGATATTGGGAACGGTCTGGCTTTCGGGCGGCATCGGAGCAGTCGCGGGTTTCGGAGCAGGAGTAATTGCCGGGTATATAGCGACCGGAGATTTTGATGCGGCCTGGGCATTAACAGGCGCCGGAGCCGGATTACTTATAGGACTCGGAATCGGAAATTCAATAGTGCTTAAAACTTTTAAAGGCAAAGGCGCGGAGATAGGAGCGGCATTATTAAAAGCGATAAATCCTTCCATGGCGGTAACCCGCACTACGGAAATGATATTTAGAATTAGCGTGTATAATTTAAAAACGGCTTACGCCGTCGGCGTATTGGGAATGTTTACCGATCCGAAAGGATCGGCATTAACCGGAGTAACTGATTTCTTTGATTCAATTTCAAATAAAGACATAATTTTCATTAGTGATGTCAGCGCCTTCATTTCTAACTTAATTTCCAGCGGTAATATGCTGGCTATAAATAATTTTAATATTGACTCGATTAATTCTGTAACGGATGCGAATATTTCAATGATGACAAGTCCGCAAATGCTCATATTTTCTGTCGCAACCGGATTGTTTCAGCCTTTCCTGGGGCCGATATTATTGAATGTTCCGGGGCTTGGAACAGTTATGAGAGTATTTAACGCGCTCGGCGAAAATATAAAAAATGATACGCTGCAGTCTATGTACGAAGAAGGATTTAAAGAAAATATAGCCGGCGCTTTCGGTAAAATATTGCTCGGCAATAGTCAAGCCAGCGAAGTATTTCAGGAATTGTTTGACCCTACTCCGGATTTCGGGAAAATAGATCTTTCAGCGCTGAATTTGATTATGAATGATATGACGACTGAAAACAGAAAGGTTCAGATAGAAACTTATGTTGATACTCTGAGAAAACAAGGAATAATAGACGCACAGTATGATCCTCAAACGGATAAAATAACATTTAGGAGTACGGATAGTAACGGAAATATAGTGGCTGTTCCGGTTTCTGTGGGCGACAATATCCAAAAAACACAAACAGCTCTTTATACGATAACGGAAAATATAGGCATACATGGATCCGGAATTGATATTACGAAATTGCCCGGCGCAATAGATGCCAGAATTGCTGACCCGAACGGGCTTGAAACGGCAAAAACCGAGGCTTATAAATATGAAATAAGAAACAGCGTTGTAAGAAACGATATCCCGAATATTTTAAGGCTTGCAAATTATTTCGGATTTGACGTCTCATTTAAAGAGTCATACGGAATTCTCGGTAAGAAATACGGTACAGTTACAGAAAATACGACTGTAATAGAAACAAACAGCGGAACAGATACAAAAACTGCCGCCGTATCGCTTGCGCAACTGGTATTGCAATATCTTGAAACAAATAAAGATATCAAAATAAAAAATAATATAGATTCGTTAATTTATGCGGCTCTTGCCGTAAGAAACAGCGTTAGAGGAGTATCAGCAGTACTTGCTTACGCAAATCAGATTGTAAAAGGCGTAAGATTTGAAGATGACGGACAAAAAATTACAATAACCGCCGTTGAAAATGAAGAAGCCGGCATTTTGAAAGGCAGAGTCATTTTTGAATATGCAACGGACGATAAACAGGACAAAAAACAAGGCATTATTTATTTTATGAATATAGTATCCGAAATGGCAGCTTCAATAAGAAACGGAGAACAGATAGATATAAACGGATACGATGCAAAATATAAAGGACTTGAAAATGCGGTTGCGCAAATTCAAAGCGGGAACATTTCGGAAGCCGTAACGACTTTAAATTCTCTCTACGGCGCAGAAACATTTACGATAGACGGCAACAGGATAATTATAAAGAACAATAAAAATATACTCGGCGGCGGCAGCGCAACCGACAGCGTTCAGTATGAACTTGTAAATAATTATGCGGACATGGGAACGGTTTTGAGTATTCTGGTTAACCAGTTAAGAACAACAGGTTCTGTTAATATTAATGATGTTGAATCTGCGGTATTGTCAAAAACTTTTGATCTTATAAAAAATGACGAAACTCTTACGGATGACCAGAAATTTAACCTTTTGAGCGCAATGGCTGCAAGAATTAACAAAGTTTATTCAAATGACGCCGTTATTGAAATTATAAAAAATGCAAACGGAATAATAAGCATATCCGTAACGGCAAAAGAAGATTCAGTTAAATTAACGGGACAATACGAAAACAATAATCTGTCAATAGAAAATTTACAGATAGTACTCGGCAATATTCTCGGCGTATTGAATACATCCGGCAACGGACAGCTTGATTTGAGCAAAGCTTTGGATATCGCATTGGTTGATATCAATTCAAAACAGGCTGAGAATGCATTATTGTTTAATTATCAGGCGTCTGACAGAGTTGAAAATGAGTCTGATATATATGCTCAACTGAGAAAACAATATTCCGCTGAGTTTGGGAATTTAACTGATGCGGGAATTTATCAAATATTGCAGGAATTTGTATCCGCAAACATACAAAATGATATCAAAAAAGGAGAAGTTGTCGGTATTAAAAAAGGCGATGCAAAAGCTATGGCATTGTATAATGCCTATAATGCCGTTATCAGGGCGAGAGACAGCCGGGCTATGACGGATATAATTACAACCGCAAAAGGAGAAGTTACATTAGGTCAGATAATAAGCGGCGAAAGCGACGTGACAATGCTGTCTTCGGATATTTTGGGGATGAGCGTTTCAGAGTTAATAAAAGACGGCAAGTTATCAGTAAAAGGCAACGGAATATTAACGTTAAACGCCGGCGGTACAACGGTTGATTTAAAATTAAATGCCAATCTCGCATTTTTTGTAAGAACAAAAAACACGCAGACAAACAAACCTTTGGAAGACGAATTAACGGAAACGATAGAATATCTTCAGACAAAGTATATCAATAACGGCGGTACGGCCGACGCAATGGTTAAAAATATACTCAAAACCGCGTATTTCCTTGACTCTTACAGAGTCAATCTTCAGTATAACGATTATCTTATAGCTCAAAAAACTGCGTTGCTTGAAATAGTTTCCAAAGTTGATTCCGGAGCAACGGGTCAGGATATCGTAAGATACATAAACAAACTCAGAACGGCAGGCGGCAAAACAGTAATTACGACAATGACTACCGCGCTTATGTATGCGATTGCGCTGCAAAAAGGAACCGGTAAATTTGTTACGGTATTTACCAATACTCAGACAAACGCTACGGAAGCCAAGAACGATATAGAAAGAACTTTAGGCATAGCGGTTTTAAAAACAGATTTTAAAGACGGAAATATAACCGAAAGTTTGGAAAATGCAAAAATTGTCGTTACGGATTACAGTTCATTCAACGGCGCCGTTGCAAGCGATTGGTCGGCGATTTTGAATTCTCCGCAATTCGGAGAGCAGCTGCAGACGATATTTAATGACATGGGCTTAAAACTTTCGCGCGATAAAGGCGGTAAGATAGAATTTACGGATCCGTTTATGTCAGATATAGCGTTAAAAATTTTATTGGGCGATACGGACGCTATTTCTGCCGATATGAAAGTTAAATACGCCGATATATTAAGCAAATATGAACAGGCTAAACCGGAACTGGAATCAATAAGAAGTCAAATATTTGATTCTGCCGACGGGACCCTAAAACTTGACGGAATAAAAATTCCTTTTGCCAGAATAGGCGACGCCGTCTGCGATGAAATAGATTATTTTGCAACAACTCCGCAACAGGCTTTGGCTTTAGCGCAGGGAATGTATATTACTGAAAAATCAATGAAGAGATATTATGAACAACTGAATAAAGCCGGACAAAAATCTGCTGCAATTGCCGAAGCAAAAGATTCGGAAGAAAGAGAATTAAGGGTTAAAGAATATCAGGAATTTATCACATCGTTAAAGAGCGAATACTCGGATCTTGAAAGCGCGCGCGCGGGAAGAATTGATTCTGATTTGGCATTGTCGGCGGGCATAATTCAGGAATATATAGAAGCCTACGGACAAATTATATCCGGCAACAAAAAAACCGGCGGCATTAAAAATGACGTTGTCCGCAAACAAATTGAATCGGATTTTGAAATTATAAACAGCCAGGGAAGAAGTTATGAAGAATATTTTACGGCTTTAGCGACAGGCAAAATAAAAGTAAGAATAAGCGTAGACGGTAAGATAAAAACGGTTGAAATAACGACTGCGGAACTTGCAAAGATGCAGGCTGCAAACGATACAAGCGTTACGCTCGGTGAAAAAACAACGACATCAAAACAAAACGCCGAAGGATTTATGGGAGATCCTAATACCCAAGGAAGAGTTCAAGGAACTGTAGGATTTGAAACTATGCTGTCTGAAACCGCGCAAACCGTAAGTGACAATGAAACAAGCAAAAAACAACTTGTTTCACAGCAGACGACGTCTAAATATACCGCCGCCGAAATGGAAATGATTATATCTTCAATGGCGGAAAAATTGTATTCGCAGTACGGCGCCGCGACTGGCTTTACATTGCAGCAGGTTAAAGAACATATAAGAAATTCAATGGCGGCCCATAACCAGATAGAAAATGCCGAATATAAATATGTTGACGGAAAAGTTGTAGTCATTTACGGCGCGCAGGACAGCCCGAATATGACGCAGCCGGCAGGACAGATGCAGACTCTTGAAGCGATAAAAGGAATAAGTATATCAAAACCCAGCAAAGATTCTTATGTTTCAAATGCCGTATTCGCTTTAAATTTATTCGGCAATATTGTCGGCGTCACAGGAACGGTTTCAAATGCCACGCAACAATCCGTATTGGATAAAATGGGTTTCAGCGTTGAAGGAACGATGCATAAAGCCGAAAGCATGGCTACGTTGGTAAGAACAAGACAGGACAGAGCCGAGCTGATATTCAGCGTTACAGAACAGTTGAAAGAGAATCAGGCCGTATTTAATCTTGTGCTTACGGCGGATTCTGCCGATTCAAGACAGATTTATCAAATACTGCTTGAAAGATCCGGAGTAAATTTGGAGGATGCGGATATAACGGCTCTTGAACTTGCGATGAATGATGAAGTATTGTTAAAAGACATAAAAAATGTGATAGGCGATAAAACAATAACGCCAAAAGAACGGTCGGAACAAATCATAGAACTTAAAGTACAGAAGATGAAAGAAATCTTCGGAGAAAGATTCAGCGCAACGCAATTAGTCACATTGGCAACCGTAAGATTCGTAGGCTCGGGCATTTCCGAAGCGGCTATAGATCTTCTTAAAGATGAGACTAAGAACGGAGCGTATGATTATGTAATATCGGATGCAACGCTTATAGGAAGAGGCTGGGATCCGGGCGATATGAGAGCCGCTCAGGAAGTATTTAATGCCAGACAGAACAAAGAAGCAACGGCAAGGGTCGTAGTAAATAACTGGTTAATAGATACCACAAAAATGACTGAAACGCAGGTAACTCAGGGCGCAGGAAGAATAGATCCTTACGGCAGCAACAGATTTGATAACAATTTTTACGATAAAAATTTAATATCCGTTCATTCAATAGAAGAAGTAAGGAAAAATGATATATTATCAAAACAAGTCGGTAAAGACGGCTGGGATATAGATATAATTGAAAATAATTTGCTTACCGTGCAGACGGCAAATGAAGAAAGAGCTTTGCAGGGAGCAGGACTCAAAGTCACTGAAATAGCGCAAAATAAATTTGTAGAACAACAGACTGAATCCGAACAGGAACGTCCTACAATAGCACAGGCAAGGGAACTTGTGGGCGACGCTGTTTTGAATAATATAATGGAGACGGCGTCTGAAACCGGAAGCGGTATTTCTGAAGATGCAAAATTATCCGATGCCCAGTGGTTTACTCTGAACGGCTACTTAAGCGCAGCCGGTCTTGCAAAAACTGTCGGAGTTGAAGTAACGGATGATTTGTTTGCCGCTGAGGATTATGCTGTTATAAGAAGCGGCAGCGTAGTTAAAATATTGGAGATAATCGCGTCAAAATCAACAACCGAACAAAAACAGGAATTGAATAATCTGATATCTTCAATTAAATGGATTGAAGAAAATTATGAAAAAGAAAATAAAAAAATAGCCGAACTTTATCAGGCAATGACGATAATGCAGCAGGCAAGATATGCCCAGATAAAAGAAAAAATCAAACAAAATAAAAAAGTTTCCATACCGAAAGATTTGGCTGAAATATTTGCCGTTGAACAAAATCTTGAATCAAAGATTAAAGATTTTAGAGACGCAAATCAATTATTATTCAGAGCCGGAATCGCCGGCGGTAAAAATGAATATTTCGGAATTATATTCAATAAAAAAGACGGAACATTTGCGTTTAACGCGCCTTCGGACAGAGCGGTATACGGATTAAATTATGTATTGTCTCTAAAAACTGAAGCGGCTGAAAAACTTGCAAATGAAATAACTCCGTCCGATGTTTCAAAATTTGCGGTATTTGCCGGTCTTGCCGCCGTTGCCGCCGAGCCCGGATATGAGTTTATTTCCGAAGCAATTCAAAAAATTACATACGAGGATATAAAAACGATATTAAACGGCAATTCACAAATGACGCTGTTGGATAAGTTGCAGTATTTTGGATACAAAGAAAAAATAGATTCTGCGTTATCCGCAAAAACAACAGAGATTGCCGCGTCTTTGAAATTAGAAAAACCTTTTGTTAAAGAAGACGGTTGGACAGAGGAACAGGTAAAAACAGAACAAGCGAAATATGATTTGCAAATGCAGATCAATGCGTTGAAAAAAGCAAGAGAAGCGATATTGCAAAACAGAGAAATACTTGAATCTTTAACGTCCAAGTATGTTGCCGATGCTATTATTAAAATTATAAACAATGACTCAAAAGTTCCGTCTAAATATCAGACCGTTGTAAAAGAATCTTTTAATCCTCTTACCGATTGCGTAAGAATAGCAAAAGAAGCGACATTGGAATTTTTCCCGAAGGCGGCAGAAGGAGTATTGTCAGTTGAAACGGCTGTAAGTATAATACCTGCGGCCGGCGTTGCAATGGAGACCTCACTTGAAATTATAGCGCAGACGTACGGACATGTCGGAGCATTGGTTGATTTGGATACAATAACAGAAGTTCCGGCCGGCGGTCTTGAAATAATATTAAACAGCGGCGAGGATAATCACGTAATATCCGTCAAAGAAATAAAGATGGTTAACGGAGTCAAAACGATAGTATACGCTAAAAACATAGTTAACGGAAAAGCCGAAACTGCGTCAATAAGCGTTGACGCTTTAAAGGAAGGAGTGAAAATATCCAGTGACGGAACTTTGGTTGAAAGCAATAAACAAGATATGATAGATGAAGTATATGCTCTGATGAAATATTTTGATGACAAAGCGGGATTTGCAAACAGTTATTATATTGGAGGCATGCTCAGCGGAGAATTTAATAAATTAAGTGCTGCACAGAAAAAAGAGATAAGCCAAGACAGCATGCAGGATCAGGCGCTGGCGGTGCTTACGTATACG
>CAZASN010000007.1:0-29169 GCA_964487915.1 uncultured Elusimicrobiaceae bacterium | reverse complement strand
GTATAGATAAGAGTTATATAAAGAAAACATTGATATTGTTTTTAATAGTTATAGGTTTATTGCAGTACATTGATTTTTCATATAAAAATTTAAATATTGCTATATTTAATTTAAATTTCAATAAAAAACGTGGCATAGTTTATTATAATAAATATAACCTATTGGTTAAGTTTGATTATAAACAATCACAGTTAATTTCCAAATTGGCAAAGTATTTAAAAAATAAATATCCTAATGAGAAATTTTTTATGGTTGACAACGTATTCTTTGATAAATATGCATTCGAAAGTCAAATATGTTGTAACGAAATGTTGTATGGCAAAGACGATAATACAATATGGATATTTGTCGGAGATATTAATATAAAAGACGGCCGATTTAGCAAAAAATTGAAAGAAATCGGACTGACTGCGGATGAAATTTTTAAAATAGAGCAAAAATATTATGTAATTGATGAACTTTATCTTGCTCAGACGCAAGATGTAAATATAAAAATAACGTTATTAGGCAGGAAAGATAAATTCCCGCAATTTTCACAATAATTTCAAATTTTGTATAATACCGAAATTGCATATCTATAATATAAATTAATTTATATACGGAGGCTGTTATGGCAGACAAGTGTCAAGTTTCAGAGTTGCACGCAGAGAGGCTAAAATTTAAACCGGTGTTGCCTAATGTTTTGAAAAAGGGCGTTGCTTCGGTAAAACCTGTTTTTGGCAAAGCGACAAAATCAATAGCGGATTATGATACGGTAAAAAGTATTTTTTCCCATACCTACGGTATGCCCGTAGTAAGTTTTCAGTCCGGCAGCAACAATGCGGTGTCCAAAAAAACGGTAAATATCGGAGTAGTTCTTTCAGGAGGGCAGGCTCCCGGCGGACATAACGTAATATACGGTCTGTTTGAAGGGCTTAAAAGCGCTAACAGGAAAAATAAATTGTTCGGTTTTTTAGGCGGACCTTCGGGGATACTTGATAATAAAACTATGGAAATTAACGACAAGGTGATAAATGATTATAAAAATACCGGCGGATTTGACATGATTCAGTCAGGAAGAACAAAAATTGAAACTCCGGAGCAGTTTGCGCAGGCGAAAGCGACTTTGCTGAAAAACAAAATGGACGCTCTTGTTTTTATCGGAGGAGACGATTCAAATACAAACGCGGGGCTTCTTGCGGAATATCTTAAAAAAGAAAACGTTCCGGTAAACGTCATAGGCGTTCCTAAAACTATTGACGGCGATTTAAAAAACGAACATATTGAAGCTTCTTTCGGTTTTGATACTGCGACTAAAATATATGCGGAACTTGTCGGAAATATCTGCAGAGACGTAAATTCCGCCAGAAAATACTGGCATTTCATAAGGCTTATGGGCAGAAGCGCTTCTCACATTACGCTTGAAGTCGGATTTAAAACTCAGCCGAATATGGTTTTGATAGGCGAAGAAGTTCTTGCAAAAAAAATGACACTTTCTGATATTATAAATCAGATAACAGAAGTAATCGTAAAAAGATCCGAAATGAAAAAGAATTTCGGCATCATTCTCATACCGGAAGGACTTATAGAATTTATTCCGGAAATGAAGGAATTGATATCTGCTCTTAACGACACATTGGCTGAACATGAAGACCATATTCTTACTCTTAAAGAAATAGAAGAAAAAAGAGATTTTGTTCTGTCAAAACTTCCTTCAAAACTTTCAAAACTGATGGAATCGCTTCCTTTGGATATCGCTTGCCAGCTGATGCTTGACAGAGATCCTCACGGAAACGTACAGGTTTCGCTTATTGAAACTGAAAAACTTCTTATTGAAATGGTAAGCGAAAAATTAAAAGAACTTAAAAAAGCCGGCAAATTTAACGGAAAGTTTTCAAGCATAAGCCATTTCTTCGGATATGAAGGAAGATGCGGAATGCCTTCCAATTTTGACGCAAATTATACGTTTGCTCTCGGTTATAACGCGGCGGCTTTGGTATTGAACGGTTTGTCCGGATATCTTTCGTCGGTTAAAAATCTTACGGCAAAATCTCAGGACTGGAAATGCGGAGGAGTGCCTTTAACTATGATGATGAATATAGAAAGAAGAAAAGGAAAAGAAAAACCGGTAATCCAGAAAGCTCTTGTAAAACTTGAAGACAGACCTTTCAAAGAATTTGCAAAGCAGAGAGACAAATGGGCGCTTAATGACTGTTATATGTTTCCCGGCCCGATTCAGTTTTTCGGACCAGCCGGCGTTACGGATATAACCACCAAGACTCTTCAGTACGAACAGAAAAAGAAATAATTTTATTAAATAAAAAATAAAACGGCGTTTTTAAATTTTAAAACGCCGTTTTTATTTTAAAGGAATCAGTCCGACTATCGCCGAGACTGATTTTCTCGGGCTCATTTGGAAGGTTTTCGAAAGGGTGATTCCTATTTTTTCTGCTCCCAGCCAACGTAAAAAAACTTTTTGGTTTTCTATTTTCCAATCGCCGTAGCCTACCGAAAATCTTCTTGTTAAAATAAAATTAGGATTTGAATTTTTAATTTCATCGTTAACTGCAGTTACCAGCTGTTCTATTGCAACCGAGCCTGCCGCGTCATAAATGAAAGCTGTTGTTTTATCGTTTTTTTGCAGCAGTTCTATTTTCTGGTCCAGAGCGTTTCCTATCGTAGCGACAAATCCGCATAGTTTTTGCGAATTATTGAGAAGTTTCATAATATCGGAGCTTTCTATTATCAAACCGTCAGCGTTTATTTTACCGTCTGATATTACTTTATCCGCGTAAGCCATGGCGTATCTGGGCTGAAGCAGTTTCTGCGCGTTATCCAGAGTTTCTTTAATTGCCGATTCGGTTTTTTCATCAATGCGCGTTTTAAATTTATTTGCGCCCATTCTCGCCAAAACCTGTTCGTAATTGATTTTAAAATTATATATTTGCGACATCGGTATACCCGTTGTTTTTATATACCGGACAATTTATGCACGGTACTTTAACGTCATTTATTTTATTTTTTAAAAAAAACCTTAAGTTGTTCAATTCGGTTCCGTTCCATATTTTATCAAAACTCGTTTCAAATATGTTGCCGAATTGAAATTCAAGAGCTTCATCGGCGCAGCAGGGGAAAACATTGCCGTCAACGTCAATTGTGGCTTTTCGCCACGGGAGTATGCAAAAACTTGAAGTCTGCTCGGTATTTTTTTCCTCTATAATAATGTTTTTTGTAAATTTTTCAGGCAGCCACTGTTCGCATCCGTCATAAAGGTCGGTGCGTTTAAAATCAATACGCACGTCAAGAGCCTCAAATAAAGTCTTAGCTTTTTCAATAAGATGTTCGTTATGTTTGAATACGATAAACATTATTGAAAGAACCGGAAACTGTAAATTATTGTTTTTTTTGTATTCCTGTATTTTTTTTATTGAGTTTAATACTCTGTCAAAATCGCCGTTTTTTCTGTATTGAGTGTAAGAATTTTGGTCAATGCCGTCAAGACCGATTATAAATTGCTTTATTCCGGAATTAAAAATATCGTCAATTGAAAAAGTATCAATTAGATTAAAATTTGTAAACATTAATGTAAAAATGCTGTTTTTTGAATTGACCAGTTTAATCATTTCAAAAACCGATTTATTTAAAAGAGGTTCGCATTTGTTGCCGAACACAAAAAGTTCGGGGATTGTTTTTAATCCGCCGGCAAAATTTTGAAAAGTTTCAAAAGACATATTTTTATGCGCGATTTTTTCTTTCTTTCTGATTTTCCCGTTCGGGCAAAGCGGACATGAAAGGTTGCAGTAATTTGTAACGTCTATCATTATTTCACGGCATATAGGAATATTCATTTAGTTTCCTACGGAGTTAATTATAATAAAAGTTTTCTTGTTTGAAATTATTTTTGTCTGAATGTTTTTTGTTTTAACTATGTTTGAATTTTTGTCGTAAAATTCCAAAGTCAGGTTGTGATCGCCCGGCTCCATGGGCATTCTCAATATGTTTATGTTTTCCGGAAGGCTTCTCCATGAACGGGTATCGGCTTTTTCTATCAGTGAATTTGCGACGTTAAACAGCGCGTTTACTATAGTACCGGTTTTTTCTCCTGAGTTTTTTTCAACGTTATCCGTTATTTGTTTTGATATTATGTATCTTCCGACAGCTCTTGCTATGGTTCTGGCGTAAATTGTCGCATTATAATGGGTTAGGTAATTTTCCATCATTGTTGCCATATCCTGCGCCATAAAACTTTTTCCGTTGTTATTTTTTATTGAAAATGAAGTTATTGAATTTGGAATTCTTACATATTTGGGGAATGAAAATTTAATCGTGTCTTTAGAAAGCCCCGCTATTGCCGCCGAAGTGATTCTCTGAGCCTCTTCCTGATCTTCTTGAATCATATCGGCATTTACGTAATAAAGCCATGCTTTGTCAAAAGACAGCTGAAGAAAGTACTCGGTTTTTTTAGGCGAAATGCCGTTGTAATTTACTACTATCAATTCTCCATTGTTTGCAAAATTGTTTTTTTTGACAAACGGATATTTATCTTTCAGGTTTTTTGCTTCGTCAAACATTGACAATGAAAGATAAGCGTTATATAGAGAATTGATTAAATCGTCAGGCGCGGGAGTTTTTGATATGGTGTTTGGATAAGCTTTTAACGCAAGTTTATAAGAGATAAGCGCATCGTTTATATATCCGGCGTTTTCATATATGAGACCCATTAAATATCTCACAAATCCGTCGTCGCGGTAAAAAGCTTTGCCGGTTGAATCGGCGACCAGTTTTTTAAATAAATTATCGGCTTGTCTGGCCTCGACTACCGATTCGTTTATTTTGCCGAGCATTACATAATTTAAAGAACAGAAAACGTTTATATATGCGGCTTCATAGGGCAGTCCGTAATAAGGAACGGCGTTATCATTTGTAAAAAGCGAAAAAAGGCCGGCCGATATGCTTTTGGTATAGTTTTGCGAATATAATTGTTTTGCTTTTTCAAACTCTAAATTGCTTTTTTCATAACTGCCGTTTAAATGCGCCAGCATTCCGGTGTCAAGATAATAGAGGAAAAGATTTTTGTCTCCGTATTTGTTTTGAGAGTTTTCGGCAAGCGCAAGAGCCTGTCCGAAATCTTCTTTTTCCATGGATGACTGCAGCTGGCTGTAATATCTGCCGGTAGCGCACGACGATAAGAACAAAATTAAACACGGGAAAAAACAAACATAAAAAATATATTTAATTTTTGACAACTTAGACCTCTTGCGGTAAGACTTACGACATCCCGAAAGCCGAAAAAACGCTTTGATTATGCGGATTTTCCGGCTTTCGGCTGCAAACTTCTATTTTTTATGCTTTATATTTGCTCTTAGCTACGTATTTTTTTATTTTCTTTTGTCCTATCCATACTTTTTCGTTTGTCGCTATATCAACCAATTCCAGTTCAACCTGGTAATATTTTACTGTTTTACCGCCTAAAGAATCGGTGATTGTGTTAATCTGCCCTCTTAGCATGTAGTCGGCGCCTTTTTCTTTGCCGAAATCTTTAACCGTTGATTTTTCGGCAAACTGTGCCTGGTCCGTTCTTTCTTCTCTTATTTCTGTTCTTTGTTCTTTTGAAGCTACAAATGTGGCTTTACCGGTATTTGTAAGCGCTCTTTCCAAATCATTTACAAAAGTTTCCGTATTAATATGCTCGTCGCTTTTATTTACTACGGTTCCTACGATTATTCTAGGATTTTTCTGGGTTGCTTTTAAGAAGTTGTCGTACCAAGGTCTTGTTATTGAATCGTTAATCATTTCGTCGGCCACAAGTTTTGAGTCCGTATCGTTCCAGTTGCCGCTTAAATCAATCTGTTCGTCAACTTCTACTCTTGTAACTTTTGTTGAACATGAAAACAAAAACAATCCGCAGCTTAACATACATACAAACATCAACAGTTTTTTCATCATTAACCCCCGTATACTATTTTTCTGAATTTTCTTTTTCCGGCCTGCATAATCATGCCGTTTTGAATTTCTATTTCTTCGTCTGAATTTATTTTTTCCGAATTAATTTTTACGCCGCCCTGCTCTATAAGCCTTCTTGCTTCATTTTTGCTTGAAACCATTAAAGAATCAATCAACAGCTGCGATATTTTTATTTTATTTGTTTTGCACGAATATTCTTCAATATCCGTCGGCAGGTCTTTTTTTGCAAATATTTTATTAAACTCTTCTTCCGCTTTTTGAGCATCCTGTGCGGTCCAGTATCTTTCAACTATCTTTTTTGCCAATGAAACTTTTGCTTCTTTCGGATGCATTTTCTTTACGGTTTCAAGATCGTCCTGCGTAAGAAGTTCGTAGTATCTGTACATAAGTTCATCGGATATTGACATTATTTTTCCGAACATTTCATTCGGCGCGTCATTTAAAGATATATAGTTGTTGTAAGATTTTGACATTTTTCTTACGCCGTCGGTTCCTTCAAGAAGAGGCATTGTTATTACGATCTGCGGTTCCTGCCCGTCGTCGCGCTGCATGTCTCTTCCCAACAGCAAATTAAATTTCTGGTCGTTTCCTCCGAGTTCGACGTCGGCTTTCAAAACGACAGAATCATAAGCCTGCAAAAGAGGATACATAAATTCCACTATGCTGATAGGTACGTCGTTTTTATATCTTTTTTCAAAATCGTCTCTTACAAGCATCTGGGCGACTGTGTGTTTTGACGCGAGTTTTAATAACCCTTCAATGCCGAGAGCCGAAAGCCATTTGCCGTTAAACACGACTTCCGTTTTTGATTTATCAAGAATCTTAAAAACCTGATCCTGATAAGTTTTTACGTTTTTCATTATCTGTTCTTCCGTCATCATCGGTCTTGTCGCGGATCTGCCGGAAGGGTCTCCTATTTTAGCGGTAAAATCGCCTATGAGAAATACAACCTGATGTCCCAGATCCTGAAAAGTTTTTAATTTGTTTATAATTACGCTGTGTCCGAGATGTAAATCGGGAGCGGTAGGATCCACGCCCAGCTTTATTCTCAGTTTTTTACCCGAAGAAAGTTTCTTTTTTAATTCTTCCTCTGAAATTATTTCATTTGTTCCGCGTCTGATTTTTGAAAGCGCTTCTAGCATTTATTAGCTCCGAAAAAATATATATTGTCAGATAATATTACTAAATTCTTGTTTTGTTTGTAAACTTTATTGTATCAATTTTCTGTGCATATTTTTTACGGTTTCAATATTATATTCCGATATATAATGTTTTTTGACGGCTAAACATATTTTTTCATATTCTGTTTTATCGGTTATGAGCTTTGATATTTTTTCAAACATTTCAGAATCATCGCAACAGGTATAAGGGTATTCTTCAAAAAGATACAGTTCAAAACTTTTCAGGGGATTTTTAAAATTTTTTTTTATAACGACCGGTTTTGAGTGTTTTATAAAATCAACCAGAGTAAGAGCCGATCCCTGAGGAAAGCTGTCTATATATAAATCAGATATTTCGGCAAACATATTAAAATCGGCGACCGGCGGAGTTATAATAAATCTGTCTTTGTTGGCGCCTGCAAAAGAAGAAATCATTTTTGACATTTGGGCATTTGCTTTTGCCGCAAGAATATGACAGACATTTTTATGTTCCGAAAGAATTTTTGAAATCATTTTAAAATAGCCGGTATCCGTTTTATGCAGCGGAGCGCCGGTTAAAGTGACAAAAGCGCCGTTTTTAATATTTAAGCTTTTTTTAAAATTTTCTATTTCTTCTTGCGAATATTTTTTTTGTTCCGATTCGGATATAAACGGTATGTACAGCGCGTTTGTTTTGTTTTTCAAATAAGGCGTAATTGGTTTTGAATTTCTGCACCGTGTAAGAATGACATCGGCAAATTCTGTGCCGAGCGAAAAACAGTGGCTTGCGTGGTTATAAAAAATTACTTTTATATCGGTATATTTTTTGATTAGACCCATAACGGCGCAGCATACGGAATCGGCCGGATTGATTACCGCATATAAAGCGGTAGTGCCGTTTGAAAGTATATTATTGTAAATAAAATTTATTTTTTCTGCAGCCGGCATATTTTTTTTTGCTTCAGCCCAGCCGCCGCAGTATTTTTTGATTAAAGCCGATTTGATTAAAGCCGAGGAATCATTGAAACCCGAAAGACAGAAATAAACCGGAAATTCATCTTTAAAAGCTTTAATATAGCGAAGAGCTGTTTCCGTATGGCCGCCGCTGTCGTATATTTCCGACATTAAAACCGTAATTCTTGTCATGTTATTTTTTGTTTTTTTGCATTCATTTGCCGGTAACGGCAATTTTTCCGCAGTTTTAAGTATAAAAAAGTCATGGTTTATTAATTTTTTTTTGGGAGAAAGATTGTTTTTTATAAAGAAAGGATAAGCGTCTAAAATTCCGGCATAATCTCTTTTTATATAAAGAAAAGATATTTTGGAAGCGGATAATACTTTAAAAAAATATTTTATAAAACTTTTTAAGTATGGTACAAACAAAAAACATTTGAACATTATAAAGGACAAATAATTTTTAATTTTATTCATTTTTATATTGTTCCGTTTAAAAATTTTTCGGAAGTTTTAAGTATTTTACGGGTTTGTTCTTTTGTCAGCGAATAAAATATCGGGAGTCTTGCTATAGTATCGGAAATAATGCCTGTATTTTTCAAACACCCGGATATTTTTCCGTATTTTAATCCTGCCGGAGAAGAATGCAGGGGGATATAGTGAAAAGGCGTGGCAATACCGTTTTTTTTCATGTATTCCATAAATTTTGCGCGGGTTTTTAAATCGTTGAACAGTATATAATAAACGGATCCGTTATGTTCGCAGTATTTAGGGACAAACGGCCGCCGCAAGAGCCCTTTTGTTTCGTATTTTTCAAAAAAATTATGGTATTGTTCCCATATCAATAATCTTTTTTTAGTTATTTCTTTCACGCGTTCAAACTGAGCGTATAAAAAAGCCGCGATAATATCGCTCGGCAGATATGACGAGCCTATGTCAACCCATGTGTATTTGTCAACTTCGCCTCTGAAAAATTTTGAGCGGTTAGTTCCCTTTTCTCTGATTATTTCTGCGCGTTCTAAAAATTTCTTATTGTTTATTGAAAGAGCTCCGCCTTCTCCTGATACAATGCTTTTCGTTTCATGGAAACTGTACGTTCCCAGATCGCCTATAGTGCCCAGAAACTTATCCTTATATTTTGCGTAAAAACCGAGCGCCGCGTCTTCAAAAAGATATAAGCCGTGTTTTTTTGCAATTTGCATAAGTTTGTCCATTTCGCATCCGACGCCTGCATAATGAACCGCAACGATTGCTTTTGTTTTTTTTGTTATCGCCCGTTCAATAAGATCTTCGTTAATATTTAAAGTATCCGGTTTTATATCTACAAAAACTGGTTTTGCGCCTGCCAGTACAAAAGCGTTTGCGGTTGAAACGAACGAATAAGAAGGCATTATGACTTCATCTTCAGGTTTTAATCCTGCAAGAATTGCCGCCATTTCAATCGCGCAAGTGCATGAATGGGTTAGAAGAGTCCGTCTTTTAAAGTTTTTTAAAAACCACTTGTTGCATAAAATTGTATAAACGCCGTCTCCGGCGATATGCCCTTTTTTTATGCAGTTTTCAATGTTTTTTAATTCTTGTTTTGCAAAATTAATTTTATTGAACGGTATTTTCAATCATAACCTCGTTATAAACAGCCGTATTTGCCGCGGCCCGGTTTAAGGTTTAATATTTTTCTAAATTCGGCGGGAGTCATTATGGCTCTTTCGTTTGCGCCGGCTATTGCATGAATTCTTTTTAATAAATCCGAATTTTTAGCCGGTTTTGATTTATTTTTATCATACCATATATTGTCTTCAAGTCCTACTCTTACTCCTCCTCCGAAAGATATCGCCGCAGAATTTATTTTTAACTGGTTTGAACCTATTCCGGCAAGCGTCCAAACAGAGTTTTCCGGAAGATCATTTATCATTATGCCGGCATGCAGTAAATCTGCCTGCGCGCATGCTATGTTTCCAAGGATTAAATTAAAATAATACGGTGGTTTAAGAATATTTTTCTTGATAAGATATTTCGCGTAGTTTATCATGCCTGCGTCAAAAGCTTCAAGTTCCGGTTTTATTTTTCTTTTTGCCATTTCAACGGCAAGGTCATAAATCATCTGAGGCGAATTTATGCTTGCCTGTTTGTTGAAATTAAGAGAACTGAGAGTAAGGCTTCCCATATCCGGTTTTAAATTGCCGTTAAGAGTCAGCGGATTTGCTCTTTTTTCAAATTCATTGAAATTTCTGCCGCTGAGCGATACGCAGATTACAAGTTCTTTTTCGTATTTCCTTATTCCTGATATTATTTCTGCGTATAATTCGGCTTTATAGTCGGGTTCCTGAGAAGCGGGGTTTCTGGCGTGAAGATGCACCGAAGTTATTCCGATGCGGCAGGCTTCAAGCACGTCGTCTATTATTTCATTTGGCTTTACCGGCACGAAAGGATTTTGTTCTTTTACGGGTATCATTCCCGTAGGAGTAAAATTTATTATTAGATTGTCCGTTTTTATCATAAAATTATTCCGGTTTCTTTATGTTCTCCTATTTTTTTTGCGGGAGTGCCGGCGTATTTTGAAAAAGGTTCCGTATCTTTTATTACAAGAGAAGCCGCTCCGATAAGAGTTTCTTCGGAGACGGTCTTTTTTTCAATTACGGTGGAGCCTATTCCTATAAAAGACAGATTTTTTATTTTACAATAGCCGGCTATATTGCAGCCCGGAGAAATATAAACTCCGTTTCCTATTTCAAAATTATGTCCGATATATGTATTTGGCCTTATTACATTATTATTTCCGATTGTGCCGTAAAAATCAAGATATACTCCGCCGTATATTACGTTGTTTTCTCCTATTTTTAAATCTTTTTGGATTATGGCGTTTTTACTTATAAAATTTATAAATTTGTATCCTTTTTTTTTAATGTTTAAATATGAAATATAACGTTTTCTGGGGGATGAAAAAAGTCCGAGAGATAAAACAAAAGTATTTTTCGGATTAAAAAAATTTTCAATGCCGGATATTTTAAAAACTTTTTTGCCCATAAAAGCAGCGTCTTTAAAAAACTCGTCGTCGCACGTAAAACCTACTACTCTGTATTTTTTATCGCGGCTGATTTCTCCGTAGACAAGCTGCGCCTGTTTTCCTGTACCGTGTATAAGAAGATTCATAATTTTATATAGACAGTTTTTTTAATATGTTATAACTCTCAATATCAAAAGTTTTTTCGGAAGATATCGCCGTTTTTATCGGAGTATATGAAATTTTGCCGTTTGTAATGCCGACAAGCAGATTTGATTTGCCTTCTTTTAAGAGTTTTACCGCATGAGCTCCGAAGACTGACGCTAAAATTCTTGTTCTTGCGGTAGGCGTTCCGCCTCTCTGTATATAGCCGAGATTGCTTACTCTTACGTCCATTCCCGTGTTTTTTGCAACTTCCTGCGCAAACTGCACTGAACTTCCGCAGCCTTCGGCGTAAGCTATTATCAGAGAAGTTTTTCCGTTTATGAATCCCTGTTTGAGCTGCATATATAATTCTTTGCGGTTTATTTTAACTTCAGGCACTATTATTACTTCAACTCCGGCAGCCATTCCTACGGCCAAAGTCAAAAAACCGTGTTCTCTTCCCATTATTTCAACTACAAAAACTCTGTCGTGGCTGTTTGCGGTGTCTCTTATTTTGTCTATTGCCTCAACAGCGGTGTTTAACGCCGTATCATATCCTATCGTTTCGTCTGTTCCGAATACATCGTTATCTATTGAAGCCGGAATTGATATTGCTTTGATTCCGTGTTTGCTTAAAGCGTTTGCCGCGGCAAGAGATCCGTCTCCGCCTATTACGACAAGCCCTTCAAGATTCATTTCTTTTATTATTTTTACGGCTTTATTTAAGCCTATGCTTGTTTTCATTTCCGGGCATCTTCCGGTGTGAAGTTTTGTTCCGCCAAGATTTATTGTTCCGCTTACCGATCTTACGGTAAGATTTGAATATTCTCCGTCAAGAAGTCCTTTAAAACCCCTTTTAAAACCTATGAGATCAAAGCCGTTATATATGCCGGTTCTTACTATAGACCTGACGGCCGCATTCATTCCCGGAGCGTCTCCGCCGGATGTTATAATGCCGATTTTTTTGTTAGCCATAAGTTCTCCCATACTTGTATATATTTGCGATATTCTACACTTTTGAGCCTTATTTTGCAATAAAACAGGCGGGCGGGTTATATGTTTTTATCGTAAAACCGGTATATTGACATTAAAAAATAAAAAGTATACAATACTGAAAATTCACAAAATGTTTTATCGGTGCAAAAATCAGAAAAATACTTTTATTATTTTGTAAAACTTATCTATATGTAAAACCTTCTTAAAACAAGTATGCAAATCAAAACAAAACAAAGATTTAAAAGCGGCAAATCAAAAAAATATAATGGGAAAATTATATTACAGGAGATATTTTAATGTCTGAAGAAAAAGAAAAAAAATCGGAACAGTCGGATCAGGTTATGGAACAGACCGTATTGTCTAAAAAAACAATGGTAGAACTTGTTAAAATGGCGAAATCTATGAATTTAGAAACGATAACCGGTTTAAAAAAACAGGAATTGATAGCCAAAATTCTTGAAGCCGAAATGAAGGAGAAAGGTCAGGCTTACGACGAAGGAGTTCTGGAAATTAAACATGACGGTTTCGGTTTTTTGAGATCCGCCGATTACAATTATCTTTCCGGTCCGGATGATATATATATAGCACCGCCTCAAATTAAAAAATTCGCGTTAAGAAAAGGAGATACTGTCGGAGGCTACGTAAGACCTCCGCAGAATCATGAAAAATATTTCGCGCTTTTGAAAATAGTTTCGGTTAACGGCGAAAAAGATTTGGATAAAATCAGAGAAAGGCCTCTTTTTGATAATTTAACTCCTTTGTATCCTGATAAAAAAATAATTTTGGAAACGACAACAAATGAAATATCAACAAGAATTATAGACATGTTCATCCCGATAGGAAAAGGACAAAGAGTGTTGTTAAATGCTCCTCCGAAAACAGGAAAAACCGTTTTATTGCAGAAAATTGCAAATTCCATAACCGAAAATAATCCGGAGATAGTTCTTTTGGTCTTGCTTATTGATGAAAGACCCGAGGAAGTTACAGATATGCAGAGATCCGTAAAGGGTGAAGTTGTTTCCTCAACTTTTGACGAACCTTCCGACAGGCATATTCAGGTCGCCGAAATGGTTTTAGAAAAAGCCAAAAGGCTTGTTGAACACGGAAAAGACGTCGTTATACTTTTGGATTCGGTAACAAGGCTTGCAAGAGCCTATAACGCGGCAATACCTTCAAGCGGAAGAGTTTTGTCGGGTGGTCTTGATTCAAACGCTTTGCAAAAACCTAAAAGATTTTTCGGAGCGGCGAGAAATATTGAAGAAGGCGGCAGTTTAACGATTATAGCAACGGCTCTTATTGAAACGGGAAGCAGAATGGATGACGTTATATTTGAAGAATTTAAAGGAACCGGCAACTGCGAAGTTTATCTTGACAGAAAATTGGCGGACAGAAGACTTTATCCTGCCATTGACCTGTTGAGATCCGGAACGAGAAAAGAAGAATTGCTTCTTACGGAAGATGAAAAAAATAAAATGTGGATTATGAGAAACGTGATGAGCAATATGAATACGATAGAAGTGATAGAAGAGTTAACCAAAAGGATGAAGGCTTCAAAATCAAATAAAGATTTCTTGAAACAGATGGAATTTGCCGGCAAGGAATAAAATAACCGGAGGGTAAATATGCAGGATGATATAAAAGATATCGGTCAAAGAATAAAAACTTTAAGGGATATCTCCGATATTTCTCCCGAAACGCTGGCAAAAGAGTTGAATATTGATAAAGAAACGTATGAAAAATACGAAAACGGCCAGCTTGATATTCCGATAGGCATACTAAAAAAAATAGCGGAAAAATTCCGCGTTGAATTTATTACGCTTGCAACCGGACAGAATCCGCATCTTAACAGATACAGCATCGTAAGAAAAGGAAAAGGCGTTTCAGTAGAAAGAAGGAAAGAATACGATTATCAGGATATAGCTTACGGTTTTACAAATAAAAAAGCGCAGATATTTTTGGTTACCGCAAAAGATAAAAAAGACGGACAAGTGCAGCCGTACTCCCATGACGGACAGGAATTTACTTACGTTTTGGAAGGGACTTTAAAGGTTTATCTTGACGGGAATGAAGTTGTTTTAAATGAAGGCGATTCTTTATATTTTGATTCAAACTGCAAACACTATGTTACCGCCGTCGGCTGCGAGACAACAAAATTTATCGCCGTAGTTTTTTAAAGGAAAAAATTACGATGTTACTTGACAGGTTTCTTAAAAAGAAAGTTTTTTCTTCTTACGAGGATTTTTTAGCAAATTATGAAGTTAAAGTGCCGGAAAATTTTAATTTCGGTTTTGACGTCGTTGACGCGACAGCTTTGCTTGAACCGGATAAAAAATGTTTAATCTGGTGTAACGATAAAGGCCTTGAAAAAACTTTTACTTTTTCCGATATGAAAAAGTACAGCAATAAAACGGCAAATTTTTTTAAATCGCTCGGAATCAAAAAAGGCGATTTCGTAATGCTGATTTTAAAAAGACGGTTTGAATACTGGTTTTGCGCCGTCGCTTTGCATAAAATAGGCGCAGTCGTTATCCCCGCAACTCATCTTCTTACGGAAAAAGATATCGTTTACAGAAATAACGCAGCCGACGTAAAAATGATAGTTTCGGTCGGCGAATCAGAAGTCGTGGAACATATAAATAAAGCCGAAAAAAATTCTCCGACGTTAAAAATTAAAGTTTCGGTTGACAGAAAAATTGACGGCTGGCATTTTTTTAACGAAGGAATAGAAAAACAGTCAGACGTTTTTGAAAGACCTGCCGGAGATACGGCGACAAAAAACGACGATAAATTTTTAATTTATTTTACTTCCGGCACGACCAGTATGCCCAAAATGGCGCTGCACGATTTTACATATCCTTTGGGCCATATAACCACGGCAAAATACTGGCAGAACGTTCATGATAACGGCTTTCATTTAACCGTGGCCGATACGGGCTGGGCAAAATCCGGCTGGGGAAAGATTTACGGACAATGGATATCCGGAAGCGCCGTTTTTGTATACGATCACGAAAAATTTACGCCTATAGATATAGTCGGAGTGATAACAAAACATAATGTTACGACTTTTTGCGCGCCTCCGACCGTTTACAGATATTTGATCAAGGAAGATTTGTCAAAATATGATTTTTCAAAATTAAAATACTGCGCCGTCGCGGGCGAACCTTTAAATCCGGAAGTTTTGCAGCAGTGGAAAAAACTTACCGGACATACGATAATGGAAGGATTCGGGCAAAGCGAAAGCGCGGTTATGGTAGGAAACTTTATCTGGATAAAACCCAAACCAGGTTCAATGGGAAAGCCTTCGCCGGCATATAAAATTGATATACTTGACGATGAAGGAAATTCATGCGAACCCGGCAAAGAAGGCGTTTTGGCTATAGACGTAAGCAGAGGAAAACCTCTCGGGCTTTTCTGCGGATATTACAAAAATAAAGAAATTACGGATTCCGTATGGAAAAACGGATATTACTATACCGGAGACGTCGTATACAAAGACGAAGACGGTTATTTTTGGTTTGTCGGAAGGGCCGACGACGTTATCAAAAGTTCGGGATACAGAATCGGACCTTTTGAGGTTGAAAGCGCTCTTCTTGAACATCCCTCGGTTCTTGAATGCGCCATAACCGCCGTACCGGATTCTGACAGAGGACAGATCGTAAAAGCCACGGTTGTTCTTGCAAAAGGATACCAGCCCAGCGATTCTCTCGTAGTAGAACTTCAAAATCACGTCAAGAAAGTGACTGCGCCGTATAAATATCCCAGAGTTGTTGAATTTGTCAAAGAACTTCCGAAGACAATAAGCGGCAAAATAAGAAAAGTGCAAATCAGAGAAACGGATTTAAAAAAATAATCTAAAAAAATTCCGGAGTCAATGCGTTAATTGTGTTTTGTATTGAAAAAACGAAAATATAGTGCTATAATAACAATGGAATATTTCCGGTCTTATTTTAAAAATGGGAGAATTTTACATGGAAACAAAATCCGGCGCAAATAAAAAATGGTTTATATTCGGAAGCATTGTTGTTATTATCGCTATTTCAATTGCGGTTACTCCTATTTTGGTGTCAAAATATATGAAAGCAAAATGGCAGGACGGGCCTAAATATAAAGTTAAAAATCTTCTTATGAATGTCGACGGCAAACTTAAACTTTCAAAAAATGATTCCGTATATTTATCCGGCAATAACGAATTTTATTATTTTATTGAAAATCCCGAAAAATTTGATATGAAAAATTATATTGAGAAACAAGTCAGCGTAATAGGAAAAATGAGAATTCCAAAAGAAGGCGACAACGTTGACGGCCATCCGATAAGACTTTATCTGACGGTTGAAAAATTTATACCGAAAGAAGGATATTCGCGCAAGGCGGCTGCCGTTGACGCTGAAAAAATATCGCAGGAACTGCAGGAAAAATTAAAACAGAAAACGTTGAAAAAAATTAAGGCAAGGCTCGCCGTAAACGCCATTTTAAATAAACCCGTGCTGTTTGACGTTGTAGAAGGCAAAGTATCTTTTGAAACAAGAAAAAATTTAAAAGGAATTGAAGTTCCTATCGTTATAATAACGGATGAATTCGGAGACCGTTTTATGATGGTAGATAAAAATAAAAAATTAAAACAATTTGAAGGGCAGAATCTTATTTGTTTGGGCAGAGAAGTTTTGCCTCCGAAAGATATGCCGCTTGTCGTTGACGAACTGACTTTTGAAATTTATGAGGTTTATAATACAGAGTACAAAAAGCTATGAAATTTCACAAATTTTTCACAATTTTTTCTATTATTTTTCAGACAGAGTTTGTATAATTTGTTTGAGGGAAAAATAGGGAGGAGGTAAAAAAGATGAAAAATATGATTGTTTTGGTATTATCTCTTGTGTTAACGGCAGGTAACGCAGGGGCATCTTTTTTAGAAGCGCCTTCTCCGTATACGTTCGGCCCCGAAGGCAGGACCGTTGCCGACTTAAGAAATTTTGCAACCCCTAAAATGATGGTCAATATACTTCCAAACAGACCGGTTGTCGCGACGGATTCTTCAGGCAACAGGTTGTATTATACTCCCGACGGTAAAATGTCATTAAGCATATCGAAAGACGGTTCAATGAGTTTTTCATTGGGCGGGACGACAAAAAGCATTGACGCTCAAGGTAATTTAACAAGCATAAGCACCAAAATTTCAGGAACCGATATCGCTGAAGTCAAAAATGAATTCGGAGAACTTTTGGGATACAGACAATACAATGCAGCCGGCGCGGTTTCAAAAGAATACGACAATCAGGGAAATCTTACAAGAACTTACAATTACGACAAATACGGCAAAACGTTAAGTTATATTACCGATGAAATGTCAAAAACAAAAACGACATACGATGAATTTGGCAGAGAAGTCGCCGTTTATGACGCGGACGGTTATATATTATCGGCATGCCAGTATCAGGATATAAGCTACGAAAGAGGCGAAGACGGAAAAACTTTAACGGTAATCCAGAAAGACAAAACAGGCAGCCACGGTCTTTTAGTTTCCAGAGAAAATTATCAGTACAAAAGAGACAGTCTTGACTCTCCTCTTGAACTTGTTCATACTACGACTTTTTTTGATGAAAAAGGTTCTGCTACCGTTACGAAAGACGCAGACGGTTTTGTTATTTCAAAATTTGTATACAAGCAGGATTCAAACGGCAATCAGGTTTTGTCTGAGATAATAAATCCCAGAACCGGCGAAGTGACTTATTATACGAACGGCAAAGAAGATAAAACGGTAAACGCCGAAGGCACCGTTATAAAACAATGTTTTTGGAACGGATCAAAACTTATGTTTTCCGTTACTTTGGGAGAAGACGGCAAATGGACTACCATAACCAGAAATACTTATACGGAAGACGCAAAAAACAACGTTTATGACGCAACGGGAAATATTTTGGAATCAAGAGATCAGGACGGCAATCTTTTGGAAACATATGTTTACAGAGAAGGAGAAACAAATCCTGACGGAACAAAAGTTCTCGCTTATGTTAAAAACGAGCAGGACGGTTCAATAACTTATTACGATGAATTGGGAAGACAGACTTATACAAAAGACGCAAACGGCGAAACAATAAAAGAATACAGCTGGAACGGCAACACTCTTGTTTTTGTTTTTAACAATACAACCCAGACAACGACCTGGTATAACCAGAGCAAAGAAGACGTATATACTACGTTTAACGACAGAATAATAACAAAAAATATTTATCATAACGGGCAGTTAATAGGCGTATGGGATGCCACTACAAACAAACTGACTGTTATGAAAAATCAGACGCAGTGGATAGTTCTTGAAAGCTACGGCTCTGAACCTTCGGCTTCTGAAATTGTAAAAATATTATCTTTTTCAAGTCTTATAGAGAAGAGATACGCTGAAGGAACTGCCGGAGATATGTCGGATTTGGATTTAAACAGTATTTTACAGGAGTATTTGAATTCACAAAGTTCGGGGAATTAAAGCAGGAGAGTTATGGACAGATTAACAGTAAACTTTTCAAAAAGTACTGTGAAATTATTGCACAAGGTTATTGCTTGTGCGGTTCTGTTTTGCATTATAGCAGGTTCGGCTGAATCCGTAACGTTTACAAATATTAATTTAACGTTCACGGATTCTATGAGAGTATCGGCCGATACTTTGTTATCTCAATTTTTTTCCGTATCAACATTGCCGGTAAATGCCATATCAAAAATGTTTATTGAAACAGTCAATAAAACTAATGTTGCAAAGGATTCTTCTTCACAAAAACATAAAGATAAAAAAGCTAAAGAAGGAAGCAGCGCAAGGGCATCAGCAGGATATTCTATAATACCAAACAATATAATAAATTCTCTTAATTTTGTTAATAAAATCAAATATTTGAATGTATCTGATAATTTTGTAAGCGTTACCTATCATAAATTGCTTAATTACAGAATTTTAGAAAGAGATAAAGTGCGATGTCTGGATATGTTTATAAAATTTAATATAATGTTGTTATTACTATATATATTACTGACAAGACGTAATATAAGTAGCGATGACAATATTATAAATACAATAAATAAAAATAATATGATAGCTCGGCTTGTATAAAGCCGAGCTATTTTGCGTTTTATACAACGCAAAATGGGGGTTAAAATGAACATATTTAAAAATCTTTTAAAGGGAATAGCGAAAGAAAAAATTCTTCGCGCTTATTCGCAAACAAGCGGATGGATTCTTTCAATGACGTTTATGAAAATTACGGCGATAGTCGTAATTAACTGTTTCCTTTTAACATCCGTTTACGGGCAGGCCGTTGCTTCCGTTATGGATAATAACAGAACAACTGCGCAATTTAAACAGATTTTTCAGGATTTTGAACTCCCGTACAGTTATGGTAAAATCACAACCGCAGATTACAGAGGCAGTGATAAGGTAGTTATTAATATTCAGGATCTGCACAGCCATCCTGAAGTTCAAAGAAATATAAGCAGAATTATTGACCTTTTTGATTCAAAATACGGCGTTAAAAATATTTATCTTGAAGGCGCTTACGGACAGGTAAGCACAAAATGGCTTACCGACGCAAAAGAAGAAAACGTAAGAAACGCTATAATGGATAAGCTTATAGATACGGGCCGTTTAACCGGCGCCGAATATTATTCGGCCTTAAAAAACAAAACCGAGCTTATAAAAGGTCTTGAAAATAAAGAACAGTATTTTGACAACTTAAAAAGATTCGGAACTCTCATAGATAATCAAAATAATATAAATTTTTTATTGGACGAAATTCAGAAAACGGTAAAAACTTTACAAAATAATTATTACAACAGACAGCAGAAGAAGATTGAAGAATTATCGGCAAGTTATGTTTCCGGAAATACCGACCCGAAGAAATATTTCGTACTGATGTCAAAACATGCCGAAAAACTGGGCATTGACATAAATAATTATGAAAATCTTGCATTGTATATGCGTTTGATGGAAAGCCAAAAAAATATTGATTATACGAGAACAACGCAGGAATTGCAGATGTTCGTTCTTAAATTAAAAGAAGTTCTTCCGTATAACGCATATAAAATGCTGGTTGATTCAACGCAGAATTTCCAGCAGATGGATAAACTTTACGGGTATATCGTAAAACTTTCAAGACAATATAACTTAAATCTTTCCGTAAATTTTCCGGAACTGGAAAAGTTTTTTGCTTATATGGAATTAAGCCAGAAAATAAATCCTTTACAGCTGATAAAAGAAGAACAGAATTTTAAAGATGAAATTAATGATAAATTTGCGGCAAACAAAGCCGAAGAAGAAGTTGTATTTATAAGCAATTTTATTAAATATTACAGAGACTATCTTACAAGCAAAATAACTTCCGACGACTGCAAGTATTATCAGGCTAATATTGATAAATTTAAACATTTATGGGTTAAATATATTGATGACAGACAAATTGCCGCAATATCTGAATATGAGAACATATCAGACAAATTTTATGCGATTAACTTAGCCAGAAACAACTACTTTTTGGCAAATATTGACGGAATTAAAAATACAAATAAACTTCTTGTAAATGTCTCCGGAACAAGCGAACTTGAAAAAGTAATGTCCTCTCTGAAAGACGCAAAAGAAATATACATAGTTATTACCGGCGGTTTTCATACGCAGGGAGTATCTGATTTGCTGGCTCAGAAAAATATAACAAATATAGTAATTACACCTAACGTAACCGGCGATACGAAAGCGGCGGAAGAAACTTATTACAAAATAGCGCAGGAACAAAGCAAGATTAGTTTTCAGGCTTTGGCGACGCTTCCCATGACGTTATTAAATCCGAAGATAACAGATATAGTATCTCTCGGGAACAATAAATTTTCTTTTACCGTAACCGATGATACCGATAAATACGTCGGTGAAATGACAATAGAAGGAAACAAAGGAACAATAACAAGTTTTGAAAAAGTAGCCGATAGCGGAAAAACCGAATCGCGTACCGAATCACAGCAAAAATCAGTTGATTCAGTTAAAAAATCTTTAAGAGCCGCAACGGGATTATCGGCGTTTTTTGCTATTGCAACTTTAGTTACGCTTCCTATACTTATATTCACAGGGACTTTACCTATTGTTATTGTTGTTACAGGATTGCTTACTACTACAAGTTCATTAGCATTTCTTGGGATAAAAAGAAATCTTACCGACCAGCAGAAAGTATTGCTTGAAGCGCAGCAGCAAGCGGCTGAAAATCAGGCAATTATGTCCGATGCTGCTGACAAAAGAGAATTGTTAAAGACTGTTTTAAATTCGGTATCTGAGAAAACAAGAAACAGCATCCTTAAAGTTTTGGGTTTATCAAGTATGGAGGATATAGACGGCTTGGATGAAACCGGAATAAACAATATTTTTTCACTTAAAGGAGAAGGAGAACTTTTTGAAGTTTTAAAAGAAGAAAAAAAGATTGTAATGAATCCTTTTCTTCTTAAAGCTTTTTTGGATTATGACAAAAACATCAAAAATCAATATTTGCTTGAAACTTTTTTGCTGCATGAATTGAGACATATAAATCATAAATGGATGCCTGAATTTATGGTAGGGTTTGGAGATTTGGGCAGTTATTTTGCGGCTGTATGGATGAGTCTGGGGAATGAAAAAACGCGTGAAAAAATAAAAATATTTATACAAAAAATATTTAATAAAGACTCTCTTAGCAAACAGGAAAGGCTTGAGTACGGAAAAACTTTGGAATGGGCGACTCAGGTTCTTGGGGCTGATTATGTTGAAATGTTTCAAAACAGACAGGAACGTATATATAAGAAAGGTGCCGGTAGAAGCAATAAAACGACAAGACAGATAATAAGCGCTGCTGTGATGGTTAAAAACGGCGTTGTTGAACTCGGTACGGGAGCAGGAAAATCAGACGCTTTCAAATTGGCTGTTGTCAAATTGCTTGCCGAAGGCAAAGATATTTTGTTTTTGACTAATACGGCGGATTTGGCAAAAAGAGATATTGAAGCGATGTTCCGCTTTGTATATGACAATGAAGAGGAAATGATCAAACTCGGAGTTATAAAAACAGATGCCCAAACAAAAAAGCCTTTGCCTCTTCAGTTCGGTTTTGTGCATGAATCCGATGACTCTAAAAACGTGCTTTACAGCTGGGATTCAAAAAATAAAACTGTTATAACTGAAAATACGACTAAAAAAGACGTTTACAGACGGGCAAGAGTCGTTGCCGGTTCGTCAATGTCAGCTTTTGTATGGGACAGACAAAAAGATTTGAAAGCAAATGCCGATGAAAAAACAATAACGCAGAAAAAGTGGAGACTTCTTATAGATGAAATCCACAGACCTTTGATACAAGGCGCAAACGATACGTTTACAATTTCCGAAGGCAACAGAGATAATTTTATAGAAAGCGCGCTGTTCCAGAGATTAGCCGGCGATGTTGCCGGAATATTGGACGGCAGTTATTATACTATAGAGGGAAGAAAAGTCAAAATAAATACAAGTAAAAAAGCGGAAATAGTTTCTGCATTCCGTAACCTTTCCAAATCAATTGCAATCAAGGACGGAGCCAAAATTGATTTTGATGGTTTAAGTGACGATGAAATTTTAGCATTTGTTGAAAATTCGCTTATTGCCATGTATGTATATAAACCCGGAAGAGATTATTTAATTTCAGTAACTCATATAGCTGAAAAACCCGATTCAAAATTTATAAAAATAGTTCTTCTTGACCAGACTACTATGGAAACAAGAGAAAGCGTAAAAATGAGCAATAATCTGCATTTGGCTGTTGAATTCGTTGTTCAAAGACAAATTGCTGCTTCAAAAAAAGAATTTTTGTCTTATAAAGGCCATCAGATAATATGGTCATTTGAAACAAAACAAGATCTATCTATGACCGTAAACGCATTCCTTGAAGATAAAGAAGTTATAGAAGGATATGCCGGCGCGACGGGAACAATTGATTCTTATGCGGTACACGCTCTTTACGGCAAAGACGTCATATCTTTAGGGTCAGAAGGCGGTTCTAAACCGGTTATGATTGCCCAATTTTTAACCGAAAACAGAGAAAAACAGCTTGAAAAAATATTTGAAACGGTAAATAAAATTGATGCGATAGACGGTAAACCCGAGGATACAAAAACAGTCACGTTTATAAGAGTTTCAAATCCGGCGGAAGCTTTGGTGCAGAAAGAAAGTTTGGAAAAACAATTGCCGCAGTCAAGAACAAAAAATAAAATATATGTAATAACAGATCCTGACAATCTGCCTGTTATTCCGGGCACAGACAAAAAACCCGCAACAATAGAAGAAGCTTTGGAAATATTAACCGCTATTCCGGGAATGATTATAATAGGAACCAATCTTATAGCAACAGGTATAGATCCAAAACCTCAAGGAACGGTAGAAAGACTGGTCAGCATAAATACGGTATTTGACAGAGATCAGTCAATATGGAATCAGTTTAAAGCAAGAATCGGAAGAAGCGGAACAAAAGGTTTTTTCATAGACATATTGAATTTAAGCGAAATAGACCGTGAAGAAATGACGGAAGAAGACTTGGCTATTCTTAAATCTAAAATATCACAAAAACATAATACCGTAACGGACTCTCAGGAACAACAGCAAAGAACGGAACAACTGGTATCCGGAATTGAAAACGTATCGGATGCGGAAAAAGGATTTATCTCTTCTTTTATGTCAGACGATTCAAATATATTTAACGATGCCGCCGTGGAAAACGGTGAAATAAAATCTTACGGGAAATCACAGGCTATAATTGACAGTATCGTACAGATAAGAGACAGTTCCACAAACAGCGAATTGTCAGGAATTATGCAGATACAGAGATACGGTAAAGATTACTGGAATGTAATAAAACAGTATGCCGATGCAAGAAAAGCATATGATTCGGATCAGTGGATTATAACATTGTTCGCAATGACCAGAGAAGAATTCAAAAAAGCGCATGAAGACATTACAGATGAAGATATAGAAAATTTGAGATTGAAAATAGTTGAAAGTTTTGATAAGGCATGGAGCGATTTGGCAGTTGCTTTATCTGATGCGAATTATAATTTAAGCAATGTTTTTAAAAATGAAATTTTCCAAAGTTTTTCACAATTTGCCGAACTTGACCAGGAAACCGAAAAAGTCGCTTTATTGGCCAGAGTGACCGACAATTTTGCGGTAAAAGCGCAATTGGCGGCGTATGAACAAGCCAAAGGTGAAAAATTCAAAGATATAGAAATCACGCTTACTCAAAAACAGACTGCAAAAAATGTATCCAAAACAGCAAATAAAGTGCTTGGTAATGTTTTAAAATATTCAATTATGCTTGTAAAAGGGCTTATAATAGGTTTTGCAGGCGTGGCATTGATGAAAATATTTACCGGCGCTGTAGTTATAGGTATTTCTTTTTCGCCCGCGGCTCTTGTAATAGCCGCTATTGTATTTTTTATAATATTATTTAATTTTGCGATAAAACCTCTTATTAATAAAATAAATTCCGAATTACAGAGAAACGGTTCAAATTCTGCTTTGGGTAAATATGCCGGAACAGGCGATTCAAAATACAGAAAAGACGCTTTTAAATCTTATTTGAATAAACTTTTATCTTCGGTAATGCAGATTTCTTCAATTACGGCGTTAGGCATTCTTATTATGGCAATAGCTTTTGGAACGCCGACTCTTATTATGACTGCTTTGATAAGCGCAGGCGTATCGGTTATAGCCGCAATTGTTTTTATTGTTTCAAACAGAAATATTGTTCCTAATTTACAAACAGTTAAAAATATAAAAACCACGTCAAGTTCGCAGCAGTCAAAGACCTCGGCTGTTACTACAGGCTTTATGATCGGTATTATAGGACTTATTTCGTTTATATTTCTGCCGGCTGTTTTCCCGGCGGTCAGCTTGCTTAGTTCGGCTGTTTTGGCGGTTGCAGGTATGGGTTCATTCATCGCGGCAAAATATGTATTGCCTAAAAAATTATTTAATGAAAGAGAATCCGCTTCAAGAAAAACATTTTTTACTTATGCAGGTATTACTCTCGGATGCATTCTGCCTGCCTTTATATTGGTAAAACTTGGAATAATAACTTTGCCTATAATAGGAGTTGCATTAAGTTCTCTATTTCCGTTAATGCTGATATTGGGCGTTGTCGGGGTTTCTTTTTATATGTATAAAATGAAATACATAAATAAACCGGTTAAAAATATAACAAAAACAAACAAAGTAGTAAATTTTTTAAAGATATTTTCGCCTCTCGCCGCGGTAAGCGTTGCGATACTTTTTTCTGTAATCAAAGGAGCGGCATTAATAACGGCAGTAACTTCCATGATATCACCCGTCGGGTTAATGATAGGAGTCGCTCTTGCAGTTGTCTTCATTGCCTTATTATATTTTGAAAAAACAAGACCTGTGGCTAAATTATTATTATCCGTTATAGGATTTGCCACTCCGTTAGCCGGTTCTGCGGGGCAGGTGGAGCGTGTAAAAACAACGCAGGATTATATTGAATTAAACCAACTTTTAGCGGAAATTCAGACAAATGCAAGTATAACTGAACAGCAGAAAACAAGACTGGAAGAATTATTGAATCTATCTGCAATGCCTTTGACTGACAGAAAAAATTTATTTGATTTTATCAAAAACGGCGGCGATATATTTAACTGCGCAAGCGATGCTGTTTCAAAAGTGTTAAAAACAAGTTTTTCAGGCTCAGTATCAGGCGCTCTGTATTTGACTGATGCTATAGCCAAAAATCTTTTTATGACGGATGAAAATATTTATACAAGTATGCAGGCCATTAAAGACATTTTGGAACAAAAAACGAATAAAACTTATAACGGATATAATGTAACTATAACGGGAATGTTGGAAGCTTTATCAAAACCGGGAGATCAGGTTATAGCGCTTGTTCAGGGTGGTGCTGTTTTAAATAACGGCGAAGACCATTATATATATCTTGAAGTAACTGCCGCGGGAACCATATCTATCAGTGACGGAGAAAATGTAACCGAAGTTTCAAAAGAAGGATTGGAAGAATATCTTAAAAACACATATAACGGCTGGTCGGAAGGGTCAATATTAACTTCTAAAAATATAACCAACGGACGAGCTTTAAGTAAAGAAGAAATGCTTGCTGAAAAAGGAGCTGAAGAAGGCGGCGAGGAAACTCCTGCGGAAGAGCCGCAAACGCCCCCTGAAGAAGAAAAACCTGCCGAAGCACCTCAGGCTCCGGCTCAAGAAGAGCCTAAACAGGAGACGCCGGTAGAAACTGCAGCTCCAGAACAGCCGGCAACTCAGGAACCGACTGCTGAACCTACAGCTGCACCGACTGCAGAACCAACTGTAGAGCCGACAGTAGCGCCTACAGCAGAACCCCAAGTTGTTGAACAGGAACCTGTAGTTAATCTTGACGCAGAAAGAGAAGCGGCGATAAATATAGTAAGAGATTTAAGTTATTTGAGTTCCGATCAGAAATCAAATTTTATAAACAAAATCAACTCTGCAGATTCTGTTGACGGTATAAATTCAATAGTAAAAGATGCAAGAGATGCTAATCAAGAAGCAAAGACAGCGCAGGAAGCAGCAGAAGCCGCAGCTTCGGCAACTCCTACTCCCACGGAAGTAGCGGTGGAAACTGTAGAAGCTACAGTAACTCCGATTGCTACTATTACCGATGTTGCAGTAACTTTAGCGCCTGAAGAAGATCCGTTAGCGTCTGCTAAAGAATCAGCCAAAGCGACTATAGACGGACTTGGAAGTTTAAGTTCAGATCAAAAGAGCGGATATAAATCAAGCATAGACGGAGCGACAAGCCAGTCTGCAATAGACGGGATAGTATCCGAGGCTATTCAAGCAAATAATGACGCAGCCGCAGCGGAAGAAGCGGCGCAGCTTGAAAATGCAAAAACTGCCGCCAAAGCGACGATAGACGGACTTGGCAATTTAAGTTCAGATCAGAAGAGCGGGTATAAATCAAGAATAGACGGCGCTGCAAGCCAGTCTGAAATAGACGGCATAGTATCTGAAGCGGTTCAGGCTGATAATGAAGCTGCCTCAACCCAGCTTGCGTCTGCGAAAGAATCAGCCAAAGGGACGATAGACGGACTTGGCAATTTAAGTTCAGATCAGAAGAGCGGGTATAAATCAAGAATAGACGGCGCTGCAAGCCAGTCTGAAATAGACGGCATAGTATCCGAAGCCGTCCAGGCTGATAATGAAGCTGCCTCAACCCAACTTGCGTCTGCAAAAGAATCAGCCAAAGGAACTATAGACGGACTTAATTTAACGACTGACCAAAAGAACGGATATAAGGCAAGAATAGATGCTGCTGCAAGCCAGTCTGAAATAGACGGCATAGTATCTGAAGCTACACAGGCAAGTGCGGCTAATGATCTTGAAACTGCAAAAACTGCCGCAAAAACAGTAATAGACGGACTTAATTTAACGACAGACCAGAAAAACGGATATAAGACAAGAATAGATGCGGCTGGAAGCCAGGCGGAAATAGACGCTATATTGGCGGAAGCTGACCAAACGCAATTGGCTGCGGCAAAAGAAACTGCCAAAACAACAATAGACGGACTTAATTTAACGACTGACCAAAAGAACGGATATAAGGCAAGAATAGATGCGGCTGGAAGCCAGGCGGAAATAGACGCTATATTGGCGGAAGCTAATCAAACACAATTGGCTGCGGCAAAAGAAACTGCCAAAACAACAATAGACGGACTGACATATTTAACTCAGGAACAAAAAGATAATTACAAGAGTTTGATAGACGCGGCGACAAGCCAGACAGAAATAGATGCTATTATAGCTGATGCGCAAGAAAAAAATATTCCTCAGTTTACAAGAAGCATAGACGCTGTTCTTAATGCATTGGGAATAGTATTGCCGTCAGGTTTTTCACTTTCAGCATCATTGACTAACAGTATTTTATCACAGGAAATATTACCGGGCGACACTTTTGATACATGGATAGCAAGATTAATTTCATCAGGTTTTAAAGCTCAAATACAAGCTGAAATTGATGCATACAGTATACAGGAAGAAATAGCAGTGGTTGTTAATTTGATAGAGACAAAACTTGCGGAATATTCTTCTTTAAGCGATGCGGATAAATTTTTGGCCAAACAGATGATGTGGGGATGGATAGAAAGATTAAGGGAGCTGGGAGCGGATGCGTCTGTAATAAACGATTTAAAAGCGAAAGTAGACGCGTTGGGAGCGACGCAGGCCGAGATAGATTTAGAAATAGCGGCAAATGTAAAGTTAATAAATGACAAATTGGCGGAATATTCTTCTTTAAGCGATGCGGATAAATTTTTGGCCAAACAGATGATGTGGGGATGGATAGAAAGATTAAGGGAGCTGGGAGCGGATGCGTCTGTAATAAACGATTTAAAAGCGAAAGTAGACGCGTTGGGAGCGACGCAGGCCGAGATAGATTTAGAAATAGCGGCGCATATAAAATTAATAAATGACAAATTGGCTGAATATCCTTCTTTAAGCGATGCGGATAAATTTTTGGCAAAGAAGATGATGTGGGGATGGATAGAAAGATTAAGGGAGCTGGGAGCGGATGCGTCTGTAATAAACGATTTAAAAGCGAAAGTAGACGCGTTGGGAGCGACGCAGGCCGAGATAGATTTAGAAATAGCGGCGCATATAAAATTAATAAATGACAAATTGGCTGAATATCCTTCTTTAAGCGATGCGGATAAATTTTTGGCAAAGAAGATGATGTGGGGATGGATAGAAAGATTAAGGGAGCTGGGAGCGGATGCGTCTGTAATAAACGATTTAAAAGCGAAAGTAGACGCGTTGGGAGCGACGCAGGCCGAGATAGATTTAGAAATAGCGGCGCATATAAAATTAATAAATGACAAATTGGCTGAATATCCTTCTTTAAGCGATGCGGATAAATTTTTGGCAAAGAAGATGATGTGGGGATGGATAGAAAGATTAAGGGAGCTGGGAGCGGATGCGTCTGT
>CAZASN010000006.1:16730-106657 GCA_964487915.1 uncultured Elusimicrobiaceae bacterium | reverse complement strand
AAGTATTATACAATACGCTGCAGAAGATGTTTGTGTCGCAGTTGGGAAAAGGAGCAGTCCTTAACGCTGATGTGCTTAAAGCCGTATCCGGCAGAAAAAATATACTTTCAATACTTAACCAGATGCTGGCCGATCTGAATTCAAAGGTTAAGTTAACTTCTTTTAATAAAACCGAAAACGGATTTGTTTTTACCACCGAAGACGGACAAGCGATCAACATAGTAACCGAAGATAAAACTCAGACCGTCAAAAAGACGGAAGCTTCCGTATCGGAAAAAGATTTGTACGCTACATTTTTTGCCGTACAGCAGCTTCAGAATCTTAACAAAAAAATAAGGCAGGCAAGGCGCGCAAAAAAATCAATCGGCGGCGCAATAACAAAAAAAGAACTGGATGCCGCCGGAGAAGATATTAACAGAGTAGTTAATAACGATATAAGAAACGCTCTCAGAAACAAACTGGGAGAAATTATTTCCATATATAATGATTCCGTAAAGCAAACCGATGATTTAGCGTCTGAACAAAATATTCCGGCCGGATATGTTTCGGGAATGAACGAGGCTATTGAACAGGTAAGGCTGGCCGAAAAATCAAGAAGCTGGTTTTTGTCGTTCATACAGCCGCCCGTCGGAGCATATATGATTAACGGCGACGGCGTTGAGGGCAGAGCTTTCAATTATACCGATTCTCTTCTGCACGCGGAAACTTTCGCCATCATAAATTTTTTGGAAAATTATATAACAAAGAGCAGAATAAGCAGGATAAAAAAAGAAGAGTTGTTTTCTTTATTGAATAAAATTAAATTAAACGGCAAAACTTTAAAGAGCGCTATTTTTAAAGATAACGAGCTTGTGCGCTCTCTAGGCATAGATTATGAAAATAAAACGATAGAAGACCTTTTCAACGAAACAAACGCAATGCTGCGTTATATTGACGGCGCGCTGAAAAATCCAGTTAAAAATTCCGTTTTATTTTGCACGCTTGCCCCGTGCAATAAATGCGCCGGCACGATAATAAGCCTTAAGTTTAAAACGATAGTTTTCGGTTCATATCCGGCCAACAGAACTCATAAAAACTCCGATAAAATATATTCAAACGGTACGGAAATAGTTCCCGGAGTGATGAGAAAAGAAACGGATAAGTATATATACAACTACAGAGTCATGAATTCGTCGGCTCTTAAAACCAATATAGCTTCAGTTATGCAGAAATTAAGACGCAAAATCATACCGTTTATGGAAAGTTTTGAAAAAGACAAAAATACCGAATCAAAAAACGCGCAGTTAAAGGAACTTGTAAAAAAACTTTCGGCATATCTGGCGCATTCGGATAAAATTGACGGAGGGCTTGATTACGCCGTTCTTTGCGGCAATGATAATCTTGCAATCTTCAAATATGCTCTTGATATGCTTGAAAACGGAAAAATTAAAAAAATGATAATTGCCGGAGGATGCGGAAGGCTCACGATGCCTCTTCTGAAAATGATAAGAACTATCGGCGTAAGAGAAACGGGCATTTCTTCTCTTGACGTATTTCTTGCGATGGATAATGAAGAATTTGAAAATCTTGAAAATGAAATTTCAAAACTTCCGAATCCGCAGATAAAAAACAGATTGCGCCAAACAGCTCCGGGAATATCTGAAGCCGAAATAATAAAATTTATAATGCTTAATATTTTGGGTTCTGATCTTACGCAGGCGCAGAAATCGGATATTGAAAGCAGAATTATGCTTGAAACGGAATCCGGCAATACTCTTGAAAATATTCAATATGCAAAAAAAATGCTCCCTGAAAGCGCAAAGAAAATAGGAATTATACAGACTCCGGTTCAGCAGTTAAGAACAATGGCTACCGCAGGCAAAGTGTTCGCGGGAGAATTTGAACTTTACAGTTTGACAACCGATAAAATACGTTTTGAAGATAAGGATATAACTCAGGCGGTATTGGGCGAATACGCAAGGCTGATAATTTATACTTTAAAGGGAGATATTTTGCCCTTAAATTACTCGGATAAAAACAATTCGGGATTGAACGCCGTTGATGAAGAAATATATGAAGAAATATTTGTTTTGATAAACAATTTGGATAAAGAGCAGCAGGGGAAAATAAAAAATTATTTAAGAACTCTGTTTAAACCTCTCGGAGATGACTCGTATGAGACCGTATCCGGTTTGTTGAATCAAAGAGCGGAAGAAGATAAAGTTTCAAAAACTAAAACCGCAAGCATTGAGCGTTTTATTAACTGGATTTATACCGAATCCGAAGAATTGCCTTCCATAAGCAAGTTTTTGGACAGAATCGGAATAACTCAGGAAAATCACAGAATAATAAGAGCGTCAATAATCGCCGTCGCCGAATCTCCTTACATATTCGTATCCAGTTTAAGCGAAAAATTTCAGGAATGGTTTTTAAGGCAGCATGCTCCAAATCATCAGACCGTCAGAAAAGCAGGTCTTGAAACGATAGTATTTATAGTAAGAATCAGCACCGTGATATCTCTTCTTGCCGTAACATTGACCTCATTCGGAGTTATTCCGGCGATTTCAATAACAATAGCTCTTATACAATGGGTAATGTCGTTGATACTTCCTCATATAATCTGGAATATTAAAAATCCGCACGCAAGGCTTGAAAAAGAACCGCGCGGAGAAAGGAAAAATTATGACGTTTACAGAATCGGTAAATTAGTTGCTAAGGGAAAAAGAAGCCCGAGTAAAGCAAGTATAATAAACACAACGGCGTACAATCTTTGCGAGGGCAGATTATGGGAAAAGAACCAAATTGAATATGAACTCAGGGCGGAAGAATCCGAATATCAGGAAACCGTCGCTCCCGAGGAAACGTCTCCGTCAGGCGAGTATAAAATTCCTCCTCAGTATTCCGGCGACGGAATTTTATTTAAAGTCGTTATACCTAACATCAACAATAAACTGCCCGCGCAATATCAGTACACGTATGCCCATTCTCCGAAAGGAGCCGCGGCAAACATTCTTTTTAAAATATTTAAAGCCATAAAAGAAGGAAAGCTTACAAACGGCAGATACGTTGACGTTCCGTATTTGCTGGATGCCGGAGAAGAAACCGCCGATTACAATGATATAGGCGACGACACCGATGATGGCGCTGTGTCCGATAAGAATATAGTAAAAATTCTGGCAATAATTTTTAAAGATTATAATCTCGGCGATATAATTGAAGAGCATAAAAGCAATTCGCTTCCTTTAAGAACGGATAAACCCGTATCAAGAATCGTAAAAAAAGAATTAAAGGCGTACAGGGTGGCAATTTCGGGACTTAATAAACATAAAAGTCTTGAAGTGTATCAGGAAGTATACGCTTCATCCGAGGAAGAAGCCGTAAAAAACGCCGTAAGGGAACTTGTTCTTGCAAAAGAAAGAGGGGAACTGATTTTAGGCTGGTATGGCGATATTGCGGTAAACAGAAAAAATATAGATAAAATAGCTGCCGTAATATATTCCAAATACACCGATAAAATTGACCATATCGTAACGGAAATTCCGGAAGTTACAAAAATATCGGAAGCTGCCGACGGCCGGTCTGCTGTTAAAAAAGAAACCCATCAAAAAGAAATTGAAACCAGCAGAGAACTGTATCCCGAATTTACTCAAAATATCCAATATAAGTTTACAGTGTCAATTCCTATTGCGGGAACAAAAAATGTTTTTAACGATACGGTTGAAGCGTATTCTCCGAAACAGGCTCTTTTTAAGGCGCTTTTAAGATATTATAAAAACAGAGAAAAAGCATTGGAGCAGGAAAGAACTTTCTGGGCCGAATACGATATAAAAACGCTTGGCGGTATGTTAAACTGCAAAATGAATATGCCTCCGTTTACGGTATCCGACGGCGAATATGTTATGCCGGAACAAAAGGACGGCGAAAAAGAATATATCGTAACAATACCGGGACTAAACGATACAAAAGAATTGGCGCGTTACCGCAGGGTTTATGCGATAAGCCCGGAAGAAGCCGTAAAAAAAGCCGTTCTTGCTCTTGTTGCGGCTAAAGAGAGAAAAGAACTGTCTTCAGGATGGTATGCCGGCATAGGAATCTCAATGGATAAAGCCGCAGATATATCCGACGCTGTGTTTAAACAGCACCCTTATGATATTGAAAAATTTATCAAAGAAGTAAAACGCGAACCCGTAAAGAAACCTGAAAATGAAATTATAAAAGATGAAATAAACGAATTGCAGAAAATAATCAATTGGAACGATTTAAGCGTTTCGGATTTGCCGAGACTGAAAGCGTTTCTTGAAAAAATAGGGGCATGGGATAATAAACTTGCAAGAGCCGGCATGATGTATGTGATTGAAAATAAAATCACAGCCCAAATCGGAAAAGACGGAAAAATAATATTCACTAATAAAGACGGCGTTATATTTAATTATTGGATATCGCCGGAGGGACGTTTTGAGGCTGCAAGAGAGTATTTTGAAAAAATGGGGCAGCTGTCAAGAATGTTAAATATAGCCGATATGGACGAAAATATAGCGCCCAGAGCCAAAGTCATGGACGCCAGAATGAAAAATATTTTTTCAAAACTGCATTTGTACGATATAGGGAAACCCGTAATCGTTACCGGCGCTATGTTTCAAAGATTAAAAAGCAGAATAGACGACATATCGCCCGTAATAATAGATTTGATTGACCAGATCTTTATAGTATCGGCCAGAGAAAGAATAACCTATGACGGCGAAAATTGGATTTTAGACGATCATTATCTGGACGAATTTTCAAAAGCGCGCATGCTGGCCTACGATAAAAAAATGATTCATGAAGCTTTTTATAACGATATTGAAGTTCCGTGGCACGATCTGTTTATACGTTTTGCGGATGATTTGCTGACTCTTTTTTCCGTAAACAGAAGACCGTCTTTTGAAGATTTTATAAACGCCGCAGTCAGCCGCGAAGAATACGGCGCCGATATAGAATATATAGTTAAAATATTGAATTTGAAAGACGATAACGAGCTTTTTCAAATGTTTGAGACGAAAAAAAGAAAAGAAATAAAAAATATAATCAACATAATATATAAAGAAACTAAAGCCAAAGAAAACAAAGACAGGCTCCTTAAAATAATGAGGCTTGTTTCCATTCTTGAATTAATAAGAGTATACAGGTCCGGCGTTGAAGAAGATTTCAGCGAAAAAGATTATATTATGAGCGAAGCGTTTAAGAGAGAGCCTATGGTCCCAAACAACGAAAGAACCACATATATTGTTACGCAGATAAGACCTATGGCGGTAAGAGATTGCCTTGTTGATTATTGCTCCGACGTTATTTTAAGCAAAGGATTGGACAATTTCAGCATCAGAGCCGGCGGGAAATCAACGATTGATTTTTTTAAAAATAACACAAATAAAGCCGTCGCAATAGAATATTTATCAAAACGTTTTAATATACCGTCCGGCAGGATAATATATTCCGGCGACGAATTATCGGTCGGCGTGGATGCGTGCGTTGTTGATTTAAAAAACAGCGTAGAGGAAAATTACGGCGATTTGGTAATACTAAATACCGGAAGGGAAGAAGTAGAAGGAACGGTGCCTCTGCACTCAATTTATCCGAATATTTCAGGAATAGCGGCAAATACGCTTATGTTTGAAAGGATTTTTGATTTTATAAGTTACAACATCGCAATGATTGCGACAAAACCGGACTTTAAACCTGCCAATATCGTCGCTGATTTAAAAGACAGCATTCAAATTCCGGACGAAGTCGCTTTATCTGAGCCCGAGAAAAAGGCGGATAAAATAAAAAATGCCGCGTTTATAGATTTTGCCGCCGAAAATATTAAAAAAATAATTCTTTTTATGCAGCTTTTTATTATAAATTTCATGTATAAAGATACGACGTCTTATACCATAATAGCCGATGCTTCGGATGTAAAAAAGACGGAACTTGCCGTCTATCTTGCCGAAAACGGAGTAAAGGTAAATTTAATATTAAAAGGCGACAGCGGATTACAAACGGAAAATAAACGCGGACTGAAAAACGGTTTTGCCCTTATTGAAAAGAAAGGCAATCTGACAAAATACGGTTATGAACAAACAACGGCCGCTCCCGAAGAAGAAATTTTCAAGGAATTGATTGAAGACGTGTCTCAGGAGGATATGTCAAAAAATAAAATAATAGACGTTTCGGATTCCCAACTTACCGGAATTGACGAACAGTCTTTAAAAAATATTTTTGCTAAAAACGGAGCAAAAACGGTCATTGGAACAGGAGCAAGTTCAAATTCGTTATTTATGGCGTTATTGGAAGAAGTTAAGATAAATCCCGCAAATTCCGTTTCGGCGGCCAAACCTCTCGTATCGGTAAATATAACGGAAGCCGATTTAACGGAATATAACAACAGACAGTATCTGCAGATGAAAAAAAATGAAGGCATAGACAGCATCGTAATATCTGTTGACAATAAAATGTTAAACGAAAACAGCGCGGCGATATCGGGTCTTTTAAAACTGGCTCATGAAGAAGGGTTAAAAGTTGAATTTATGTATTTTATCGCCAATCAGGAAGAATTAGAACTGCTGACGGGGCATATTGACGAAAGAATGCGCAATTACAGGGCAGGCGGAACGGGAATAGACGGATTGAGGCTGGATTTGTCAAAATTAGTTTATAACGAAGCCGTAAAGAGAGAGTTGATAAGATTAAAAATGACTGTCAATAAACAGAGTTTAAACGCATTGTTTGCCGTTGAGTTGTACGATATTTCGCAGGAGCTTCTTGACGATTACGGCTCGCTTGTAAAAAATCTGGCGATCGTGCAGATTAAATCCGTTGATAAAATAACTGCCGGCGACGACTTGACAAAAATAATAATCAAACTTGCCGCGGATAAAAAAACAAACACTGTCTTTAATATTAAAACGATACTTGACTTAAATCCGTCAATGATTCAAATGTCTTCCGATTTGCTTAACGAGATAATTAAAGCGGATAATAATTTATTAAATACTACTATGCAGAAAGCGGCCAGAATTTTGAGTTACGTATACGACGTCAGCCCGCAGGGTATGTATAACAGAGGACTTCAGTACGGCAGGAGAACCGGAAATAATTCAAAATTATCGGCTAAAGATACGGAAACGCTGTATGAATTATTAAAAGCCGCAAGGGCCGGAAATACCGAAATATTTGAAAACGAGACTTTTAAAAAATTAAATTTGAATGCTAAAAACATAAACGAAGTATCAGGATTTTTGCAGGGACTTCTTGAATCTGTTGAATACAACAGATACTCCGCTTCAAATAAACCTTTGAATTTTGCAAATCCGCAGTTTAAATATGTTTTCGCTTCCGCTCTTGTTGAAAATAAAATTCTCGGCAATATAAGCAGGGACGAAAAGGATATAACCAATGATTTCGTAAGAGAACAGATAAAAACCGCCCAAGAGCTTGCTCTTACCGCCGACAGGACGCTTGCCGCCGGATATTACGCAAATATCAATACTGCCGTAAATATTTTAAACGGAATCAAATCAATGGACGCAGGACTTGTTACGGAACAGGAAAGGGCCGTTGCGGTTTCTTTACTGCTTGAAATTATGCCTATGGCGGAACAATACGTCCAGATGTCGCTTTTGGAAGAAGAAGAAACCGGAAAAGACATATCAAAAATTACAAGAGCGCTGCTTGCATCCGCATAAGCGCGCCGTATTTATCCGAAAATAAAATTCAGTCCGGAAAACAGGAATCGTTTTTTAAGTTTAATTTTTGATTTCTTCTTTTTTTTCTTCGGGCTTTGCCGCAGTCTGTTCTTTCGCCGCTTCATCGGCGTAATTCATCTGGAGATTTGACAGAGCGTCGGTAAGCATTTTATCTTCCGTTGACGAAAGATTGCCTTTGGTTTTATCTTTAAGCATTATAAGAAGTTCTATAGTCTGCTGCGCCGCTTTTAAATCTTTTGATATCTTTCCGTCAATTTGGCTCGGGATTTTGCCCATCTGCTGCCAGCATGCGCTTGCAAACATTTGTATTAAGCTGAATAAATAAGGATTTAGTTCTTTCGTATCCATTTTTAAACTCCTTTTCTAATCCCGGCGGTTTTTTTTAGCTTTTGCCCGCCGGAGTTTCAAGTTTCTTTATTTTTGTCGTTTTTCTGTTGTCCGGCTTCTTCGTTTTTGTTTTTGTCATTAAAGTTGTTGCCGTTGCTCAGCTTTCAAGCTGCCCAGCTTCTCCGTTTTTGTCGTTGAAGTTATCGCTGTTGCTCAGCTTCCAAGTCGCTAAGCTTCCCAGCTTCTCTGTTTTTGCCGTTAAAGTCGTTGCTTTTACTAAGCTTCCAAGCTTCTAAGCTTCTATATTTTGCTTCCTATTTAAAGTATTTATCAACGCATTCTTTAATTCTTTTTATAACCTCGTCTCTTCCGAATACTTCCATCATATGAAACAGGCTCGGTCCCTGAGTTCTGCCTGAAACCGCAACTCTTATCGGATGAAAAACCTGTCCGGTTTTAATTGCTTTTTCGGCTGCAAAATTTCTTGCGTACTGTTCAAGGGCGTCGGCGGCAAAGGAAGGTTCTTTTGCCAGCCTGTCAATGCTTTCGGTTAAAACAAGTTTTGCGCTGTCTTTATTTTTGTCCGATAAGAAAACTTTATTTACCGCTTCCTGGTCAAATTCAACGTGTTCTTTAAAAAAGAATTCCACAAGCGACGGAATATCTTTCAATAATTTTATTTTCTCATGTTCCAAAGCGATTGCTTTTTTAAGAACTTCCTTATCCCAGTTTTTTATAAGCTCTTCGTTGTTTGTAAATTTTATCCAGTCCGTAAACAAACCGTATATTTCGTCTATTGATTTTTTTCTTATGTATTCTCCGTTCATCCACAAAAGTTTCGCAGTGTCAAAAGTAGCCGGGCTGCTTGTGCATCTTTCAAGAGAAAATTTTTCTATCAGTTCATTATGCTCAAACAACTGCTGGCTGTCGGCCGTTGACCAGCCCAGAAGCGACAAATAATTTATTAAAGCTTCCTGTAAATAACCTTCTCTTCTGTATTCCAAAACAGATGTGTGTCCGTGTCTTTTTGAAAGTCTTGCCCCGTCAGAACCCAGTATCATTGAAAGATGTGCAAATACGGGTTCTTTCCAGCCGAGAGCTTTAAAAATATGAAGCTGTCTGGGAGTATTTGAAATATGGTCGTCGCCTCTTACGACATGCGTAATATCCATAAGATAGTCGTCAACAACGCATGCGAAATTATAAGTAGGGACTCCGTTTGCCTTCATTAAAACAAAATCGTCAAGAAGCGCGTTTTCAAAAGTTACGTGTCCTCTTACGATATCGTTAAATTCAACTTTTCCTTCTTTCGGCATTTTAAATCTTATTACCGCCGTTCTTCCTTCCGCTTCCTTTTGCGCCTGCTGTTCTTTTGTCAAATTTGCGCAGGTACCGTCATATTTCGGAGGAAGTTTGGCAAGAGTGGCGCGTTGTCTCATTTGTTCAACTTCTTCCGGCGTGCAGTAGCATTTATAAGCGAATCCTTTTTCTATAAGAATATCTATATATTTTTGGTAAATGCCCAGTTCTTTTCTTTTCATCTGGTAGTAAGGAGCGTATTTTTCGGGTTCGTTGCCCGGACCTTCGGCCCAGTCAAGTTTCAGCCATTTCATTGCGTTTATTATGATGCCCGTAGATTCTTCCGTTGATCTTGCTTCGTCGGTATCTTCAATTCTTAAAATAAAAGTGCCGCCTGTTTTTTTAGCGTAAAGCCAGTTGAAAAGCGCGGTTCTTACTCCTCCTATATGCAAATCGCCGGTAGGAGACGGCGCAAATCTTACTCTGATGTTTTCTGACATTTTTAAAGTCCTTTATAAATTAATAAATTATTTTGTTTAAAGGATATTCAATTATCCCTTCGGCCCCGGCTCTTTTGAGAGCAGGTAATATTTTTTTAACGATTTTTTCTTCTATTATAACTTCAAGCGCCACCCAGTTGCCGTCGCTCAGATTAGATATGGTAGGTTTTCTTAAAGCGGGAAGAATTTTTTCAATCGCAGGCAGTTGTTTAAACGGAATATTCATTTTTAAGCCGACCATGCCTTCGGCCGCCAAAGCACCTTTAAGAAGTATGGCAAGATTTTCCACTTTTTCTTTTTTCCACGGATCTTTCATAGAGTCGTTATTGGCTATAAGCCTCGTTGTTGAAACAAGAAGTTCCTCAACGATTCTTAAATTATTCGCTCTTAAAGAAGAGCCTGTTTCGGTAAGTTCAACGATAGCATCCACCAGTTTTCCGGCTTTTGCTTCGGTCGCTCCCCATGAAAATTCAATCTGCGCTTTTACTTTATTTTTTGCAAAATATTTTTTCGTATAGTTAAGAAGTTCGGTCGCTACTCTTTTTCCGTTTAAATCTTTTATTGATTTTATTTTTGACTCGTTTGGAACGGCAAGAACCCATCTTACAGGCCTGAATCCCGATTTTGCGTACTGAAGCTCGCATACTTCTTTTACTTTTGCTCCGCTTTCGCATATCCAGTCGTGACCCGTAAGTCCTGCGTCAAATACTCCGTCCTGCACGTATTTTGCCATTTCCTGCGATCTTACAAGCATTATTTCAATTTCTTCGTCGTCGCAAGAAGGAAAATAAGATCTTGAAGAAGCGTTTATTCTTATGCCTGCTTTTTTAAACAATTCAATAGTTGATTCCTGTAAACTTCCTTTCGGAAAGCCCAATTTTAATTTTTTCACAATAACTCCTTTTTGAATAATATATATTTGTTAGTTTCTTTTAATTTTGCCGCGTTAATTTTAAAGTCAAAATGATATTTCCCGAACAAAGGAAATGTTTTTGACGATAAGCGCGATATTGTTGATTCAATTTTTGTTTCACTGCGCCCCGCTTCTTTCGGAATTGAAGGTATAACGAAGTTTGCCGATAAAATAAACCACAGCAAAACGCCGAAAAACGCTCCCGTTAATTTATCAAATACCGATAAAAACATAAAATCCGCAAGTCTTAACGCAAATAATCCGGTAATATACGCGGATGCGGCGGACACGCAGAATACCAGATAATAGTTTATTCCTATCTGGTACGGATAATTTTCAGCAAGTATGATTGCCGTAAAACCGGCGATAACCGCAAAAAAACTTCTTATAATGCCGGCCTGAAATCCTATGTAAAAAAAGAACAAAAGCAAAACTATTAAGATGGTATCCGTTAAAAAACCCGTCATACGGAATGAATAATTATCCCGCTTGCCAGTTTCGGGAAAAAGTATGTTGATTTTTGCGGCATTGTCTCATTGTTTAAAGCGATTTCTTTTATCGCTTCCACGGGAGTCGCAGGCACCAAAATCGCTATTTTCTTTGTCTTTTTTGCAAGTAAAACCGCTTCCTTTTCGCTTTTTACGTAAACATATCTGTCGGCAGGAACTTCCGGTATTAAAATTGAATGAAGAATGCTTACACCCAAATTTCTGTAAGCGGCGCATCTGCCCGGCATTGCTTTTTTCAAAAGTTCGGGATTTTTAACCGTCAAAGTTCTGTATTTCCCGTCTTTAAAAATCATAACGGGCTGTATTTTTGCGTTTTGCATTTTATTAAAGGCGTTTTGCGGCAAAACGTTAAAAAATTTCTCTATGTTTTCTTCAATGTTTGAAGGAGCCTCTATTACTCTGTGCGTGGGCCATATTGAAATGCCCGGATCTTCCATAGGGCAAAGATAAGCCAGTACATATCCGTATTCTTTTTTATCGGAAAAGTTTTTATCTTTCTGCTTCATATGCTGCATATAATTCCATGCCGTTTCATATCTGTGGTGACCGTCGGCGATAAAAGTCTTTTTTGAAGCAAGCGATTTTGTTACATCCGCTATAATTTTTTCATCGGTAATTACCCACAGTTTGTGAAAAGTTCCTTCTTTGTCAGAGGCCGTTGCGTCCGGCTTTGTTTTGGCTGTATTTTTGCATAAAGATACGATTTTCTTTTTATCGTCGTTAAACAAAAGGAAAATGGGGCTTAAATTCGCTCTGACGGCTTTTAGAAGGCTCAATCTGTCGGCTTTCGGTTTTGCTAGCGTTTTTTCATGGGCTTTTACCGCTCCGCCGTGCGGATTTTCAAGTTTTAAAGCCGTAAAAAAACCTCTTCTTATCATTTTTTTGCCGTGGTCTTTAAATGTTTGTTCATAAAAATAAAGAGCCGGTTTTTCGTCGCGTATAAGATTACCGTCGCTCAGCCATTGTTTGAATAAAAAATTCGCCTGTGCGTATTTGTTTCTTGTCTTTGAAGCGTCTGAAAGTTCAAGCTGTACCATATTGTGCTTTGAAGCTTTTTTCAGTTTTGATTTTTCCTCGGAGCTTATAACGTCGTAAGGAGGACATATCTCTTTTGTTATATTTTTTCCCGCGTATCTGATGCCGTTAAAAGCCTTTATTGTCGCCATGAAAATTCTCCTTTTAAATGATTAGAGATTTTACATAATATATTGATGTGTTGTCAAAAAAAACAGGATATAAAAACGGCTCTTTTTATTTGACAGTTAAGACGATTTATTATAAAATTCATAGACTTTACAATATGACAGCTTTTGAGGATCTTTTATGAGTACTAGACGACAGGCCAGAGAATGCGCTTTACAGATGCTGTATACCTTTGACAACTGTCAAATGGATGAAAAAAACATTTTCAAATGTTTTGACGAAATTTTGCCCGTTGAATCCGCATACAGGGAATTTGCGGTTAATATTTTCAGGGGAGTATGCTCTCATCAGGACAGAATAGACTCTCTCATAGAAAAATACGCCGACAACTGGGAAATAGACAGAATGGCTACAATTGACAGAAATATTATGAGAATAGCCGCTTATGAAATGCTTTATACGAAAGACACTCCCGTAAGCGTTATAATTGACGAGGCCGTAGAAATAGCCAAAAGATTTTCAAACAAAGATTCAAGCAAATTTGTCAACGGAATACTTGATAAATTAAAAGATGAAAGATAAGGCATGTTTTTGAAACCGGACAAAGCGGCAGCCCGCCGGTTTGCGTATAATTCTTTTAAAAAGGTCTTTTGGTTTTATGCAAGACTCAAATATCAAAAATAAAATAGAAAAACTCAAAGAAACGATAAGACGCCACGACATGCTGTATTACGCGTTTGAAAAGCCGGAAATATCGGATTTTGAATACGACGCTCTTCTAAAAGAACTTCAGTCTCTTGAAAAAGAAAATCCTCAGTTTATAACAAAAGATTCTCCCACGCAGAGAGTCTCGGGAGAAGTTTCATCCACGTTTGAAAAAGTAGAGCATAAAGTTCCGATGATGTCTCTTGATAATTCATATTCCGTCCAAGACATAAAAGACTGGCATGAAAGAATTTTAAAAAATATCAATGAAAAAATAGAGTTTATAATTGAGCCTAAAATAGACGGATTGAGCGCAAGCCTTGTTTATGAAAACAATTCTTTAAAAACGGGTTCCACAAGAGGCGACGGGAAATACGGAGAAGACGTTACCGAAAACATAAAAACGATTAAAAATATTCCTTTAAAACTTTTAACCGGCGCAAATATCGCGAAATTTGAAATAAGAGGGGAAGTTTATATAAACAAGCAGGATTTTGTTTATTTAAACGAAAGGCTTGTTGAGGACGAAATGCCGAAATTCGCCAATCCCAGAAACGCCGCATCGGGCTCTCTCAGGCAGAAAAACGCAAAAATCACTTCGGAGCGCAAACTCAGCTTTTTCGTTCATTCGTTCGGTTTTATTGAAGGGGTTGAATTTGAAAAGCATTCGCAGTTTCTTGATTTTTGCAGGGCAGCCGGTTTTGCCGTGCAAAAAAATATCCGGACTTTCGGCGACATAGAAGAAGTGATAAATTCCGTTCTTGAACTTCAGGAAATAAGAGACACTCTCGCCTACGAAATAGACGGAGTCGTAATAAAAGTAAATTCTTACAAACTCCAGAAAATCATAGGATACACAAATAAAAGCCCGAAGTGGGCGATAGCCTATAAATTTCCGGCAAGACAGGCCGCTACAAAAGTTTTATCAATAAAAACTCAGGTCGGAAGAACGGGAGTCGTTACTCCGCTTGCTTCTCTTGAGCCGGTAAATCTTTCCGGAGTTACGATATCAAGCGCGACTCTTCATAATTTTGAAGAAATAGAACGGCTTAACCTTAATACCGGAGACGAAGTCCTTGTTGAAAGGGCCGGAGACGTTATACCTAAAATAATAAAAGTCGTAAATAAACGGTCCGAAGGCGTTTTTAAAGTTCCGCAAAACTGTCCCGCGTGTTCAAGCGTTCTTATAAAAGAAAAAGAAGAAGATGTTTTTTTCAGATGCATAAATCCGGCGTGTCCGGCTCAGTTAAGAAGAAGCCTTATTCACTTTGTTTCAAGAGACGCGATGAATATTGAAGGTTTGGGCGAAGCGGTTATAGACCAGCTTCTTGAATTGAAAAAAATTCATACTTTTGCCGATATTTATAAACTTAACTTTGACGATTTTATGGAGCTTGATTTATTTAAGGAAAAAAAAGCCAACAATCTTATGAACTCAATCGTAAAAAGCAGGCAGAACCCGCTTCATAAACTTATTTTCGCGCTCGGCATCAGGCATGTCGGAGAAAAAGCGGCTTATATGCTTGCCCAAAAATTTAAAAATATAGATAATCTTATAAGGGCGTCGGAAGAAGAATTGACTGCCATAAACGAAATAGGTCCGGTTCTTGCAGAATCGGTAAAAAAATATTTTTCAAACGATAAAGTCGGCGTAATGATAAAAGAACTTAAAGAATCGCAAGTCAACGTTACCGAGCCGGAAAAAGTCAATAATTTCGCGCCGCTTGAAAATAAAACTTTTGTTCTTACGGGCGAACTTGAATCAATGTCGCGCAAAGACGCCGAAAACATAATTTTATCGCTCGGCGGAAAAACAACGTCGTCGGTAAGCAAAAAAACCGATTATGTGGTCGCCGGCGGAAATCCCGGTTCAAAATACGATAAAGCCGTTGAACTCGGCTTAAAAATACTCACTGAAAAAGAGTTTAAAGAGATAATAAATGAAAAACGATGATATGAAAGTAATTTTTGAAAACAACGATGTTTTAATTTTGGACAAGCCTTCTGGCGTTTTGGTTTTGCCCGGCTCAGGAGACGATTTAAAAGAAAAAATTTCTTTGCTCGGCGAATTGAAAAACGGCGTTAATAAAAAAATAATACCGATAACGTCGCTTGACTCGGACGCCACGGGAATAGTGTTATTTGCAAAAAATAAAAACGCTTATGATTTTATCGCAAAGCAGATTAAAGAAAACAAAACCGAAAAAACTTTTTTAATTATAGTAAACGGCGCTATGCAGAATGATGAAGGCAGAATTGAAAAACGCGTTATAACCGACGGTGAAAGGGTAATAATAAACGACAAAGGCGTTATTTCGTCGGTAAATTATAAAGTTATTGAAAAATTCAGGGATTTTGCGCTTATTGAAGTTAAGCCTTCAACAAGTATAAGAAACCAGATAAGGGCTCTTTTCTGGTCCGAAGGCAATCCGCTTGCTGTTGACAAAATATACGCAAGTCCGGAACCGGTTCTTTTATCGTCTTTAAAAAGACGTTATAAAGGAAAAGACGGGGAAAAACCTTTGTTAAAAAGGCTTCCGCTTCATTTTGCTAAAATACGGATTGTTCTTCCGGGTTTTTCCGAAACAAGCGTTTTCCAATCGCCTTTGCCAAAAGATATGGAAATAACGCTTAAACAATTAAGAAAGTATAACCGAATTTTTTGATGAAAAAGGAGTGATCTGCCATGTCGGGAAAAGTTTATTTTTTGCCTTGGAAAAACAAAGAAAAATTATACGAATTTTTAAAAAAAGCCAGAGCTTTTGACCATGTGAAGGCAAGGCATTTCCTTGCCATAAAAATGCATTTCGGAGAAGACGGAAACGAAGGTTTTATAAAACCGCCTTTTATAAAGCCGCTTGTTAAAATAGCAAGAGAAAAAACGGCTTTTCCGTTTTTGACGGACGCAAGCACCATATACGTCGGAAAAAGGTCAGACGCTTATCATCATTCTCTTATAGCTGAAAAACACGGTTTTACGATAGCCGAATGCGGATGTCCGGTAATAATAGCCGACGGATTAAGAGGCAATTCGGCCGTCAGCGTTGAAGTAAACGGCAAACACTGCAAAAAAGTGTCAATAGCGCACGATATTTTTTATTCCGATTCTTTTATATTTTTAAATCATTTTAAAGGCCATGAGATAACGGGATTCGGCGGCGCTCTAAAAAACATAGGAATGGGCTGCGGAAGCAAAGCCGGAAAATATGAAATGCACCATAACGCAAAACCCGACGTCAACAAAAAACTCTGCATAGGATGCGGAATATGCGTGAAATGGTGTCCGGCAGGCGCATTAAGCCTTAAAAATAAAAAAATAACGCTTGACGAAAAAAAATGCATCGGCTGCGGCGAATGCGTTTTAAGCTGTCCGAAAGGAGTATTTCAGCTCGGCTGGAACGAAGACGTTAAAAATATTCAGGAAAAGATAGTTGAATACTGCTGCGGGGTATTGAAGAATAAAAAAAGTTTCAGCATAAATTTTTTAAACCATATAACTAAATTCTGCGACTGTTACACCACAAAAGGCAAAGTTCTTATGGACGATATAGGCATTATGGCGGGCGCAGATCCCGTTGCCGTTGATAAAGCCAGCGTTGACATGGTAAACAAAGTATACGGAAAAGATTTCTGCAAAGAAATTTTCCCTGATATAGATTATACCGCACAGTTTAAATACGCCGAAAAGATGGGACTGGGCACAACCGAATACGAACTTATTGAATATAAATAAACCTTAAAACAGCGGATAAATATGAAAATTATAAATATAAAAAAATATCCGAGATTTAAAAATCATTTTAAAATTATATTTGATGATGACAAATCTATTATTGTTGAAGCTGACGCAATCGTTAAATTTAATCTAAAAAAAGATTTGGAAATAGACGATGAACAGTTTAAACGGATAGAAAAATTTTCAAACTCAAACAAAATAATGAGTTATGCGTTTTTTCTTATATCTAAAAAAGCGTTCAGCAAAAAATCGTTGGAAGATACATTGTTTCAAAAGGGGTTTGCAAAAGAAGATATTGACAGGGTAATTTTAAGATTTACAGAATTGAATTACTTAAACGATGAAGTTTTTGCGCAAAATTTAATTTCTTATCTGCAAAAAAAATGTAAAGGCAGATACTATATAGAAAATGAACTTAAACGGCACAATATTGATATTAAAATTTTAAAGCAGGTTACGGATAATACTTCTCAATATGAGGAAATTATTGCTATAATAAAAAAACGCTATCCGAAGTTTAATAATAAAAACGCGGGCGAAACAAAAAAAATAGCGTCTTTTTTCTTAAGAAGGGGTTTTTCTTCCGAGGATATAGCAAAAGCGTTTAGAAAATACGGAACAGATATAGAATTATAAGGAGACAGGTATGGCAACGGCATTATTAAGCGTCAGCGACAAGAAAGGAATCGTAGAATTTGCGAGAGAGTTGAAAAGTCTGGGCTTTAACATTATTTCAAGCGGCGGCACGGCCAAAACTTTGAAAGACAACAAAATAGAGTGCAGGGAAATATCCGACGTTACCGGTTTTCCGGAAATGCTTGACGGCAGAGTTAAAACTTTAAATCCGAAAATACACGGCGGAATTCTTGCCAAAAGAGACGATAAAAAACATATGGAAGAATTAAAAAAACACGGTATAGAACAGATAGACGTAGTCGCCGTAAATCTTTATCCTTTTGAAGAGACCGCAAAAAAAATACAAAAACCGGCGGACAAAAACATAGCCGGCGAAATAATAGAAAACATTGACATAGGCGGCGTAACTTTAATAAGGGCTGCGGCAAAAAATTATAAAGACGTGCTTATAGTATGTTCTCCGGAAGATTACGGCACGGTCGTTGAAAATATAAAAAATAAAACGGTTACCGAAGCCTTAAAACTGGAACTTGCCGGAAAAGCTTTCAGACATACGGCTTATTACGACGCTTTGATATCAAATTATCTTTCTTACGAAGATTTTCCTTCAGAAGGCTCAATACCTTTAAAAAAGATGGCTTCTTTGAGATACGGAGAAAATCCGCACCAGAACGCTTCTTTATACAGTTTCGGCAATGAAGAAAATTCATCTGCCGCCATTTCTGCAAAGCAGATGCACGGCAAAGAGCTTTCTTATAATAATTATCTTGATTTGGAATCGGCATGGAGGCTTGTGCATGAATTTGACAATACAGCCTGCGCCATAATAAAACATAACAATCCCTGCGGCTGCGCGGAAGGGGAAAATACGAAAGACGCGTATTTAAAAGCTCTTGCATGCGATCCGGTCAGCGCTTTCGGCGGGATAATAGCTTTTAACGTTTCAGTTGATAAAATCGTCGCGGAAGAACTAGCAAAGCTTTTTGTGGAATGCATAATAGCGCCTGATTTTTCGCAGGAAGCCTTTGACGTATTATCACAGAAAAAAAATATCAGACTGTTAAAACAGCCCGTTCCTTATAAAAAAGAAAAATCTTCAATTGAATACAGAACGCTGACAAACGGAATGCTTGTCCAGAACAGGGACGAACAGTTGTTGTCGGAAATAAAACTTGCTACAAAAAGAGCTCCCACAAAACAGGAAGAGGAATCTCTGGTTTTTGCGTGGAAAGTATGCAAACACGTAAAATCAAACGCGATAATACTTGTAAGAGGCAAACAGACCGTCGGAATAGGCGCCGGACAGATGAGCAGAATTGATTCTTTAAATATAGCCGCTAAAAAAATGAAACAGGTAAATCACGGGCTTGACGAGACTCAAAATCCGCTTGTTTTGGCTTCTGACGCTTTTTTCCCGTTTCCGGACGTAGTTGAGGAATCGGCGAAAGAAAACGTTACGGCCATAATACAGCCGGGAGGTTCGGTAAAAGACGAATTCTCAATAAACGCCTGCAACGAAAGAAATATGGCGATGCAGTTTACGTCCATGAGGCATTTCAAACATTAAAAACAGGATATAAACGGATTTTAGGGCAAAACATCTCTGCCGCGGCAAGCCGCCGTTTTTTATTACTATGGAAAAGAAAAAAATATCATTAGCCGATTTGGATTTTCTTAAAAAGAATTTCAAAGATAAAAATTTGCATACCGTATGCCAGACGGCAAGATGCCCGAATATAGGAGAATGTTTTAAAAATAAAACGGCCACTTTTATAATACTGGGCGACGTCTGCACAAGAGGCTGTTCGTTTTGTTCCACAAAGCGCGGCAATCCTTGCGGAGTTGATGAAAAAGAACCGCAAAAAATAGCAGAAACCGTAAAAGAACTCGGATTAAAATACGTCGTAATAACTTCCGTCACAAGAGACGATTTAAACGACGGAGGCGCTTCGCATTTCGTTTCGGTCATAAAAGAAATCAAAAAAATAAACGGAGTCAAAATTGAAACGCTTGTTCCCGATTTTCAGGGTTCTCATAATTGCGTGGATATGGTTTTGTCAGCAGGCCCGGACGTTTTTTCCCATAATATTGAAACTGTCGCCTCTTTATACAAATACCGTAAAAATGCCGTATATGAAAGATCTCTGGATATTTTAAAATACGCAAAACAAAAAGGGTTTCTTATAAAAACGGGCATTATGTTGGGACTTGGCGAGACTGAATCCGAACTGTTAAAAACGGTAAGGGATTTGAATAATATAGGCTGCGACATTTTGACGCTCGGGCAGTATCTCAAACCCTCAAAAGAAAGCGTTGAAATAGCAAAACATTATCAAGACGCTGAATTTGAATATCTGAAAAACAAAGTTCTTGAAGCCGGTATAAAAAACTGCGTATCGGGGAAATACGTAAGAAGCTCTTATTTCGCCGAGAACGCTTATAATGCGGCAAAAAATGGATAAAATTAAAATATACGCCGAAGGCTTTGAAATACCGTATGAAATTTATGAGGCGAAAACATTTTGGCGAAAATTTTCGGGATTGATGTTTAAAAGCCGGAAATACGGTCTTTTGATTGAAAAATGCTCTTCGGTTCATACATTTTTTATGAAATTTAACATAGACGTCGTATGTCTTGATAAAGATTATAAAATAGTTGAAGTTTTTTACGGAGTCAAACCGTTTAGATTGGCGGCGTCTTTTAAAAAAACAAAACATATCCTTGAACTGCCGTCAGGCGCTTTTGACAATAGCGCAATCAAATCCGGAATAAGTTTAAAAATTGTTAAATAATTGTTGTTTTTGAGACGTTAATTTTATAAAATAAAACTCACGACAAAATATATGAAAAATTTGCTTAAAGTCTTTTTCAGCCGTTCATTTTTTTCTCTTTATGCCGCGCAGTTCCTCGGTATTTTTAACGATAATTTTTTCAGGTCGGCTTTTGCGACTTTTGTGGTTTTTGATCTTGTTTCGCTCAGTGAAAAAAGCAGATCCCTGATAGTTTCTCTTATGGTGGCAGTTTTTATGCTGCCGTTTTTGTTGTTTTCGGCGACAGCCGGAGAAATAACCGATAAATACAGAAAAGACGTTATAGTGAAAATTGTTAAAATTCTTCAGTTTGCCGTTTTGCTTTTGGCGTTCTGGGGTTTTGTTTTCAAAAATATATGGATTCTTCTTTTTGTGTTGTTTCTGCTTGGTGTTCTTTCGGCTGTTTTAAGCCCTGTAAAATTCAGCATACTTCCGGAAATTCTTGAAAATGACGATTTAATATGCGCAAACAGTTTGATACAGGCCGGGACATATTTGTCTATTGTATCCGGAGTAATAGCAGGAAGCGCCCTTTACCAGTCCGACAGGACGCTTCTTTTTATAATTCTTGCCGTAATAGCGGTTTTGGGGATTGCCGCGGCTTTTTTTCTGCCGGAATTAAAACCTGCCCCGCAGCAGAAACCTCTGGAAATTTCAAAAAATATTTTTAAAGCAGCAGCAGAAAGCATCTCTTTTCTTAAACACAGCAGGGATATATATTTGTGCATATTGGGAGTTTCGTGGTTTTGGTTTATAGGCGTGATATTTGTAACCCAGATGCCGACGTTTGCCAAAGTAGCCCTTCACGGCAACGAATCAGTTTATATCCTTATAATTATTCTTTTTTCGGCGGGTATAGCGTTGGGCGCTCTTTTAAGTTATTTTCTGTTAAAAAATAAAATAAGCCTTAAACATATTCCGATAAGCGTAGTTTTTATGACTGTTTTTATAGTTGACATAGCTTTGGGCGCCAATTCCGTCAATCTTGAAACCTCAATAGAGATAAAAAAAATATTCACGACTTTTTCCGGCATAAGAATAATTTTTGATTTGTTCGCTTTTTCCGTGTTCGGCGGATTATATATAGTGCCTCTTATGACAATGCTTCAGGTCGTGGCCAACAGAAAGATAAGAGGGCGAGTTCTTGCCGTAAATAATTTTGTAAACGTGTTGTTTATGCTTGCCGCCGCAGTTATATGTATTTTGTTTCTCGGAAATCTGCCTATTCCTACGACTCTTGCTTTTATCGCGCTTTTTAACATCGCGGTTGCGGTTTATATTTCCATTCTTCTTCCGGCCCATCTTTTAAGAACGCTTACAAAAAGATTTTTGACTCTTTTTTATTCAGTTAACGTAAAGGGGTTTGAAAATTTTGAAAAATGCAAAGGCGGCACTTTAATAATAGCAAATCATACTTCAATGCTTGACGCTATTATTCTCTCAACCACATTTGGCGAAAAAGTGTCGTTTGCCATCAATACCGATACCATAAGAAAATTCTGGGTTAAGCCTTTTTTAAAACTTATCAAATATTTCCCGGTTGATCCTACTAATCCGATGGTAGTTAAATCAATAATAGACGAGCTTAAAAAAGGCGGAATAGTGGCGATATTTCCGGAAGGAAGAATTACCACGACCGGCGGACTTATGAAAATTTATCCGGGGCCTGCCGTTATAGCCGATAAAAGCAACGCCGATATACTTCCGGTTTGTATAGAGGGAAGCCAGTATTCCGATTTTTCGTATTTCGGAAGCAAAGTAAAAAGCAGAAGGCAGAGAAATATTACCCTTACGGTTCTTCCTCCCAGAAAACTCGGAATTGACGGAGAAATACCCGACGGGCAGAGAAGACAGATCGCCGTGACAAAGCTTTACGATATTATGTGCGAAATGAAATTCGCGAGCAGTATTACTACCGACACTCTTTTTACTTCGCTTATAAAGGCGGTAAAACTTGTCGGAAGAAACAAAGAGATTCTTGACGACATAAACAGAAATCCGATAACTCTCGGATATCTTATAGCCGCGATTTTTGCTTTTGCAAAGCTCATTGTTAAAAAAACGAAAGAAAACGAATACATAGGGCTTATGCTTCCGAATTCAAAAACAACGGTTGAAATATTTTTCGCGTTATCTGCTTCAAACAGAATTCCGTGCATGATAAATTACGCCGGAAACGTATGCAGCACGATAGAATATATACATAACACGGGCGCAAAAACCGTTTTTACTTCAAGAGCGTTTATAGAAGAACTGAACCTTTTTGAACTTGTAAACAAACTTGATAAAAACGGAGTAAACGTAATTTATACCGAAGATTTGAAAAAAAAATTAAAGGTTGCGGACAAACTTTTTGCTTATATGATGTCTTACTTCCCGTCTTATTACTATAAAAAAATAAACAAAAATATAGATCATTCCAAAACGGCCGTCGTTCTGTATACTTCAGGCGCCGAAGGCACTCCGAAAGCGGTAGCTCTTACGCATAAAAATATACAGACAAACAGAAACCAGATTTCAAGCGTTTTGGATTTCGGGCTTATGGACAGTTTTTTCAATACTATGCCGATATTCCATTCGTTCGGGATGGTCGGCGGAATGTTCCTTCCTCTTTTAAGAGGAATAAAAGTTTTTATGTATCATTCTCCGCTTCATTATAAAATAGTGCCCGAGCTTGTTTATGAAACAAATTCAACGGTAATATTCGGAACCGACACGTTTTTAAACGGATACGCCAAATCGGCGCATCCGTATGATTTTTATTTTATAAGGTTTGTAGTGGCGGGAGTTGAAAAATTAAGGGAAGAAACGGCAAACTTATGGGCGGATAATTTCGGAATAAGAATTTTTGAAGCATACGGCTCAACGGAAACTTCTTCTACGGTCGCCGTTAATACGCCGATATATTTTAAAACAGGCAGCGTAGGAAGATTTTTGCCGTCAATAGAGTATAAGCTTGTTGAAACCCCTCATCTTGAAGGGAACCGCCTTTACGTAAAAGGCGAAAACGTAATGAGCGGTTATATAAAAGACGGAGTATTATCGGTTCCCAAAACGCTTACAGACGGCTGGTATGATACGGGCGATATAGTAAATATGGACGAAGACGGCTTTGTTTTTGTAAAAGACACGACAAAAAGATTTATAAAAATGGACTGCGGCAATATTTCGCTGACCGAGTTAGAAACTCTTATATCTGCCGCATATCCTCAAGGCAAACACGCGCTTGTAGTTATTACCGCCGGAAAAGAAAAACAGATTATTCTTTTTACTACCGATTCAAATATAACGTGCGCGAATCTTAAGGAAATATTTGAAGGCAAAACTCTTGCAAAACTTTCCGTAGCGTGCAGAGTTGAAACTGTTTCCGAAATTCCTATAGTAGGCACGGGAAAAACGGATTACAATAAACTTATAGAAACGGCGAAGGGGCTTTTAAAATAATGGCTGCTGAAAAAAACATATTCCAGATAATTCTTCCGGTCAATATCGTCAGAATGATATTGAGAGGAATTTTTAATTATATTTTTAAAGTGGAAGTAAAAGGCATTGAAAATTTTAAAAACGTTTCGGGAAACGCTCTTATAATAGCAAATCACAATTCTTTTCTTGACGCTTTTTTTCTTTGGTCATATATTTCCGAAGACCTGCATTTTGCCATAAATCCTTTGATAGCGAAAAAGTGGTACGTGAAGCCGTTTTTGCATCTTGCGAAATTTTATCAGATTGATCCTACGCAGCCTATGGCGGTCAAATCTATAATAGACGAAGTAAAAAAAGGAAACAGAGTCGTAATTTTTCCGGAGGGGCGTATAACGACTACCGGAAGACTTATGAAAATTTATCCGGGTTCCGCCATTATAGCCGACAAATGCGACGCGCAGATAATACCGGTATGCATTGAAGGCAACCAGTATCTGATGTTTTCCAATTTCGGCGGAAGTTTAAAAACCCGTCCGAAAAGTAAAATAACGATAAATATTTTTCCGGCCACAAGGCTTAAAATAGCGGAAAACTTAAAAGGCGAAGAACGCAGAAGAGAAGCCATGAGAAACTTATACGATCTTATGACGAATATGCGTTATAATTCGGTAAACTGGGACCAGACTCTTTTTGATTCTTTCATAGACGCCAAAAATCTCGTAGGGCGCGGTAAGATAATTCTTGAGGATATGTCGCGCAAAACTATAAATTACGGCAAACTTTTTACCGTTTCTTTTATACTCGGAAAACTTATAGCAAAACAAAATAAAAAAGACGATTATGTAGGTTTTATGCTTCCGAATTCCATAGCCGGCACGGCGGTATTTTTGGGAATGCAGGCGTTCGGGCTGACGCCCGCGATGCTTAATTTTTCAACTGGCGTGAAAAATATGATCTCATGCTGCAAAACGGCGCGCATTAAAAATGTTTACACTTCAAGGGAATTTATAGAAAAAGGAAGCCTTCACGACGTCGTAAACGCGATGAAAGCCGAGGGCGTAAATATTATTTATCTTGAAGATTTGGCAAAAACGATAAAACTTAAAGATAAACTTACGGGTCTTTTTGCATCTTTTTTCCCCGGATGGTATTATAAAAAGTCATCAGGTAAAATACATGACCCAAAAAAACCTGCCGTTATATTATTTACTTCAGGGTCCGAAGGCGTACCCAAAGGCGTGGTTTTAAGCCATGAAAATTTTATGGCAAACATATTCCAGATACGCAGTATTCTTGATTTCGGCATAACCGACAGTTTTTTTAACGCTATGCCGGTTTTTCATTCTTTCGGGCTGACGGGAGGAATGCTGCTGCCGCTTCTCAGCGGGATTAAAACTTTTATGTATCCGTCTCCTCTTCATTACCGCGTTATTCCCGAACTTATTTATGATTCAAACGCAACGATTATGTTCGGAACGGATACTTTTTTAAACGGATACGCAAAGTCCGCCCATCCTTACGATTTTTATTCAATCAGAATAGCTGTTGTGGGAGCGGAAAGACTTAAAGAAGCGACCGCAAAAAATTTCTTTAATACGTTCGGCGTAAGAATCTGGGAAGGATACGGCGTTACCGAAACTTCACCGGTTATAGCCGTAAACACAAATATGTATTACAAATACGGCACCGTCGGAAGACCTCTTGTCGGCATAGAAACAAGGCTTGAAGAAGTCCCGGGCGTCAAAGAAGGAAAGAGACTTTTTATAAAAGGCAAAAATGTAATGGTAGGTTATATGAAAATAGATAAGCCCGGCGTAATACAGCCTATGGAAGACGGCTGGCACGATACGGGCGATATCGTAACGATAGACGACGAAGGATATATAGCGATAAAAGGAAGAGCAAAAAGATTTGCCAAAATTGCAGGAGAGATGGTTTCTCTTGCTGCGGTTGAAGGGGCGGTTTTAAAATTATGGCCTGATTTTGAGCATGCCGTAGTTTCTGTGCCTGATCCCAAAAAAGGCGAGCAGCTTGTTTTATATACCACAAGGCCGAATACCGTTTTTAACGAAATAGGCGCGGAATTTAAAAAACAAGGTTTGAGCGAATTGTTTATTCCTAAAAAAATAAAAATCATAGAACAGATGTATCTTATGGGCAACGGAAAGACCGATTATGTGACGATTGGGGAGCTTGCCAAAGAGGAATTTAAATAGCAACTTTTTCAACTTCCACGAGTCCAAAAAGTATAAAACCCAAATTTTCCAATAATCTTTTGAAGTCGGCAAAAAATTTCTTTATTTTTTTAGACGAAAAAGCTGTTTTACATATTGCTGAATATGCTCACATCTTTTTCGTACAAAAAATCTTGTACTTTTTTACCTTTGTTCTAAAATCCTATTGCAAAAGTTGGGTTAAAAATGCCCCGCCACAGAGTATATTTATTTATAAATGGAAATGACTTCAAGCATCAGTGATTAAAAAACTTTTTGATTTATAGTTTTTTACACAGAAAAATACTTCGCTCATAGACGCACTTTAGGCGAAAAAAATAATACAAACATATAGTACTTGTATAGAGTAAAATTAAGATAGAGATAAATATATAAAAATATACTATAATAAATCTAAATAATAAATATAAAAATTGTTTTGCTCTTGATTTATAAATTAGGAGAAATAAAATGGAAGCCTTAAAAATCGCTGAAAAAATTTTGGCGTATCAGAACTTGGATTCTTCTTTAGCAATAAGCAATCTCAAACTGCAGAAATTGTTGTTTTATTGTCAAGCATATCATCTAGTTTTTAAATCTAAGCCGCTTTTTGATGATGATATTTTAGCATGGGATTATGGACCAGTAGTTGAAGATGTTTATGAACATTATAAGAAATATAAGAGTTCGATAATTCCGCCTCCAAAAGTTTTAAAGTCATGTATTGACGCTAGTTCTATAGGAATTATATCAGTTGTTATGGATGCGTATGCTAAAATGTCACCTATAAGTCTTATGAGTTTAACCCATTCAGAAAAACCATGGCAACAAGCTTATCCTAATGGAGTGATTTCGCGCAAATCAATGCAAGAATATTATAAACAATTTACTAATAAATGAAACATATAATAAATGTATCTGCTCCACAAATTAAAACTCCAATACCTAAAATTGATCCTCATAAAGGACGAACGCCTTTGTTTTGTTTTTGTAATATTGCAAATGATAAAGAGGCTCGTCAAATACTAAGAGACAAACAGCATTCTAAATCATTTGTAGATTCAATTTTAACTATTGCAGAGTTAAAGGATATTAATAATATTATCAAATCTGAGGGGTTAGATTTTGAACCACTAGAAAAACCAGAACATTCCGTCCGCATGTCATTAGATTACAGAACAATTTTCGATTTTAAAGATATGCATTTTATATTAAAGACGATAAAACATAAGAATAATTACAAAAAAAAACGTATTTGGTAATGTGTAAAAAATTTTAATACAGTATCTATTTTTATGTGTTTTTTTATTTGTCTTAAGGTTTATTGGGTATTAATAAAAAATTGAAAAAATGGCAACAGTTCATAAATAGTTGTAAAAATATTGCATAAACAAAATGATCAAACCAACAATAACATTTAAACTAAAAGATGGTGAAAAAATTACTGGGTTTGCTCCAAACCACGTAAAACCTGATGATAAAGAAATTAAACTAATAGTATCAGATATTTGCACTAGCGATGATGATAAATTTCATATTTACATGAAAAGTTTTGTTAATTTTCTTAGAGTAGATTATATTAATAATATTTCCTCTTTTCTTTTAATTATTCATGAAGATAATGTTGTGGATTTATATTTAAATAAAGATATCCCAATAAATACATTTATTGAATTAAATAAAAAACCGCTTCAAGAAAAATTTGTTCAAATCAAAGATGTCAATAAAATTGTAAAAATTTCTTTTGAACATATTTCATTTGCTATGACAGATTCAGTTGTTTTTTGTACACAACTTGCTTGGAAATTTATATTGTTTTTTGATTTAAGGAGAGAATTTGATTTAGAATATTTTTATAGTGAAATTACAAAGGTATATAACGAAATATTGTTGCCATTTTTTAAAGACGATTTAGATACATTTATAAAAAATACACAAATACCAATTGTTATAACGGAAGGCAAAACAGATGTTATACACCTTAAAAAAGCAGCAGAAAAATTAAAATTTAATGCTAAGATTAATTATCATGCTGTAGAAAAAGAAATAGGGGATAGTCGTCTGATTAATTATTTAAAAAATTATGACTTGATTAATACTAATCAGCCTATAATATGTATGTTTGATAGAGACAATCCAATTATTATTAAGGAGCATGAAGGATATGAATTTAAAAAATGGGCTAAAAATATATATTCTTTTTGTATTCCTGTTCCAGAACATAGAAGAGAATATGCAAATATTTCCATAGAATTTTATTATTCTGATTTAGAACTAGCTACTATATTTGACGGTAAACGTTTACTATGGGATAATGAAATAAGAAAAGAAATAATTCAAGGAGATTGTAAGGTAGTGCAAATTGATAAAGATTTAAGTAAAGAATATACTAAAAAAGTTTTTGATGAAGATATCGATAAATGGAAACTTAATGGTATATCAAAAACTATTTTTGCTGAAAAGATTAATTCTGATTGTGAAGAAACAAAATGTTTTAATTTTTCTAAATTCAAAATCATATTTGGTATTCTAGAAAATATATTGAAAGATGCAAGAGAATCCAAAGAATTATAGTTTTTTATAATTTGTTTTTTACTTAACTAAACTTGGATTTGAGATTTTAAAAATATTATCGGTTGATGTAGATAATGTTATTCTTGTAGATAAAGCCGATAGTGCCATTTTATGTATTATTTCATTAACAGTTGTACAACAATCTTTTAAAACTGATACTTTATATTTTTCTGCAGATTTTGAAATTGCCGTATGGGTTACACAATTTTGCGTCATCATTCCGCAAATCAATAATTCAGTTACTTTTAATTTTGATAAAGTTTCTTCAAGTTTAGTGTTAAAAAAAGCATCGGCAAAACTTTTTCTTACTATTTGGGATTGTGATGATATTTTAAGTATTCTTGGATGAATTTCTGCGCCGCTTGAACCTTCGGCAAAAAACAGTGCGCCGGATTTGCTGTCGGCGATATGTTGAATCAATATTACGGGAATTTTGTTATCATTTGCTTTACAAATGGCATTTTCAATATTTTCAAGTACATTGTCGGTATTCCAAAGAGGGAATTTCCCGTTATCAAAATAATCATTTTGTATATCAATAACTATCAAGGCTTTAGTCATAATTTTTCCCTGTTAATGTGTAAATTTAGGCGCTGAAATTTTTAATAAATAACAGTGGTTTTGTTTTGGACGTTTACATTTGGTACGGAGGAAGATGTGTTTTTCGGTCCTCCGATAGTCATCCATCCTATTGCAACAAGTTTTCCGTTATTGAAAACATATGGTGTATATTCGTCATCGGTATTTAAGTTGTCAGAAACCCAGCCGCTTCTGAAATATAAAATTTCAACGTTAACGCCGTCTTTTATATATCTGTCAGGTTGTTTTATTTCAGTATTCGCCAACAGTGTTTGAGTCGGACCCAGTATATCAACTACTTCCTGTTTGGACATTCCCAATTCTATTTTAGGAGCTGCTGCCGCGTAATTGTTGACTGTTTGTTCCCAAGTTGTAAGAGTAGCAGTGCATCCGATAAAAACAAATCCTAATACGGACAACAAAAACAATGCTGACTTTTTCATAAATAAGCGCTCCTGATAAATTATTTATTTAAATTATATAATATTAAAAATAATTTTTAACTGAACTTAAATTTAAAGTTTTACGGATTTGCAAATAATATAAGTTTGAATTATTTTTTAAGCATTAATTCTGCGTTATCAACCCACATTACAAAATACGGATATTTGCCGTTTTTTTCTTTAAGGCAGAATAAAAAAGGCTTATCAAAAATTAACTGTTTTGTCCCCGGCGAATATGAAATGCTTTTTACTCCGATAATAGCCGCGTATGATTCAAGGACTACTCCTTTTTCATCTAACTTAAATTTAATGCCTTGAAATGCCTTAGCTATAAAGTATCCTTCAAAATTTTTATTAAGAAAATCTCTGTTTATTAGTTCCGAATATTTTTTGAAAATATCAAAATCAAATTTTGGTATTTTTAGGATATCACCTTTTTCTACGATAATAGTTTTTTTATTTTTAATTTGTTCAAAAACATAATCAACAGTTGCTAAAAGCGTTTCCTTAGGCTCTATTTTCGCAAGAATAATCTCGTCATTTTGAGATTTGGACTCAAGCTTTAATATGAAATCATCGTCATTATTATAATGAAGTATTTTAACCTGTTTGGCAATTTCGTATGAATATTGCTTTATTCCGAAAGTTTCTACTTTTGTTTCTTTGTTGAAAAAAATAGGACTGGTATTCAGATCTTCAAATTTATTTTTAAATTCAAGTTTTTTAAACAGATAGGCATAAGCAAGTATATCATCAGAACGCATTAGTTGTATTCCGCATCCGTTTTTTTTATCAAATTTATTTAATAACGCGTCGTCTATTTTTTTAACAATGCCGTCCCTGTTAAATCCTGCCATTGCGATATAAGCATCAGGTGAAATATCGTTTTTGTCTGACAGTTTTTTATTGAGCATTGTTTGAATTTCAGGTGTTCCCGACAGTTCCAAAGGAGCTTTTATAATATCATCGCACAAAGCATTCCACGCAAGCTGAAATGTTGAACAGTAAATCAGATTTTTGCCGTTTGTGATTTTTTTCTGCAAATAAGAAGTAACGGTTGTTTGCTGTAAATCGTCGGCGTCTGTGGATTCTGACGCTTGCGTTAAAGAATAATTTGAAATAAAAACGTTTAAAAACAAAAAACATAAGACGGAAATAAATTTTTTCATTCCTGCTCCTTATGCGTATTTTTTAAGATTATACAATATTAAAATAGTATTTTAACTAAATTTTAATTTTAAAATTTTTGCAGTAAGACATAAGCGTATTTATTGTTGGGTATAGTAAAAATACCGATTAAATTGACTAAAATATAAATTAAGAATATAATAAATTCGTATGAACAATCCGATAAAAAATATCAAAAAAACGGCGGCGGTTTTAAGTTTAGTCTGTTTTTTGTTTTTCGCCTATGGGACAGTCTCGCATGTTCATTCGGACTTCAAAGAACATGACGACTGTCAAATATGTTCCGTTATAAGTTTATCGCACTTCGTTTCCTTAAACGTTTCGGATATAACTTTCATTATACACCTAAGTGAATTTCAGACGAATCTTTCTTCAACGCCTAATGTTGAATTTTTACAAATATTTGATTTAAATATCCGTCCTCCTCCTTCTTTAATTTAAAAACAAAAAAATCATTTTTTAACTGTTTTTTATTTTAAAGGAGGACAAATGTCCAAAAATGCTTTAATTTTTGCTTTATCTTTATTTGTTATATGCTCGGCTTATGCTGCCGCCGAGCCGTTAAATCCCGATATCTCCGTAATAGGCCAGTTCTATTCAAAATACACAAATGACGCTCAAGACGTAAACCATGACAAAACAACTATGAATATGGGTGAGACTGAACTTGTTTGCGAATCAAATTTAAATCCGTACGCTAAGGGAACTTTTGTTTTTTCAATATCAAACGATGAAGGGTTTCAAACTGAAGAAGCCTATATAACGGTATTTAACGGACTTCCTGCCGGTCTTGCTTTAAAAGCCGGAAAATACCGCATAGGGTTCGGCAAATTAAATCCCGAACATCCGCACGCTTATCCTTTTATGGAAGCTCCCAGAGTCATGTCTGCAATGCTTCCGGGCGAAGAATCTTTTAACGATACTGCCGCTCAGGCGTCTTATATGCTTCCTATTACCGATAAAATAGCTTCTATAGTTTCTGTTGATGTTTTAAACGGGTCTTCTTTTCATCCTGAAGAAGACAAATCTTCGTCGGCATGGGTCGCAAGATGGAGCAATTCTTTTTTGATTAAAGACGTTACTCCGCTTGAAATAGGTTTTTCTTTCACGCAGGGAACAAATAATGTTGAATGGGATAAAAAAACAACTGTTTTCGGAATGGACGCAAAAACGAAATTAAAACTTTCAAAAACTTCAAACCTTACTATTCAGGGAGAATATTTTTATAACGACAGCGATGTTTTAGTTTCAGAATCAACAGGAGAAAGCGTAAATTCAAAGCGTTCGGGTTTTTATACTTTTGCCAACTTTTCATTTTTGCAGAGATGGAATGCCGGAATAATATACGACCAGTACCAGAATCCGGAAAACAAGGAGCTTACGGACAGAACGGCTAAAGTTTTTGCCGGATATTCTTTGCTTGAAGAAACGACTGTTTTGAGGCTTGCTTATGAAAAGTTTACTCCTCAGGACGGCGAGATATCGGATACGGTAAGTTTTCAGCTTGTATTTATGATGGGGCCTCATAAGGCTCATAAGTTTTAAAATATTTTTTACGGAGATTAAAAAGAAATGAATAAAAAAATTTTTGTATCGGCAATGCTGTTGTTTATTGCCGTTTGCGTTGAAGCGTCAGGAATAAAAATAGGCGCCTCATTGCCTGATTTGGGTTCAATCGCATCGTATATCGGCGGCGACAAAGTAAGCGTATTTGCAATAGCAAAAAACAATTCAAATCCTCATTTTGTTGAAGTTCTTCCGTCATATATGATTAAAATTTCAAAATGCGATATATTTTTGAAAGCAGGTCTTTCGCTTGACCAGTGGGCAGACCAGCTTATTGAAGGGTCAAGAAACGCAAGGCTTCTTACGGTTGACTGTTCAAACGGGATCAGCGTTCTTGATAAGCCTAAAGGCAAAGTTGACCATTCGCTCGGCGACGTTCACCCGGACGGCAATCCTCATTACTGGCTGGACCCTTCAAACGGCGTAATCATAGCTGCGTCAATTCTTGATGCATTAAAAAAAGTTGATCCGCAAAACGGCGCTTATTATCAAAGCAATTACGAAAAATTCAAATCGGAAGCGGCAGTTAAAATTGAAAACTGGAAAAAGGAAACTGCTCATTTAGCAGGCGAAAAAATTATAAGCTATCATTCGTCATGGGTTTATTTTGCATCGGCTTTCAATTTGTCTGTTGCGGCAAATATAGAGCCTTTTGCCGGTATTCCTCCAACTGCCAAACATTTGGATTTTCTTGTAAAAAAGATAAATGCCGAAAATATTAAGATTCTTTTGCAGGAACCTTATTTTCCTGATAACGCTCCGGCGTTTCTTGCGTCAAAAACGAAAATTAAAGTTGTTAAAGCGGCTCCTTCGTGCGCAAGCACTCAGGCAGACTCTTATTTTAATCATTTTGACGAAATAGTCGGTATGTTAAAGTAATAAAAGATCAGTCCGTGTGTATTAAAAAATATGCACGGACTGAAAAGGATTTTATATGCTAATATTTCAGTATCCGTTCGTAATAAACGCTCTTATTTTATGTTTCATTCTTACCGGCATCCACACTTATCTGGGCTATCATGTTGTCAAAAGGGAAGTGATTTTTGTTGATCTTGCTCTTGCTCAGGTCGCCGCTCTTGGGGCAGGCTTTGGGATTATGCTCGGAATAGGCAGAGACCATCCGGCAGGAAATTATCTAATATCTTTGGGCTTTACTCTTTTTGGCGCGTTTTTATTCGCATTGTTCAGAAGCAGAAAAAAAATTATTCCGATAGAGGCTTTGATAGGCATAACTTATGCCGGCGCTATAGCTTTGTCTTTTATAGTTCTTGAAAGAGCAGCTACCGGCACTGAAGAACTAAAAGAAATGCTTGCAGGTTCAATTTTAACCGTTTCTCGTGACGAACTTATATTCGTAGCCGTTTTATATTTTGTAATAGGTTTGATTCACTGGTTTTTAAGAAATAAATTTTTTGCCGTAACGGAAAATCCCGAACTTGCCGAATCTCAAAAAATGAAAATATGGTTTTGGGATTTTGTTTTTTACGGCACATTCGGTTTTGTTGTAACATCATCGGTAAAAGTCGCTGGCGTTCTTCTTGTTTTTGCTTTTCTTATAATACCGGCGGTAAGCGCAACGGTTGTCGCGGTAAATACTGTGAAAAAGATAATTTTCGGATGGATATTCGGTTTAACGGGATGCGTTTTGGGGCTTGAGCTTTCTTTAAGGCTTGACTGGTCGCCGAGCCCGACGATTATTGTTGTTTTTATAGCGATGCTGATAACTACTGTTTTATTAAAAAAAGTGAAGGAATGCTTTTACAAAGCATAAGCAAAAAATTACTAAATATAATGCTTTTTAAATATAACAGATTTGTGCGGATGCCCCGCACGGTGCCATACTTTTTTCTTTAGCAAAAAAAGTATGCAAAAATGCCATCGCTAAGTGCATTCGCTTGTATTTTTCAGTGTCATCGCTGAACTTGTCATTTCCTTAAAACATAATGAAACGGAAATGACTTCAAACAATCAGCGATTAAAAACCTTTTTGATATATAGTTTTTTACACAGAAAAATACTTCGCTCATAGACGCACTTTAGGCGAAACAACACTGCAAACACAAAAATGCCCAGCCGCAGAGAGTATATTGATTTGTAAAGATGAACAACTCGGATTAAAATTTATTAATTTTAAATTTTTAAGGTAAAAAATATTGCAGTTCGTTTTGCTTTTTAAATCCGCCCAGCAACTCATAGACGAACTTCAGGCGAAAAAATACTATAAACAACTGTGACAAAAACATCACAGAAATATTTTAACTAAACTTGGATTTGAAGTTTTTATATGCGGTTGCCGATAATATTATGCAGATTAACAGTAATGCCGTGCAGTTTTGCCAGAATAACAGATAATCTCCGCCTTTAAGGATTATGCTTCTGAAATTTGTAACCGAATATATCATCGGGTTAAGATAACATATCCATCTTACCGACTGCGGAATGTTTTCAACGGGAAAAAGTATTCCCGATAGAAGTATTGCCGGAAGAATTAATAAAATGCTTCCCATCATTGCCTGCTGCTGTGTTTTTGCAAAAGTTGAAATTAAAACGGCACATGATAAAGCAGAGCCTATAAAAAGAACCGCCGTTACAAAAAGCTGCCATATCGTTCCTCTGAAAGAAAGCCCGAAACCGCCTATTCCCGTAACGAGCATAAACGTCATAAGAAGAAGCCCGATTACGAAATAAGGCAGTATTTTGCCTGACAGTATCTCGTATGTGTAAGAGGGGGAAACTACAAGTTTTTCAAGAGTGCCCGTTTCACGTTCTTTTGTAAAACTCATTGAGCTTACAAGCATTAAAACTATAAAACTTGCCATTACCATTAAAGCGGGTATCATAAAATCCGCCGTGTTCATATAATGGTTGAACAAAACTCTTGTTTTTATGTCTGTCATATTTTTAAAGTTTTCTTTTCCGTATTTGTCTTTTGCCGTCTGTAAAAGAAGCTGTTTTACATAAACTGAAACCTGCTGGGCTCTCTGCGAATTTGTTGCGTCAACAAGAAGCTGAATATCTTTACCGCCTCTTTCAAGAGCATATTCAAAACCTTCTTTCGGAGCAATTAAAACGGCTTCCGCTTTATGTTTTTGTATAAGAGAAACAGGATCTGCCTCTTTGTAAACGTCAATATTTGTTATTTTTTTAAACCACCCTCCCGCCATGCTTCTTGAGGTAAGTTCTCTCGCTATTTTGCCGGGCTTTGCGATAATTACAAGTTCTATGTTTTTTACTTCGCTTGTAAGGGCAAGCCCGAACATAGTCATCTGCATAATCGGAATAAAAAATATCAGCGCGATCATTTTTTTATCGCGTAAAATTTGTATAAATTCCTTAATGAAATAACCTTTTAAAATAGTAAATCTCATTGCGTCACTTCCAAATCTTTTTTAAATTTCTTAATTGATATAAATATCATTAAAACGGCAAAGCATGTTATAAATAAAAACGGCATCATAAGTTCAAAAAATCCCGACGGGCTTAAAAAAACGCTTCTGCTTATCTGCATAAACCATCTCTGAGGGAAAACCGCCGTTAAAATTCTGAAAAAAAGAGGCATATTTTCAATCGGAAAAATAAATCCCGATAAAATAAAAGACGGAAGAATTCCTACGGCAAAAGCGATCTGCGTCGCCTGTTCCTGCTTTCTTGTAATAACAGAAATCAAAAGCCCGAGCGCCAGAGCGCCTGTAATATAAATTACGCACGATAAAACATAAAACAGAAAACTTCCTTTAAAAGGTATCGCAAAAACAAATATTGAAAATATAAAAATCATAAATATATCGGCAAGCGCAAGTATAAAATAAGGTATCAGTTTGCCGATTATTATTTCAGTTGCCGATACGGGCGTTGCAAGAAGAAGTTCCATAGAGCCGTTTTCCCATTCCTTTGCAACGGTAAGAGCGGTTAAAACTATTGCTATAAGCCCTATTATAACGGTACCCAGTCCCGGCACTATAAACCATCTGCTGTTAAGTTCCGGATTAAAAAGAAAGCGGGTTTTGATATTTAAAGCAGATTTTTGAATGCCGTTGTTATCAAATAAAACCTCAGACGCTTTTTCGGCAGCAAGCGTTATATAGCTTGTAACGATACCTGCTTTTGCGTTATCGGTTCCGTCTATCAAAAGCTGCATTTGGGCCGGTTCTTCTCCTTTTTTTACGGTCTGTCCGAATCCTTTCGGTATTATCAACACAGCCGACATATCGTTTTGATTTATTTTTTTATCCGCTTCAGACTGCTGGTGCAGGGGGATAAGATTAAAGTACGAGCTTGAACCCATAAGCTGTAAAAAACGTCTTGACGATTCAGTCTGGTCGTTGTCTCTTACGTTGACGTTTACGCCTTTATAATCAAGATCTATTATAAACCCGAAAAATATTACAAAAAGAATCGGAATGCCGACGGCTGCGGCAAAAGTAAAAGGATCTCTTAAAATATGTTTGTATTCTTTCATTGATATTGAAAAAATACGTCTTAAAAAGAGGTTCACTTTTTATTCTCCCTTTGAAGCGCTTTTAAAAAAACGTCTTCAAGAGTAGCTTCTGTTTGTGTAACGGTTAAATCTTTTTTATATTCTGAAATAATGTTTTCAAAGCCTGTTTTATCATTTACAAAAAATCTTAAAGTGTCCGCAAAAATATATCCGTATCCCGCATTTTGATTTTCAAATTCTTTTATTATTTTATTTTGGACTAGATTATCTTTAAATTTTATTTCAACCGGTTTTTGTTTGAAATATTTGGTTTTAAGGTTATCGGGGCAGTCAAAATCTATAATGCTTCCTTTATCCATAAGAACTATTCTATCGCAGTATGATGCTTCGTCCATATAGTGGGTAGTGACAAAAACAGTTTTGCCCGATGATGCCATATTTTTTATAAGTTCCCAAAACCGTTCTCTTGTTTTCGGGTCAACGCCCGCCGTCGGCTCGTCAAGAAATATTATTTCCGGATCATGAATAACAGTCGCGCACAAAGCGACCATCTGTTTTATTCCCAAAGGAAGAGAACCCGCTGTTTTTGAAACATTTTCTTTTAAACCTATAAAATCAAAAAGCTCTTTTCGTCTTTTTTCTATTTTACCGTCATCCATATTGTAAAGCCTGCCTGAAAATATAATATTTTCGGCTATCGTGAGATCTTTGTATAAGGTAGATTTCTGCGACATATAACCTATTTTATTTTTAAGAATCTGTATTGATTTTGTTACATCTTTTCCTTCAAGAACAACTTTTCCCGAAGACGGTTTTAATATTCCGCATAAAACTCTTATTGTTGTAGTTTTGCCGGCTCCGTTTGCGCCCAGAAATCCGAATATTTCTCCTTTTTTGACGTCAAAAGAGATATCGTTTACCGCTTTAAAACCGCCGAATAAAACGCTTAAATTTTTTACGTCTATAATATTATTCATTGTTTTTTAATAAAAATATATCTGCAAAATTTTTCAGATTAAATTTTCTCATTATATTTTGGGGATTATCCTGTATTATAAGGTTTCCTTCATCAAGCGCTATGACGTTTGAACATCTTAACGCTTCTTCCATATATGACGTTGTAATTACTACGGTCATATCTTGCCCTGCAAATTTGTTTATGAGCGTCCATAATTCCTGCCTGCTTAAAGGATCAACGCCGACAGTCGGTTCGTCCAATAAAAGCAGTTTCGGGCGGTTTAAAAGAACGCACATCAGCCCGAGTTTTTTATACATTCCGCCTGACAGTTTTCCGGCAGGCCTGTCTTTAAACGGTGCCATTGCGGTCGCAAAAAAAAGTTCTTCGCTTCTTGCTTTAAATTCTTTATTTGTTATACCGTATAAATCTCTGAAAAATTCCATGTTTTCAATGCAGCTTAAATCGGCATATAAGCTCGGTTCCTGAGGGAAATAGCCCGTATCGTTTTTTATCTGGTAAGCGCTTTTTTTTATTTTATTTTCAAAATAAACTATATTCCCCGAATCAGGAGTAAGAAGCGTTGCAGTAAGCCTTATAAACGTAGTTTTGCCGGCTCCGTTAGGCCCTATTATGCCGTTAATCTGTCCGCCTTTCAGTTCGGCGGATACGTTTTTTAAGGCTTGGGCGTCAGCCATTTTTTTACTGACATTATTAAATGAAACTTCCAAAGCGGGCATTTTTGCTCCGTTTAAATTTATTTTTTGCCGAAATCGGCTTCAACGGTCATTCCCGGTTTAAGAGTAAATTTATCGTCGTTTTCAAATGAAACTTTTACTCCGTAAACAAGTCTTGTTCTTTCCTGTTTTGTCTGCACGTTTTTGGGAGTAAACTCCGCCTCATCGTTTATAACCGTAATAGTTCCTTTAAACGTCTGTTCGGATTCGGGAAGATAACCGATAACTTCCTGTCCTATTGAAAGCTCTGCAAGTTTATCATGCTCAACATATATCCATGCGTTTACTTTTTTTAAGTCGGCAATAGTAAGTATTTTTCTTCCGGCAGGAACAAATTCGCCTGCTTCATAATATTTGTACAATACTTTGCCGTCTATCGGGCTTTTTATCTCGCCCCACTCTTTTTTTATCAAAGCCTGCTGGTATCTGTTTTTTTTCAAATCGTAATTTTCCTGCGAGCCTGCCGATGTTTTTAAAAGCTGTTCGGCGCGTTTAAATTCTTTTAAACTTATCTCGTAAGCAAGATTACTTTCTTTGTTTTCAAGAACGGCTAAAATCTGGTCTTTTTTTACAACGTTTCCCTCGTCAACGTTTATTTTTGAAATGATATCGGGCATTCTTGACGAGACGTCAACTTCAACGGCTTCAATCACTCCGCTGTAAGCAAAATTTTCGCGTCTTATAAAAATAAGAGCAAGCATAACAAGCGTTACGATAAAAATAACCGCCAGCATAATTTTTTGTTTTTTCATATTAACCTCATTTTCCTAAATTGTCCATTACGGCAAGACAATTGAGTTTTTCTATTTTTAAATTTGAAAGTTCCGTCTGTGCCGAAAGCAAATCAATATTTGCGTTCTGCACTTCCAAAAACGTTACGGACCCCGCGTTATATGCGTCGTAAGTAAGTTTAACGGCCGTTTTTGAGTCTTCTATCATTTTTTCGGTAAGATTATTCTCTATGTTTAAAGAATAAAGCCTTCTTTTTGAAAACTCAAAAAGGCTTTTTAACGTTTCGGACATATCCTGTTTTTGCGCCGAGACCGACTCTGCCGCCGATTTTTGCGCCTGAGACAATTTTTTGTTTTTTGATTTTTCAAACAGAGGCATGCTTATTGCGGCGTTTGCTCTTGTTTGAAATACGCTTTCGGTTATCGGACCGTTGGGATATTCAAAATAAGTGCCTGCCGCAAGATTGATTTTAGGATACAATTCCGATTTATAATAAGCGCTTAAATATTCGTATGATTTTACAAGTTCGTCATAAGAAACAAGTTTTGCCTGCTCGGAGTCAAAGTTTAAATTTTCAACGGGCGTAAATTTTACGAGAGTATCGTCAGGCGAGTCGCACTGAATCAAAGCGCTTGCCGTTCCGTCAAGTTCTGCAGTTTCTATTCTGTAATCGGAAGGATAATCGTTATTTATTGAAAAATTCGTTCCGGTAATTTTAAAAAGTTCCGAAAGATCCTGAGATAAAACGGCTCTTGCGGCGCTTATTGAAATTTTTGCTTTAATAAACTGTTTTTCAGCCATTATAACGTCGCGTTTGTTTTTCACGCCTGTTTTAAAAGCCGAGTTTATATCTTTAAGCTGTTTTTGCGTAAGTTTCATATATTCAAAAAGAAAATATATTTTTTCAAGGTCGCGCTGTATTTTAAAATAAGAACGCCTTGCGTCAAGCAGAACCTGTTTTTTTACGGCTTCAAAATCGCGTATTTTTGAATTATAAACCGCCGTTTCGCTTTTTACTTTGTCTTTTCTGCGGTTATTGTCAAAAACGGTATATTGAAGAGTAGGGCCTGCCGAATACGACCAGTTGTCGCCGAATTTTAATTTTGTCATACCCATTGTAAGTTCGGGTATCTGCGAAACCCATCCGCCTTTTGCGTCAAGAGTAAGCACCGGATAAAGATACGCGTCAAAGCTTTCAGAAATATAGCCCTGAGCCTGCGCCGCGCTTTGAACCTGTTTGATTTTAGGCGAATATTCAAGAGCCTGTTTTTCAACGGTTTCAAGCGTCAGTTTTACGGTATCCGCGGCATAAACGTGCCAATAACAAAACAGACACGGCAATAATAAAAAAAGTTTTTTCATTTTATCCTCTCTTTAAAAACAGCGTTTACCGCGATTTTTATTCTTTCGTCCGTTGTTGAATCAAATTCTCCGGAGTTAAAGGCATATAGTTCTATCGGTTTGTTTATATTCATTCTTTCAAGAGTGCCCAGTATCATCTGCGGTATTACAAAAGGCGCGACAAGAATAAGAATTGCGTTTGTTACGGAATCTGTCGCAAGCATTTTTTGTTTTTTTGCTTTTGATAATTCTTCAGCCAAAGCTTTAAGATGCGCGGTAAAATTGCCGAATATTTTTTTATCCGTTATGTTTAAACTTAAAACGTCTCCGGCAAACGCTGAAATTATAGTCCTGTTGTTTTTTATAAAAGAGCTTAAAGCGTATAAAATTTCCGTTATGTTTTCTTTCGGATTTTTTGAAGGGGAAACGTTTAATTCAATCTGTTTCATCATATCCGCGTAAATTGTTTTTAAAACGCATTCGTTGAGATATTCCTTCTTTTTGAAATAATAGTTAAACATTCCGGAATTTACTTTTGCTTTTGAGCAAAGTTCTCTTACAGAAAATCCCGACAGACCTTTTTTATGAGCCAGATCTATGGCGGCTTTTATTATTCTTTTATCGCCGTCGGAGCTTTTTCTCGCCATGATGCCTCCCTGTAATTCTTACACATCTGTGTAAGAATTATAATATTGTTTGTGAAATTTGTCAATATCTTTTTAAATAACGCTTCATTTATAAATGTTTTTTGATATTTGATATAATACCCCGTAAATGAATAATCCCAAAATTTCAGTAATCATTCCCGTTTATAACGGCGAAAAATATATTAACCAATGTCTGGACAGCCTTTTAAACCAGACTTTTAAAGATTTTGAAATAATATGCGTCAATGACGGCTCAACCGACAAATCGCTTGCGATTCTTGAACAATACGCGCAAAAAGATTCAAGAATAAAAAATATCAATCAAAAAAATTCAGGCGCAGCCGAAGCAAGAAATAACGGTTTGGCGTATGCTTCAGGCGATTACTTGTCTATTCTTGACTGCGACGATTTTTTTGATTTGGATATGTTTGAAATTATGTATAATCATGCCGTAAAATACGATACCGAGATAACATTTTGCAAAGGAAGAACTTTTGACGATAAAACGAAAGTTGTCAAAGAAATAGAAAATATAAACTTTGAAATTATTCCGGATAAAGAAGTATTTTCGGCAACAGACGTTGCGGACTATATTTTTCAGATAGATATTAACTGGTGCTGGGACAAGCTTTATAAGGCGTCATTTGTAAAAGAAAATAAATTTTTATTTCAGACTACAAAAATCCATGACGATTCTTTTTTTGCCGCTTATCCTTTGACAAAAGCGAAAAGAATATCAGTGCTAAATAAAACATTATGCACTTACAGAATAAACGTAGATACGTCGGCAACGGCAAGTTCAAGAAGAATGAAATATCCGTTGTCTTTTTATGAAGTTCTTGTTCTTTTGAAAGAAAATTTAATTAAAGACAATACGTTTGAGTTTTTTAAACAGAGTTTTGCAAATTTTGCTATTGATATATTCTGCGGTTATTATGAGTTTATGGATATTAAATTTAAAAAAGATTATCTTAAAAATCTGAATATTGAACAAGTGAATATAAGCCGGGCCGGATATAAATATTTTTTAAACAAAAAACATCTGCTGTTGTATATAATTCTTTCGCATAAAACGTTGATTCTTTTGTCCGGTCCTTTTTTTCCTTATATCCGCAAAATAAAGAGAATGTTGAACCCTTTATTTAAAAACAAATATAATTTGCCATCTTAGCATATAATTTTATATATTATTCCTGCAGGCGTTAAATTATAAAACCTGCGCATTATGGAAAATAAATAACCTTTCATTTTTAATTTTAAAAAATTAACAACAGCAGGAGGTTATTTATGCCCAAACCAATCAAATTAGAAAATATTTCATTAACATTTAATCATAAAATATGTTTTCAAAATTTCAGCGCCGTAATTAGTTACGGCGACAGAATAGCCGTTATAGGAAATAACGGCAGCGGGAAAACCGCGCTTGTAAAAGCGATTGTAGGCTGCGAAAACATACTGGAAGGAGAAATATATATTCCTGACGGCATTATAACAGGTTATGTTCCGCAGACGGTTGAAAGTTATCCGCAGTTAAGCGGCGGGCAGCGTTTTAACAAAGAATTAAGTCTGGCTTTGTCTAAAAATCCCGATTTGCTTATTCTTGACGAGCCTACAAACCATCTTGATATTTACAACAGAAAATCTCTTATGGGAATGCTTGAGAGGTTTAAAGGCACTTTGCTGATTGTTTCGCACGATGAGGAGCTTTTAAACAGAAACTCGGATATTTTATGGCATATAGACGGCGGCAAAATAAAAATTTTTAACGGCAAATACCGCGATTACAAAATAAACGCGGCCTTGACAAAAAACTCTCTTGAGGAAGAAAAGAAAATGCTTGAAAGAGAGAAAAAATCCGCGCATAAAAAACTTATGAAACAGCAGGAACGCGCTTCAAAAAGCCGTAAAGGCGGCGAGAAAAAAAGAGAAGAAGCAAAATGGGCGCCTATTGCGGCAGGAATTAAAAAAAGCGGCGCAGAGGTATCGGCAGGGAAACAAAAAAGCGAAATTTCGCAGCGCAGATATGATATCAACGAACGGCTTAAATCATTGGAAATCAGCGAAGAGATAACGCCTTCTTTTTATTTGAATTCTTCTTCGGTCTCTTTTAATCTTTCGGTATCACAAGGCTCTGCGGGATATGAAAACAGCGAAGTTCTTGCCGATATAAATATTGCAATAGCCGCGGGACAAAAAGCCGCTCTTATCGGAAGAAACGCTTCGGGAAAAACCACGCTTCTAAGGGCTTTAACAGACGATAGGAACGTATTAAAAAACGGCGTATGGATAGTTCCAAAAAAAGAAAATATAGGATATCTTGACCAGCATTATTCAAATCTTGATTTTAATAAAACTGTAATAGAATTTATTTCATATACAGCGCCTCAATGGACTAATGCCCAAATAAGAAAACATCTTAATGATTTTTTGTTCAGAAAAAATGAGGAAGTAAACGAGGAAATATCTCTTCTGTCAGGAGGGGAAAAAGCAAGGCTTTCACTTGCCGCCATTGCGTGCAGAGTGCCGCAGCTTTTAATTCTTGACGAAATAACCAATAACATTGATCTGCTTACAAAAGAACATATTGCGCAAATTCTTTCTCTATATCCCGGAAGTCTTCTTATGGTCTCTCACGAACTCGAATTTATAAAAAAAATAGGAATAAAAGATATATATGTTGCAGCAAATAAGCGGATAAAACTTGATTCTTCATTTATAATATAAAAATTTATAAATTGAATGTTTTATAAAATTTTAGGTTTTCTTTTTAAAACAAGAAGAATTTTTATATCTTCAATAATTTTAACTCTGTCAACCGTTAAAAGCAGCCATTTGCCGTCATGGTAAGTCTCGGCTTTTCTGTATTCGTTTTGCGTGCCGGCTGACAGAGTATTAATAATTTTTTCGGTTTTTTCTCTTTTTTCGGCTCCGAAAACAATTAAAAGTTTAAAACGGTTTCTTTCCGGAACAAAAGTACAGAATGATTTGTTTTTTTTATACCGAAGCGCCCAGCCGTGTTTTTTTCCGCCGTATAACCATTGCGGATTGAATATTTCAGGATATTTTTGGTTTATCCAGCCTTCAAGTTCCTGCCAGTATGCAAAGGCTTCGGCGCCTATCCAATCTTTAATTTTTTTATCATCGGGAAAACTATCTGAATCAGTGATTCTGCCGGTTTCAGTTTCCATTTATTTGCTTCTGTTTAGAATTTCTTTTATTATTTCATCAAGCTGTTTATTGAATTCATCCGGTTTTTCCAACATGATAAAATGTCCGAGGCCCGGCATTAAACGAAGATTAAATTCCGTAACGTATTTACGGTTAATTTCAGCGTTAGTCGGCCATAAATCGGCGTTTAAACACCAAACGGGAGTTTTTATATTCGGAGGATTTGTCACATAAGATGTTGAAAACATATTTTCCATAGCGCTGACGCCGACGGCCGGAGACGCGTTAGACATCATATCAACAATTTCATTAACAAGTTTTGAATCAGTTCCTTTTACAAACATTCCTCTTACAAAAGAATCCGTAGTCTTTTTAAAATCGGCTTTAAAAGGTTTTACAAATTCTACAACTTGTTCGGGAGTATATGCCTCTTCTAAATTTTGTATAGTGTCTATACCTACCAAGGCAATAACATTGTCGGGAATAATTTTTGCTGTTTCAATAATAACATAACCGCCCATGGAATGGCCTATAAGAATAACCTTGTGCGCATTTATTTTTTTAACTACAGCGGCGACATCCTGCCCGAACGATTCCATTGAGTAAACGGTTCTTTCTTTTCCGGATTTGCCGTGACCTGCTAAATCTAAAGTTACTACGCGATATTTTTTTGAAAAATAAGGAACCTGGTTTTTCCAAACGGAACTGTTGCAGCTCCATCCCGGTATAAAGACCAAAGCAGTATCGCCTTTTCCGTAAACTGAATAAGAAACGGCTACTCCGTCTTTTGAGATTGCCGTTTGGTTTTTTGCAAAACTTACGGCGCTGAATGTAAAGACTAAACATACTAATGACAGTACGACAAACGTTAATTTCCTGTTCATAAACACTCCTTATTTAATTATAAAATTTCTTCAAGAATTTCAGCCGCGTCATTTACGAATTTTTTGCATCGTGTTTCATAAAGCTTTTTTTCGGAACATTCTTTTCTTTCTTCGGGATTGCCCAAATCATATCCTAAAAGCTCTTTGCAGTTCAAAGAGTTGTTGCGTGATTTGAATTTATCGGCAAATTCGTTTTCAAGAGCGAAAAGCTTTTCCTTTGCCTCGTTGCCGGTTGCATATTTTAAACCGAGGACCATAAGCGCTCCTGTTACGGCTCCGCACGTCTGGCACATTCTTGCCATTCCTCCGGAAAAAGGCGTGGAAATTTTTAACGCAAGCGTTTTGTCAACGCCGAATTCCTGTCCGAAAGCCAACAACATCGCCTGTGAACAGCTTAACCCGCTTTTAAAATAATCAACAGCCTGATCAACTTTTGATTCCATTTTATTTAAATTCTCCTTATATAATTTTTTCCATGAAAATTACCTCTGCTAATCCGCCGCAGCCCGACTTTTTTTCCCCGAAGGGTAAATACCCGAGTTTTTTGTAAAATTGTATGTTTTTTTCGCTTTTTGCGCCGGTAAAAAGTTCAAAACGTTTTGTTTTAAAATATTTTTCTATTTCATTCATCAATAGAGTTCCGATTCCTCGGTTTTGCATTTCTTTTGACACGGCAAGTCTTCCTATATAACACGTTCCGTCTTTTTCAAAAGCCCTTACGGCGCCTACAATTTTTCCGGAATCTTCCGCTTTCAAAAATACGTGTGTTTTGAAACACCGGCTTATTTCTTCAATCGTTTCTTTTAGAGGCGAAATATCGTAATTGTTATAAATTTCAGCTTCAATTTGAAAAGCGGATTTCTGTAAATTTAATATTTCATTTGCGTCTTTTACGGATGCCTGTAAAATTTCCATTTGATAAATCCTTTATTTCTGTTTTGCCAAAAACCGCGCCGTATTTACGTTGCGAAGCGCGATATATTTCAAATCAGACTCCGTCCGGCAGTTTGTTAAGCATCAGTTTTTTATGATTTATTTTCCGTCCTTCAACTGTAAACGTTCCGTCGCCTGTTGCGTGAAAGATTCTTTTTTCTTTTATTTTATCGTTGATCCATGCGGCGATTCCGTCCAGTACAAAAATATTATGTTTTTTAATATGGTCTGCCACGCGGCATTCTATATTGGCAAGACATTCTTTTATAAGAGGAGCTTTAACGTATTTTGCTTTCAGCGGCGTTAAACCAAATTTTTCAAATTTGTCAGTGTCTTTTCCGGAGCATGTCCCTATTTTTATAACTTTTTGGGATATGGCGACGGAAGGTATTGAGATAACGCATTCTTCTGTTTTAACAAGCGCTTTGTATGAATGGTTCCACGGACCCGTTAAAATTGCAAACTGAGGCGTAAAATCCATTACCATGTTCCATGATATCGTCATTATGTTATTTTTTTTGCCGTCAAACGTCGTTATCATTATAACGGGACCCGGTTCTATGAAGGTAAAAGCTTTTTTTAACGGAAATTTTTTCATTTGGCATCCCTCCGCGGTTTATTGGAATATTATATAAAATTAAAATTGCTTAGAATTAATTTTTAAAAGAGTTATAATACATAATGTTTATTTATAATTTATAAAAGGAATTTATTATGCATGCGGAAGAGTGCGCTTTAGAAGACAGGCAAAAATCAAAATTTTTGAAATTATTTTCAATATCGTTTGCGCACGCGTTAAATGACTGGTATTCAAATTTTCTGCAGACATTGCTTCCGTTTTTGGTGGCGGCGGGATTCAGCATAAGCAAAAGCGCGGTTTTGGTTTCGGCTTTTACGATAAGTTCTTCCGTTTTGCAGCCGGTTTTCGCATATCTTGTTGATAAAAAGAACAAACGTTGGATGGTTTACGTTGGAACTGTCTGGATGGGAACGCTTTTGAGTTTAATAGGGCTTGTCGGTAATTACACGTTATTGTTTATAATGGTTGCGATGGCGGGATTCGGAACAGCCGCTTTTCATCCTCAGGCTTCCGCGATGGTTACTTCAATAAGCGGGAATAAAAAAGGTTTGTATCAGTCTATATTTGTTACCGCCGGAAACGTAGGGCTGGCGTTTACTCCGTTAATATTGGTTCCTTTTGTAAGAGAATTCGGATTGAAAATAACTCCTTTATTTATAATTCCGGCTCTGTTGGTTGGGATTATTCTGAAAATAAATTCTCCTAAAATGAAGTTCAATAAAGAAGCTTCAACTCATTCAACTTTAGAGGCTTTAAAACAAAATTGGAAAAGTCTGACAAAAATCGTAATAACGGTATCAATGCGTTCTTTGGCGTTTTTCGGACTAATTTCATTTTTGCCGCTGTATCTTCAGGATAAGAATATTTCAATTACGGTCAGCAGCCACCTGCTTTTTATAATGCTGTTCAGCGGTGCTATAGGCGGACTAATCGGCGGGCATTTATCCGACAAATTAGGACGCAAGCCCGTCATTGCTTATTCTTTGATGCTTACGACTCCTTTTTTATGCGGATTTATATTTACTGAAGGAATATTAAGCGTAATGTTTCTTTCTCTGGCCGGAATGACTCTTTTATCGTCATTTTCAGTTACGGTGGTAACTGCTCAGGAAATTTTGACTAAAAATCAGGCTATGGCTTCGGGTTTAATGCTTGGATTCGGAATAGGAATAGGCGGACTGGGCGTCAGTTTGATAGGGCTTTTTGCCCAATACGTCGGTTTGAATTATGCAATTTATTTATTGATTGCATTGCCGTTTTTAGGCGGAAGTTTTTACGCCGTCAAAGCAAAATAAAATATATAAATTCAGTTTTACTTTTGATTATGCCGGTTTTTTTTGAAGTTTTTTGAATTTACTCAAAAGTATTTTAAATAATGTCGTAATCCAATGCAGTATTTTTATAAGTACAATGCTTATAAAAACGCCGCAAAGTCCGGTGTTGCCGCAATATTGGCACATTATTTTTTCCTCTGCGAACATTCCGGACAAATTCCGTTTATCTGAAAAAAGTGGCTTACGACTTTATAACCGTTTATTTTTTTTATGTCTTTTAACGCGCAGTCTTTTATTTTATCCACTCTTCCGCATTTAACGCATGTGATATGATGATGGTGCTCGTTATGCAGGGCGGAGCACAGCCCGTAATGTCTTTTGCGGTCAAATTTGTGGATTCTTGCAAGTATTCCGCATTCAACAAGGCTTTCAAGATTTCTGTAAATGCCGGGAACTCCGCAGCGTTTTATTTTTATTTTTAATTTATGCAAAACTTCTTCAGGCGTCATATGGCTTTTGCAGTTTAAAAACAATTCAATTATAGCCTGTCTTCTGGGAGTAAGTTTTAACCCGAAATTTTTTAGTTTTTCAAGATATTGTTCCAATTTTTTATTCCCTTATTTTTTGAGGTTTCCGGATATGAACGAACCGATAAAAAATATAAAATTTACCATTACGATCGTCGCGCCCGAAGGATAATTAAGAAGATAAGAAATGAATATTCCTATTATCACGGACGCCACCGCAAATATTCCCGCAAGAGCTATCGCCGATTTAAAACTGCGCACAATCTGCAGCGCCGATACGGCCGGCAGAATAATAAGGCTTGAAACAAGCATTGTTCCAACTATTTTTATTCCCAAAACCACAATAAGCGAAGTAAGAAGTATTAAAATTTTATTTACGGTTTTTACTTTAATGCCGGATACATGCGCGTAATCTTCGTCAAATGTTATGGCAAAAAGATCGTGGTAAAAAAGTATCGTCACAAGCACTACCAAAAGCGATATGAAAACGGTTAGCCATACTTCGGATGAGCTTACCGAAAGAATATTTCCGAAAAGATAACTGAACAGGTCAACGTTAAAACCGCCCGCCGTTGAAGCTATAATTACGCCGAGCGCTATTCCGAAAGAAGACACAAGCCCTATTGCCGCGTCGCCGTAAACTTTCGCTTTTTCATTTAAACTTAAAATAATAAGGGAAGCGGCCGCAACAAGCGGTATTGAAACTATCATCGGCTGAGCCTGCAAAAGAAGCGCTATGGCGACCGTCGCAAAACTTACGTGGGCAAGGCCGTCGCCTATTAAGGAAAATCTTCTCAAAACAAGAAAAATTCCCAAAAAAGAGCATCCCAGCGCCATAAAACATCCGGCTATTATCGCCCGCTGCACAAATACGTATTGGAGCGATTCATAAATTTGTGAAAATATTTCCATAGTTTAGTTCCTTAATTTATATCAATGCCTGTGGCATATAATATGCTGGTCTGCGCCGAAATATTTTGTCATTTCGTCAGACCGGCAGAAATTGTCAAACGTGCCGTAAAAAACGACTTTTCTGTCCAGATAAAGAAGTTTTGACGCATATTTGCCCATTGAACCTGAATCATGCGATACAAGTAAAATAGTAACGCCGTGTTCGGTATTTAATTTTTTAATAATTGAAGCAAATGTATCTCTTGACTGGGGGTCAAGCGCTACGGTCGGCTCGTCTAAAATCAAAAGCCGCGGAGAATGAATTAAAGCTCTTGCAAGCAGAATACGCTGCTGCTGCCCGCCCGAAAGTTTTCCGATTGAACGGTCTGCAAGTCCGCTTATCCCGAGGGTTTCCATTATTTCGCCTGCCGACTTATAATCGTTTTTCGTAACGCGTTTCGGGAATTTTTTTTGGCAGTATAATCCGGATACGACTATTTCCATTGCGGTCGCCGGAAATCTCTGGTCTATAAAAGACATTTTTTGCGGCAGATATCCTATGTTATTTTTTAATATAAAATCGGATAAAGTTTCTCCCTGAAAAATAATTTTGCCTTCAAAAGGAATAAGCCCTAAAATTGACTTTATCAGCGTTGATTTACCGGACCCGTTAGGTCCGACGATTCCTACGTAATCGCCTGAGATAATGTCAAAAGAAACGTCCGAAAGAGCTTCAATTTCGCCGTATTTTACGCTCAGATTTTTAATCTGTATTATTTCTGCAGGCATTGCAGGCCTTCCTTTAATTTATTTAAGTTTGAATTCATAATATCAATAAAAGTTATTTCGTTTTTAAGTTCGTTTTTGCTTACGTTATGCGCTCCGTGCAGAAGTTCAAGTTTTGCGCCTGTCGCTTCAGAAATCGTGCGCGCCACTTTCGGGTCAAGAAGTTCTTCGTAATATATGTATTTTATTCCGGATGTTTTAAGTTTATTTATTAATTCGCCTATGGCTTTCGGGTTTGGCTCGGCGTTGGGGGAAAATCCTACATACGGAGATTCGTAATTAAGTCCGTAACGTTTTGCAAAATATCCGAAAGCAAAATGACCTCCGTAAATAATCGTTTTTTGCTTTGCCGTTGCGAAAGTTTCTTTAAAACGGCTGTCCAAAGCAGCTAACCGCGCTTTGTATTTTTCCGCGTTTTGCATATAAAAATTTTTGTTTGCCGGATCTTTTTCGCAAAGAGCTTTTGCTATCGTGTCGGTCATGATCTGAGCGTTTGCAAAATCAAGCCATATATGAGGGTCTTTTCCTCCGTGATGATGATCGCCGTGTTCTGTGTCTTCGTCATCTTCGTCTTTTTCCGACATAAATTCAATGCCTGCGCTTGAATTTACAATTTTAAGATTTTTATTTGGTATTCCTTTTAAAAGATCTTCAACCCACGGCTCCATATATTTGTCCGTATAAATAAAAATATCGGATTTATTTATTTTTACGATATCTTTCGGTTTTGGTTCAAAAGTATGAGGCTCAACTCCGGGCGGTAAAAGAAGCGAAACGTTTACTTTCTCGCCTCCTATTTGTTTTGCAAAGTCATAGGTCGGAAAAAGCGTCGTAACTATTTCAATTTTTGCTACGGCATCTTTAGCGTAAAGCGAAACAAACGCGGCAAATAACACGGCAAAAATAAAACATGTTTTTTTTAACATCGTATACTCCGGCATCTTGTTTTTTTAAAATTGTTAAATAGAAATTATTTCTATTTATACCATTAAAAATTTTTTAAGTCAAATTATAATATCTGTATAAAATCGGCAGATTTGAAAACAAAATATTGAAAAACTTCAAAAGGTCAAAAGATATGTAAATTTAGTATAATGCAATTAGTTTCATAGTTGAATTCTGTGAAGAGGAAAAAATGACGCAGAAACAGATATGTAACATTCTTGAAATTGTAAGGTGGACGTGCATAATCGCCGGTTTTAATCTGGCTTATTTTTTAGGACAAAATCCTGCCCAACATCTTCATATAATAATGCCGTGGGTGGTAATCCCGCTTGCGGGTCTTACAGGGATGGAGTCAGTTTTATTTGGTAAGACAGCGTCTGAACTTAGCGGTTACGGATATAATCCCGCATATCAACGCCAATCCGGTTTGAACAATATAGCAGTGGCGATAACCGCAATAATAGTATCACTGTCCGGATGGGGAACTTACGCCGAAGCAGCGGTACTGATGATAGTTCTGATATTTCTTACGCTATCAGCCTGCAACCATGCCTATTCGGCGATAAAAGATAAAAACTACGCGCTAAAAAATCTTCTAAGACCAATAATGACAGCTTTGCTGTTAGTCTTTACCGTCCCCTTCATCATCCGTGCCTTAAACTAACTAGATAAAAAACAAACCCAAAATATGGGTTCTGTTCAAAAGCCTCGCCGTCGACTTTTTTGTTATTTAGGTGATTTATTTATAAGTAATTTTGTCGCTTTATTATCAGAACCTAAATCAAGTAAATATACATTTCTAAATACGGATGTAAATTTATGATTTTCTAAATTGTAAGTAAAATATACGAAATTACCGGTACTGCCATCATCAGAAATTACTAGCAAGTCACATTCATCACAGTTATTTTTATATGTTGCATATTTATCATTTTTATTATTTATGGCAGCTTGTAGTTCTTCAAACGGATTTTCTTTACACATTCCTCCGTTGCTTACCCTAACAGAAATATAGGGCTCATACAGCCTATCTGCCGTGATGCGAAATTTTTGATTTCCAATATCAATCCATTTTGTTGTTGGAAAATCAAAAGATGAAATAGGTTCTTGTGAAAGAACTTCTATTATTTCATTTTTTATGTTTTTTTCTGATGCATTAAGATGTCTAAATCCCGGGTCATAACAAGCTTCAATATGATCTTTCCACTTGGGACTCCATTTTCTTGGATCCCAAAAGGCAATAATTAGCGAAAGTGCGATGCCTTTTTCTTGTTTGAAATAATGGCAGACTTTATTTCCTATAGTTTTTAATGCGGCGGTAGCTTTGTGTTTATCTTCATGATATTTATCCGACTTTACAATGAGATTTATTATTTCAAGTCCAACTGTTTTTCCGTTTGCTGTTTCAAAAATAAAATCAGGTTCTTCTCTATCTATTTTCTTTACTATTTTGTTTTCCTCATGCCATTCTTTCCCTATTTTACTTTGTGTAAAGAAATAAAAATATGTATTTTCTATACCTTTTTGGCTGTTTTCTTGGATAATTAACTTTCCATGTTTAAGTAGCAAAGAAGTATTTTTGCAGTTCTGTTTTTGTTCTTGTTCAAGTTTTTTATTCTTTACGGTCATTTAGCTTTCCTATTAGCATACTCTTTAAATATTATATCAAACTTACAAACTTTGTTTTATTAGAATAGGTTGTTGTAAAAAAAATATTTTTGGAACATGAGATGGTTAAAAGTTGAGTTGATCTGTAGAAGTATAGTGAAAATGAGTTATGAATTCATTAATATAATAGAAATCAAAACTATTCTGAATGTAAAATATAAAACTATAAGTTAAAAATCTATTTTAATAAAATAGTATAATAATAATATGTTTAACCCAAATGAGGGAGATAAAATATGCAAAAATTAATTGAAAAGGTAGAAATATATAGATTCAGATCCATAGGGCATGAATTTATAAAATTAGAACCAATAACAATTTTTTCAGGTGCTAATAATAGTGGGAAATCTAATATTTTAAAAGCATTGAATCTTTTTTTCAATAAAGAAACAACATTAAAAACACCATATGAATATTCAAAAGATTACAATAAATTTTTTCGCGGGAAAATGGGAGGAGTTAGAAAAGCTAAAATAACAGTTTATTTTTATGGAATAGGAAATGCAGCTTTAAAGAATAATTTTTATATTGAAAGAATATTTTCAGGACCTGATGAAATTGAAACTTTATATTATTCTACAGATGAATCTGTTCAAGAGAAGATTAATAAGAAAGATGGTAATATTATACGACAATTTAATGTTTATCTAAACAAATTTGAGTATTTATATATACCAGCAGTTAGAGATAAAATATTTGTTAAACATCTTTTTTTAAAGTTTGAACAAATAATAAAAAAAGATACTCAAAGAGGAAAATTATTCATTAAAGCAACAAAAGATCTTGATGGTATTTTGCAGGATAAGTCTAAGGAGATAAGCCAAGAGTTTGAAGATTTTATTGGTTTATCTACAAAAGCTTCTTTATCATCCAATCAATCTGATATTCTTGGGGCAATATCGATTAACGTCTCTCCTATGTATTTATTAAAACAAAATGATTTTTTTGTAGATTTATTTTCATCAGGTGATGGGATACTTATGTCATATATTATTTATTTTATAGCCCATATGTCATCGAAAATACGTAATAAACATTATATATGGGGCTTTGAAGAACCTGAAAATTCATTAGAATATTCCAAAATCCAAAAATTGGCTAAAAATTTTTATGATAACTTTAAAAAACAAGCACAAATACTTATTACAACTCATTCTCCAGCTTTTATAAAACTTAAAGAAGAAGAAAATGTAAGTTTTTATAGAGTATTTCAAGATAATATAAAAAACAAAATAATAACAAAAGTAAAAGAATTAAATGAACTTGAAAAAGAAATACAAGAATTCTCAGATAATAAAGAACAGTATAAAAAATTAAAGCAAGAGATATGTATGGTAGAGCAGGCACTAGAAATAGAACAAGCGGTAAGTAGGCTTGAAATTGAACACTATAAAATGAGACAAGAAAAAGAGAAATTTGAGAAGGAAGTCCAATTGATGACAAAAAATTTTCCTGAAAAAGTATTTATCTGTGAAGATTTAGATAAAGAAGTAGTAGCAATATGGAAAAAACTTATAAATGCTGATAGTAATGGAATAACTGTGTTATCTTCAGATGGGAGAGCTAATAATCAAATTGAAATATGGCTTAATGGACAAATAAACCAAAAAAATACTTATGCCCCAAAGGTTTTTAGACAATTAGATAGAGATGGATTAACGGATGAATATCTCAAAATTATTGAAAAGTATACAAAAGAGATATTTAAACCTATGAAAATCAAGCATTATAAAGCTTTATTTTTACCTGTGTACGAGATTGAAAATTTTATTTTGTTGATAAAAAATAAAAAAGGAACTGATTTTCCAGATGTGGATATGTCTTTGTTTACACATTTACAAAAGTCTGTCGGTAATCAATTGCAAACGATTTACAATAAAATAAAAAATATAAATTCCGTTTTAGATGATGATAAAAAAGCATTTGAAATAAATAGTAATAAATTGATAGATATAACTTCTCAAATCGCTCAAGCTTCAATGAGTAATAAAATATGTTTTTATCCAGGGAAAGAAATGATTAAAGATAATGTTGGTAAAATAAAAGATATTGAAGTGGCTTTCAAAAATAATACTCTTCCTAAAGAAATGCAAGATTATTTAAAAGAAATTAGTGACTTTTTTAAATAAAAATAAATTTTTGCTAAGATAATTTTATGCTTCCCATATAGAGTCAGTATCGTTAAATTTTGAATTATTTTTTATAATATTACTCCAAAATTGATTGATGCCTTTTGCTATGGGTTTGAACATTTTTGGTGTTAAAAAATCACTTTTAGCATTATTACAAATATAGCACGCTAATCTTAAATTATTTTCAGTCCCTTTATTTTTATTTATAACATGTTCTATTTCTAATTTATTTGAGAATCTATTAGTTCTCTTAATCCCCAAAATATCTATAGTTGTCATGTTAAAATATATTTGGAGATTATTTTCTTTAATACCACAATAACAACATTGTAGAGGTTGTTTTAAGTGCCATAAAATAAATTCATTAAAATCAATTTCTAAAGTTCCTTTATTTTTATGCTGCATATATTTTCTATATAAAGAATTATAATAATCGATTATGCTTTCTCCATTGAATTCTAATTCGTGTTTTAATTTATGAAATAGTTTTTTAATTGTTTCGTAAGTAACATTATTTATAATATTTGGTATGGAAGACAATTTAGTATCTTTCATAAAATATAAATACCAAAATTCAGATTCTAGTTCAGAAAGATTATGACGTTTTTGAAAAAGTAATGATAATTCATTCATTTATTTGTTCCAAGTTTTACACAGTATTTTGATTTTAGACGAGGCACGAAGTGGTGAGCGTGTACTGTTAAGAGGCGGAGCCGGAGGTACCCGAACCACTGAGAAACAAAGTATAAAACCAAAAGACGAAGTAAAAAGCGGAGAAGGGGGGATTCGAACCCCCGATACGGTTTCCCGTATAGCAGTTTTCGAGACTGCCGCCTTAAACCAACTCGGCCACCTCTCCATTTCAACGACAAAATAAAAAACAAGAATAAGAGACTTCTTGTTTTTTATTATATCTTTTAATTAACTTACCTTTCAATCAATTTCGGATCGGTAGTGAAACTTCCGACCAAAGTTAAACTCTGGGTTCCGTCTTTAGAATTCGTTGTGGCTGTAAACGTCTGCGCATCGGTAGAAAGATTATAAGATGTGAAATACTTATTCCTTCTGGCGTCAACGCCGAATGCTCCGCCGAAAGTCTGGCCTACGGATCCCGCGTAATACTGACCGTGTCTTGTATAATATATCTGCTGGGCGGCGTTAATTTCGCCCAAAAGCGCCTTTCCTTCAGTGGCGATGCCTTTTTTTACGTATCCTCTGTAAATAGGTAAACCTATGATTGCAAGAATAGCAACCATAACAAGTGTTACAACAAGTTCCGATAGAGAAAAACCTCTTTTCTTTTTCTTCATATACGTCCTCTTAGGTATATATCCCATCTTCGCATAATAAGTCTAACATAAATTAACTATTTTTTCAATATGATTTTTTCTTCAATATTTTCATTTGAAGCGATTGTTGTTCCGTACAATACGTAGTAATACACTTTAGGTATTCCCAAAGGGCCGTCTTTTGACTGAATGTATACCTTATTTAAATAAGATTCCGTATTATTTATAATTATTTTGACTTTAGGGTTTCCGTCCACCATAATTATATTCATATTCTTATTTTCAACGGCTTTTAACGAAAAATCAAAATCTTTTGCGCTTTCGTTATAGTTTATTTTAAAACCGTACGCTCTTTTTTCAAAAGCGCTTATTTCTTCCCTGCCGGCGTTTTCGGCATACATAATCCAATATGCGTCAACCGGTTTTTCTTTATCAATTTTTCCGTCTTTTGTCATATTTGCGTCATAACATACGACATTTGCGTTTTTGCTTCTTTCTATAATAAAAAGCCTGTTATTTGCGGCTTGCTGCTGCGCAAAAGAAACTGAGACAAACGTCAAAATAGTAAAAAGCGTTAAAAGATATTTCATTTTATTTATTCCCCGTTTTATTTAAAAGCCATGCCATATTTTCGCCGAGTTTTGCCATTATTTGCAAACCTTCCTCATCTTTTAAAACGTCGCCGGGCTGTTTGCCCAAACCCATATTCCAGTAATTTGAACTTACTACTGTCATTTCCAATATTGTAAAAAAGTTGTTAATTGAATTAAAGGCGTGCAGAGCTCCCGCTCTTCTTAATGAAACTATTCCTGCTCCGACTTTTCTTGCCAGCATTGAACCGTTTGCCCTTGAAACCATGCCGGCTCTGCATATTAAAGAAGCCGCAATAGGCGTTATGTTGGCGAAATAAACGGGAGAGCCTATTATAATTCCGTCGGCTTTATCCATTTCCGCTATGCAGTCATTTACTATATCGTCTTTTAATACGCATTTTTTATCTTTATTTTTTACGCATTGGTAACATGCTATGCATCCTGATACTTTTTGCGGGCCGAACTGTATTTGTTTTGTTTCAATATTATGTTTTTCAAGTTCTTTAAACACGGTATTTATAAGAATTGAAGTATTGCCGTCTTTTCTGGGACTGCAGTTAAAAGCGACGACTTTCATATGCCCCTCCTGATATATATTTCGGTCTATGATATAAAATTTATTCTGTTTTTGAAAGCCGGCGCGTTTTCCGGACTAGTGAAAATCAATAAAAAATGATAAAATTAACAATCTAAAAACAACGAAAAGAGGATATTTATGTATTTTTCAAAAGCTTTTATACCGACATTGAAAGAAGCTCCTTCGGATATGGACAATATTTCCGCGAAATTGATGGTTCGTTCCGGAATGATAAGAAAACTTGCCAGCGGATTTTTTGAACTGCTGCCGACCGGGCTGAAAACTCTTGAAAACGTAATAACCATAATAAGAGAAGAAATGGATAATATAGACGGGCAGGAAGTCCGCCTTCCGCTGCTTTTGCCGAAAGATTTGTGGATTGAAACGGGCAGATGGAACGTTTACGGCAAAGAATTATTCAGACTTAAAGACAGAAAAGACGCAGAATTCTGCCTTGCGCCGACGCATGAGGAAGGCATAACAAACGTAGTGAGAAACGACGTAAGCTCATACAGGCAGCTGCCTTTGATGCTGTACCAGTTCGGCATGAAATTCAGAGACGAAATAAGACCTAGATTCGGCGTTATGAGAGCCAGAGAATTTATGATGAAAGACGCTTATTCGTTCCACGCGGATGAAGCTGACTTGGAAAAATACTATAAACGAGTTTACGAAGCTTATGAAAATATATGCAAAAGATGCGGTTTTAAATACAGAGTCGTTGAAGCGTCATCAGGCGCCATAGGCGGAAATTTTTCGCACGAATTTATGGTGCTTGCCGATACGGGCGAAGAAGAAATCGCATGGTGCAACTGCGGATACGGCGCAAATTCCGAAAAAGCCGAATGCATAAAATATGAAAAAAAAGAAAATTCGGAGCCGATGCCAGATATGGAAGAGGTTTTTACCCCTAATATAGGTTCGGTTGCAGACGTTGCTAAATTTTTATCGTCTACAGAGCGGAAATTTATAAAAACTATGATATATGTCGCAGACGGTACGCCCGTAGCCGTTCTTGTAAGAGGCGACCATGACGTTAATGAATCAAAACTTCAGTCGCTTTTAGGCTGCAATGAACTGGAACTTGCCTCGCCTGAAATAATACAGGAAGTAACCGGCGCAAAAGTCGGTTTTGCAGGGCCGGTTAATTTAAAAAAACAGGTAAAAATATTAGCCGATTATGCGGTTGGAAATATTGTAAACGCCGTTATCGGAGCAAACAAAGACGATAAGCATATTAAAAACGTCAACATAAACAGAGATTTTAAAGCCGACATTACCGCCGATATAAGAACGGTCGTAAAAGGGGATATTTGCCCCAGATGCAAAAAAGAAAAACTGCAGTTTTCAAGAGGAATTGAAATAGGGCATGTTTTTAAACTGGGGACAAAATATTCAAAATCAATGAAAGCGACTTATCTTGACGCGCAGGGCAAAGAAAATTTTATGGTGATGGGCTGTTACGGAATAGGAGTAACAAGAATCCTTGCCGCCACTATAGAACAGTCGTATGACGAGAACGGAATAATATGGCCGGTTTCGCTTGCGCCGTATAAAGTTTCAATAGTGCCGGTTGATTTTAACAATGAGGCGATTAAGAAAACAGCCGAAGAAATATATAAACAGCTTAAAAAAGATAAAATTGAAGTTTTGCTTGATGACCGCGACGAAAGGGCCGGAATCAAATTTAAAGACGCCGATTTAATGGGAATACCTTTTAGAATTACGGTCGGCGAAAAAAATCTTAAAGACGGTAACGTTGAATTTAAGGCTAGAAAAGACGATAAAACGAAAGCCGAAATAATAAAAACGGATAAAATCGTTGAATATATAAAATCAAAAATTCAAGAAAGTTTGAAAAATGGATAAGAAATACGACGTCATCGTTATCGGAGCAGGCCCCGCCGGATATACCTGCGCCGTAAGATTTGCCCAGCTGGGCAGTAAAACCGCTCTTATTGAAAAAAACGAAATAGGCGGAACATGCCTTAACTGCGGATGCATACCGACAAAATTTTTGTGGCAGTCTCTGAAATTAAAAAATACGGTATCAAAAGCCTGCGAATACGGCATAAAAACTTCTCCCGTGCAGTTAAATTTTCAGGATATAATGGCAAAGAAAAACAAATTCATTGAAAATTTAAGAAAATCCCTTCAAAGAATGATTGAAAGCTATGAAATAGAAATAATAAAAGGCGAGGCTTCTTTTTCGTCGGATTCTTCGGTAACGGTAAACGGAACCGAATATTCCGCCGGTAAAATAGTGATCGCGTCGGGTTCAGCGTCAAAATCAATCCCCGGCGTTTTAATAGACCATGATAAATTTATAGATTCAACGGACGCACTTTTATTAAAAGAACTTCCAAAAAAAATGCTCGTGATAGGCGGCGGAGCCATAGGAATAGAACTTTCAACGATATATTCGGCGTTCGGTTCTGAAATAACTTTAAGAGAAATTCTTCCCCAGCTTATGCCCGGCGAAGACGCTGAAATCGCCGCAGAAATCACAAAAAATCTTCAAAGGCAGGGCGTTACGGTTGAAACCGGCTGCAAAGACGCTTTGAAAGACGCTGATTTGTTTGACAAGGTTCTTGTGGTAACCGGAAGACAGTCAACGGCCGACGCGCTTAAAGTAAAAAACGCGGGGCTTCAAACGGACGCTAAAAATTATATACCCGTGAAACAAAACGGAACGACAAATAATGACAATATTTTCGCCGCAGGCGATATAACCGGTAAAAATTTTCTCGCATATACGGCCCAGCAGGACGGATTAAATATTGCCGAAAATACTGCAAACTCGGGCGAATTTGTTATTCCAAAAGCAGTCTTCTCATATCCGCCGGCAGCTTCGGTAAAAGCAAACGATTTTAACGAATACGGCGAAATACTTTACGGTAAATTTCCTTTTGCCGCTTCGGCAAGAGCCCAGATGGAAGGGCAAAGAACGGGTTTTGTAAAAGCGACTGTTGACAAAAAAACCGGAAGAATACTTGCCGTATGGATTATAGGCGCAAACGCCGACGAACTTATAGACGTCGCATCCGTGATCGTGCAGAATAAAAATACAGTAGACGATTTATCAAAAAATATGTTTTTTCATCCGGGACTTTCCGAGATGATTTTAAACGCCTGTCATCAGGCTTTGGGTAAGTGCACTGAGCTTCCAAGTATTTTATAACGCCATTGTTCTTTTGATTGCGATTTTGAATTTTTCTTCCTTATGTACCGTTTGCTCCGTTTTACTTACGTACACTACGGTCGAAAAATTCTTCATCTCGTTCAAAATAATCAATGGCTAAAAGCACAAACGTTAAAAATTAAAAAGATATAAATTAAAGGAAAAACATCATGTTAAAACAGACGCCTCTTTATGAAGAACACAAAAAATTAAACGCAAAATTTACCGAATTCGGCGGATGGGATATGCCGGTTATGTATACTTCAATTATTGAAGAGCATAACGCCGTAAGAGCAAAAGCCGGAATTTTTGACACTTCGCATATGGGAACGTTTATAATTTCAGGCTCTGACGCCGGAAAATTTCTTGATTACGTAACGATTTCAAAAATGTCAGATCTGCCTTTATACAAAGCAAGATATTCAATGCTTTTAAATAATGAAGGCGGAATTAAAGACGACATCATAGTTTACAATTTTGAAAATTATTATATGGTTGTTGTAAACGCCGGAAATCTTGATAAAGATTTTAAATGGCTTAATGACCATAAAACAGGAGATACCGATATTAAAAATATCAGTTCCGAAATTTGTCTTCTGGCGCTTCAGGGGCCAAAATCCGTTGAAATTATTTCAAACATAATTGAAGAAAATATTTCAGATATGAAATATTTTACCGGCAGAGACATAAAATTTAAAAATATGTCAGCCCGATTTTCAAAAATAGCAAGAACGGGCTATACGGGCGAAGACGGCTTTGAAATTTTTGTTTCAAAAGATAAGGCTTCTTTTATATGGAATAAACTGACTGAACTCGGAGCAAAACCGTGCGGTCTGGGATGCAGGGATACGCTGCGTCTTGAAGCGTGCATGCCTTTGCACGGGCATGAGATAGACGAAAACATTACGCCGCTTGACGCCGGATTTGAAAAAACAATATGCTGGAGTAAAGATTTTATAGGCAAAAACTCCCTTGATAAAAATAAAATATCAAAAAAATCAATAGCGTTTATATGCGAAGGCTCAATAGCGAGAAACGGCAATAAAGTATTTTCTGACGGCAAAGAAATAGGATACGTAACAAGCGGCACGTTTTCTCCCACTTTTAAAAAAGCGATAGGGCTTGCCCTTATTGATTTTAATACGGATGAAACAAAACCTTTGCAGATAAATATCCATAATAATTTAAGAAATATTAAGATAGTTCAAAAACCATTTTACAGAAGGTGAAAAATGAGAAAATATTTTTTTGTTATGATGTTGTTGTTTTTGTGCATACATAATTTGTTTGCCGAAAAACTGGTGGAAATATCCATAGAGATTACCGAGATTAATAACAACAAAGCAAAAGAATACGGCATAAAATGGGTTGATGAAATATCAGCGGGCGAATTGTTTATAGAAGGGGCGCACCGCACTCCGATATATCCCTCGCTTGTAGAATATAACGATTGGGTAAGATATACTCCTCTGAGCGCGACGTTAAAATTACTGCAGGAAAACGGAGCGGCTCAGGTTTTGTCAAATCCGAAACTTGTGACAAAGTCCGGCAATAAAGCCAGATTTTTGGTCGGCGGAGAATTTCCGATCGCCGTTTCGGGCGTATCCGGCGGGAACGTGGAATGGAAAGAATACGGAATTATAACCGAAGTTCTTCCGAAAATTTTACCTGACGGCACGATAGATGTTACTATAGAAGCCGAGCTTTCAAGGCTGGACTGGTCAAACAGCGTTCAGGGGTTTCCGAATATAGCCAAAAGACAGGCCAAATCAAACGTTGTCCTTAAAGACCAGCAGACGATAGTTATAGCCGGACTTATTGAAAACTACAAGGACAAGACCACTTCCGGAGTTCCGATATTATCTGATATTCCTGTATTGGGAACTTTATTTAAAAATACAAAAACAGTAGACAATAAAACGAACGTTTTGATTTTTGTGACTCCCAAAATAATAGAGCAATAACCGCTTAAAATTTAATGCCGGCGGACTCGTAATATGGACAGATTAAAACAACATTCTCTTAAAACGCAATCCGCGTTAAAGTTTATCTCACAAAATAAAAAAGGGCAGGCTTCGACGGAATATATTTTATTCGTCATAGTTTTATTCGCCGCTTCATACGGCATGATAAAACTGTTTATTTGGCTTTGGCAGTACAAATTTTTTTTATTGGGATACGGAAGGGAAGTTATCAATGCGTTTATTTAAAAAAAATAACGGGCAGGCTTTTATTGAAGGATTGATTGCCGTAATGATTATAACGGTTTTTATGTTTGCCCTGATACAGGTATGTATTATCGCGGTTAACGATACTCTTTACAACGAAGCCGCTTTTATGGCTGTAAGAGCCGTTTCCGTAGCGCAATCCGGTAAAATAAGAGAGACCGCGCAAAAAGCTACAGATAAAATGATTCGTTTAAACGGATTGAGTTCAGGCAATATAAGCGATTCGTCCGATGAAGAAGGTTCAAAAACGACAAATTGGGACGGGACTGTTTTGGGAAAAGATATAAAAGATCATTCCGGAATAAATCTGAAAAAATACAACGTAAAAATTAAATATAACATGAGACTTATGTTTTCAAGTCTGTTCGGTTCAGACGGAGCAAGGACGCAGTGGGCAAGAGCCAGAATGATAAAATCTCCGGATGAAGAATTTTATTATAAAGCATATCCGGGAGCAAAAAGGTTTGTAAAAATAGGAAATGATAATAAACAATAACAGAAAAGGACAGGTGCTTGCTTATTTTCTGGTCTTGTCAATGATATTATTGATAAGCTGGGCTATGATGATTAACATAGCAAAGCTTATCAGAGACAGGATGATTCTTCAAAATTCGGTTGATAATACGACTTTTTCAATCGCGACGCTGCAGGCAAGAACTTTAAATGCCATAGGCGCGACGAATTATCTGATGGCGACGGTTTTGTCTTTCGCGTCCGATCCGCACACTCCCGATATAAGCGCAATTTTGAAGAAATTGAGAATTGACGTTAATATAGATTTCGGCGGGCTCATGTATCCGTCGTTTTCAACGGAAAGGATTGCCGGTTCAATGATTCCCGGTCCGTTTTCAGATTATAAATGTCTGCCCGGTTTTTACAGCGAACAGGGCGTCAGAAATATTAAAAGGACGGTCAACGGCATTCAGAATATTCAAAAAAGCATACTTTCAGCTTATATAGCGGGTTATGCCGATATAATTGCAAATGTCCCTGCCGATGACTGCAAAATTATCGTTGTTCCGTCAAGATACGCAAAAAATTGGAAATCGTTTTCATTGAAAAGCGCCGATCCCGTTTCTCTTGCGGAACAATTACTCGGGATAAAAAAGAATTCAAAAGGCATAAAATATTACGGAACTTATAATTTTTGCGTCAATATCGCCGGGCACAGACATTTCGTACGCGCCCAAAAAAGCAGAGGGTTCAAAGACGATAAATATTCTTGGTACGTTCAGGACGAAAATTTTTACGATAAAAAAATTGTGGGAATAGGAACAAAACTGCCGGATGCCGATTCAAACAGAGGCTATCCCGTTCTTGGAAAAATCATAGGGATAAAATATCCGCCGATTATGGCTTACGGCTCGGCCGGAGTTTATAATGTTGACGATGCTATGTTTCCGGCTGAAGAAAATACAAAAACCGGAGCTGAACTTTTGACCGTCGGGCTTATGTCAAAAATGTTTGCCGACCAGATAATAGTTATTTTATCGGTGGCTTCGGATATAGCGAAAATTCCGATCGTAGGACCGCCGGCCGCGGTAGGGTTTGGTATTTTAGTCGGCGGATTATACAACACTGAAACGGCGTTAAGGGTAAAAAACGCTTTGACCGATGACGACACATTGATTGCCGAATACAACAGGGCAAAATACGGCGGCTGGGATTCGCATCTGGTTCCGCTGAATTAGCCGTTTTGGCATTTGCCAAACTTCTAAACTTCCAAGCTGCCGGGCTTCTATATAATGTATTGATAAGAACCTTCCAAAATTATATAATCACCGAATATAAAAAGAGGATTTTTAATGAACGTTTTGATAGCCGGAGGAGCTGGTTTTTTAGGTTCGCATTTGTGTGATTTTTTTATATCAAAAAATCATAAAGTTATCGCCGTTGACAACTTTATTACCGGCAAAAAAGAAAACATCAAACATCTTCTTAAAAATAAAAAATTCAAATTTATCAAAGCCGACATATCAAAAAATATAAAAATACCCGGAAAAATAGACGCCGTATTGAATTTTGCGTCTCCCGCAAGCCCCAAAGACTACATAAAATATCCGCTTGAAACTTTAAAAACAGGCTCTTTGGGAACTTTAAATCTTTTGGAACTGGCAAGACTTAAAAAAGCAACATTTTTATTCGCTTCTACAAGCGAAGTATACGGAGACCCTCTTGTAAATCCGCAGCCTGAAGAATACTGGGGAAACGTAAATTCAATAGGTATCAGAAGCGTTTATGACGAGGCAAAAAGATTTTCGGAAGCGGCCGTTATGTGTTATTTTAGAGATTACGGAGTCAAAACCCGCATAGTGAGAATTTTTAATACTTACGGCCCCAGAATGAATGAAAAAGACGGAAGGGCCATACCTGAATTTATATCGCAGGCTCTTAACGGCAAACCCGTAACGGTATTTGGCAGCGGAAGGCAGACGAGAAGTTTTTGTTTTGTATCGGATTTGGTAAAAGGCATTTATAAATTGCTGATGTCCGATTACAAATATCCCGTCAATATCGGAAATCCGAACGAAATAACGTTAAAAGAACTTGCGGAAACAATCATAAAATTAACGGAAAGCAAATCAAAAATAATTTATAAAGAGCTTCCTCAGGACGATCCGAAAATGAGGCGTCCCGATATAACAAAGGCAAAAAAAATATTAAAATGGCTTCCGGACGTTCAGTTGGAAGACGGATTGCGTGAAACGATAAAATATTTCAAAAGTTTATAAGGGGAATAAAATGAAAAAAACAAAAGGTATTATTCTTGCCGGCGGAAAAGCTACGCGCCTTTATCCTTTAACGTATGTCGTTTCAAAACAGCTGCTTCCGGTTTACAACAAACCGATGATATATTATCCTTTGTCGGTTCTTATGCTTGCGGGAATAAAAGACATACTTATAATTTCAACGCCTGACGCTTTGCCGAAATTTGAAGAATTGTTTTCTGACGGAAAAAGACTCGGCTTAAACATATCTTATAAAATACAGGAAAAACCAAACGGGCTTGCCGAGGCGTTTATACTGGGCGAAGAATTTATAGGAGACGATAACGCTTCTCTTGTTTTGGGCGACAACATATTTTACGGACACGGACTTTCGCGCATAGTTACAAAAGCCGCCGAAAAAAACGACGGAGCCACGATTTTCGCTTATTACGTTACCGATCCGCACAGACACGGAATAGTTGAACTTGATTCAAATAAAAAAGCCGTAAGAATAGTTGAAAAACCGAAAGAGCCAAAATCAAACTGGGCGGTTCCCGGTCTTTATTTTTACGACAACGAAGTTATAAAAATTGCAAAAAACGTAAAACCTTCCGCAAGAGGCGAACTTGAAATAACCGATATCAACAACGAATATTTAAAACGGGGTAAACTCCACGTTGAATTATTCGGCAGGGGTTTTTCATGGCTTGACGCCGGAACGTATAATTCGCTTATAGATTCGTCAATGTTTATAAAAACGATAGAAGAAAGACAGGGGATAATGATAGGCTGCCTTGAAGAGATAGCTTACAGAAAAGGGTTTATAAATAAACAACAGCTTCTTGAAAGCACCAAACTTTTTAATTCCGATTACGGACAGTATCTTGAAAAAATAGCAAATGAGCCGGAATAAATGAAATTTTTTGTTGAAACGATCGGTTGTCAGATGAACGTTAACGATTCCGATAAAATAACTGATTATTTGTTATCGGAGGGTTTAGAATACGCGGACGATGTTTTACAAGCCGATTTGGTAATACTTAACACATGTTCGGTAAGATTTTCCGCCGAACATAAGGCGTATTCTTTTCTGGGACGGCTTTCGGAACAAAAAGAAAAAAATCCGAAGCTTATTGCCGGCGTTGTCGGATGTATGGCGCAGCATGCCGGCAAACGCATAAAAAACAGATTTAAATTTCTTAATTTCGTTTTGGGCGCAAAGGAACTTGATAAATTTGCAGGCGCGGTTTCAAAATTCATAGAAACAGGCAGAGTTCGGAAAGCAACAAGAAAATCGGGAGTCTTTGAATACGTTACGATAATGAGGGGATGCGGAAATTTTTGCTCTTACTGCATAGTTCCTTACGTAAGAGGCCCCGAACAAAGCGTAAGCGTTGACGAAATATTGGCGGAAACCGAAAAGTGCGTTAAACGCGGAGTCAAAGAAATAATACTTTTGGGACAGAACGTTAATTCTTATAATTATAAAAATACGGATTTTACCGGTCTTTTAAAGGAAGTTTCGCTAATAAACGGACTTGAAAGAATCAGGTTTATGACGAACCATCCGAAAGATTTTCCGGACGAATTGATAGACGAAATAGCCGCAAACGATAAAATATGCAAATATATTCATCTGCCTATGCAGTCGGCGTCGGATTCCGTTTTAAACAGAATGAACAGAAAATACACATACGGGAAATATAAACTGCTCGTTGAAAAAATAAGAAATAAAATACCGCGGATAAATATTACAAGCGACATTATAATAGGTTTTCCGGGCGAGACAGACGACGATTTTAAAGAAACTCTGCGCGCGGCTGAAGATTTAAAATTCGGAGGCTTGTTTATTTTTAAATATTCGCCAAGGCCTAACACATCGGCGTATAAACTTAAAGACGACGTTTCAACGGCGGTAAAAAAAGAAAGGCATTCCGTTTTGCTTGAACGTTCAAATGAAATATCAAAAGAATTAAACGGATATTATATAAATTCCGAGGAAAAAGTTTTGGTGGACGCTTATGCAAACGGAATATGCGAATCAAGAAACAGCCAGAATATAAAAATTTTTTTTAATTCTGCTAAAGATCTGACGGGAAAAACCGTTACGGTAAAAATAACGAAAGTTTTTGCAAACAGCATGTCCGGAGATATGCGTGAAAATTAATAAAAATAAATTATTGGTTGCGATAACGGCCGTTTTCTTTTTTATAATATCGTATGTTTTTGTTAAAATCAACAAAACGTGGAAATATTCGGAATTTATACATAAATACGCGGCCGAATATAACGTGGATCCTCTCTTGGTAAAAGCTATTATCAAGGTTGAATCGGATTTCGCCCCTGATGTCGTGTCAAATAAGGGAGCAGTCGGGCTTATGCAGATTATGCCGGCCACAGGCAGACAGATCGCGGGATATTTACAGATGAAAAATTTTAAAAAAGAGATGCTGTTAAATCCTGAAACAAACATAATGTTCGGCGTTTTTTATTATAAAATATTAAATACGATGTTTAAAGGAAATATGAATTTAATACTTGCCTCTTATAACGCGGGGCTCGGCAATGTTACGCAGTGGAGACAGATGAATCCTATCGTTGAGTATGATTTTGAACAAATGCCGTTTAATGAAACAAAACAATACGTAAAAAAAATAGATAAAATATACTCAATATTGAAATATATTGATAAAATAGAAAGAGCTATATTTTTTTGGGAATAAGATTTTATGACAAATAAAGACGACGGACAATTAACGCCGCTGATGCAGCAGTATATGGCTATAAAAGCCAAGTATCCCGATATTATTCTGTTTTTCAGACTCGGCGATTTTTATGAAATGTTCGGCGAAGACGCCGTAAAAGCGTCTCCGATTTTAGAGGTTGTTCTGACAAAAAGACAAACCGTCCCGATGTGCGGAGTGCCGTATCATTCTGCGGGAAATTATATAAGAAAATTGATAAAAGCCGGTTTGAAAATAGCAATTTGCGAACAATTGGAAGAACCGGGCTCGACAAAAGGCATCGTGAAAAGAGGAGTGGTAAAAGTCATTACTCCCGGAACTCTTTTGGAAGACAATCTTCTTGATTCAAAAATGAACAATTATCTTATGTCGGTGTTTTTTGCCGGCGGAGATTCTTCCGTCGCCGCGGTAGCGGCGGCAGATATTTCAACGGGCGATTTTTTCGCTTACGAGACGGATATTCAGAATTTGGAAAATGAAATCATAAAATACAAACCCGGAGAAATTATTATACCCCAGTCGCTGGCAAAAGACGAAAATTTAAAAAAGATTCTTTCAAAATCCAATATTACGGCCTCAACCGTAAACGATATATGCTCGGACGCCGTATATTGCGGCAATTTAATAAAGAAAATATTAAAGATATCTTCTCTTAATCATTTTAACATATCAGATAAGCCTGGCGTTATATCGGCTGTCGGAGCGATATTTATGTACGTGCAGGACAACCAGCCGCAGACTCTGCCGATTTTAAACAATATCAGGTTTTTGGAAACAGGCGATTATATGCTTTTGGACGGCGTCGCGATTAAAAATCTTGAAATTTTAAGATCGTCAACTTCTCTGAAACAAGACGGTTCTCTTGTATCGGTGCTTGACGCTACGATAACTCCTATGGGGGCAAGACTTGTAAAAAACTGGATAATAAAGCCGCTTCTTGAAATAAAAAAGATAGAAGACAGACAGAATAAAATAAAAATATTCATTGAAAATGAAACGGCGCGCAACGAACTGTCCGAAATTTTAAAATCAATAGCCGATTTGGACAGAATAGCCGCAAGAATAATAAGCGGTTCCGCAAATCCGAAAGAACTTTTGGCGTTAAAAGATTCTCTTATCGGAGCAACCGCGATTTTTGAAAAATTAAAAGAAATAGGCTATTGCGAAAATCCGGGCGTTGAACCCGTAAAAGAAGTTATAGAAAAAATAGAATCTCATATAGAGCAGGAAGCCCCTGTTATGCTTAAAGACGGCAACGTTATAAAAACGGGAGTTTCTCCCGAGCTTGACGAATTAAGACTGCTCGGCAAAGACGCTAAGAAATATATATCCGAAATTGAAACAAAAGAAAGGCAGTCAACCGGAATAAATAATTTGAAAATAGGATATACGTCCGTATTCGGTTATTACATTGACGTTACAAAATCAAACATATCCTCGGTGCCGGCTCATTACATAAGAAAGCAGACTTTGACGAATTCAGAAAGATACATAACGCAGGAATTAAAAATACTGGAAGAAAAAATTATTTCAGCCCAGGATAAAACGATAAAACTTGAAACCGAACTTTACGTATGTTTAAGGCAGGAACTTGCGGAATATTCGGCTGTAATACTTAATATTTCGTCAATGATCGCCGAACTTGATATTTATATGTCTTTTGCTTCTAACGCCGTTAAAAATGATTATGTTTGTCCTAAAATGACGTACGGCAAAGAACTTATTTTAAAAAATGCCAGACATCCGGTTATAGAACAAATTTTAAAATTCGGCGATTTTGTGGCAAACGACATAGATTTAAACGACAGCGATAAAAGAATAATGATACTGACCGGTCCCAATATGTCCGGTAAATCAACTTATCTCAGACAGACGGCATTGATTGTAATTATGGCGCAGATAGGTTCTTTTGTTCCGTGTTCCGAAGCGGTCATAGGAATAGTTGATAAAATATTTACAAGAATAGGAGCCGGAGATAATCTTGCCGCGGGCGAATCAACGTTTATGGTCGAAATGACAGAAACGGCCAATATTTTAAACAGATATACGGATAAAAGCTTAATTATACTTGACGAAGTGGGAAGAGGAACGTCCACTTATGACGGAATGTCCATAGCGTGGGCGATATTGGAGTTTTTTTCCGATACCGGCAGCAGATACAACAAAGGCGCAAAAGTTCTGTTTGCGACTCATTATTTTGAACTGACGTCTCTTGCTTCCGAAGGCAGCGGAATAATTAATGCCAGCGTGTCGGTTAAGGAATGGGACGGCAATGTGATTTTTCTGCATAAAATCGTTGAAGGATCCGCCGATAAATCTTACGGAATACACGTCGCCCGTCTTGCGGGAGTTCCGCATAAAGTCATACAAAGGGCTTATCAGATTCTTGACGGACTTGAAAAAAATATCAATAAAAATTTTTCAAAACTTGAACAGGATATACAGCCTAATCTTTTTACTTCAATAGAACCTGAAATTTTGATAGAATTAAGAAAACTGGATGTTGATAATCTCAAACCTATTGAAGCGTTAAAATTATTATCGGACTGGAAAGAAAAATATAAAAAATAATTTTTGGGAGAAAGAGTATGTTAAATAAAAGAAGACATCCGAGATTTCCTGTAATAAAAGATTTCGGCCACGCGGTTTCAATAGGCACGGAAAAAGAGACTTTCCCCGGCATAATTATCAATTTGTCGGCTGGAGGAATGCTTTTATTGATGTATGCGGACATACCGATAAGCGCTGAAGTTTCGCTTATGATTAACATTCCTAAAATGGAAACAAAACAGATTCTCGGCAAGGTAGTAAGATCAAAACTAAAAAATTCAATGTGGGAAGTAGGCCTTGAATTTTTGGAAATAGACACGCTTGATTCAAAAAAAATCAACAGAATGGCGATAGATTTTAACGACTGCGAAACAAAAATAGCTTTGGGAGCGACGGATATCTGTAAAAAAGAATGCAGCTATTACGTTCTGTGCGACAAAAAACAAAAAATATGATAAAAGTTTTGGACGATAAAACAATTAATAAAATTTCAGCCGGAGAGGTCGTAGAAAGACCTTTGAACGTCGTAAAAGAACTGGTTGAAAACGCTTTGGACGCCGGCGCGTCAAATATATCTGTTGAAATAGAAAAATCAGGAAAAAAATTAATAAGAGTAAGCGACAACGGATGCGGCATGGATAAAGATGATTTGCTTCTTTCCGTGCAGAGGCACGCCACAAGTAAAATTTCGGCTTTTGAAGATTTGTCAAAAACGCTGACTTTGGGATTCAGGGGGGAAGCTCTTCCTTCCATAGCGGCGATATCAATATTTGATATAAAAACGCAGAAAAAAAATTCGGATTCGGGCTGGCATTTGTCTATGGAAGGTTCTAAACAGGCTGATTTGCAGCCTTGGGCCGGTTCGGGCGGAACGGCGGTTGAAGTTAAAAATTTATTTTTTAATACTCCGGCAAGACAAAAATTTTTAAAAAGCGACACAACCGAAAAAGCAAAAATCATAAATTGCATAGATGAAATCGCTCTTGTCAGAAACGACGTTGATTTTACGGTTATAACGGACGGAAAAACATTCGCACAATACCGAAAAACAGATTCTAAAATCAAACGCATAGAAGATATTTTAGGAAAAGATTTGTCAAAAAAAATGAAATATATCAGTTTTAACCATCCTAAAATAGGAATTGAAGCGTTTATTACGACAAGAGACAATTCGCTGTCTCATAAAAACGCCCAGTATCTTTTTGTAAATTCAAGATGCGTTAATTATCCGAAATGGCTTATTCATTCAATATATCAGGCTTATAAACAGTCAACTCCGATAGGAAGACATCCCGGAATAATTATGTTTTTAAAATCCGATCCGTCCGATATTGACATAAACGTACATCCGGCAAAAAGAGAAATTAAATTTTCCGGAGAAAATGAAATGTATGAATTGTTTTATACGTTTATTAAAGGGGCCGTTGAAAATGACGGTCCGGGCGGCATAATTGAAGTTAAATCTGCGGAACCAGGAAAACAACTTTCGGAAAATACCGGATATAAATACAACAGGAGTTATGATTATAAAAGAGACGTATCCGTTTCCGATTATAAGAATTTATATTCTTCAAGCAATTTGCATTCCGGCGTACAGGAAGAGCTTTTGCAGTCGGATGAATATAAGTTTGCAGGGCAGATGTTCAATATGTACATAATCGCCGAAAAACAAAACGTGTGTTATATAATAGACCAGCACGCGGCTCAGGAAAGAGTAAAATACGAAATGTTTACGGATGAAATTCAAAATAATAAATTATCGGTGCAGCAGCTTTTGATTGCGGATGTTTTTGAACTGCAGGCATGGCAAAGCGTAGTTTTAAAAAGTTCGCTGGCGGTATTTAACAAATTGGGATTTGCTTTGGAAGAATTCGGTTCCAATACTTTCAGGCTGACGTCCTATCCGGCATTATTGGGCGGAAACGTTAATTTGATTGAAATAATAAACGGCGTGATTGAATTTTTAAAAGAAGAAAAAAACGCGGATGTTCCTGAAATGCAGGAAACTATAATAAAAATTGCCTGTAAAAGCAGCATAAAAGCAGGGGATATTATGCTTGATAAACAGGCTTTGCAATTGGTAAGAGATATATTTAAATGCAAGATGCCTTACACCTGTCCCCACGGAAGACCTACGATGTATAAGATTACGAAAGAAGAACTTGAAAAATTTTTCAAAAGAACATAGTGGCGACTTCACATTTGTTGCTGCATTTTTGAATTTTCAAGTTTCATGTACCGTTCGCTCCGCTTTACTTACGTACACTTCAACTTGAAAATTCTTCAATTCGCTAACAACTATGAAGTCTTTAACAGCAACAACTCAAAAAAAATCCTCAAATTTAAGAAATATGAAGTTTTTACGGCAAAAAATACTTCATTCATAAACGTGCTTATGGGAACAATTGATTTTTGTAATTGATTTTTTGTTGCAGGTATTTTGCCAAGCTTCCAAACTTCCAGGCCTCCCAGCTTCCGCAGTTGTTAGAATCCGTCTTCGTTTATTAAGTCGTCTTCTTCTTCGGCGGCTTTTTTTGACGAATCTTTCATAATTGAATAACTTTTCGGCGCTGTTCCTTCAAGAAAAGATTCAAGATAAGCGCCGGGAGTTTTGCTTAATGCAAGAAGTCCTGTGGCCGGATCTATCAACGCCCATTCAATTCCTTTAGGCTGCGCAAAATCCCTAATCGGATAACCGGCAAGAGCGTTTTTCATAAAACTCGTCCATATCGGACATGCCGTGTTTCCTCCAGTCGCATTGTTCCCCAGAGAAGTCCTGTCGTCATAACCTACCCAAACGCCCGCCGCTAATTGAGGAGTATATCCTATAAACCATGCGTCAATACTGTCGTTTGAAGTTCCGGTTTTTCCTGCGCACGGCCTTCCAAGTTCTCTGGCCCTGATTCCGCTTCCTCTTTCAACTACGCCTTTCAACAGATTTGTCATAATGTATGACGTTTGCGGAGTTAAAACTTCTTTTTCGTTCGGGATGTTATTTTCAAGTATTTTTCCGTCTTTATCAATTATTTTTGTTATAAAATAAGGTTCCGTCTGAATGCCGCCCGATGCAAGAGTTCCTATCGCCGAGACCATTTCCTGCAGCGTTACGTCGCTTGAACCCAAAGCAAGAGATAAAGAATTTACAAGAGGGCTTTTTATGCCCATCATTCTGGCGTAGTCTATCACTTTTGACGGAGTTACTTTTTCAATAGTTTCAATTGCGCATATGTTTACCGATTTTGCTATAGCTCTTCTTAACGTCATTTCTCCTCTGAATTTTCCTCCGTAATTGGCGGGAGTCCATATTTTCATCGGATCAATCAATTCATCGGAAGTCATTTTTTCGGCAAGAACTTCAACATAATTTACATTTCTTGAAGCGATGTTCCACATTTTACCGTCAAACGCGTAGACAATAGGTTTATCTTCAAGAATTGTCGCCGGAGTCATAATTTTTGAGTCTATAGCCGCCGTATAAAGGAACGGCTTAAAGGAAGAGCCGGCTTGTCTTTTTGCCTGTATGGCTCTGTTGAATTTTGTTTCTTTAAAATCGCGTCCGCCTACCATTGCTCTGATTGCGCCGGTTTTAGGATCTATTGCTATTAAGGCTCCCTGAACTTTTTTAGGTTCAATTTGAGCTTTTTTAAAAAATTCAGACTGCTGAGTATCAAAATTATCAAGGCTTTCCGAAAGCGCTTTTTCGGCTGCTGCCTGCATTTTTGAATCAAGAGTCGTATATATTGATAAACCTTCTTTGTGAAGAACATTTGTGCCGTATTTCGGCTCAAGCAATATTCTCAGATATTCTATAAAATAATGTCCGGAACTGCGTTCCGGCAATTGCCGTTTATCCGGCAAAGGCTGATTGTTTGCTTCTTCTTCCTGCTCTTTAGTAATAAATCCCAAATCGCGCATACGAGATAAAACTACGGCTCTTCTGTTTTTTGCGATTTCCGGATTTTTTAAAGGAGAATAATAATTCGGCGCTTTAGGAAGGCCTGCGATTAAAGCCGCTTCGGCCAGGTTTATGTCTTTAACGGATTTACCGAAGTATATTTTACATGCAGATTCGGCTCCGTATCCGCCTGCTCCGAAATAAATCTGGTTTATATATAATTGCAGAATTTCTTCTTTTGTATATTCGTGTTCCAACTGTACGGTTAAAAGCATTTCTTTAATTTTTCTTGTTATTGTCCTTTCGGATGTCAAAAATATCGTTTTTGCAAGCTGCTGGGTTATTGTAGAACCGCCCTGGGATACTTTTCCTTTTAAAAAATTGATAACAAACGCTCTGAGAATGCCTTTTGTAGATATGCCCCAGTGTTCATAAAAATCGTTGTCTTCAATTGCGATAAAAGCATTTTGCAAGTCGGCCGGAGTATCTTTCAGAGGGACCAATACTCTTCGTTCAATGAACATCTCTGAAATTATATTTCCGTCTTTATCGTAAATTTTTGTAACTACGCTGGGCTTAAAACTTTCAAGGTTTGATATGGGCGGCAATTCGTCAATCAGTTTTGATATGAATATGACGGCTGAAAGCGCGGCCAGCGAAAATATAACCGTAAGGATGAACAGCGTTTTGAATTTCATAATTTTAATTTTATAAATATAAATTAAACAACGAAAATATTATACTTGAAAAATATTGATTTAACAAATTTTAAGTTAAACCGAATGTTTTTGAATAATGAATTTGCCAAATCTTAGGATATAACGATTAATGCGGGGAATTTATAAACTTAAAATAAAATAATTAATATAAGGATAAACAACCTGCGGATTTTATTATATCGCCGCCGGAATGCCGATAAATAATTTTATTTGCCGAAAATTACAGTCTGTATATGTTTTTTTCAGTGAAGTTTATTATATTGCCCATCATTTGTACGGCTTTGTCCGGAAACTTTCCTATCGCAGTTTCCGCAGAAAGCATGACGAAATTGCTGCCGTCTATTATTGCGTTTGCGACATCGCTGACTTCGGCTCTTGTGGGAGTCGGAGATTCAACCATGCTTTCAAGCATCTGAGTCGCCGTAATGACGAATTTGTTTCTTGAACGGCATTTTTTTATTATGTATTTCTGCACCACAGGAACGGTCCACAGGGGGATTGATATTCCCAAATCGCCTCTTGCTACCATTATACCGTCGCATGTGTCTATGATTGAAGTTATGTTATCAAGTCCTTCTCTGTCTTCTATTTTTGCGATAAGTTTGCATTTTGGATGTCTTTTTGATACGGCTTTTTTAAGAGCAATCATATCATGTTTATTTCTTACAAACGAATTTGCGATAAAATCAAGTTTATTTTTTATTGCAAATTCTATATGCAGCATATCGTGCTCTTCTATTTCCGGAAAATGGAGTTTTGCGTCAGGTATATTTACGCCTTTGTTTTGTTTTAAAAGATAATCCATTTTTACTTCGGTTACTATGCTTTTGTTTTCTTTTGATACCGAAATAACGGTAAGTTTTAAGTTTCCGTCGTCTATGTAAATATCAAGGCCTTTTTTAAAATCAGAAATAGGGCCTGAATAGTCTATAAAAACAGTGTGGTTGTTGCCTGTCATTTCTTTTGTGGTAAGAATCAGGTTCTGGCCTTTTTTTAAAGCTACCGGTTTTGCGTCTTTTAATTCGCCTATTCTTATTCTGTGGCCTTCCAAGTCGCCGAGAATCTTAATTTTTTTGTTATATTTTTTATTGACGGTTCTTATCAAAGCGATATCTTTTTCATACTGTTCAAAATTTCCGTGCGAAAAATTAAGCCTGGCGACGGTCATTCCGGAATCCGCCATCTTTTTTAAAACGTTAAGAGACCTTGTCGCCGGTCCCATGGTGCAAATAATTCCTGTTTTAGCCATTACAATTTAACCTCTGGTAAAAATTTTAGATTCTTTTCAACTTCTTCTTTTGAATAATCGCAGTCTCCCAAATCTCCGGCAAGGGCGTGTTCGTAAGCCGACAAATCAAAATGACCGTGTCCCGAAAGATTAAACAAGATTGTTTTTGAAATTCCTTCTTCTTTTGCTTTTAACGCTTCATCAATGGCGACTTTTATGGCATGCGCCGATTCAGGAGCGGGTAAAATGCCTTCGCATTTTGTAAATTTTATGGCCGCGTCAAAAACTTCGCGCTGTTTTACTACAGCGGTTTCAGCCAATCCTTCTTTTACGATTGCAGAAACTATAGGCGATGCTCCGTGGTATCTTAAACCTCCGGCGTGAGTGCCTTCCGGAATGAAAGAATGTCCGAGAGTATACATTTTCATGGCCGGAGTAAATCCCGAGCTGTCTCCGTAATCGTATGCAAATACTCCGTGGGTAAGTTTAGGACATGCCGACGGTTCAACCGCTATGGCTCTTAAATTTTTATTTTTGCCCTGTATTTTGTCCATAATGAAAGGAAACGTCAATCCTGAAAAATTTGAACCTCCGCCGAGACATGCGATTACGACATCAGGATATCTTCCTATTACTTCCATCTGTTTTTTTGCTTCAAGACCTATAACTGTTTGGTGCAGAGCCACATGATTTAAAACGCTTCCGAGAGCGTATTTTGTATCTTTATGAGTGACGACGTCTTCAATCGCTTCAGATATAGCAATTCCCAAAGAACCCGGACTTGAAGGATCTGTTTCCAAAACTTTTCTGCCGACTTCCGTAAATTTAGACGGACTTGAAAATACGTTTGCTCCGTATACCTGCATAAGAATTTTTCTGTAAGGTTTTTGTTCAAAAGAAACTTTTACCATATATACAACGCATTCCATTCCGTAAAAACCGCAGGCCATGGCAAGCGCTGAGCCCCACTGTCCGGCGCCTGTTTCTGTCGCTATTCTTTTTACTCCGCATTTTTTATTGTAATAAGCCTGAGGTATTGCCGAATTAGATTTATGGCTTCCGGAAGGACTTACTCCTTCGTTTTTAAAATAAATTTTTGCCGGGGTATCAAGAAATTTTTCAAGATGCTTTGCCCTTATAAGAGGCGAAGGTCTCCATATTTTGTATGTATGAACAACTTCTTCCGGAATTTCAATGAATCTTTCGCGGCTCATTTCCTGATCTATAATGTCTTCACAGAAAATAGGAAGGAAATCTTCTTTTGTCGCTATTTTACCCGTTCTTGTATTAAAAGGCGGATCCATGGGTTTTAAATCGGCGACTATATTATACCAGTGTCTGGGAATATCTTTTTCGCTTAAAATTATTTTTTTATCCTCTAACATAATTATGGCTCCTTATTAAATTGTTTTGAATTTTAAAAATTAAAAATACTGCGGTGAAATGCCTTAGGCAGTAAGAGCCCGCCATCGGAACTCTGATAATTTTTGAAAAATATATTTAAAGCAGATACGGCGGCGGCAAATTAACATTATTCTTTATATTTATATATAAAATTATGTTGTTTGTCAAGTTTTTGAGAGAATAAATTAAGTTGACGAAGAAGACGGTTTTTAATACAATCATAAAAGGAGCGACAAAAATGTTTAAATTGGAAATAGGCATTTATTGGCTTATACTGCTCGGTTTTGTTTTTTTTAATTTTCTGCTGATCGTTTTTATGATTTTCAAAGAACACCGCAAGCCTTATTCAATAATGGTGTGGACTTTGGTGATCCTTCTCCTTCCGATATTCGGTTTTTTTCTTTATCTTATAATCGGAAAAGGCCCTTCGTTAAAAAACAGGAAAAAGTTTTATCTCAAAATGCAAAGCGACGTTAAACTTGCGAAATTTTTACAGAGAAACATAAAAGAGTTTAATAAAACCGATTTTTTCGGACAGAACAACGTAAAAGATATTGTGGAGTTTAACGCCAAATATAATCTTGCTCCTCTTTCCATAAACAACGACGTAAAAATTTATACCGATATAGCCGAACAATATGAAGATATGATAAATGATATATCTGACGCAAAAAAAAGCGTTAATATTTTATATTTTGTTTACAGAAAAGATATTATAGGCGCAAAACTTCTGGAAAGTCTTGTACAAAAAGCCAGAGAAGGCGTGAAAATAAAACTTATAGTTGACGACATAGGTTCTCTTTGGGCTAATAGGGATTTTTTTAAGCCGCTTATTGACAGCGGCGGCGAGGTTTTAAGATTTTTAGCCGGACCTTGGAAATATCTTAACAGAAATCTTAATTTCAGAAATCACAGAAAAATGGTTATTATAGATAATGAAATCGCATATACCGGCGGAGCAAACATTGGCGACGAATATATGAATCAGGGAGAAATTCCATGGCGAGACACGCATATGAAAGTGACCGGTGACGCGGTTGCTCTTATAAACCTCAGGTTTTTGCAGGATTACTCGTATGTGGCCAACAAAGACGTTTCAAATCTTATATCCGATTTCGGCAAACATGAAGTCACAAAAATACTTCCGATGCAGCTTATCAGTTCCGGTCCCGACGTTTTAACCGAAGAAATAAAACAGACTTATATAAAGCTTATTTACGGCGCAAAAGAAAGAATCTGGATACAGACTCCTTATTATATTCCTGATGACAGTTTTGCGGATGCAGTTGCCACCGCTGTAAGAGGAGGCGTAGACGTAAGAATTATGATACCTGAAATTCCTGATAAAAAAGCGGTTTATTACGCCACAAAAAGTTATGTAAGCGATATGGTAAAAATCGGAGCAAAAGTATATCTTTATCCCGCTTTTATTCACAGTAAAACTCTTGTAGTTGATAATGAAATAGCGTCTTTGGGCACTTTTAATATAGACATCCGCAGTTTTAAACTGCATTTTGAGCTTACGATGCTTATGTACGGCAAAGAGATTGTTTCAAAAATGGCCGATATATTTATGAATGACGTCAACAAAAGCGCAATAATGGATGACGGATATTTGAAAATACAGAGCAGAACAGAAAGATTGATGCAGATGCTGATGAGATTGTTCAGCCCTTTATTCTAGACTGAAAAATAATTGCGGGCAGTCCGCTATAACATTAAAAAAAGACGTTAATTATTCAAAAAACATTCAATACTGTCGATAATTTTAACTGAAATTTCTCAAATTGACAAAGAATTGCATATTGTTGTATAATCAACGGCACTAATCGTTAAAAAATGATATGGTGTCCGGGAAGTAGCGTAATTGGCTATCGCGCCTGCTTTGGGAGCAGGAGGCTGCGGGTTCAAGTCCCGCCTTCCCGATTTTCTACGGGAGAGGTATTTTATGTCCAATAATTTGTTGATAATACCGGAAAGCTTTAAATCAAATATTGACAAAAAACATTCCAAATGCTTTGACAAAATTTTAGATAAACACGATGTTTTTTATTTTGATAATGTCTCGTTTGATGCTCTAAAAACTCAACTGACTGCAAATTCTTATGAAATAATAGTCTGCGCTTATGCGGGTTTGACCGAAAGCTACAGACTGATGAGAATCATAAAAAGTCTTACTCCGAATTCCAAGTTGGTGTCGTTTATGCCGGAAATATCAAATATTAAAGAATATCTTAAACAAAACGGCAGCATGTACGATGAAGTCGGCAAATTGTTGGAAAAGGCCGGCGGTATGGAAATAAGCAATTGCCGGTTGGCGGATGCGATTGTTTTTGAAAATGAGGAAGATGCCGGCGTAATACAAAAGGAAGTTTCAGATATCTCAATACAAACTGCCGATGATGTTGTTTCAAAAGGAATAATATTTAAAGATAAACCGAAATATCTTGTAAGCATAGTTATGCTGACTTACAATCAGCTTGATGATACAAAAATATGCGTTGAATCTTTGATGAAACACACGACAGACGTTAATTATGAACTTATATTCGTTGACAACGGATCAACAAAAGACGATACAAAAACTTATCTGGAAGATTTGAAATCAAAATATTCAAACGTAAAGGTAATACTTAACGAGACAAATTTAGGATTTGCCTGCGCAAATAACCAGGGAATAGAAATTTCAGAAGGCGAGTATGTACTGCTTTTAAATAATGACGTTATTTTAACGGACGGCTGGCTTAGCAGAATGCTGTTGATTGCCGAAAGCGATAAAAAAATCGGAATCGTCGGGCCTTGCACAAATCATGCGTCAGGAAGGCAGGTCGTGGTTTTTGACGGTTCTGCGGACGATGATGAAGCGATACAAAAGTTTTCAAAAGAAATTCTGCAGAAAAACGCCGGTTTTTGGTTTTCTGTAAACAGAATTATAGGATTTTGCGTTCTTATAAAGAGAGAAGTTTTGTTTAATGTCGGAGTTTTGGACGAAATGTTCGGCCCCGGCGGCTATGAGGATTTTGATTATTGTATGAGAGTTAAACAAGCCGGTTATAACATTGTTATAGCGGGAGATACTTTTATTTATCATGTCGGCGGCAAAGGATATTCCGCCAATAATATGAACTACAATGTTTTAAGAACAAAAAATATAGAGCTTTTAATCGATAAATGGACAAAAAATGTTCTTGAAATTATGGAAAAACTTCCGGACGGAATGTAATAAATTATGAAAGTCAGTCAGTTCTCTTCTTCAAAGATACTGCAGCATATTGACAGAATAAGCGAGTGGCAGAAAAATAAAATTTCAAGGCCTGTGACTTATGAACTGGATATGACAAATATCTGCAATGCAAAATGTCATTTTTGTTTCGGCTTTTTTGAACAGTCAAAAAATCTTGTAAGCATCAAATTGAATGAAGCAAAAAATATTTTAAAACAAATCAAATCATTCGGCGGCAAAGCCGTTACGTTTACCGGAGGCGGAGATCCTCTTTGCAACAAAGATACCGTCAAAGCCGCAGTTTATGCAAAAAAGATAGGATTAGACGTAGGTTTTATAACAAACGGTATTTTGTTGAACCGGGAAATAACTGATGATATTGTAAAAAATTGCACATGGATAAGAATCAGTTTGGATGCGGCGTCAAGAGAAAGTTATAAAATTACGCACGGCATGAATTCTACGACTTTTGACAATGTTTTGGAGAATATAAAAATTCTTGTCAAAGCAAAAAAGAAATTTAAAAGCGGGATTACCATAGGAATAGGTCTTTTAACTTATGACAAAACAATTGATGATATAATTCCGTTTGCAAAATTAGGCATGTCGCTTGGGGTTGATTACGCTCAATACAGACCGCTGTTAAAAAAATTTAAAGAAAAAGAAATAAACAATAAAAATCAGTCCGTAATTTTGAAAAATATGAAAATCGCCGGAAAATACGGCACGAAGAATTTTTCGGTTGTAAGTTCAATTCATAAATATGTTTTAATGGAATCTGAAAATACTCAAAGACAGTATGATATCTGTTACGGCCATAATTTTGCGACGGTTATTGCCGCAGACCGTAAAATGTACTTATGCTGTCATATGAGAGGTTTGGAAAAGTATTGCATAGGCGACTTAAAAAAGAATACTCTGAAAGAAATTTGGTCGTCAGAACACAGAAAAAAGGTTTTTTCAAATATTGATTTTAAAGATTGTCCGTTGCTTTGCAGATGCGACAGTTTTAACACCGTGCTTTTTAACATGCAGAAAAAAGTTGATCATGTAAATTTTTTATAAAGTAATCATAGTGGATAATTTAATAAAATTCAACAGTATATTAAATAATTTTGAAATCAAAAAATCCGCGGTTGTACTGAATTCGGCTCCTAAAAATATAGGCATAGGAGCTCATTTTTTTTGTAACGCCAAATGTATTTTTTGTTTGGGCGGAAAGTATCCCGAGTTTTCTCTGAAAAGATATAAAATATTTTTTGAAGAAAAACTCAAAGACGTCTTAATAAAAGCCGAAAATGTAGATTTTCACGGATACGGCGAATTGCTTTTAATGCCGGAGATAAATTCTTTTATAAAAAGAATAAATAAAACGCTGCCGAATCAGACAAAAACTTTTTTCACAAACGGAATTAATTTAAAAGATAAAAATTTTGACGAAGGCAGGTTTAATATCATAGTTTCTCTGCACGCATCCGAAAAACATATGCATCGAATGCTGACCGGCACGGATTCTTTTGAAGATATTATCCGCAATATCAGTGTTTTAAGAAAACAAAAAAATTTAAAAATAAGTCTGTACAGCGTAATCAACAATATAAATCTTGAAGATATGGAGAATTTTCTCAAATTGGCTTATAAATTGAAAGTGGATTCCGTAATATTCAGATATCTGACGATTTTTGAATATAAAGATTTCGGCCTTACGGTTTTTACGTCAAAAAATAAAACAAATGAAATGATAGACAGAACTGCTGAATTTGCAAAAAAACTCGGGATATCGGTCAGTCTGCCGCAAAAGTTTTTTAATAAAGAAAAAAATCCTAAAATATGCAGATGCCCGTGGAATTACGTTTATGTTGAAAATCAGGGAACGGTTAACGCATGCGTTTTTGCCGGTAAACATATGGGCAATTTAAGTGAAATGTCTTTTCGGGACTTATGGAATTCAACGCGGTATATAAAACTGAGAAAAGAACTTTCGCAAAACAACCCCAACGATATATGCGGAAAATGTATTGAATATTTTTCAGGCAATGTAGATAAAATTTCTTCACATATAACATTCAGGCCCGAAACTCATAAAAAAATGTTGAAATATATAATTGAAAACAGACAAAAATACGGATTGTTTATGAAGGATATAATTTAATCATGAAAAAAATTCTCATCATTTCCCCGTATTTTCCTTATCCACCGCGAGACGGAGGCAAAGTAAGGCTGTACAATCTGATAAAGCATCTGTCAAAAGATAACGAAGTTTATCTTCTCGCATACATTGAACCCGGAGCTTCGCCAGATTCAATCAGAACGGCGAAAGAAGTCTGTAAAGACGTATTTCCCGTTGTAAGACATGAAGATAAACGCATAGAAAGAGAAGATATACCCAGATGCGTCAGTTTTTTTTATACTCAGGCGATGATAGACGAGCTGAAGAGAGTTTTGGATTTTGTTCAACCTGATCTGGTGCAGCTTGATTTTTTAATAATGACGGAATATGTGAAACACATAAAAAATATTCCAGTTTTTTATACGGAACACGATCTCGGGACTTTGGATTTTAATCAGTCGTATCATGACAGGGATTTGCCCGACAATTTAAGATATGTTGAGTGGAGAAAGTTGGTAGAATACGAAAAAAATATTATAAATAAATTCAAATCCGTAATAGTTTTAACGGACAGAGACAAAAATATAATGAAGAAATTTAATCCTGACGCTAAAACTGTCGTTATACAGACGGGAGTTGATATTGATTTTTTTAATGCCGGCAAAAATTCTGGGAATGAAAAAAATCTGGTTTTTGTGGGACACTATAAACATTATCCCAATGCCGACGCAATCGTATATTTCGTCAAATTTATTTTTGATAAAATAATTAAAAAAATTCCCGATATTAAACTTTACGTTGTCGGCTCAGGCCTTACGGAAGACGTAAGGCGGTTAGAGAAAGAGAATATTATTATTACGGGAGAAGTTGAAGATATAAGACAATATCTGAAATGTCCTAATATTTTTATAGCTCCGGTCAGACTCGGCGGAGGCATTAAAGGCAAAGTTTTAGAGGCAATGGCTTCAGGCGTTCCGGTTGTCGCCACGCAAGAGGCCGCCGACGGCATAAAATGCGAACATTATTACGATATACTGGTTGCCGATACAGCGGGTAAATTTGCCGATATGGTTATAGAATTATGTTTGAACGACAAACTATACAACAAAATCTCTGAAAATGCTAGAATAAATGCCGTAAATCAATATGATTGGAAAGTCATTGCAAAAAAATTAACCGCGTTTTATGAAAAGAACATCTGATTGAACAATTAACTAAATTACGGAGAATGATTTATGAAAAAAGTTCTTGTGGTAAGTCAAAAAGACATAATAGAAAATCCGGTTTTCAGGCAAGATAAGCAATTAATAGAAATTTTAGATATTTTGGATAAAAACGGCTGTGATGTGTCATTATTATATTTAAACAAAGAATTTAAATCTGATAAAGATAAAGAATCCGACAGTGAATATGCGGGTCCTGTTAAAAAAAATTATTTGAGAGATATGATAAAAAAAGATTTATTAACCGAAAATTTAAATAATTTTGTAAAAACAGAAGGTTTTGAAACTATTATATTCGCTTCTTATAATATGGCGCAATTTATATTGCCTCGCATAAAAGATACTATATCAAACATAAATATAATCGTTGATTTCAGACTTTCGCAATTGGAGTATATTTTACAAAAATATAAATTTGAAACATCAAAAAAATATCAAAATTTATATCTGCTTGATAAATCGTTTAAAATTTATTTTTTTCAGGCTATTTCCGTATTCAATATGAGCGACGCGAATATTTTTAATGAAGATATTGAAATTGACTTATTGAAAAAGGAAGATGTAAGAAATATTATTGCCGTTGCTGATATTTGCAATCCTTTAAAAAAAGAAAGTAAAAAACAAGATTATAAAATAGAGACGATATGTATAAACGGTGATAATTTTGCTTCAAAAATGGCTGTCACAAAAAATATTAAAAAAGACGGAATTCATTATGTTTATTTTTCCAAAAACACTAATTTGATAGATGAAATTAATAATATAATATCCAAATCCGATTCAAAATTTATATTTTTCTACAATTCAAAATTGAAAATTTTTCCGGAGACCTCAAATGAACTTGTAAAGTATTTAGCTTTTAATGACAATATAGGAGTCGTGTCGCCTGTAACTTCGTATGTACAGGGCAATACCGGTAAAAAATTGGAAATAGCCTTTGAAGAACAAAGAAATAATAATTTTGCAAACAGCGAGGAATCTTATCCGAGTTTTTTTTCGGAATGTTTTATGGTTAATAAAAATTACTTTAAAAAAGTCGGTTATTTTGACGCAAAATTTAAAACATTAAATTTTGCGTTATTTGATTTTTTAATGAAATTATACCAACATAAAATTTATTTTTTTACCGTTAAAGATATAGCGGTTTTTAAGGCATTATCTGTTAAGCAGCCTATTTCATTATTAAAAAAAGACAGAGAATATTTATGCAGCAAATGGGGAGAATTCGGTTTTGATTTCTCACTGGAATAAACGTGAAATTAGAAAAAGGTTATGTTCTAAAATCAGGATTAATTAAAAAAGATGAAAAATGGTCAGGAAATATTCTTGTTGATTCCGGGGTTGTGATTTTAAAAGGAGTCAAGGTTTGCGTAGAATCCGGCGCTGTAATAAAATTTAAAAATCAAAATACTTCCGTTGATAATGCGATAAGCGAGAAATTGTTTTTTTTGTCAAAAGAGTTTGAATTTTCAAATGATCAATATGTTAAAAGACCCTCTATAATCGTATACGGGTCTTTTTTTTGTGTGGGAGAAAAAAATAATAAAATCAAGATAGGCAATTGTAATTGGAACGGATATGTTTATGCGGCAAAAGGTTCATGTTGCGAGTTTCAACATACAATATTTCAATATTCTTTCGGGCTTATTTTAGACGGCGATTCGGAAATTTTTAAAATACATTCCTGCTTGTTTGAACAGTGTTTCTTCGGAGTAGTTAATTTTTCAAAAATAATAATAAAAAAATCACAATTTCGGTTTAACGTTTTTGCCAGCGTATCATATAACAGGTGCGTTTTATATAACAATATATTTTATGAAAATATCAAGAATTCAATATTATTGAAGTCGGTCAAAAAAGCGGGTGTTTATTCAAATAATATATTATTAAATAATAATGCGCTGTCCTGCATTGACGCTTCAAATGTTTCTATAAAGAAAAATTTACAATATTGTAATTTTTTAGGCATTTCAATGTTAAATTGTAAAAATAACGGCATTGTAAACAATATTTCACTTAATAATCTTACGGGTTTAAAAACAAAAGGACATACATATAACATTTCTTTAAAGAATTGTTTTTATTCTAATTCTCCGATTAGTATATGCGGCAATACTGGCATCAGTATGCATAAATCTATTGTGCTTTTATGCGACGTTGCATTACAGTGTTCAGATACGGCAAAAATATCCATTTTTGACAGTGAATTTTTTGATAATAAAATAAATTTTATTCTTTTTGACAACTCTTATGTTGAGGTTTTTAATTTCAAAAGTTATACATATTCAGTAAATGCAATTTTATCTGGTCAATCGTGCATGATTTCGGATAAATCGGATTTTTATTCGAATAATTTTATGTATTTGTGTTTTCATAATGCATTTGTAAATATTCTAAATTCTCAATTAAAATGTCATAAATTGATATATGGCAATTGTTCGTCTAACATAGTTTTGTATGGCAATGTCGTTGATATTCAAGATTTTGCCGATATGTCTGATTTCGCTGGTCTTTTTTTAATAAAAAACAGTATAAATATTTTCAACGAGGGTATTGTTTCCTACGGGATGAATTTTATTTTTATTGATGAAACTGATATTTGCATCAGAAAAGGATTTTTGTTAAATCTTGAAAATGGTGAAACAGTTTCAATTTTAAATTCAAAAATAAAAGGTGTGTTTTGCAAAGCTTTATATAATGGCAGTCTCATCGTTCAAAAATCTTTTATATACGGCGAATATAATGATATCGAAATTTTTAATGATGTGGATATAAATATTAAAGATTCAACGATAGAAGGGAATATAATATCAAACGGAATATCGGATATATTGTTGCAAAATTGCCAAATAGCTTCGGCGGCAGTTTACGGTTTAGGAAGAATGCATGTTTATAAAAGTTTAGTGCGGAGCTCTATTTTAAGCATAAAAGAACACGGTGAACTTATTTTTGAAGAAAGTGTTGTAAACGGGAAAGGAATTGACGTGACCGCAAACGGTATTTTAAATATATTGAATTGCAATATTGAACTTGAAGAAGTAATAAATATAAAAGAAAGAGGCAAATTAAATATTTACGGCAGCAATATAAAAAGCGGCAATACATGTATCAGGCATGAAGGATTTGAAACTTTAAAATGCGAAAATACTGAAATTTTCGGGATTAACGGGATAATAATAGACGAGGGTCTTGATAATATATTAAAAAATGTAAAAATAAAAAGCGGCATAAACGGAATAGTTGCAAGCGCTATAAGCAGATTTAATATAGATTTATCTGAAATAGAAAGCGAAGGCACCGGAATAAAGTTGGAAGGAGAGAGAGAAGAAACATTTAATTCCATAAAAATCAAAGCAAAAGAAGCGATAGACGCAAATGTAAGTAATTTAAAAATCACAGATTGTATCATTGAAGGAAATGTGACCGGCACAAGCGTCAGCTTTATAGAAATAAGTAACAGTAATATTTCTTCGGTATTTGCAACTGATTTGACAATGATCAAATTGAATAAATGCAGTTTAAAAGGCGATTATGTAGAAGTAAATAATAACGGAGAACTGCTTATACAGAACAGCAGGCTTGAATTAGCCAAATCGATTGATGTAATTGAAGCCGGTAAAATAAGTATTAGCAGTTGTATTATAGATAGTTTGAATATAGGATTAAGAAAAAACGGGTTGGAAGTTTTGTATTGTTATGATACCGAGATAAAAGGCATGCATGGCGTAATAATAGAGGATGGCAAAGAAAATATATTCAAAAAAGTAAAAATAAAAAGTTATTTAAACGGTATTCTTATAAAAAATATAAGTTATGTTAATCTTGAAACCGTGGAAATAGAAAGCGAAGGCACCGGAATAGAACTGCAGGGAAATAAGAAAGAGTTTTTTGAAAATGTCAGTGTTAAGGCGGGTAAAGCCGTTATCATAAGCAGTTCCGAAGTTGAGATACAAAATAGTGAAATGAAAGGCGATATAATAGCGGAAAGCCTTAACTTAATTAAAATCAAAAACAGTAAGTTAGCTTCAATATCTGTTCTTGGAATGGCATATGCCGATATTGAAGACTGTGTATTAGATGGAAATGAAATAAATATAAAAGACAGTGCGGAACTTTCAATCCAAAATACAGATATCAGGCTTAAAGAATGGATAGATATAATTGAAAGAGGGAAACTGAAAGTTTTTAATGGAACAATAAAAAGTGAGAATATATGCATAAGTAAAGAAGGCGTGGAACCAATACAATGCTATGGTACTTATATAGAAGGTTTAAAAGGCATTAAGATTAAAGAAGGAAAAAATAATACGTTAAAGAAATTAAAAATAAAGAGTGAAGAGTATGGAATATATGTAAGTGAAAAATCTGAAGTCCGCATTAAAGATGTTGAAATAGAGACAGAAAAATTAGGCTTATATATGGAAGAGGCGACAGGTGAAACTTTAGAAGGAATAAAAATAAAATGTAAAGAAGCGGTATTTGTACAAAATGGAGATATTGATATAACTGACGGTGAAATAGAAGGAAATCTGACGTCTGCAGGATTCAATATAATAAAAGTAGAAAACAGCAGGATAGGTTCAATTTCCGTTTCAGATGCAAGTTGTTTGGAAATTAAATACACTGATGTAGAATGCGATGAAATAAATATAAAAAATATTGGCGAATTATGTTTTTCAGATTCTAATATCAAATGCGGCACAGTTAATTTAGAAGGCGTTTCCAGATTGAATTTTGCAAACAGCGCCGGTAAATTAGAAGGCGGGATAAACATATTGGAGAGCGGAAAGGCGAGTATAAGAGATAGCCGATTCAGCAGCGAAGGTATATGCATAAACAAGGGCGGGATAGAGGTATTGAAATGCGTAGGGAGCGAGATAGAGGGAGAGACGGGAGTAGTGATAGAGGAAGGGACGGAGAACATATTTGAGGGAGTAAAGATAGTCGGAGAAAACGGCGGTATGCAGATAAGCGGAGAAAGCCGGGCGGAATTAAGAGATATAAAGATAAGCAGCGGGATGATAGGGTTAGAGGTTGGAGGCGGTAGTAAGACGAAGCTGGAAGGAATAGAGATAGAAGCGGAAGACGCGCTGGATGCAGACAGCGGAGAAGTGGAAATAGATGGGAGTGAAATAAGAGGCAGGATAAAATTAAAAGGATTAGACAGGATAAAGATAGACGGGAGTAAGATAGGAAGTATGGATGTTTGCGGATTAAGTTTTGCGGATATAGAAGGCAGTGAGATTGAAGGGCAGGATATAAGGATAAGGGACAGCGCGGAGATAGAGATAGGAGAGAGCGCCGGTAAATTAGAAGGCGGGATAAACATATTGGAGAGCGGAAAGGCGAGTA
>CAZASN010000006.1:0-16630 GCA_964487915.1 uncultured Elusimicrobiaceae bacterium | reverse complement strand
GAGGCGGTAGTAAGACGAAGCTGGAAGGAATAGAGATAGAAGCGGAAGACGCGCTTGTATCCGGCAGCGGAGTATTTGAGATAGTGAATGCCAATATAGGCGGTAAAATAACGGCAAACGGTATTGTCAATTTAAAGATAGATAACAGCAATTTAAGTTCAATGGCAGTTGAAGGAGCCGGACGAATATCCATAACAAACAGTAATGTGGCCGGCAAACAAATAAGCGTAATTGAAAGCGGGGAACTTAGTATAGAAAAAAGCGAACTTGAGTTGGCAGAAGGCATAGAAATAACAGGAGAAGGAAAATTAAAATTTGAAAATTGTAATATAAACAGTAATGCCTCGGGAATAATGAAGAATGGCAGCGAAAATTTAATTTTAATAAAAACAAAAATTGTCTCGTATAATGAAAGTATAAATGTTTTTGGGAATATTTATGTCAATTTGATAAATTGCGCGTTCAAATCGCGATTGACGTATTCAATGGTTTTTATAGGTAATTCAGATGTTGATTGTGTAAATTTAAGTTGCAGCGGAAGTAAGGGGATATATTGCAATAATGTTTCAAACTTTACTGCATCAGATTGCAATATAGACGTTATCAGTAACAGCTTCAAAATAGTAAATTCTGATTTGGCGGTTAATAATTTTAAAGTTAAAATAAAGTTTTCACCCCAAAGTATCTTTATTGACGGATGGTCAAAAATTAATTTTTCTTATGGAAAAATTGATATTGATAATACTTTAAATCTAAATAAATCATCCGAATATTCTCTGATTGTCGTAACAGGTGATTCGGAAACCGTATTTGACGGCATCAATATACAAAATGATACCCAAATTCCGTTGAATTTATTTTCATTTTATAATAAATCAAATGCAGTTATTTCTAATATGAATACAAAAGGTTTTACTGGTTTTATTGATGCAAGGGATTACTCAACGTCATATATAGAAAATTCAAATATAACATCAAATTTATCAGCATTTGTTTCAAGCGGAAATTCGGAAGTCCTTATGAAACATTCTCTTATTAAAAACACTGCAGATTTTCAATATGTATCAAAAGAATCGGCTCATTTGTTGTTGGAAAATTCAAAAATAAGCTGTGACAGCTGTTTTTCGCTTAGTCATTATTCTGAAATACAAACGTATAATTGCGTGTTTAAGGTTAAAAATGAATCTATTGTTTCAAAAGGATTTTCAGTTATAGTCAATAATAATTCACGTTGGAATAATTTGCGGGATTCAAAATATAATATATTCGCATTGAATAAAAACAAATCAGATTTGATAAAAAATTTAGTTGCGGGTTTATTTTCTCAAATGCAAATTTTAGTTATAAAAACGCGTAATATCAAATGTTTCGGAAAGATATACGGAAATTTTTACTCTGCCGGAATCAAACTGTATTCGTTTTTTATGAAAAATAAAAATATTACGGGAATATATTTAAGAAGGGGAATGTTAAATAAAGATTGGATTGCCGGTTCGAGCGATATAGATTTTTTGACAATTATAAATAATAACAATGATATCGGTTCTGAAATTAAATTGTTGTTTAAAATTCATAAAAGATATAAACAATTAAAAAATATATTCCCTCTTTACGGTGAAAATATAATAATGGATAAATCCGAACTTAAATTTTATCTTAAATACGGCGATTTCAGGGTTAATGACATATATAAATCTTCCATATTGTACGGATCACAAAAAATAGAAAAAAATGAACAGTTAGAATATGATCATATAAAAAATAGAATAGACGCGGCATCTGAAATACTCAATTCATATATACTTTTTTCGGCTAATTATTTTAATCATAAAAATATTGTTAATGACATAGGTTTTGCAAAGGCGACAATCGACATTTTAAAAAATATAAATCACGGTAATACTGATATTGATTCAAGAATCGGCTGGTTACAACAATATGCCGATGTTATATCTAGCGATGAGAAAGAAATTCTTGCGCCTTTGATAGTTCTGTTAGAAAAAAACGTGCGTCTTACGCTAAAAAACAAAAATAAAATTTTTGATTTAGTTTTTAATAAAATAAATGAATTTGCAAAAATGAATAATGAATTGATTATTTTCAATACAAATGTCTCAATCAAAAAAATAAGCAAGAATCATAATGTTAATAATAAATATTTAAGCTCTGTTATTGATTTAATACAGGATAAATTTAAAAATGAAATATTATCTATTATTATAGATGCTCCCGGAGTATGTAAAGTAATCATTAAAGGCGATTATTCAGCTAATAATGAAAAACATTATGTTTTTGATATATTTGGAATTATGAAAAAACTTGCAATTTTAGACAATACTCCTGTATTATTTTTTACGCAGCCAATGTATCAGATGCTGCTATTTGCCAGATTTAAAAATATGCCTTTGGAAGAATATAAATTAAGTAATTTTTCCAACTTGTACAAAAAGAGGATATTCTTTTTGAATAATGATGCCCAATACCATATTCACGGTAAAGAAATGTTGGACAAATTGTTGTTGGAATCTTTGGCGGATATGTCTTTTCAGATCAATATTATTGATACATCAAAAGATTTTAACAGTATAAAAAGCCAACTGTTAGAAATTTTATTCAATATAATGGAGTTAAATTTGTACTTTAAAAATGGTATAATCATAGGCGATATCTATAAAAAATATAATTCGTTTAAAATGTTTGATTTAAGTTCAGGCGAAGAAAATGATTTAGCTTTAATTTTAAGCGTCTTTAACAGCAGTATTTTTTCGGATGAAGAAAAGATAATAAAAATTATGGCTTTTATGAAAAATAAAAAGAACGATTTAATGAAAGAGTTTTTTGATGAACGAAAAGATAAAATTAAATAATTCAGTCAGAGATCTTGAAATATCCCAGAAGAAAATCAGACTTGAATCGACTCCAAGCTATATAACTATAGGGGCGCATTACAACTGCAACGCTTCATGCGTTTTCTGTCTTGGCGGCGATTATCCGTCTTTTACTCTTGAAAAATACAAAAACTTTTTTGAACCTAAGCTTAAACATGTTCTTGAAAAAGCCGTTAATATAGGTTTTTGCGGTTTCGGAGAAATACTGCTTCATCCGGAGATATGCGATATTCTTGATTATTTAAACGCAACCCTGCCGGATCAGTCTAAGGCATTTACTACAAACGGCATTATGCTTAACGAAAAAATATGCCAAAAACTTACAGACGGCAGATATGACGTCATGATATCTCTGCACGCGTCAAACGGAACGCTTCATGAGAAACTTACAAGAACTAAAAAATTTGACGATATTTTAAAAAATATAAAAAGACTTGTAGAACTTAAAAAACAAAAACAGTCCAAATTGAGCATCAATATGGTATTTGTGGTAACTCAGGATAATATAGACGACTTAATCAGTTTTATAAAACTTTCAAAAGAACTCGGGACAGACTGCGTCAGTTCAAATTACATAACGATGTTTGAAACTTCTCATGTTGATATGTCTGTTTTCTGGATGAAAGATAAAGCAAATGCGGTTCTTTCGGAAGCCGAAAAATATAAAGACGGGTTCAGCGTGAATCTTCCGTTAAAGTTTCAGGCGTATCAGAAATCCGAAAACGTTGCCTGCCGCGATCCCTGGGAGTTTTTTTATACCGAAGTGCAGGGTTCCGTTAATCCGTGCTGTCTTGCCGGAAACCATATAGGAAATCTTAACGACAGTTCTTTTGAAGATATATGGAACAGCGGCGGTTATTTTATGCTTAGGGAAGGAATTGTTACAGGCAATATACACACATGGTGCAAAAATTGTTTGAAATATGATAAAAATAACGTAAACAAACTGTTATCTCATATAACTTTCAGACCTGAAACGCAGCAAAAACTTCTGAAATATATATTTGAAAACAACAAAAAATACAATCTGAAAAAAGAAGATATCGGAGTAGAATTATAAATTATGAATTTAAACGCAAAACTGAGAGAATGGAATTACAAACTTATAGAGTGGCAGAAGAATAAGAAGAAAACGGTATTGTTCGGATATCCTTACTGGCTTACGGTCGATCCGACTAACGTGTGCAATCTTGAATGCAGATTCTGCCCGACCGGCCAGCACAGAGAAAATTCAAGGCCTAAAGAAATAATGCCGATAAAAAGATATAAAACAATAATGAAAAAAATCGGAAGATATCTTCTTTATGTGGAATTTTGCAACTGGGGAGAGCCGCTTCTTAATAAAAATACTGCCGAAATGATAAAAATAGCAAAAAAATACGGAGCAAGAACATTTTTATCGTCTAATTTAAATATTGCTATGACGCAAGAATACGCAGAGCAGATAGTTAAATCCGGTCTTGACAGAATGACGATATCTCTTGACGGAGCAAGCCAGGAAAGTTATGAAATATACAGAAAAAACGGCAAATTCAGCCTTGTTTTGGATAATATAAAACTTCTTGCCGAAGCAAAAAGAAAATTAAATTCAAAAACGCCTCATATGCACTGGCAGTTTCTTGTTTTTAAACATAACGAACACGAAATTGAAAAAGCAAGAAAAATGGCCGTTGAATCCGGAGTAAACGATATCGGGTTTACGGCTCCTTTCTGCGCGCCCGACTGGGTTTCTACGATAGACGAATACAACAATTACATAGTCAGAGATAACGATAAAGCTGTCGTATTTAAGCATGCCGAATCAAAATTATGTAACTGGCTGTGGGACGCTATTACGATAAACGCGGACGGTTCAATTTCGCCGTGCTGTTCTGTTGAAGACAAAAAAGACGATTTTGAAATGTTCAAATGGTGGAAGCCTTTTTTTATGATCTGGAACAGCAAAAATTACAGAATAGCAAGAAAGTACGTAGTCAATAAGATAAAAAGCGGCGACGAAAATATATGCACTAAATGCGACCATATAGGTGCAAGCAACCACAGGGAAATAACATTATGAACGGACAAAATCTTGTAGAACAAAACAGGAATTTAAACCATCAGGAATATGAAGCGAAAAAAATCGTGCTTGAGTCTTATCCGACTTCAATTTTCGTGCAAATTGACGCTCCATGCAATCAGGATTGTCTTTTTTGTTCAAGGCCTGAAAGCTATCCTTATTTTAATCTTGACGATTTTAAAGCAAAGTATGAAGAAAAACTGCTGCCGGTATTAAACAGAGTAGAAAGAATAAACATAACCGGTTCCGGCGAACTTTTATCTTTGCCCGAGGCAAAAAGAAATTTAGACTATTTCAATCAATTTATTTATGCCGAAAAAATGTTTGCTACAAACGGATCGACTCTTACTCCGAAAATGGCAGACCATATAATTGAAAGCAATAACAGATATCTTATTCATATTTCTATGCACGGCTGCGATCCGATAACGCACAAAATAATGACCAAATCAAAAACATACGGTCCCGTAATGCAGAATGTGGATTATATAATGAAAGTTAAGAAACAGACTGATAAATTAAGAGTAAATTTTATATTCGTGGCTACTACCGAAAATATAGACAAACTGCCTGAATACGTTGAATTTGCTTCGCAAAAAGGAGCCGATAACGTAGTCGTTTATTATAATTTCGTGTACAGATTAGACCAAAAATATCTTTCTACGTATTTTGCAAAAGAAAAAACAAATGAAATGATAGATAAAGCAAGAGAGCTCGGAAGAAAACTTAATATCAACGTGCAGCTTCCGCAGAAATACAACCAGAAAGAATATCCGTGCGAGTCTATGTGCAGAGAAGCATGGACTCAGCTTATGATAAATCCGTCCGGCGACATTATAACATGCGACGCCGCCGGAGATAAAAGAGAAACGATTTTGGATAAAAAAACTTTTATGGACGTATGGAACGGCAAATATTTTGTAGAAATAAGAACTAAACTTCTTAACGGAAACAGCGCATGTTCAAATTTCTGCATAAGAGCAAACCAGTCGTCTCTTAACAGCTTTACCTCGCATTTCATTACCAGAGGCAAAAGCAAAGAAGAAATAGATAAATTTATGGAGAATACATGAGAGTATCGCTTGTAAAATGTCCCGTATGGGGTACAAGAGAGCCTCCTCTGGCTCTTGCCCAGCTGTCAGGCGATTTAAAAGCTGCCGGCATAGAAGTAAAATCTTTTGATCTTAATAACGCTTTATATAAAAACCGCGATACGAGTTTTGTGAATTTATGGGCTTGGGAACAGGTTTCTTTTTGGTATCAGAAAGAGCGCGTTTTTGAATATTTTGATTCAATAAAAAAACAGCTTGAATCTTATGTTGACCAAATTCTTGAAAAAGATCCGAAAGTAGTCGGTTTTTCTCTTGAATCATCGTCGTTTTATTCCACTGTTTACGTTACCGATTTAATCAGACAAAAAAATAAAAACGTTAAAATATTTTACGGCGGACAATTCTTCTACGATAAACAAAATATAGAAAGAAGTTTTAACGAGACAAGCGTCGATTTTATAATTCTGGGAGAAGGCGATATAACGGTATGCGAGCTTGTAAGAACCGTTTATAATTCTTCAAATCCGGATTTGTGCGACGGTATCTGCTATAAAAAAGACGGGCATATCGTTTTTACAAAACCGAGACAAATGCTCAAAAACCTTGATAATCTTCCTTTTCTTGATTTTACGGATATGTCTCTCAATGATTACGACGACAACGAACATCTGCCTCTTATGACTTCAAGAGGATGCGTGTGGGCGTGCAAGTTTTGCAGTACTCATTCTTTTTGGGACGGATACAGACAGATGTCAGCCGAAAGAATTCATCAGGAAATATCATATCACAAAATAGATTATCCGCAGGCCGGCCATATAGACTTTCAGGATTTGGAATTTAACGCAGACGTAAACAGGCTTAGAGATTTCTGCAATCTGCTTATAAAATATCCGCCTTTCGGCAGCAAACAGTATTGGCTGGCAAACGCGATAGTAAATCCTCTTATGACAAAAGAAATTCTTGCTCTTGTCAAAGAATCCGGATGCAAAAAATTGATTTTCGGAATAGAATCCGGCTCACAGAGAGTTTTAGACTCAATGTCTAAAAAATATAAAGTGCAGGATGCAAAAAGAATAATCAAGGATGCTTATGACGTAGGTCTAAAAGTTACAACTAATTTTATGTTCGGTTTTCCAGGAGAGACGGAAGAGGATTTTAACGAGACTCTCTCGTTTATAAAAGAGGTAGGCAAATATATAGAAAGAGTATATCCTTCAAGAACTTATTTTGCGATGGAAGAATTCAGTTATGTATTTGACCATCCCGAGGAATTTAACATAAAAACGCCGTTTAACCATCATTTATACTGGCAGACTAAAGACGGTTCAAATACTTATCCCGTAAGATTAAAAAGATGCCAGAAATTTGAAGAAGTATGCAAAGATAACGGAGTCAACGTAGACTGCGGAGTAAAAACGGCTGTTTTAATGGACGAGTATTTTAATCTCGGATTCTATTACGACCATGAAGGAATGTATGACAAAGCAGGCGAATATTTTAAAAAATATCTTGAACTTGACGGTGAAAACGAAATAGTCAAAAAACGCTGCGAAGAAATATCAAAAAGGACTCATAAATAATGGCAGAGAACGAATTTTATTTACAGGGAACAGATAAAGAAAAGGAAAAGTTTTCCGGCAGCAGCGGAATTTCTTTTGAGTGGAACATAATTTATAGCTGCAATTACAGATGCCCGTATTGTATTTTTGAAGGCAAGTGGGAAGAATACGGCCCGAGAACAATTGTCAAAACGGTTGACGAGCTTTTAAAAATATGGAACAGGATATACGATTTGTACGGAAGGACTTCAATAGTTTTTACGGGCGGCGAACCTACCGTTTATCCGGATTTTTTTGAATTTATAGCGAAATTGTCCGAAAAACATTTTCCGTTGAATATTTCAAGCAACGGTTCCGGCGATCTTCAGAAAATGGTAAAATTGTGCGATAATAGAAAGGTTTCAATGTCTATAAGTTTTCATCCGGAATTTGACAGCGCCGAAACCGTAAGACAGAGAGCCGAATATCTCAGAGAAAAAGGTTTTTTAGCCGAGTTTATAAATTTGTGCTGTTATCCTCCGTATGTCCAAAAACTTATGGATTACGTTAAATTTTTTAAAGAAAAAGGCTTTACCCTAAAAGCAATTCCTTTTTGCGGACAGTATAACGGTAAAAATTATCCCGACTCATATACGCCTGAAGAAAAAAAGATTCTCGGCATAAACGAAGTATGGGAATCAAACGTAAAAAGAAAAGGAAGTCTTTGCGCGGCAGGGCAGAAATCGGCTCTTATTTTCCCCGACGGCAAAGTGGCAAGATGCGGGCAGATAGGCGAAAGAATACTAGTCGGAAATATTTTTGACGAAAATTTTAAACTTTTAAATAAACCTCAGGCATGTGACGTCGATTTATGTCCGTGTCTTAAAGCCGTTGAGGCCTAAGGAAATGCAAATGGAACTTGAAGAATTAAAACAAAAAATGAAAGTTTTACCTAAACACCCGAGGATTTATCCGCCGTATAAAGTTCACTGGAACTGGGATATTTCCTTTAAATGCAATTATAAATGTTCTTACTGCGAAGTTGTAAGAAGAGACGAGGAATTTAATTCCCAGATAGCCGATACCGACCAGTGGAAAGAAGTATGGAACAGAATATTTGACAATTACTGGTGCACACATGTAAGATTTTCGGGCGGCGAACCGACGATATATCCGAACTTTTTGAAATTCTTGGGAATGCTTCTTGAAAAACATACCGTTGATATTACTACAAATTTAAGTTTTGACCTGAACGATTTTCTCGATAAGGTAAAACCGGGAGGACTTTCCATATCGGCAAGTTTTCATCCAGAATTTGACGATTTTGAAAAGTTTTTTGAGAAGTTGAAATATCTTCATTTTCACGGATTTCCGTCTACGCTGTCTTATGTGGGATATCCTCCGCATCTTGAAAAAATACCGGAATATAAAAAGAGGCTTGAAGATTTGCAGATGTATTTTAAAATAATTCCCTTTATCGGAAATTATAAAGATAAAAAATATCCGGAAAGTTACGACGCGAGAGAAAAAAGACTTTTGGAAGGTTTTGCCACAGATTCAAAAGACCAGCATCTTAACGACATGAATTCAAGATGGCTTGAATGGCGCGTTGAAAAAGAAGAAACGCAGGAAAAGAAAATAAGCAAAGTTAAACTCGGAAAACTATGCCGTATGGGTCAGATGTATGCAAAAATTCATCCGGATTTAACGGTTACAAGATGCTGCGCGGGCTATCACGGAATAGATTCGGGCAAGCTCGGAAGCATACTTGATAAAGATTTTAAACTTCATGACGAGCCGCTTGCATGCAGCGTAAGTTACGACTGTCCGTGTTTTAAAGGCATGTTTGTCGGCGAAGAAGAAGATAAATGGGAACCGTTATGGGAAGCGCTCGATCATCCCGTTTACAAACTCGAATATATGAGAGAATACGCAAAAATATTAAAAGGGAAAAAATGATATGACGGAAAATATAAAACACAGATCGGAAATACCGCCAAACAGATGCTTTTTTACGTGGGACATTCATTACGAATGCAATTTCAGATGCAGTTACTGTTTTTTCTGCGACAGTTGGGAAGAAGAAAAAAAGAAAAACAGATATCCCGGCCTTGAAAAGTGGAAACAGATATGGGATGAAATTTATGAAAGATACGGAGGCGGACATATCCACATATCAGGCGGCGAACCTTTCTGCTATCCCGATATTTTTGAACTTACGCAGCATTTGATAAAAAATTTTACGGTTGAGTTTGATACTAATTTGTCGTGGGACGTTGATAAATTCATGTCGCTTATAGGCCCTGAAAGAGTGAAATTTGCGGCGTCTTTTCATCCTCAGTTTGCAAACTTTGAAGAGCATCTTGTGAAAATAAAAAAATTGAAAGACTCAGGCTATGATTTGGGTATAAATTACGTCGCTCATCCGACCCAGCTTGAAAAAATGAAATATTACAAACAGAAACTTGATGAGATACATGTTTCTTTTGACGTTATGCCTTTTAGGGGAAGATATAACGGCAAACTTTATCCTAACGAATATACGGACGAAGAAAAGCAGATTATAGAAAGTACAGATAAAAATACCGCCTCAAGAATGCTTGAAGCGTATGCCGGTAAAAAAGAAGATAAAAAAGAAAACTCCGGACAACCGCAGGAAGAGAAAAAGACTGAAAATATTCAGCAGCAGCCGGAACTCAAAAAACAGTCTGATGATTCTACAGCGCATTACGCCGATACAAACAAGCATTATCATAAATTATGCAGAATGGGGCAGATGTACACAAAAATACATTCAAACGGCAACGCTTACAGATGCTGTCTTATAAAAGAAGAAGGTCTTTTGGGTAATTTGATAGACGGAACTTTTAAATTTTACGAAGAGCCGCAGCCGTGCGTTTACGATAAATGCCCGTGCTGGGTCGCAATGATAACTAACGAAGAAGAAAACTGGCTGTTTCACTGGCAGACGCCGAAAGTCAGGCCTCATTTAAAATAAAGGAAAAGATATGATAGAGTTTGACTGGCTTATACATTACAGATGCAATTACAAATGTTATTACTGTTTTTTTGCCGAACACTGGGATTACGTTGAAAAAAAGAACGTAAGAATTCCGTATATGCAGTGGGTTGACGCATGGAAAAGGCTTCACAAAAAATACGGCGAGATAAAGATAATAATCACGGGCGGCGAACCTATGATTTTTCCTCACTTTCATGAATTGCTTGTGGAACTGAATAAATTCGCCGAAGTTTCTTTCGATACAAATCTGTCTTACAGCAAAGAAAAACTTGAAAAACTTGTCAGCGAGCTGGACTGCTCAAAAATTTTTATAGGAGCAAGTTTTCATCCGATATTCGCCGAGCTTAACGATTTTTTTGAAAAAATGATGGTATTGAAAAAATATAACGTTAACAGCAGGGTACATTATGTTACGCATCCGAGCCAGCTTAGCCTGATGCCTAAGGCAAAAGAATTATTTTTGTCAAAAGATATAAGATTTACGCCGATACCGTTTAGAGGAATATTTAAAGGCAAAAAATATCCCGCGGCTTTTACGAAAGAAGAAGAAGAAATTATATACGGCGTCACAAAAAACATAGCCGAAATAGACCAAAAATGGGCAGATATACAGGTTGAACAGGCCGACAGCAAAGATAAGCTTTGCAGAGCCGGCCAGCAGTATGCAAGAGTAGACTGCGACGGTTCGGTTTATCCGTGCGCGCACGATTTTAAAGAAACGGGCGGCAATTATCTTTTGGGCAATATTCTTGATGAAAAATTTTCAATGAGAACGGAACCCATGATATGCAGGCACGATAAATGTCCGTGCGAATTCAGGTGGATTGTTAATGAAAAATAAAATAAGTTTCTCATGGGATTTACACTGGAGCTGCAATTACAGATGCCCTTACTGCTGGTGGCACGGCAAATGGGATGAATTCGGAAAAAGAAGCGTATATCCCGGTCTTGAAAAACTGATAAGCGTATGGAAAAGAATATACGATTTGTACGGAGAATGTCACTTAGAAATTGCAGGCGGCGAGCCGTCAATATATCCGCAATTTTCGGATTTTATACTTGAAGTTTTAAATTATCATACCGTTTCAATTATGACTAATTTATCCGGTGATTTGGATAAAATCATAAACAGCAAAGAAGAAAAAGTTAAAACGAGATTTAAAATGGGATGCACTTTTCATCCTATGTTCGGAAAGATTGAAGAATTTCTTGAAAAAGCAAAAAGAATAAGACAAAACGGAATGGCTATAGGCGTTTTATATTTGTCGTATCCGCCGCAGATTGCCGATATTTCCAAATATAAACAACTATTTAAAGATAACGATATATATTTTTCAGTATCTACTTTCTGGGGAGAGTATAACGGGAAACAGTATCCCGATTCATATACGGATGAAGAGAAAAAAATAATAGGCATAGCGATCGGAGAAAGAAGGGATGAAAAATTCCAAACCGAACCTTTGATTACAAAGGGAAAATTATGCAATGCCGGACATACTTATGCTCTTATTCATCCGGACGGAGAAGTATTGCCGTGCGGCGGAGCCAGCTGGAAGGGAGAGCAGGTTATTATCGGCAATATATTTGATCCGGATTTCAAACTTTGGGATCAGCCGAGATTATGCCCTTCCGAACATTGTCCATGTAACGAATGGGCGTTTTTGATGGTTGATAAAAATAAATAACAGCATTGTCAAAATTAATTATGGAACACATAAAAAAAATATTAAGCCTGTGTAATCAAATAAATGAACGCAGACAAATCTTGTTAGATAAAGATTTGAACAGATATATGTTGTATCCTGATAGTGAAAAACAAGCATATAGAACCATTGTCGAACTTATACAAAAACTAAATAATTGCGGGTATTTTGAAGACGTCAAAGAATTATACTGTGAACTTAATAAATATATTCCGGATAATGATAAAAAACTCAAAAATGTGTTATTAAATGAATATGAAATTGCAGAAGGGAAAACACATTTGGAATCATTTCCGAGACATATTCAATTAGTAATGACTTTACAATGTAATTTAAATTGTATTATGTGTAATGATAAACATGAAAATATTTTTATTTCGGATAGAGAATTGGATGATTTAATTAAAATAATGCCTTATATGCAAAAATTAACGCTAAGAGGCGGAGAGGTTTTTTACGATAAAAGAATCGGAAAAATATTGGATGAAACATATAAAAATAATGTAAAACTTACAATTATTACAAATGGCTTGCTGTTAGATGATATTATTATAGATAAATTAATGAGAATAGACGGCGGAATAGTTATTTCAATAGATTCGCCTTTTAAAAATACTTATGAGGCTATCAGAAGAGGTGCAAGTTTTGATATTTTAAAGGAAAATTTAAAGAAGATAAATATCGCGAGAAAACATAATCAAAACAATTTATATTTTACAATGAATATGGTTATAATGAGAAAAAATTATGAACAAATAGAACCGGCATTGTACTTTGCTAAAGAATATGGTTTTAATTCTGTAGTTCTTGCTCCCGTTGAAGGAAAGGTAGAAGGTGAGAATGAAAATTTTTTTGAAAATCAGATAGATCATTTACTTTTAAAAAAAATAGAGGGAAAAAGAGAATATTTTGATAATATTGCGAATAAATTACAGATTAAATTGGAAAACAAACTCCCCGGTTATATAAATGAAAATGTTAAAATCACAAGAGAAAAAACAATAGTTAGTTCGAATATATGTGATAATGACGGATGTATTTTAAAAAATAAAGAATTGTTTTGTTATGCTCCTTTCAGACAAATGTTTAAAGGAATTGATTATTGTAATCCTCTGTGTTGTTGTGAGATTCATAAGTCAGATTATAAACAATCAGATTTAGGAAATAGTATATTAGACTGTTGGAATAGCAATAATATGTTGTTTTACAGAGAACAAGTGCTAAAACATAGTTATAAAAATTGTGTAAGCGTATGTATAAATGCCGATCAGGATACTTTTGAAGGTAAAAGAATTTTACTTTGGGAAGAATAATTATATTTTATGCTATTGTATAAGAATAAATCATGCAAAAAATTTAGCCGTTTGCCGGTTATATGCAATCAAAAGATATTAGAATGTGTGCAATTTTAAACGGCAACAATTATAAAAATTAATTATGGAACACATAAAAAAAATATTAAACCTGTGTAATCAAATAAATGAACGCAGACAAATCTTGTTAGATAAAGATTTGAACAGATATATGTTGTATCCTGATAGTGAAAAACAAGCATATAGAACCATTGTCGAACTTATACAAAAACTAAATAATTGCGGGTATTTTGAAGACGTCAAAGAATTATACTGTGAACTTAATAAATATATTCCGGATAATGATAAAAAACTCAAAAATGTGTTATTAAATGAATATGAAATTGCAGAAGGGAAAACACATTTGGAATCATTTCCGAGACATATTCAATTAGTAATGACTTTACAATGTAATTTAAATTGTATTATGTGTAATGATAAACATGAAAATATTTTTATTTCGGATAGAGAATTGGATGATTTAATTAAAATAATGCCTTATATGCAATTTTTAACATTAAGAGGCGGAGAAGTCTTTTTTGATAAAAGAGTAGGTTTTATTCTTGATGAAGCTTACAAAAACGGTGTTAAAGTAAGCGTTGTCACTAATGGTTTATTGCTGAATGAAGAATTGATAAAAAAAACTCTTAAAACGGCAAGCGGAATAATTTTTTCAATAGATTCTCCATTTGAAGAAACATATGAATCAATCAGAATAGGTTCTAAATTTAAAAATTTGATAAACAATTTAAAACAAATGAAAACTTTAAAAAGTACAGTTGAGAATAATAATGTAAAAATCATTCTTAATATGGTTGTAATGAAAAGAAACTATAAGCAAATAGAAAATATGTTGTATTTTGCAAAGGAATATGGGTTTGACGCAGTGACACTTTCCCCTATGGAAGGAATTGAGAAATCGCCTGAAGAAAATTTTTTTGAAAATAATGCAGACAATTCAATCATACAAGAAATAGCAAATAAACGGGAAATTTATAACAACTTATCCGCTAAATTGGGAATTTTTTTAGAAAATAAGATTCCAAATAATATAAGATATTGCGATAATATCGCCGGGGAAGATGTTAATATTTGCGTTTCTGATAAAAAGTCAGAAAAAAATATTAAGCAATTATTTTGTTACGGGCCTTTTCGGCAAATGTTCAAATTAATCGATTCATGTAAACCTTTATGTTTTTGCAATGATAATAATGATATTTTAGACGATAAAAATATTGACGGGAATACAATTTTAAAATGTTGGAACAGCAGATATATGATTTCTTACAGAAAAAAAATGTTAATGCATGATTATAGCGGTTGCGGTAATGCTTGTTTAAACGCGAATCAAGATACCTTTGAAGGTAAAAAAATTTTATTTTGGGAAATGATATGAAATTTTTCGGCTGGGATTTATGTCACAGATGTAATTACAGATGCCCTTACTGCGGAGTATGGCAGGATCATCCTGAACTTGACGTTATTTTAAAGCCTGCCGAATGGGGAAAAATATGGAACAGGATATACGATATGTACGGCAAATGCCATATTTATGTTTCCGGCGGAGAGCCGTCGGTCTATCCGAATTTTTATGAATTGATAGAAGTAATAGCCGCAAAACATTTTCCTGAAATATGCACAAATTTATCGTGGGATGTGACAAGATTAATATCAAAATTTACTCCCGATAATTTCAGAATAGCTCCGACTTTTCATCCTTCATTTGCAGATTTTAATGATTTTTTTAGAAAAGCTGTAGCCGCAAAAGATTATTTGCCTGACAGACAGATTTATTATGTATGTTTCCCGAATCAGATAAAAGATATGCCTATGAGAAGCAAAATGCTTAAGGAAGAAGGAATAAAACTTATTCCGCTTCCTTTGAGAGGCGACGGATTTATGCTTAATTCTGATGAAGAAAAAAAAATAATTGAAGAATTGAGTCCTTATAAAGGTTCTGAAAAATTGGATTACCAATTGCAAAATATGTCGCCCAAAGGCAAATTTTGCAGAGCCGGAGCAGATTATGCCGTAATAAGAGTTGATGCCACTGTCGACAGATGCAGCCAATACAAAGACGGTGGGGTAGGAAAAATAACGGATTTAGGTTTTACTCTTATGAAAGAATATAAACAATGCGATAAAGATTATTGCCCGATAGAATCGCAATGGATTGTAAAAGACAGTAAATCCGGAGAATAAAAAATAATGAATATTGCAGATGCCGTAAAAAAAGATATAAATGAATTTGGCAAGCTGTTAAATACCGGTATTTTCAGTAAAGAAATTATAGAGAATTTTTTAAAGATTAATCCTGATTGTTCTGATGATTATATAAATATAATATCTGAATATATATGTGAAAAATATAAAAATGAAACAAATATATATATTGAAATGGCAAGATGTAATTTAAACAGAGATGTAAAAAAATCAATAAAATATCTTGAAACTTATAAAATTAACGGCGGAGACAATCAGGATGTCTTGATGCTATTGTTAAAACTTTATAGGGAAAAAGGAAGTGTAAACAAAGCAATTAAACTGGCTGACAATATAAATTTTAATAATAATATTGAAATAATAGAAATAATTTTTAATATATATTTATCAGGTAAGATTTGCGAAAAAAATAAACAAAAATTTAAAAACATTTTTATGGAAATTGATAAATATAATTCTAATGACAAAAAACAATTGTTGAATAAAATGGTAATGGAATTATTAAACAAAGTTAGGAATGAGAATTGCGAGCATTTAATATTAACAATAACAGAAAATTTGAAAAATTTGAATTCAATAAATAAAAAATATATAGCGGATATAAGAAAAAATTTTTTAGAATGTCATCTGGATTCGTATATGGGAACGGCAAATAATATTTATATGAATGCAATTATAAATGTTATAAAATCAAGCGACGATGATTTTCATGTTTTATTTAATGAAAAATTTGCTGACAAAGTAAAAGAATTAAATATTTATAATGAAACGAAGAAGAAAAAGATATTGAAGA
>CAZASN010000005.1:97666-120209 GCA_964487915.1 uncultured Elusimicrobiaceae bacterium | reverse complement strand
CTATCGTTCCTACGTTTACGTGCGGTTTTGATCTATCAAATTTCTCTTTTGACATTTTACTTACCTCCGTTTTATTTACTGCAATTATTAAAATTATTTAAATTCGTAAGCCGAGGATGGGAATTGAACCCACGACCACCTCCTTACCAAGGAGGTGCTCTACCACTGAGCCACCTCGGCACACTCAGAGCTTAACTCTAAAGAGCGGGAGACGGGAATCGAACCCGCGTGGCCAGCTTGGAAGGCTGGAGCACTACCATTGTGCTACTCCCGCACAAAACATGGGGGCGGATGGATTTGAACCATCGCAGGGCGAAAGCCCGACAGATTTACAGTCTGTTGCCATTGGCCGCTCGGCCACACCCCCGTATTTCAAAAAACGAAAAAAAACACTCTCATTATCTGAGAGTGCAAGTATTGTATATAAAAATATAAAAAAAGTCAACATAAATATTTACGATAAATTTTTTAAATAAAAAAAGAAAAATAATCTACGATTATTTGTAAATTTAAAATTGAAATTGAAAGTTATTGAAAAAAAACAAAAATGTACTATACTATATTTGCGAGGAGGACAGTATGGAAAAAAAATGGATTAAAATTTCCGACAAAAAAGCATTTACGCTTGTTGAACTTGTAATCGTAATTGTTATTATAGGAATTTTGTCCACGATTTCCGTTACTGCCTACTCTTCGCTTGCATTAAAAGCAATTGAAGCGGAAGGAGCTTCTCTTGTTAATTTTATAGTAAAAAATGAAATTACTTATCAAATAGAAAACGGAACTTTTTTTGATGTTCCCAACTATACAACGCAATCAGAGCAACTGGGAGTTAGTATGGGTATATCAAAATATTTTCAGACATTTAAAGCGACTGTAAGTACTGATGATGAAGGAGAACCTTTTGTTTTTGTAGTTGTAAAGGGAAACTATAAAGATAAGGAGATTACTTTATCATTAGGACGTTCATCTATGGGAGAGTCTAGTGGTATTCTTAAAGATCCTGCTGCAAACGATGAAGCTACGGCAAAATCAATTTGTAAACAGCATAGAGAGAGACACAGATACGGAAATAACGGAAATGGCAATGACAACGGAAACGGAACAGGCAACGGCAAAGGCAATAACGGAAATGCCAACGGTCAGGATAACGGCAATGGCAATAACGGCAACGGAAATAACGGAAACGATAACGACGGGTACGGGAATAACGGAAATGGCAACGATAATGGAAACGGAACAGGCAACGGCAAAGGCAATAACGGAAATGCCAACGGTCTTGATAACGGCAATGGCAACAACGGTAACGGATGCTGAAACAAAAATGGAAATTTAAAATTTAGTTTTTATTATACTTTCCCCATTATAATTCGGGAAGTGTTTTTTTATGAATAAAAAAATATTCTTCTGAATTATTTATCAAAGATAAATTCAAAAAATCATTGAAAAAAAACAAATATGTACTATACTATAAAACGGAAGGAGGGTGTTATGGAAAGAATTTGGCATATACCCGCCGACAAAAAAGCATTCACATTGGTTGAACTTGTGATTGTAATTGTTATCGTTGGTATTTTGTCAACTATTTCCGTTTCAGCTTATTCTTCACTTTCATTAAAAGCAATTGAAGCAGAGGGCGCATCTTTATTAAGTTTTATTGTTAAAAATGAAGTGACTCACCACATAGAAAACGGTTCTTTTTTAGGTATATCGCAAAAAACGGATAAATCAGACGAGCTTGGCGTTGATTTGAATATTTCAAAATATTTTCAGACATTTCAAGCAATGTTAAGCGTAGATGCCCAAGGCAATGAATTTGTGCTTGTCATTGTAAACGGAATATATAAAGGGCAAAATATTACAATGTCTTTGGGACGTTATTCTTTGGGTTCATCCACAGGAATTTTAAAAGGACAGGATGCAACTGATTTAGCTAAAGCTATGAGAATAGCAATGAATAACGGAAAAGATAACGGCGGCAACGGAAATAATGATAAAACCGATAATCCGAATGACGATAAAAGTCAGGGACAGGGTACTGGGAACGGGAATAGCAATAATGGATAACCCATATTTCCAATACTCTTTTACTTATTTTAAGAGAGTATTTTTTTATTATTTGCATTGTATTTAGTATATGTGGTAAAATCACCGATATTATGAAGCTGTTTAAATTTTTTTTTGTATTTTTATTTATTTTTTTGTGTTTTAAATCTGTTTTCTGCGAAGAGCTTACGGTTTCGTTTATTGACAGAACGAATCCTGAAAATATACAAATTGAGCTTAACCAGACGTTGCAGTTAGAAGGCTTAAAATTAAAAAATATGAAAGTATTAATTCCATATTACGTAAAAAACAATATCAACTATCCGTATTTTTCTTTTGTTGATATAAAATTTAAAGCTTATGTTTTAAATTCAATAAAATCCAATACAATTAACGGAACTCCTCCCGATACCGTAAAATATAAAATTTCAAGAATAAGACCGAATGTTAACGGGGAATCCGGTATTTATGCTTCTACTTTTGTTACGTTTAACGATCTTATAGAAATAGAATGCTTTATAGTAAAAGATAAAAATAAAATGAAAATTTTGTGGCCAGGAAAGCAAGACGCCCAATCTAAAACATACATATCGTTTTTTTCCGTTAAAGACTCTAATTTAAAAGGACGGATAGAAAACGAAATTCTTAGCAGATATAAAATTGAGATTATAAAAAATGATGACAGTAATAGAACAGAAACAAAATCTTGAAGACATATTTAAAACAATACTGGTTCCTCTTTTAGTCGGTATTTGTTTTATAGCATGGCTTATTTATCTTTTTAAATCACCGGTCATAATGTTCCCGTCCGTATTGATTTTGTTTTTTATAATCTATTTTATATCCGGTTATATTTTCGGCGGCGTTTTGCTTTCTTTCGCAGTTTCTGCGGCGATGTTCAGTATCTTTTTTGCAGATACGCTTTATATGCAGATTTTGCTGATATGCGAGATTATCTGGATTATACTTGTTTTTTTTACAGTTGAATACCACAGAAACAGATATATCACTTCAAAAAAACAGTCGCGTGTAGATAACGAAGTACTAAACAGGGATATATCGCTTTTGCAATCCGCAATAGATGAAGATGAGAAGAAATCTGCAGATTTTACGCAAAGAATGGAAATATTCCAAACATTTGAAACAATAATAGCGTCGCTTGAACAAACTTTAAGCGAAAAAGAATTATTGAAGCTGGCTTCAGAACTTACAATAAGATTTATAGGGAAAGGAAAGTGGAAAATAAAAAGATATTCGCACAGAGATATTTTTGCCAAATACGTTAAAGCCAACAACAGACCGCTTCTTATAACCGATACCGAAAATGATAAAAGATTTTCACCGAATAATTACAAAAAATTTAGCTCAATAGTCGCTATTCCTATAGAAGTTGACGGGCGTTTTTGGGGAGTTATAAAAGGTGTTTCAATTAAAGAAAATGAAAAATTTACGGATTCGGACTTAAGACTTTTGTCAGTTCTTACAAATATTTTAGGAACAATTTTGAACAACACAATACTTATAGAAAAAGTGGCGGCTCTTGCAATTACAGACAGTCTGACGGGGCTTTTTACAAAAACATATTTTTTTGAACGTTTAAAGGAAGAAATTGAACGCGCAAGAGTAAATAAATTGTCGTTAATTATTGCAATGATTGATATTGACCATTTTAAAGAAGTAAATGATATGCACGGACACAAAGCAGGCGATGTTTTGCTCAGACAAATTGCCGATATTTTAAGAAAAAGATTCAGAGAAATAGATATTTTGTCAAGATACGGAGGCGAAGAATTTGTCGTTCTTTTATCTCATATTCAAATGAAAGAGGCTTTTCAGAAATTGGAAGAATTAAGAAAGTTTATTGAAAAAGAAAAATTCTTTTTGCCGGTTGAAAGTTTTAATCCCATACAGATAAAAAAAACAATAAGCATAGGTTTGGTTGACCTTAAAAATGAAACCAGCGTTGAGGATATTATAAATAAAGCAGACAGCGCATTGTATAAGGCAAAAAAAACAGGCAGAAATAAAACCTGTATTTACGAGACGATATGAAATTAAAATATATTATAAAGAATATCTTTATCTCATTATGCTTTTTTATAGCTTATTTCAATGTATCTCTTGATCAGACAAAATATGTTTTGTTGCTTTTTTTGGCTCCTATTGCGGTATTTTTTGCAAGAGAATGTAAATGGTGTTTGCTTTTTTTCTGGCTTATAATAAACATAACTTCAATTTTGACTTTTGGATATTCTTACCTGACGCTGCTTATGTTTTCCATGAGTTTTATTCTAATTTTATGTGTAAATTATTTTTTAAACCCGGGAGCGACTGAAGATATTGAAATTCAAAAAAACAATGAATTGTTGAGAAAAAATAAAGAACAACTGCAAAAAACACATGAACTGACGCTGTTGAGACGCAGAATTCTTGAAAAAAAATTGGAAAACATAATGCAGTTATACGTTATATCCAAGGATTTAACTACAAAAATTACGGTTGAAGACACAACTAAAATGTTGACAGAGGCATTGTCTTCAAAACCTGGTATATCGGCAGTTGCGATTGCCGTAAAACAAAACACCGTATTAAACCTGAATTCCTGTTCAAAATCCGAATTAACCGCAAATTTTAAGAACGCTATAAATAATAATATAAACCAGATTGAAAAACTGACAGGTTCCCAGCGCGTTGATTTTTTATATCCTGTCGCAAATCAAACAGTAGTAGCGTGGACTATCAGATTAAATAATGATTTTGTATGTTCTATATTTTTGGTTGTTGAAGACAATTTTATACAAATTTATATAGATGAAGGTAAAATATTTTTACCGCATTTAACTTTAAGCGCAAAAAGAGTTTTACTATTCAGTCAGCTTAACGACAGAGCCAGAGTAGACGGTTTGACCGGCTTATATTTAAGACGTTATTTCATGGAAAGGCTTCATACCGAAATTCAGGTAGCGAAAAGATATAAAACCGATTTTTATATAATGATGCTTGATATAGATTTTTTTAAGAAAGTGAACGATACGTACGGGCATTTGGCAGGCGACAAGGTTTTGTCGGTGATAGCAAAAATACTGTCGGATTCCGTAAGACCGGGCGACATAATAGGCAGGTACGGCGGAGAAGAATTTATAATACTTCTTCCGATGGTTGCAAAAAAACAAGTTTCGGAAATAGCCGAAAATATCAGAAAAAACATAGAAAAACAAAAATTTACCGAGAATAATGAAACTTTTACTACCACGATAAGCATAGGAATAACAAAGTATATCGAAAATCTTAATGAAGATAATTTAATTTCAATTGCGGATAACGCTTTGTATCAGGCTAAAAAAGAAGGACGCAATAAAGTTGTAATGATGTAAGTTTAAATATAAGAATCTTTTAAAATGAGTTCAACAGCTTTGTTTGCCATAAGAATTCCGAATATTCCAGTTATTACGGGATAACTTCCTAAAATTTTAGGACCGCCGTTTTTTCCGTAGTTTTTGTTTTCATTATCGGAAAGAGGTATAGGTTTTATCTGCGGAGATTGTTCAGAAAATACGCACGGAATTCCTTTGTCTATTCCAAGTTTTCTCAAATCCCCCCTCAGCCTTTCGGCCAATTTGCAGTGATGGGTATCAAATAAATCTGAATATTTTACTGAGAAAGGATCTGTTTTAAGGGCTGCCCCCATAGACGAAACGATTTTTATTTTATTTTTATAGCAGTATTCTATAAGCCTTAATTTTGGATTATAAGAATCTATCGCATCTATTACTATATCCGTTTTTTCTTTAAATATTTCTTCAAACGTATCCGTATTGGCAAATAATTCAAGAGTTTTGATTTTACATAACGGATTTATGTCCGAAACTCTTTCTTTTGCAAGAGAAACTTTTGTTCTGCCTACGGTTGAATGCAGAGCATAAAGCTGTCTGTTAATATTTGAAATTTGCACTTTGTCAAAATCAACAAGAGTAATATTCCCGATTCCGAGTCTTGCAAGCATTTCGGTCGCAAAACTGCCTACGGCGCCAAGACCGACCACGGTTACTTTGGCGTTAAATAATTTATTTAAATTTTCTTTTCCGAGCAGTAATTCCGTTCTTAAAAATTGTTCCATTTTTTATGCCGATAAAAAAAGCGCGAATCTTTTTATATTCGCGCTTTTTTTGTTATTTAAGCAAGCGTGATTTTAACCGCAGACGCCTGTCTGTCTCTGATTCTTGCCGCTTTTTCTCCGGTAATTTTTGAATCCGACACGGTTTCTTTTGAACCGTTAGTCCATGTTATTTCAATTTCTTTGATCTTTACCGAAGGCAGATAAGTGCTTTTGCGTGATTTATTTATATAAACTATATCAGTTGTCGCAAACAGTTTTGCGCAATATACGCCTTTTTTGTCGAAATACTCACTGTTTATAAGAGGCTTTACTTCAAACACAAGCGTGCCGTTTTTATCGGTATAAAACGGTTTAGTGCCGAGAGTCATTGTAAGCCACATATCTATAAATTCAGCCGTGGAACCGCTTAATCTTGCGACAAAACCGCGCCCCCAGTTTCTTTTATCAGGAAATGCCGACGATGAAATGAATGACGAATTTTCAAGAATGCTTCTGCCGTAAATTTCAGGATTTGAAAAACAAGGGAAACAAGTTTTTAAAGAACCGAAAAATTCTTCATAAAGACCCGATTTAAGCAATTCCAAGAGATATTTATATTCCATATGCATAAAAACTGCTTCATTTTCAAGCCAGCCCGGTGAAAATACGCGGGTTCTGCCTATCTCATTTGATTCTGTTTTTAAAGACGCGCATACTTTGTACATCTTCAGCTCTTTATCGTAAAGACCCGTATTTTTGAGAGCCGTAAAATGTTTTTTTACATTTGCTTTATTTGATTCGGTTTTGAAGTAGTGCACTTCCGATTCCAAAAATAACGGGAGAGGGCTTCTTTTAAATTCGGCAACTTTAACGCATGGCAGTCCTTTAATGCTTTTTGAATCTGTTTTTTTATATTTTAAAGCTTCATATCTGAAATAGGTAAAATATAATCCTGATTTCGGATCAATCGCTTTTTTAAGACCGGAATTTATTTTATTAACCGCTTTTTTTATGAAATCAATAACTTCCGAAGCTTTTATCTGCTCTTCTTTGCCGTCTATTCCCATAACGACTGATTTTCTGTATTCTTCTCTCAATGAACTTGATTTATCCCAAAATTCAAAAGACGAGATTTTTTTATCAAGAAGTTTTCCTAAATTTTTAAAGAATAAAGCCAGTTCTACAGGAACTGAAATTAATTCGGTTTTATTATTATTTAACGCTTCAAGGAAAAAAAGCATAAATCTTTTAAGTTCAAAAACTTCAGGAGTTGACGATCCGAAAAGGCCGGGAAGTCCGTTTAATGAATCATACCAGCCCGGTTTATCTGATTCCATTTCTATTCCTATCCCGTCAGGATCCAAAGATGACATTTTTACTGTCATAAGAGTCATGAATTTTGACGCAAGATTTGAAGTATAAATATCGCCTTTGCCGTTTTTTGTTCTAAGCGCGTTCGGATTTGTTTTTCTTGATTTAATAAGAACTGATTTTTCTTCCGATTTTACAACGGAACCGTACTGTCTGACAAGACCTTCCTGAGTCAAAACATGCTTTCTTGATCTCGGCAGCACATAGTGGTCGCAGTCAAAATATGTGTAAGTTTTGTCATTAAACAGCAAATCGTTTATTTTTTCCGGATAAACCGATAAATAATTTTCTATAAGGTCTAAATTATATGTCCAGTGGTCAACCCAAAAACCTTCTCCGTGGCTTGCATCGTTTACGGTTTGAGATAATGCGACGGCCTTTGATACGAAATCTTCAAGTTTTATATTCAGTCTTATCGACGAAGATTCAATAAACATCGCAAGTTCTCCCGGTTCAAATCCTTTTGAAAATAAATCCTTGAGTTTTTTTTCATCTTCTTTTGAAGTTAAATCTGCCAAGAGTTCTTTAAAAACGCCGCCGTTTGTATCAATAATATAATAAGCGCCTTTTACGACCAGAGGATTGCAGGCGTCAATCTGCAGAAGATTGTAAAAAATTTTGACGGCGCTGTCTTTCAGATTCGGATTAAAAAATATATCTCTTCTTCTGTTTTGGTTTACGTCTCTGAAATTGCCGTTGCCCTGAGAATAATAGCTTGGAGCAAGCTGAAAGTCGTTATAGTCTCTTTCCAAATCTCCGTGTTTTCTTGAATATACGTAATAGAGCGAAGATTTATCTTTATATTTAAATTCTACGGGAAGTCCTCCGCGCATTACGTTGTCAAGATAATTTTGTCTGCAGTACATATCAAATGCCGGAACAGCCGACTTTGTCGCCATATTGTTTGTTATAGACTCAATTAAATTTTTATTTTCTTCGCGTTTTGAGTTGAAATAAGAAACGTTGAGTTTTTTAATAAATTTATTTAACGATTCAACGCTGTCTATGTGCCCCGCTATCGAATAAACCGTAATTTCCTTATTTGCTTTTATATTTCTTTTTACATAACTGAAAGCTGACGGATATTTATTATTTGCAAACTGTGATTTCGGGTAAACAAAGTTTTCGTTAAAAAGTTTTTCAGGATATGCAAAACTTGTATCTGAACCGAACAGCATTTCAGGATCAATTATTATATCCGCTTTTTTAGTCTGCGCTTCATTTGTAAATGCAAAATAAAAATTTCCTTTTGTTATTTCAACAACTTCAGGTCTGTCTTCAACTTCAACTTTAAGCCTGAAAAAAGGAACTCCCGTTTTTTCAAAATTATCAACCGTCGCCCACGCCTGAATCGTAGTTGACATAAATTTCTGGGCGTAAGTGTTCATATAGTAAGGAAGAATTTTCGGCATACCGTCGGCTATTTCTACCGATATGTCCGAATTTGTAATATTTTCCACCGTTACGCTTCTCATAAGACCGGCAACCGGCTGGTTAGGCAGAGTAAAATATTTTACCGTTGTTTTTATTCCTATATTTTTGTTTATTTCTTCCAAAATAAGTTCATAAGGAAGAATTTTCATTGTTTGTTTAATATTTTCGGTATCTGAGGAATTGTTTAAAAATGGTTCGTAACATACCGTTTTATTTGATTTTTTGATTTTTAAAAACGTTCTGAATCCAAACGTGTTTACGACGGAATAAGAGACGTTGGCAGGATAAAATTCCATTATGGAATAATTTTTATTTTTTATTCCGAAAGAACAAATTCCCTGTCCTCTGTTTACATAAAATGCCCACATGGGAATTCCTTTCAGTCCCGCTATACCGGGGAAAAAACTTGAAAAAGTAGGAGCAAGATTGTAATTGTCTATAACGAAAGTGCCGTCATCGGTTAGTTTGTAATTAAATTGTTTTTTCATATTTCCCTCTTATATAAAATTTATAAAATAATTTTTTATATTTTAAATTATATTATTATCTTCAAGTAATTTTTTAAAATCCGCATTAATCGGATAAAAATAATTTTTATTTGAACTATGATTATATATTTCTTTTATGCCGCCTTTCAATTCGTCTTTTGGATTTGATATGTATTCCAATAATTTTCTAAGAAATTCAAGAGTTTCATTCTGCTCTTCTTTTTTAATATCAATTAAATTTAAGTTTTTTAAAATAAAAATATATTTTTCAATTTCACATAAAGAATATCTATCCAATATCCCGTTTCTGTATATGCAAACAAAAATTTCACTTAAAGCCTGAATATATGCTCTAAATACATCATCTTCGCTAAAATTTAACTTTTTTTTCACTTGAGTTTCAGTAAGTTGTTCATTTATTTTAGTAATTTTATATTTTTCACACAGCAAATCCGTAAATCCTTCGGCTAACATTATATGTACGGTTATCGTCGGATGTATTTTATCTATAAAAAAATTATATCCTATAATTTCATTTGAATTGTACAATTTATCAAATAAATCAAAACATTTAACGTTATATTTCAATGCTAAATATTTTATAATACGGTTTTGATATATTGTTGGTCTTGTTCTTATTATATCACAATTCTGAATGCTTGCAGCTTTGACATAAAACTCGTTTGCCTCTTTTATTTTAGATTGATTTTCATATATTTTACCCATTCTATAAAAAAAATATTGTTGGGCGGAATCATCAATATTTTTTTTACAAAGTTCAAGAGCCGGTTCATACTTGCCTTCAAAAAATAGATTGTCTATATTGTCTAAATAAGCCGTAAGTTCCTTATTATCTTTTAAATTTTCAACTTTGTCAGGCATAAAACCGGCATAATTTCCAGCTAGTGTAGATATGTATATATCATCTCCGAATTTTTTGGATAATTTTATTATCAACTCATATATATACTGAAAATCATAAGCTTTGCCGGTATATGCGCTTATTATTTGAATTAAACTAAAATTATAAAAAAAAGAATATTTTTTCTCAGGGAATGAAAAAGAAGTATCATTAGTGCCTGCATATACAAGAACAATTCCTTTATCAAAAGGATGTAAATATCTGTGTATTAGATATCTGTAATATTGGTGTACAATTCTGACGGTCGGAACGGCTATGTTTATTATTTCAATATTTTTGTTATCTATTTTATTTGCGGAAACATATTGAATAATTTTGGAAAATGATATTTTCTGCCGGTATGGAGTTCCGGTTGCCGACGATTCTCCCAAGATATACACATATTTAATATTATTGTTTTCAGGTATATTTTTTGAAAATACAGGAATTAATTGCGAAAAGATTTCAAATATTAATAAAGCTAAAAAAACACTTAAAATAACCGATAATAAGAAATATGTTATTTTTTTAAAATTCATGTTAAATATTATTTTTTAAAAACTCTGTCGAATATAAAATCTACGCTTTTAAAATGGGAATTCAAATCGCAGTCCCTTTTGATTTCCGATTCGGACATATATTTTTTCATTTCTTCGTTTGCAAGAGCTACGGATTCAAGGCTGACTTTCTTTTCTCTTGCTTCAAACGCCAGTTTCTGCATTAAAGCGTAAGCATTTTCTCTGGTCAGTCCTTTATCTACAAGAGATAAAAGAAGAGTTCCCGAAAAAATAACATCTTTCGTTTTATTTAAGTTTGTAAGCATGTTTTCAGGGTATACGTTAAGATTGGCAAGCATGCCCTGCATTCTTAAAAGCATATAGTGAAGAAGAATTGAAGCGTCCGGCATCATAATCCTTTCCGTTGAAGAATGGCTTATGTCTCTTTCATGCCATAATGCTATATTTTCCATGGCCGTTACCGCATAGCCTCTTAAAAGTCTTGCCAGCCCGCATATGTTTTCAGATATAATAGGATTTCTCTTGTGAGGCATGGCAGACGAGCCTTTCTGTCCCTTTGTAAAAGGTTCTTCTGCTTCGGCTACTTCTGTTCTCTGAAGATGTCTTATTTCAACGGCAATTCTTTCCAAAGCGCTTGCCGTGTGAGCTATAGCCGATAAATATATGGAATGTCTGTCTCTCGGCACGATTTGCGTTGATACGGGTTCCGGCTTTAATCCCATTTTGGAACAGACGTATTCTTCAACTTTAGGATCAAGATGCGCAAACGTTCCGACTGCGCCTGATATTTTACCGTAGCTGACGGTCTCAAGGGCATATTCAAGCCTTTCTTTTGATCTTTTGAGCTCGCTGTACCAGCCTGCGACTTTTAAACCGAATGTAGTAGGTTCAGCGTGAACTCCGTGAGATCTTCCCATAGTCGGAGTATATTTGTATTGATTTGCGAGTTTTTCAGTTATTTCGCAGAGTTTTTCAGTTTCTTGTATCAGAAGAAGACACGCTTCTCTCATCTGAGCTCCGAGGGCTGTATCCAGAACGTCCGATGAAGTCATTCCAAGATGCAAAAATCTCGCTTCAGGGCCGACAGTTTCTACAACTGACGTTAAAAAAGCTATTACGTCATGTTTTACGGTAAGCTCTATTTCGTTTATTCTGTCAATATTTATTTTTGCGTTTTGTTTTACTTTTTCTACGGCAGATGCCGGAACTGTTCCTGCTTTTGCCATTGCTTCGGCGGCATAAATTTCAACTTCAAGCATTCTTTTAAATCTGTTTTCATCAGACCATATTTTTGCCATTTCAGGCTTTGTGTAACGCGGTATCATATGAGTTTCCCCTCTATAACTTTTTTTATCGCTAAAGGATATATTTCATGCTCTATTTTTAAAACTTTTTTTGCGACGTCTTCAGGCGAATCTGTTTCGTTTATTTGAACTTCTTTCTGAATTATAATATTTCCGGTATCGTAATTTTCATCGGCGAAATGAACAGTCGCTCCTGATTTCGTTTCTTTTGATTTTACGACAGCTTCATGCACGAAATGTCCGTACATTCCTTTGCCTCCGAATTTTGGCAGCAAAGCAGGATGAATATTTAATATTCTTTTTTTATAATCAGCCACAATAGTTTGGGGCAGTTTTTTTAAATATCCTGCCATACATATTAGATCGGCTTTCTCGGCTTTAATTATTTCGGCAAGCTGTCTGTTATATTCTGTTTCTCCGAGATTTTTATAATCAAGACCGACTGCTTTTATATTTTCTTTTTTTGCCCGTTCAAGTCCGAAAACATCGGGTTTGTTTGATATAACGACGCAGACCTCGGCGATATTCTTCAATACGCCGCTTTTTGAGGAGTCTATTATTGACTGCAGATTTGATCCGCCGCCTGAAACAAGAACAGCAAGTCTTTTCATTATATTATTTCAACGCCTTTTGGTCCCTTTACTATGCGTCCTATTACTTTTGAACCTTTCATAAATGATTTGATTTTGGATGCCGCTTCCGGTCTTACAATCAAAACCATTCCTATTCCCATATTAAGCGTTCTGTAAATATCTTTTTCCGGAACATTTCCTTTTTTCTGGACGAGTTTAAATATTTCAGGAACATTCCATGAGTTTTTTTCTATTACGACTTTTGCGTTCTCAGGAAGAATTCTTCCTATTTTATCGTAAAAACTGCCGCCGGTAATATGCGCTATGCCTGTAACGGCGTTGCCGAATTTATTTATTGCGGCAAGCACTTCTTTAACGTAAATTTTTGTAGGAGCGAGTAGTTCTTTTGAATATTTTTTAAGCTCTTTTTCGGTAAAAACTTTTCTTATCAGAGAATATCCGTTTGAATGCGGCCCGCTTGAAGCAAGCCCTATCAGAATATCTCCGTCTTTTATATTTTTGCCAGTTATTTCTTTTCCTTTTTCAACTATTCCGACTGAAAAACCGGCCAAATCATAATCTTCACCCTGATAAAAACCGGGCATTTCCGCCGTTTCTCCGCCTATAAGCTGACATCCTGCTATTTTACAGCCGTCTGCGATGCCTTTTATTACGTTTTCGGTAAGCTTAACGTTAAGTTTACCGCATGCAAAATAATCAAGGAAAAATAAAGGTTTTGCACCGCAGCATATAATATCGTTTACGTTCATCGCGACTAAATCCTGGCCTACAGTATCGTGTTTGTTTACCAAAAAAGCTATTTTAAGTTTTGTTCCGACTCCGTCGGTTGAACTTACAAGATTATATTTAGTGCCGTCTATAGGAAAAAGACCGCCGAATCCGCCTATTTTAGGAAGTCTTTTTTTTATTCTTTTTACAAGCTCGTTTCCCGCGTCGATATTTACTCCTGCTTTTTTGTAAGTGACAGTCATTTTATATAATCTCCTTATTTTCTGCTTCCCGGTTTTACCGGTGCCGAACCGTTTTTGCAAAGAGGACATTCTTCAGGCTTATAGCTTTTTACTTCAAGACTTAAAAGAGAAAATCTCGGAACGCCGAAATCAACTTTGCCCGCGCTTCTGTCTACAAGAGAACAAACAGCTACGACATCTGCTCCAAGAGGCGTTATTGTTTCTATAACTTCTCTTGTGGAAAGGCCCGTTGTAATTACGTCTTCTACAACGAGAACTTTTTCCCCTTTATTTATTGAAAAACCTCTTCTCAAAACGAGTTTTCCGTCAACTCTTTCGCAGAATATTGCTCTTTTTGCGAATGCTCGTCCCATTTCCTGACCTATTACTATTCCGCCCATTGCAGGCGATACTATCAAGTCAATGTCTTTTACTTTTTTGGAAATTTCTTCTTTAAGATTTTCGGCAAGTTTTCCCGCAACCAAAGGATGCTGCAGTATTAAAGCCGACTGAAAATATGTGTCTGAATGCAGCCCGCTCGACAGAAGAAAATGACCTGTCAAAAGCGCATTGTATTTTTTAAAAAGTTCTTTCATTTCGTTCTGGTCCACGTTATAACCCCTTTATGCTTTCATATATGTTTTTAGCGACTTCTTTCGGATCTTTTGCTTCAATAATCGGTCTTCCAACCACAATGTAATTTGCGCCTGTTTTTATTGCAAATTCAGGAGTAGCTACTCTTTTCTGGTCGTCATCCGCTTTTAAAGGCCTTATGCCGGGAGTAACGACTTCAAATGAGCTGCCGCATGTTTTCTTTATAATCTCTATTTCAAGAGGAGAAGATATTACTCCGTCAACTCCGCATACTTTTGCAAGTTCGGCTCTCTGTAAAACTTCCTTAGGAGTCGTGAGCTGGCTTGTTAAAACGGTAACCGCCCATATTTTAGGTCTGTCTTTTACCGATGCGGCAAGTTCAAGCATTTCGCGCCCGCCGCAAGAATGAACTGTAAGGCTGTAAACGCCTAAATCTTTTGCCGATTCAACTGCTCTTTGTACTGTTGCCGGTATATCGTGGAATTTTAAATCAAGAAAAACTTCTTTGCCGCAGTCTTTTATTATTTTTATTATTTCTTTTCCCGACTGTAAAAACAATATCGGGCCTACTTTAAAAATATCAATGTACTCGCTTAAATCTTTTACTAATTTTTCGGCTTTTTTCAAGTCGTATACGTCTAATGCCAGAATTGTTTTGTTCATAGTTGCACCTTCCCTATTAAGTCGGTAATATTTTTTATTTTTTTTGCGTTTAAATAATCTTTTAAGCCGTTTACTGTATCGTTTAAAACTTTCGGTTCAACTAAAGCGGCTGTTCCTATACTTACGCATGCGGCTCCCGCAAGCATAAATTCAACAGTATCGTAAGCGTTTGTTATTCCGCCGCAGCCTACTATAGGAATTTTAATTTTTTGAGCAGCTTCAAAAACGCACCGCAAAGCCATCGGTTTTACGCAAGGACCGGACATTCCGCCTTTTACGGTTGAAAGTTTCGGTTTAAACGTGTTTATATTTATAGCCATAGCCGGAAAAGTATTCGTAAGAGTTACGGCGTCTGCTCCGTTTTGCTGGGCATTTAAAGAAAGTTCCGCTATATCCTGAACCTGAGGAGATAATTTTGCTATAACCGGAAATTTTGATATTTTTTTAACATTTTTTATTATTGTTTCAAACAGTTCTTTATCCTGGCAGATAATTGTTTTTTTAAGATTTGGGCATGAAAGATTTAATTCTATTGCAAATATTTTATCGTATGAATTTAAAATTTTAACAGTATTTAAATAGTCGTCTGCGCACGAACCGGCCACGCTTACTATTACAGGCACTTTTAATTTAAACAGAGACTGAAGTTTTGTTTCGGCAAATTTTCTGACGCCTATATTTTGAAGTCCTATTGTATTTAACATTCCGGATGATACTTCCGCTATTCTAGGCTGCGGGTTTCCCTGCCTTGGTTCAAGCGTAACAGTTTTTGTAATTACGGCGCCAAGCTGCGACATTTCAACCAAATCGCATACTTCATCTCCGTATCCGAAAGTGCCTGAAGCCGTAAGCACCGGAGAATTTAATTTTGCTCCTAAAAAATTGACTCTTATATCTGCTTTCATAAGTAAAATATTATACCTTTTAGGAACATTTTTTTCAAATGAAAAACGAGTCGGAAAAAAAGAGATGTTTTAAAACCTTATATTTGCGGCTTGCGCAAGAAATCTGTGCATTTTTACAAGCGCTAAAGTATCCTGTTTGCAGTATTCAAGCAGATTTTTTTTTGTTTCGGCGATTTGTTCTTCATTGTATAAACCGACGCCCATATATGCAAAAGCCGACAATGCCGAACCGCCTTCTGCTATTTCAAGGCTGTTGTAATTCATTTCCGGTATCATTATGGGTAAAACTTTTTTTATTGAAGTTTTTCCGTGAAACTGTTTATCGTAATAATTAGATTTCAATATTGCTTCCAAATCAACTATCCTTGAACTGATTTTACTTATTTTTTCATGTAAATGAGGATAAAGTCCGGCCAGATGCTGCAGAATCTGATGCTCAAAAGAAGAATAAGTTATTATGCTTCCTTCTTCACCGATATCTTTTATAAGATTTTCGGCAAGAGACAGTCTGTCGTCTTTTGTATGATCGGCGATAAATTCAAAATGTTCCGGTTCATCAGATAAATTTGAAGCTTTATGAAGCGAATACTGTGTTACAATCTGAGTATGCGGACAGATGTTTTGATAAAGAGGATATATAGTCATTACCGACTCAAAATCAAGATAATAGACCGGAAAACTTATTTTTTCAAGTTCGGTTTTTAAATTGGAACTTATAAAAACTTTGTCGTTTATTATACAGTCTTTTACGTTTTTTTGTGTTTCCGTCAATTCAACTGAATCAGGAACGTCTTTTATTGTGTTTATATTCATAGAACACAGCTGGTCAAAAGAAGTATGAGAAAGTCTGGGAAGATCGAATATATGGAAATCAATATCTTTTCCGGTACATTGTTTGAAAAGAGGGCAGTTTTTGCAGCACATTTTTAACTGCATATCGGGCGGCATTTCGTTTTCAAGCATTGCTTTTATATCCGGGCAAATAGCGTCATATTCGTACATTTTTGTAAAAACTTCGGTCGTAAAATCAGTCTCGGAAAAAAGTCTTTCAACGGGCATTCCCAATCTAAAATCTTTTGACAAAAGCATAAGTTTTGATTTTGAAATGTTGTTTATATTTTTTGATAAAATAAGGGCGGTGTAAGCCATATCAATTATGTATTTGCGTTTGCCTTTGTTTCCGGCTTTAACTTCCGTGATATGCCATCCGTCGCCTTGTCTTGATAATATATCAGCGCGGGCTGTAAAACCGTTATATTCAAATACGGGTTCAAAAACGGCTTTTATCTCAGGATTTGAGGTTAGTTCTTTTGTTTTATCAAGAGCTTCCTGAAGCGTGGCGGCCTTGATCTGAACGCCGCCTGCAAAAAGTTCCTGAGCCATGGAATGTATTTTTTTAGATTCATAAATCAAAAAGTCGTCGCCTGACAATCTGTCTCTTTCAACTAAATTTCTGTAGAGATGCCACGCGAGTCTGCGGCAGTCTAACGATTTTATAAATACGGATTTATTTATTGGACGCATAATTTATATGTTTTTGAGATCAGGCAAGACTTTATATTTTTTGTTTCTTTTTTTCCAAAGCTTCTATTACGCTGTAAGGAACTTTAATTTTACCTATAAGAGGAGTTTCCTGGTTTCCGTAAATGCCGTGGCAGTCTGATCCGCCTGTTGCGATTAAATTAAGTTCGTCGGCAATTGAAAGAAGTTTTCTTACGACATGTTCCGGATGTTTATTATGCCAGACTTCTATGCCCTGTAATCCGTCATCTGCAAGTTTTTTTACGACATCTATATTATTATAATGTCCGTAATAAGGATGCGCAAGTACAGGAATTCCCCCTGCTTCAATTATTAAATCAATAGCCTGTTTGGGCGTAATTGAATATTTAGGAACATAAGCAACCTGATCGGGCGCAAGATATTTTTGAAACGCTTCCTGAACGGAAGCGACAATTCCGTTTGCAATTAATTCCTTGGCAAAATGAAGCCTGCCTATAACTTTTTTGCCGACAGATGCTATTAATCCTTCGGGATTTAGTTTTATACCTATTTTCTCAAGTTTTGAAAAAATTTCTTTGGCTCTTTCGGTTCTTGCATTTTTAAAAATATCAAGAGTATCTTTAAATTTTGTTGATTTCCAATCTACATAATATCCCAGAATATGCATTTCGGTTTTGTTTGTTTCACCGTATTCTGCCGAAAGTTCTATTCCTGAAATAACTTCAATATTGTGATTTTTCCCTGCCGACATAGCTTCTTCTACGCCGTCAACGGTATCATGATCCGTAACGGCAATAGCCGTGAGTCCTGTTTTTGAAGCGTACGCAACAACTTCGGAAGGAGTAAATACTCCGTCAGAAAAATTTGTATGTATGTGCAAATCAACAAAAAAATCCTTGCCGGCCATTTATAAAAGCTCCGATGACAAGCCTGCAAGAACGCTTCTTTCGCTCTTTGAAAACATTAAATGTCCGTATATTGACTGTCCTTTGAATCTTTCGACCAAATAAGTTAATCCGTTTGATGAGGCGTCAAGATACGGATTATCTATCTGATATGGATCTCCGGTTAAAACTATTTTTGTTCCGGCGCCGGCTCTTGATATAATTGTTTTTACTTCATGCGGCGTCAAATTCTGAGCGTCGTCTATTATTATGTATTGTCTCGGAAGCGATCTGCCTCTGATATATGTCAGAGAATCAACTTCTATCTGTCCGGAACTGAATAAATAGTCTATTTTTTCGTCAACTTTTGAATCCTCGTGTCCTTTATCCATCAAAAATTCAAGATTGTCGTTTATCGCGCCCATCCATGAAGCAAGTTTTTCTTCTTTTGAGCCCGGCAGATAACCGATATCTTTGCCCATAGGTATTATAGGTCTTGCTATATATAGTCTTCTGAACTGTCTTTCTTCAACTGTTTTCTGAAGGCCTGCGGCAAGAGCAAGCAATGTTTTGCCGGCGCCCGGAAGTCCTATAAGAGTGACAAGACTTATTTCATTGCAAAGCAAAAGTTCAAACGCAAAGCGCTGTTCAACATTTAAAGGTTTCAAGCCCCACGGCTGAGCGGTCATATGAAATAACGGAAGCAACGCCTTGTCCGTAGCCGAATATTTTGCAAGAGCGCTTTTTGAAGAACCGGATTCATCTTTAATTGATACGCACTCATTAGGAAAAAAATCGAGTTTTGTAGGAAGTTTTGAATTTTTATAAAACTGATCTATTTTGTCTGCCGGAAGTTTTATTTCTCTCCATCCTGAATATATTTCGTCTATTTTAACCTTTGATTTTTCATAATCCTGCGTTTTTATATCCAGAATTTCGGCTTTGATTCTTAAGTTTATATCTTTTGTTATAAATATTACGTTTTCACCCTGTTTTTTGAGATAAAGGGCTATTGACAGTATCTGGTGGTCATACTTTGATATCATGAACTCTTCAGGAAATTCAACTCTGTGCATCATTTCAATGACAAGAGTTCCTCCGTTTTTAATCGGAACGCCCTTTGACAGTTTCCCTTTTGCTCTTAAGCCGTCAAGAGTTCTGGATATCAAACGCGCGCTTCTTCCGTTTTCATCGGTAAGTTTCTTAAAGTGGTCAAGTTCTTCAATTACTGATAAAGGGATAATAACTTTATTGTCGGCAAAAGAAAAAATCGAATCCGGATCATGCAACAAAACATTAGTATCAAGCACAAAAGATTTCGCACCCATAATCCCCCCAAATAAATATTTACTTTTTATCATTATAATTTTTTATTCCGAAAAAAACAAATAAAAATTTTAAAGTATGATATTGACTCCGTGCATAAAATAATGTAAAATCCAAATCTCAGTTTAAGTTTAAATAATAACGGGGGATATAATGGCAAAATTAAAAACCGGAAGACATACTTCGGCACTTAAGGAAGTTAGAAAGGCAGCAAAAAGAAATGCCAGAAACACGGCTACAAACAGCAAAATAAAATCGCTTGCTAAAAAAGTTGAAGCTGCAGTAAAAGCAAAAGATAAAGAAACGGCTCAAAAAACGTTAAATCTTGCTTTTGCCGAATGGGATAAAGCAAAGAAAAAAAACGTAATACATAAAAATGCCGCGGCAAACCAGAAAGCAAGACTTTCCAAGCTTGTAGCTTCAATTTAAAATAATAAAAATAAACAAAAAAAAACGATATCTTTTGATATCGTTTTTTTTGTTTCATGTTCTTATTACGATCGGCCGAATTTTCTTACTTCTTCTCCGTCATTGCCGGCTGTTTTGCAAAAACGATTGCAATAATCAAGAGGTTTGTTTTTTATGATAGATTTTCTGTATTCAACGGCCGGAGGGCAATTCCAAATATCAAATTCGCCGTCAAGAGTTTTAAAAGAATTACAATAGCCTGAAAACTTCATTTTCATTCCGAAATCAAGAAATAATGTTTTCCACGGCGCAATGCAAAATATTTTTTCATATATGTTATTATTTTTACTTTCTAAAATTTCATTATCTTTTTTTTCATAGTTGTTGTCAGCATCGGTACCGGACAATTGATTTATTTCATCTTTATGCGAAATATCAGAATTAATTTTTTTTACATTCCAATACTTAAAAACATCATCTCCTATATTTGTTTTTACTGTTATATTCTTAAAGTTATTTTTTATTTCTTGAATTTTTTCAAAAACATATAAAGCCTGTTCTTCGTTAAGCATTAAATCATCGGTAATGTTTTCGTGAGGAATATAACGTTGAAAATATATTCCGGTAAATCCGTATAAAATTGCAAATTTAACTATGTCGTCCAATTCCTTATAATTTATTGACATTACGACAACGGACATAGAATACTTTATATCCCTATGATTTAGTTTGTAATCATAAAGTTGCTTTAACACGAATATTAAACTGTCAAATTTTGCTCCGGCTCTTATGTATTCATATGTTTCTTTTTTAACGGAATCTATTGATATTGAAAGAAAAATATTATATTTGGCGACAATTTCTATTCTTCTTTTATCAAGCAGCAATCCGTTTGTCACAAATTCCTGTTCAACCTTATATTTAGCCGCAAGTTTGATTAATTCTTCAAATTTATCATATAAAAATAATTCTCCCCCCTGCCATGATATTTCTTCAAGATAAGGCAAATATTCTTTTATAATTTCTATATAATTATTTGATATTGTATATTCGTTTGTGCAGACATTGCACATAATACATTTAAGATTGCATTTTGTAGTAAGAACAACATGCATTTTTACCGGTTTTGATTTTAAAATAATTTTATTTTGTAATATTTCGGTTTCGCCCAGTATTAAATTTTTGAATTTTATGTCTTTTATATTTTTATGCAGAATATTTAGATTCTTTACTATATTTTTTATATCATTTTTTAAAATAACTTCTTTACGAAGCATATAAACAATTAAAGAAATTATTTTTTTTTGATTAATTAAATTTGATCTGATATATGACAACCATCTTATTGTTTCTTTAACATTTTTATTTTCACTATAATATAAACTCACTTTTATTTTGAGAGAATCCGGAAGAAATTTGACATATTTTTTTAATAATTCCGTTAATTTTCTTTCCGTATCGTGTTTTTTGCACTTATACATCTTATCTACGACCATGCGAAGCGTCGCGGATAATATGTTTTTATTGTTTGTTAATGTTTTATTATGTTTTAATATGCGTTTTAAAGAATCTATATCTTCCGAATCAATATATTTTTCAACCGTTTTATTTATAATAATAAAACGTTCTTTTTTGTTTAAATATTTTATATATTCCGTAAGTTCAGAATATCTTCCGGCGTTTATCAAGCTTTCTACAAGCCCTCTGACCGCATATTTATTTTTAACATCTGCCTTTAAAACTTGTTTAAACCATTTTATTGCGCCGGAATAATCAGATGCGGCTTTGAGCAACTGTCCTGTTTCCAGCATATATCCGACATCTTTTTTACATTCTTTTATTTTCTTTACAAAATTTAATGCCTTATCATATTGTTTAAGATTTATTAATTTTTTTATTTTTTCTTTCAGAATATTATATTTTAATTTCTGAAAATACATCGATATCATCGTTTTTACTGCTTGATTTTTTGACTTTGCGCATATTTTTTTTAACTGCTCCATAAATTTATCTGTATTTTTTATACCGGTGTTTTCAATTCCATTAATTATTTTAAAAATACAGCCCGTTTTTACAGTCTTAAAATCAGTATGAATCAAAGATAACCATTCTAATGATTCAGCTATTTTTTTGTTGCAGGCGTAATGATAAGCAATCTTTTCTATTATTTTTCCATAAATATTTTTATTCACAAAAGGAAGATAAATTTTGAATAATCCGGATATTTTCTTTTCAGCAGTCAAATTTGTATATTTGTTTATATTATTAGAGACATTTTTTAATATTGATGTTATGATACTCGCGTTATTTCTTAATATTTTATTATTTTCTAATATGCTTTTTAAAGAATCTATATCCGCCGAATTTATAGATTTTTTAATTATGTCTTTAATCAAAATTAAACTTTCTTTCTTGTTTAAGTCTATATATTCTGCCGCTTCCGTATAACGTCCGGCACTTGTTAAACACTCTATAAGGCCTCTGACGGCATATTTATTTTTAACGTCTGTGTTTAAAACTTTCTCAAACCATTTGATTGCGCCGGCATAATCAGACGCA
>CAZASN010000005.1:0-97566 GCA_964487915.1 uncultured Elusimicrobiaceae bacterium | reverse complement strand
CTGTCTGTGTTTAAAACTTTCTCAAACCATTTGATTGCGCCGGCATAATCAGACGCAGCTTTTAACAACTGCCCCATCTCAAGCATATATTCAATATCTTCGTTACCGTCTTTGATTTTCTTTGCAAAGTTTAATGCTTTATCATATTGTTTAAGATTTATAAAATTTCTTATTTTATCTTTTACAATTTTATTTTTTAATTTTCCCAAATATACCAATATGATTTCTTTTATGGCCGGATTAACAGCGTTTTTATGCGCTTTACTCAGCTCTTTTATGAATTCTTCATTGTTTTTTGTATTGTTATTTTCAAGATTATTAATTATCTTAATAATATGTTTCTCTCTTTTAACAAAGTCAAAATCAGAATTAATTAAAGATAACCAATGCAATGTCTCTGCCGTTTTTTTATTGCATGAATAATAATATGCTATTTGTTCCGCTATTTTATTTTGCACATATTTATCTGAAAATGATAAATAAAGCTCCGTGACATCTATTAAATCGGCTTCAGTATCCGGCTTTTTACACTTATTGACCTTATCACAAACTCTCTGCAATATACCTGATACTTTTTCCTTATCGCTTAATATATCTGTATGCTTAAATATATATCTCAAAGAAACTACATCTTCAGTATTTATACACTGCAACGCCGTTTCTTCAATTATTCTTTTCTGTTCTTTCTTGCTTAAACCGTTTATATACCCCAACGCTTCTATATAATGTCCCGAATCTTTTAAACTTTCAATTATACCTTTAACGGCATATATGTTGCCGCTGTCTGTGTTTAAAACTTTCTCAAACCATTTGATTGCGCCGGCATAATCAGACGTAGCTTTTAACAACTGCCCCATCTCCATAATATAGTCCAAATCATTATCATATTGGCGCATATCATAAGCCAGATTAATAGCTTCTTTGTATTGTTTTTGTTCAATGAGTTGTCTTAATTGATGAATCTGATTAGTTTTTTTATCCATTTTTTGAAGAGTATTTTTCATTAAGATAAAGTTATTTTTATAATTATAATATAAGATCAAACCAAAAGCAAACTCTTATGGAATACAGAATGTTATTTTAGTATAATCAGCGTTATGAGTGAAAATAAAAATATAATTAAACACATAGGAAGCGTAAGCGTAGGAACTACAATATCCAGAATTTTCGGATACGTGAGGGATATGCTTGTCGCTTATTTATTCGGCGCAGGTCTTGTGGCAGACGCGTTTTATGCGGCTTTTCGAATTCCTAATTTAATAAGAAGAATGCTGGGAGAAGGATCTTTTTCGGTAGCTTTTATACCCGTTTTTTCGGAATATCTGCATACAAAAACAAAAGAAGACACTCAAAAACTTATAAACGTAGTTTTTACTTCAATTCTTTTAATTACAACCGTATTTACCGTATTAGGAATGTTTTTTGCCCCGCTTCTCGTAAAAATCATAGCATGGGGGTTTACTTCAGATCCCGAAAAACTTCAGCTTACAATAGAACTTACACGTTTAATGTTTCCGTTTCTTGTTTTTATATGTCTTGCTTCAATACTTCTTGCTCTTCTTAACACTCTTAATTCATTTTTTATACCTGCAATTGCGCCGGCAGGCTTGAGCGTTGCCGAAATAATATATGTTGTTGCGATTGCCCCCTTTTTGCTTCCCGGCGATAAAATAAAAGGACTTGCGATAAGCGTAATATTCGGAGCATTACTTCATTTTATTTATCAATACCCTTATTTGAAACAGCTTGACTGGCATTTAAAACTGGATTTTAATTTTAATCATCCCGGTTTAAAAAAAATATTTTTCCTTATGATACCTTCTGTTATCGGCATATCGGTAGACCAGATTAACACTTTTGTGGACACGGTATGCGCATCTTTTTTAGGCAACGGTTCTATTACTGCGTTATATTATTCAAACCGTCTTATGCAGCTTCCTCTTGCCATTTTCGGACTTGCTCTTGCCACGGTATCTTTGCCTATGATGTCAAAATCGGTTGCTCAAAAGAATATAGTAGATATGAAAGAAACTCTTAATGTTTCAATAAGGTTTTCGATAGTATTGTTAGTTCCCGCAACTATAGCTTTAATAGTTTTGGGACTTCCTATGATAAAAGTATTGTTTGAACGAGGCAGATTTGACCATGCCGCCTCATTAGTGACAAACAGCGCTTTGCTTTACTATTCTCTGGGACTTCCGGCTTATGCGATAGCAAAAATTTTGGCAAACACATTTTTTTCTTTTCAAAATACAAAAACTCCCGTAAAAGTAGCTTTTGTTGTAATGCTGATACACGTGCTTTTATGCGTTATTCTCATGCAGCCTTTGGGCGTCGGCGGACTTGCTCTTGCCACTTCCATATGCGCATATTTAAACTCGGCAATGCTTTTGTATAAATTAAGAATTAAAATAGGCAGGATCGGAATATATAAAATTCTTAATTCCACTTTTAAAAATTTAATAGCTTCGGCTGTTATGGGCATTGTCTGTTATTTTATAATACAAATTAAAATACCGCTTTTTTTATCACTTACAATTGCGATTATTGCAGGCCTTCTAATATTTATAGGAGTGTCAAAACTTATAAAATCACCTGAAATAGAACAGTTGCTGTCGGCTTTTTTAAGAAAATATTATGCAAAAAACAGCTGAAGATTACACAAAAAACATCCCGCATCTTCCCGGCGTGTATCTGATGAGAGATACGGCCGCAAACATAATATACGTAGGTAAAGCAAAAGATTTAAAAAACAGAATAACTTCTTATTTCCATTCCGATACAAACAGCAAATCATCGTCTATAATTACGGCGATGAAAACTATAAACTATATTTTATGCTCTTCGGAAAGAGAAGCTCTTATACTTGAAAGAGACCTTATAAAAAAAATACAGCCTCATTTTAACGCAATGTGGAAGGACGATAAATCATATCCTTTTATAAAACTTACCGTAAACGAAGATTTCCCGCGCCTTATAATGTCAAGAAAAATGATTAACGACGGCGCTCTTTATTTCGGTCCGTATCCGCAGGTGACATATATAAAAAAACTGATCTTTTGGCTCAATAAAATTTTTAAAATAAGGCCGTGTAAACTTTCTTTTTCACAAAAAGAACAGCCGGATCCCGCAAAAGTAAAATCATGTCTTTATTATCACACGCATCTGTGTTACGGCCCTTGCATGGGGCACATAACGTCGGCTGATTACAAAAATAATCTCAAAGAGCTTGAACTCTTTTTAAAAGGTAAATTCAGAAGCCTTGAATCTGTCTGGGAAAAACAGATGAAACGGGCAAGCGGCGAACAACAGTATGAAAAAGCTAAAGATATAAGAGACAGACTTTTTGCGATACGTTCTATGGCTGAAAGAGTTTCAGTAAGCAGAATTGAACTTGAAGAATTGAACCAGTATATTTTTAAGACAGACGCTCTTTTGGAATTAAAAGAAAAACTAAGGTTAAAACAGCTGCCAAACGTTATGGAATGTTTTGATATCTCAAATACGGCCGGAACAAATCCCGTAGGTTCAATGGTTCAGTTTGTAAACGGAAAGCCGAATAAAAGCGGTTATAAAAGATTTAAAATACAAACGGTAAACCAGATCAATGATTTTGCGATGATAAAAGAAGTCGTTTTCAGAAGATATTCGTCTATAATACGCAAAAATGAAAAGTTTCCCGATTTAATTATTATAGACGGAGGCAAAGGACAGCTGGCTTACGCCGAACAGGCTTTAAACGAAATAGGGATTTATATACCTTTGATTTCTCTGGCAAAACAGGAAGAAGAAATTTTCATTATGGGCAAATCCGCTTCCGTAAAACTTCCCGCAAATTCGCACGCTTTAAGAGTTTTACAGGCAATCCGCGATGAAGCACACAGGTTTGCAATAACATATCATAAACTTTTAAGAAACAAAAAGTTTATTGAAGGTTAAACTATCCGCATATAAAAATAATAAGATTTTCCAATAGCAGAGTTTTATCCGACTGAGATTTTGTTTTGAGAGCGATATCCGTTTCCAGAATTTTTGATATGCATTTCTTAAGATGAGCAAGTTTATGCTTTGATACATTTCTTAAAAAAATTGAAGCAAAATAAGCGTTATATACCCTTGCAAAAGCGGCCGCGTCTCTGGGGTCATATTTTTTCTCTTCAATCAAACTTTTTACGGTCAATAACCTGCGAACAGTTGACGATATTTGGAATAAAATTTTTATATGGTCTTCGCCGGACGTTATCATTTTGTTAAATATAAACAATGCTGATTTCAAATTTTTTGCTTCTATTTCTCCTGTAAGGGCGAAATCATTTATTTCCTTTGTCCAGCCGCTGACTTTTGCAAATACTTCCTCGGTAATTTTGTTATCGTCTTTGCCGGTATATATGCATATTTTTTCTATTTCATTATATAAACTCAATAAATCAGCTCCCGTTTCGGATACAATCCGTTCGGCAAGCTCATCTGGTATAAGTTTTTTTCTTCTTGCAAATTCCGCTTTAACAAATTTTATAGCATCGGAATCATAAATTTTTTTACAGTCTACCGAAACGCAAGATTTTGAAGACGAACATAAATCAAGCAAATCTTTTCTTTTCTTTACGTCTTTTATTTTTTCAGGGACCAAAATTACAAAACATGTCGTATCAACCGGATTTTCTATCAATTTTTCCACAAATTCATAATCCGGATTATTTAACTTATGGGCAAGCTTTAAAATAACAAGTCTTTTATCGCCTAAAAAAGGAAGAGTCTGAACCGCTTCCGAAACCGTTTTTCCTTCAAGATCAGGCGCCTGAAAAGTTTCTCTGTTAAGAGGATCAACGGCAAGTTTTTCTTCAATACCTTTCAAGCAGCTGTCAATAAAATACTGTTCGTCTCCGGCAAATAAATAAACCGGCACCGTATTTTTACCCTGAAGATGTTTCTGAAAAGCCTGATATGTTATAAAACCCATTTCCCCTCGAAACCATATTGTTTTTTGTATTGTATCTAAAAGACTAGAAAGATTTGGTGCGAAACGAGAAATTTTAAAACCGCAGTGTACATCAATAAAGCGGAGCGAACAGTACATAAGGTTTTAAAATTTCTCGGTGCAGCGCAAATGTTTCGGTCTTAATTTATTCTTGGACCTTACGTTCCGATATCCCCGACGCCGTCCCAAATCCGCTTACGGTTCTTCTTACAATATCTCTTGATAATTTAATATAAATATTTTCTCTGGCCTGTTCTTCGGTCATACCGCCGAAGCCTACTTTAACCGCATCGGCGTAGATCTGTATACCTTCCATATTCGGTTCAACCCAGAGAGTTACGTTTTCATGTTTATCTATGAAATAAGCGTTAACCAATATCCATAATTTATATTGTTCCGTTACCATGTTGGCGTCGTATGTCAAAGGCTGTAAAACATATCTTTTGATTTCACAAACCAAAACGCCGTCCGCTTCGTTTTCATTAGACATAAGAGACAGTCTGCCGTCGCTCATAAATTCGTCTATAAGAGCTTTAGTCAGCTTATCCTCAAGACCGTATTGATTAGTATTGTTTACAACCGGTCTTACATAAATTTTTTTTATATACGCAGGCAATAACTGCGGAGTAGGCTGATACGGACTGTCGCATCCTGCCGCCGCAAAACCAAAAAATATTATCAATAAAGCAAATAATTTTTTCATTTTCCCCTCCGGTTTTATTTAACCACTATATTTATTATTTTATTCTGCACATAAATGAATTTAACTATTTGTCTGCCTTCAAGAACAGGTTTTATTTTTTCATCGTTTATTACGAAATCTTTTATTTCCTGTTCGTTTGAAGAAACGTTTATAAAAATTTTCCCTCTTAGTTTGCCGTTAACCTGAACCGGAACTTCAACGGTATCCTGTTTTATATATTTTTCTTCGTATTTCGGCCATTGTGCCGCCGAAACGAATTCTTTATTGCCGAGAAGACTCCATATTTCTTCGCAAAGATGCGGAGTAAAAGGTGCAAGAAGAAGAACTATCGTTTCATAAACTTTTAATGATAATCCTTCGTCATTTCCGTGGTATTTGTAAACATACATCGCGTTTACAAGCTCCATAACGGACGATATGGCGGTATTGAACTGATGTTCTTTACCGATGTCTTCAGTTACTTTTTTAATGCATAAGTGCATGCTTCTCAACAAAGCTTCTTTAGCTTCAGCAGTTGCAGGAATGTCCGATTTTGTTTTTACAAGTTCCTGAAGTCTCCATACTCTGTTTATAAATCTCCAGCAGCCTTCCAATCCGTCGTCTGACCAGTCAAGCTGTTTTTCCGGAGGCGCCGCAAACAGTATGAAAAGTCTTGCCGTATCCGCTCCGTATTTTTCTATTATTTCATCGGGGCTTACGATATTTCCTTTTGATTTTGACATTGCGCTTCCGCCGAGCGTAACCATGCCCTGTGTCAAAAGATTTTTAAACGGCTCATTTGTATTTACAAGCCCGAGATCTCTCATTATTTTATGCCAGAACCTTGAATAGATAAGATGCATACATGCATGTTCTATTCCGCCGACATACTGGTCTACCGGCAGCCAGTAATTTGTAATATCGGATTCAAAAGGTTTTTTATCGTTTCTTGGATCGGTATATCTTGCATAATACCACGATGAATCTACAAATGTGTCCATGGTATCGGTTTCTCTTTTGGCAGGACCGCCGCATAGAGGGCATTTTGTATTTACGAATTCATCGCATCCCTGAAGCGGAGATTTTCCGTCATCGGTAAATTTAATGTTTTCGGGAAGAGTTACCGGCAGTTCTTTTTCATCAACCGGAACTATACCGCATTTAGGACAATGTATCATAGGAATAGGAGTTCCCCAGTATCTTTGTCTTGAAATGAGCCATTCTCTGAGTTTAAAGTTTGTAGTTCTTTTTCCGAATCCTTTTTCTTCTACCCATAAAGATATTTTATCTATCGCATCTGTTGATTTTATCCCGTTAAACTCTCCCGAATTTACTATAACTCCTTCTTCTTCAAAAGCTGATTTTGTAATATCTGAATTTTCGCCTTTAATGACTTCAGTTATTTCAATTCCGTATTTTTTTGCAAAATCCCAGTCTCTCTGGTCATGAGCGGGAACTGCCATAATGGCGCCCGTTCCGTATCCCGTCAAAACGTAATCTGCCGTAAATATCGGAATATTTTTGCCTGTGGCCGGATTAACTGCGTATATGCCTTCAAGTTTTACGCCTGTTTTTTCTTTGCCGGAAGATCTTTCTATATTTGATTTGCTTGCGCTTTTTACAACGTATTCTTCAACTTCTTTTATGTTTTTTATCTTATCTTTAAATTCTTTTATTATTGAATGCTCCGGAGAAACAACCATAAAAGTGACTCCGAATACGGTATCGGGTCTTGTTGTAAATATTTTGAGTTTTTTATCCGAACCTGCAATCGCAAAATCCATTTCTGCGCCGTATGATTTGCCTATCCAGTTTTTCTGCATTGACAAAACCTGTTCGGGCCAGCCGGCAAGTTCTTCATGACCGTCAAGCAGTTCATCTGCATAATCAGTTATTTTTATAAACCACTGTATAAGCTCTTTCTGCTCCACAGTACTGTCGCATCTCCAGCATTTGCCCTGGTTAACCTGTTCGTTTGCAAGAACAGTTTTACATGAAGGACACCAGTTTACGTTTGCCGATTTTCTGAATACAAGCCCCTTTTTATACATCTGGATAAAGAACCACTGGTTCCATTTGTAATATTCCGGATCGCATGTCGCTATTTCTCTGTCCCAGTCGTAAGAGATGCCGAGCATTTTGAGCTGTTCGCCCATATGCGCTATATTTTCTTTAGTCCATTTTTTAGGATGTATGTTGTGCTTTATTGCGGCGTTTTCCGCAGGAAGCCCGAACGAATCCCAGCCTATGGGATGGATTACGTTCTTGCCTTGCATTCTGTTAAATCTTGCAAAAACGTCTCCTATGCTGTAATTTCTGACGTGTCCCATATGGAGTTTGCCCGAAGGATACGGGAACATTACCAAAAGATAATATTTTTCTTTAGCCGAATCTTTTACGGCATGAAAAACTTTGTTGTCTTTCCAAATCTTTTGCCATTTTTTTTCAATTTCATTAACAATGTAGTCTGCCATTTTTATATCCTTTTTGATTTATTTATATTTTATGATTTCATTTCTTAAATTATGATAATTTTTATTATCTTTTTCAAGCTTTAAAGCGGTATTTATGTCTTTTATGGCTTCTTGTTTTTTGCCGAGCTTAAAATTTGCAAACGCTCTGTCGGCAAAAATCCAGGAATCTCCCAATGATTCTATTTTATTTAAATATTTTACGGCTTTTTCAAAATTTTTCAGATCAAACTGTTTTTTTGCCTCATTTTTGTATTCTTCAAGTTTTTTTCTTTTTGATATATTCGTCATTCGCCATAAAGAAAAAATTTGTTCCCCTATTCCGAATTGTTCCAGAGATAAAAACAACGTTTCAATAAAAGTTTTATAATATATATATACTCTGAATTTAAAAGTTATAAAACGCCATTTGTCGGAAATTTTAAATAATAAACTCTTATTATATTTTTCTTCTTTTCTTACAAAAAAACGGTTATATAGTTCCGTTCCTTTCTGCGGCTCCATCCAAAACCAGCCTATGGCGTCGGGCTTAAAAAATTTCAGCCATTTTACGGTATGGCTGTATGTTTCGGCTGTTTCGTAAGGATAACAGTACATTGCGTAAACAGTGGTATGAATATTTCTTTTCTGCATCTGCCTGCAAAATTTTAGAATATCCCTGTTATCGTAGAAAGGTCTGTTTAGTTTATTTCTTATTTCTTTTGAAGCAGTTTCAAAACCGAACATGACCCATTTTATATTAGCTTCTTTCATTGCATCAAAAATTTTATTGTTTTTTACAAAATTCTTGGTAACATTCAGTATTATCGTATAATTTATATTTTTACCTGTTTTTAAATTAAATTCTTTAAGAGCAACGCATAATTTAAAAAAACGCTCGTTATCGGAAGCGATATTTTCGGCATAAAGCATAAAAGATTCTGTCTGCGGATATTCTTTAAGTATATATTCAAACTCGGATATTATGGAATTGATATTTCTGTATCTGAGATAATTGCCCGAGCAAATCTGTCCAAGCCTGTTATTTGCGCAAAAAACGCATCTGTAGGGACATCCCCTTTCTGCAAGAACTTTATGCTGAACCGTGTCAAAAATCCATCTGTCCCACATATGCCTGTCTATAAAAGGCAGAGAGTCTATATCTTCAATAAAACTTATTTTATCGCATTTTAATACGTTTCCGTCCGGTTGTCTTATAAAAAGATTGTCTATTTTTTTGTTAAAAATGTTTTGTCTTATAGCCTCAGCATATTCAAGCAACGCTTTTTCACCGTCGCCTACGCATACGGCGTCAATATTTTTATTTTCAATGATTTCTTCCGGAGACAATGTGACAAAAATTCCTCCGGCTATTATTTTTTTATCCGGAAAATGATATTTTAATTTTGATATTAGTTTTTTTGCCAGATTCCAACAGTCATAAGATGTAACGGATAAACAAAAAAAATCGCTGTTTTTAACTTCATCTGCAAATTTATTTAAATCCGATGTTTCAAAAAAAGGGAATATACTAACGTCGTGGCCTGACTGCTTTAATACGGATGCTATATAAGAAATACCCAGAGGAAGAACCGAAGCCCTGATTTTTTTACCGGAATTCGCGCTTGATTCCTCGGTATTAACGTTAGGATCCAGACGGCTGAGAATATATATACAGCTGATTTTCATAACTGCCTGCCGAACAATATGAAATGTTCTATATTTCCCTTTGGTCCTTTGACTGCAGAATCTGCTTCTTTTTGCGGATATAAACCTGTTTGAGCTGCAAAATATTTAATTTTATTTATGGCTTTAAGCCTGAGATTTTCATCCCTGACAACACCCTTTTTTACTTCTGCGGGATTTAATTCAAACTGCGGTTTGATCATGGCTATAATAACTCCGTCCGGTTTTATTATTTCAACTGCTTTAGGGATAATTTTATCAAGAGATATAAAAGATACGTCAATAGTCGCAATGTCAATTTCGTCTTTAATTAAAGATTTGTCAAAGTATCTGAAATTTACGTTTTCAATATTTACAACGCGGCTGTCATTTCTGAGTTTATAATGAAGCTGCGCCGTTCCCACGTCAATGGCATAAACTTTTTTTGCGCCGTGCTGAAGCATACAATCCGTAAAACCGCCGGTTGACGCTCCTATGTCCGCGCATATTTTATATCTAAAATCAGTTTTAAAAAAATCTATTACGGATTCAAGTTTTAATCCGCCTCTTGAAACATAAGGATTTTGTTTTTCTACTTCAATTATTGTATCTTCGGAAAAAGGAGTGCCGGCTTTTGTTATCTGTTGTCCGTCTATATATACGCTTCCTGCCATTATAAGGCTCTGTGCTTTTGATCTTGTTTCGGCAAGTCCCTTCTCAAACATCAAAATATCAAGTCTTTTCTTCATATCAGATTTTGTTCTTTTTTTAACAATTTCAAGACAAATTCTTCAAGTTTATTTGCGGTAAGTCCGTATTTTTCCCTTAAAAGATTCTGGGCTCCGTGCTCGGCAAAAGAATCCGGCAGTCCTATGCCGTATATTTTTGCGTCTGTGCCTGACAAAACGGCTTTAACGGATTCTCCCATACCGCCGGTTAAAGCATTTTCTTCAACGGTAATTATAACATCTGTTGTTTTTATTATATTTTTAAGAATCGCTTCGTCAAAAGGTTTTAAAAATCTCATATTGACTACAGCCGCTTTTATATTTTTTGAAGCAAGATTATCCGCCGCTTTTATGCATTCGCTTACAGGATTGCCGATAGCCACAAAACAGACATCGCTTCCGGTTTTTTCAAGTTTTGCTTTTCCTGCCGGAATAATTTCAAAATCTTTCTGAGGGTTGACAGGCAATCCGCTTCCTCCTCTGGGATATCTTATAACGCTTGGTCTTTTTAAAGAAAGAGCGGTTTTTAACATATCCTGAAGTTCATTTTCGTTCGCCGGCGACATTATTGTAAGATTTGGTATTGCTTTAAGATATGATAAATCAAATACTCCGTGATGGGTTCCGCCGTCCTCTCCTACGAGCCCTGCCCTGTCAAGAATCATTACGACGGGAAGATTCTGCAATGCCACATCATGAATTATATTATCAAGGCCTCTTTGCATAAAAGTGGAATAAACCGCGCATACCGGTTTTAACCCGCCTGCGGCAAGTCCGGCTGCAAAAGTCACGGCATGTGATTCGGCTATGCCTACGTCGAAAAATCTATCGGGATATTCTTTTGCAAATTTTGAAAGTCCTGTGCCTTCGGGCATAGCCGCGGTTATCGCAACTATTTTATCGTCTTCTTTTGCAAGTTTTACAATCGCATCAGAAAATACTTCCGTATAGCTTATTTTTTTGCCGCCTGTCGTTTCTCCGGTTATGATATTAAAAGGGCCTATGCCGTGAAATTTTGTAGGATCATCTTCAGCCGGTTTATAACCTTTTCCTTTTTTGGTAACTACGTGAAGCAAAACAGGACCGTTTAAATTTTTAATTTTTCCTATAACGTCTATAAGCGAGTTTATATTATGCCCGTCTATAGGACCGAAATAGGCAAAGCCCATTTCTTCAAATAACATTCCGGGAAAAAGCATAACTTTTACTCTGTTGACTATCTTCATTACGCTGAAACCCCAGAATTTTATTCTTGAAGTGAATTTTTTAACTCTCTCTTCAAGTTTTTTAAAAGTACCGGCAGTCAAAAGTTTGGCAAGATAACCTGCCAAAGCGCCTACTCTTTCGGAAATAAACATTTGATTGTCGTTAAGAACAACAAGCATGTCTTTATCAAGATGACCGGCGTTCTGCAAGCCCTCCGAAGCAAGGCCTCCCGTCATTGAACCGTCGCCTATTATTGACACAACTTTATAATTTTCATTATTTAAATCTCTTGCAGTGGCATAACCGAGCCCTGCTGAAATTGCAACAGAAGAATGTCCGGCTCCGAAAGCGTCATATTCGGATTCTGATATTTTTGGAAATCCGCTGATACCGCCAAGCTGTCTTAAAGTATCAAAACGGTCTCGTCTTCCGGTAAGCAGTTTATGAGCGTAAGCCTGATGTCCCACATCCCATATCAGCTTATCTTTAGGAAGATTGAAGGAGTAATGCAGAGCTATTGTAAGTTCTACGACTCCAAGACTTGAAGCAAGATGCCCGCCGTTATTTGAAACGACTCTTATTATTTCGTCTCTTACTTCCTGAGCAAGCTGAGGCAAAAGTTCTTTTTTTATTATTTTTAAATCGCTTGGTTTTTCAATTTTTTCTAAAATCGCCATTTTATCCTCTAATACTTCCTGTCAATCATATAATCTGCCAGTTTTTCAAGAATTTCTTTTCTTGTCGTAAATTTTGCAACGGTTTTTTTTGCTTCATTTATAAGAGCTTTTGCTTTCTTTTCGGATTTTTCTTTGCCGTATAAAGACAAATAAGTAAGCTTGTCGTTATTTTCATCGCTTCCGTTTTTGCCGAGAAGTTTTTTATCGGCATATACGTCCAGTATGTCATCGGCTATCTGGAAAGCAAGCCCTATATTGTGCGCATATTTTTCAAGTAATTTTAAATCCGCGTTTTTCGCGCCCGCCAAAACGGCTCCCGCCAACAAACTTGCCTTAATAAGAGCTGATGTTTTATTTATGTGTATAAATTCCAATTTCTTCTTACATAATGATATATTTTTTGTATTCCATTTGCCAGCTTCAATTGTATCTTCGGCCTGACCGGCAATCATTCCTTTGTATCCGGAATATTCCGAAAATAATTTTACTGTTTTAACGATCCTGTCGCCGGGAACATCAACGCCGGCAAGCAAATTAAACGATTCTGTTAATAATGCGTCTCCGGCAAGTATCGCGGCCGCTTCTCCGAATTTTTTATGGCTGGTCGGTTTCCCTCTTCTTAAATCGTCATTATCCATTGCCGGCAAATCGTCATGTATAAGAGAATAAGTGTGGATATATTCAACAGCGCATGCCGCCGCTACGACTTTTTCTTTTTTTAATCCGAAAATTTCTGCGCCCAAAATAACAAAAACCGGTCTTAAACGTTTTCCGCCGGCCATAACGGAATATCTCATAGCTTTTGATATAACCGAGTTGTCTTTGGGTAAAAAATTTTTCAGATTTGAATTAACGTAATCGGCAGATTTTTTTAAATATTCAGATAAATTTGTTTTGGTATCAGCCACATAAACTCCTTATAATTTAAATGCCGCAATTATTTTAGGTTTAAAACGGCGGCTATTTTTTTAAAGTCCACGCATTTAAATGAATTTTGGACGGATTGTATTTTTGTTTAGGTAAATTTTCACCTTTTGGATAGCCTACCGGTATAATATTTAAAGGAATAACATTGTCAGGCAATTTTAAAATTTTGCTTACAGCCAAAACTCTTTCGTTGTCAGGATAAACTGCGCACCATACGGCGCCTAATCCTAGAGATTCAGCCGCAAGAAGAATGTTTTCCGAAACGGCACAGCAGTCCTGAATCCAAAAATCAGGACTTTTTTTAGAATCGCCGCATACGACAACAGCAAATGCCGCATTTTTTGTAAATGCGGCATAAGGATGTTTCTTTGCTATTTCATTTAAAATTTTTTTATCTGTAACAAGAACTATTTCCCAAGGCTGTAAATTTATGGCGCTGGGAGCGGCCATTCCGGATCTTATTATAGCGTCAATTTTATCTTTTTCAACTTCCTGCCCCGAATATTGTCTGACGCTTTTTCTTGAAAGAATGTTTTGAATAACGGGATTACTGTCCGCATAAACAAACGAACTCACTATTAAACACCCGAATAATGCTGATAAAACTTTATTCATAGCAGTTAATTAAACTATAGTTTTTCCGGATTCAAGATCAAACAAATGTATCTTTTTCAAATCAAAAACAAATTCTATTATCTGATTGGTTTTAGCTTTGTTGTTTGAATCAACTTTCGCGACCATTATATTTTTACCCGTAGTAAAATGCAGATATATTTCGCTGCCCAACGGTTCAACAATTTCAACCGTAGCGCTGAAAGAATTAATTTCTTTATGATTAAGATTTACAAACAATTTATCATATATGTCTTCAGGTCTTACGCCCATAACAAGTTTCCTGTTTACATAAGGCGCGACTTTATCTTTAATAAAACCCGGAACCGTAACGTCAAATGTTCCTTCTTTAAGAAGTATATCGCCGCCGCTTGACGTAACGTCTACATTAAAAAAATTCATCGGCGGACTTCCTATAAATCCGGCCACAAATTTATTTGACGGCTGGTTATATAGTTCCAAAGGACCGGCAACCTGTTGTATTATGCCGTCTTTCATAACGCATATTTTATCGCCCATTGTCATAGCTTCGGTCTGGTCATGAGTAACGTATATCATAGTGCTCTGAAGTCTTTCATGTAGTTTTTTTAATTCGGCTCTCATCTGAACTCTTAATTTGGCGTCAAGATTTGAAAGAGGCTCGTCAAATAAAAAAACTTTGGGTTTTCTTACAATAGCTCTTCCGACTGCGACTCTTTGTCTCTGACCGCCGCTTAATTGTTTCGGTTTTCTGTCCAGTAAATGTCCTATTCCGAGAATATCTGCCGCTTCTTTTACCCTTTTTTCTATTTCTGCTCTGTCATAACCTTTAAGCTTAAGAGCAAAACCCATATTTTCATAAACGGTCATATGAGGATATAGAGCATAATTTTGAAATACCATGGCGATATCTCTGTTTTTCGGAGGAATATCGTTTACTCTGATACCGTCTATATAAATATCTCCGGCTGTAATATCTTCAAGTCCTGCAACCATTCTCAGAGTAGTCGTTTTTCCGCAGCCGGAAGGGCCTACAAGGATACAAAATTCTTTATCAGGCACTTCTAAGTTAAAATCTTTAACAATTTTAACATCGCCGTAACTTTTATACACATTCTTCAAAACTATGCCAGCCATTATTCCCCCAATATCTATATATAAATTATAAAATTTTATAAGTTTGTATTATATTACTTTTAAGTTTTCTAAGTCAAATTAAAAAAATACAGAATAATATTGTTTTTTGTAAATTTTTATATTCAAATTTATCTGATAACGGCGATTTTTTTTGTGGTCTTATCAGAATTTGTTTTTATTAAAACAAAATATATCCCCGGAGCAACATTCTGTCCGGAATGATTCTTGCAGTTCCATCGCAGATATCTTCTGCCTTCTCCGTCAAAACTCGTATCATCCAATGAAAAACTTTCAATGCTCTGTCCCGACATTGTATAAATAATAACGTCTAATTTGTCTGAAGATACCGGCAAATTGGTAATTATAACATCTCCGTTATCCCTTACAGGATTAGGAAAACAAATAACTTTTGACAAATCGTCAATCAAAACAACATCCTGTCCGAACACAAAAGTCATTAAGGAAGAACTTGCCGAAATCTGCGAAACTTTTATGCCTGACAATTGAGAAGTATAACTTTTTGAATTCGGAGAGGAAGTACAGTCGTCGTTAAAAACAGTCAGCGTATTTCCGCGGAAATAATCGGAATCTGCTCCTGTCTGATATGGCGCCGATGCCAAATCATCCTGAGTCCAGTCGGCCGTCCCGTCGGCTTCTTCAACATCAACCAGGTAATGAGAAGGATCGTCATTATCCCCGTTGTTCCATTTTCTTTCGTCAACGTGATAAATTAAAAAACCTCTTTGCGTTCCCGGAAGACCTATGTCAAAACCTACAGACTGTCTGTTTTCAATAAGAAAATATTCTCTTGAATCAAAATCATTTCCGGTTAATTTATAAAAAGCCGAACTTGAAGTTGCCGATAATCCTATAGTATTTGCGCCGTCGGACGCCGTCTGCGGAGTTATCCAGCCGAGTTTATATTTTATCCATGCGCACGGATGGGCGGGCCTTTCACCCGAAACGCCGTTCCATGAGCCTGACGCCATAAGGCAAAAATCTCCGAGTCCCGAACTTAAATAATTAGTATCGTATAAATCAGGCATATTTAAAATATGAGTCAATTCGTGGCATATCACTCCTATCCTTGTTATATAATCATAATATTCGTTATTGCCTCTTTTTTCAGGAACAGTCGTGTAATCATATATTTTTTTACCGTCATGTGTAGTAAAAGTACTTGTTAAATTCCACCTGTGAGACCATATAGTATCATCCGGAGCCCCTGCTTCTTCGCCGCACCCTGCATGAATTACGACAAGCGAATCTACCCATCCGTCATTATCAAGATCAACCTGACTGAAATCAAAACCCGAATTATTCAATTGAACTACGGCTTCATATACCATTTCCTCCGGATGCATATCGTTGCCCAACATATCGTTTTGCCCGTAATAACTGTATCCTCTTGAAACCGTAACCGTAGCCGTAACGACTGAATCAAAAGTAAAATTGCCGTATGAAACTTCATTGAAATACGCTTTAACAGAACCTTTGGCTCCATCGGCCGTATAACTTGTTCCGTTAAATAAATCCTCAAAACTGCTTTGTGCGATAGTAAATGACTTATCGCTGAAATTAACCAATATCACAAGATTTCCTTTTGAGCCCGTCACGGGCGCTTTCTGAATTCCCAAAGAAGATGTTTTCGACAAACTTCCGGAAGAATAAATTTTATGCATATCAGCCGCTCTTTGCCTGCCTTTTGCAAAAGCTTCGTCGTCTTTAATCGATTTTTTTATCTGAAGAGAAGAAGGCGAAATTTTACCGGCTTCATGAGATGACGGAATAAGCCTGCCGTCAGAGTTTTTTTGTGCGTAAACCCAGTTTTTTAACGAAGGATTCTTTAATATAGTATAACCTTCCGCATCCTCAAACCAATGGTAAAATTCGTCGCCGCGTATGCGGGCCTGTATTTTTGAGCCGTCAGGTTGAGTCAACTCAATCGTATTTTTATATGCCGGAACGGCAAACGCAAAATCACTCAAAAAAAATAAGATAAAAACCACAAAATATTTTTTCATATAAATTCCGTTAAATCTTTATTCCTACCGTAAACAGATGAACATTGCCGAGATCGCCTTCAGGCAGCCATGCGTAATCAAAAAGCAAAAAGCCGAAATTTAATCCCAACCCAAAACTGAAATTATTTATTATTCCGTTATTTGCATTAAAAAAGTCTTGTTTTTTCAATGAAAAATCATATCCGGCTCTTAACGTTAATTTTTCAAAACCCGTTTCTGCGGCAAGCTTTAAATCATACAAATCATCATTGTAATAATTCTCAAGCTGGGCAATAAGTTTGGTCTTTTTTGTAACGTTGCCGAATACTCCTAAATAAAAATCAGACGGAAGGCTGTAGCCGCTTATTTCAGAACCTAAATTAGCAGCGCCCGCCCCCAATGCAAAATTCTTTTTCATGTAATATAAAAAAGAAGCGTCAAAAGCAAAACCGGAATAAGAAACATCGTCTATGTCCTGTTTAACATATTTTACGCAAACGCCGCCTGCAAGTTTTTTTGACATTTTTAATCCGTATGACAAAGAAAGGACTTTATCGGTCGCTCCGAAACTGCCGTCTTCAATATATCCGCCCAAACCGTCGCTGTATGTTTTCGGCATGCTGCCGTAATTAAAATATACCAGCGAAACGCCGATTACGGAATTTTTCCCGACCGGTAAATTTGCCAAAGCCGCGTTATATTTGGTTTCGGCGAAATGAAACCCCTGGGTAAAATTAAACAAATAGGAATCAGCCGGCATTAAAGGCGGATTTTGCGTTCTTATTATATTTATATTTGACAACGACGCGTCATATGCCGAAACCGGAATATTTAAAATCTGGAATATTGTAGTGCCGGCTCCGCCGGCAAAGGCGTTGCAGCAAAATAAACAGATAACCGCAAAAATCAAAAACAATTTTTTCATATAAGCTCAGCTCTTTTTAATATTTCCGGAATATATTCTTCTATGCCTATTGCCATTATATGAACGCCTGAAGTAAAAACTTTAAGTTCCTTAATCGTTTCAGCGCAAATATTTAATCCTTCCTGAAACGGATCTTTTGCCGAAATAATTCTTTCCTGAATCGTCTGCGGAATATTTACTCCCGGCAGTTTTTTTAAAAAATCCATAAAAGCGACGGATTTGATAACGCTTACTCCCGGCAGAATGCGAACTTTTAAATTTTTTGTTTTTTCAAAAAATTCTCTGTACTGTACGACGTCAAAAACAGTCTGAGTCTGCACAAACTCTATGCCGGATTCAACTTTTTTTTCAAGCATAAGTATTTGGAGATCAATAGGAGCAGCCGTGGGATTTGCAACGGCGCCTAAACAAAATTTAGGACTTCCGTTTAATTTTTTACCGGCAAAATCAACGCCTGTTTCAAGAAGTCTTGCAGTTTTAATCAGTTGGATTGTATCCAAATCATAAACTGTTTTAGTTCCGGCGTATTCCCCGACATTGGGATGGTCGCCGCTCAGTATTAAAATATTATTTAACCCCAGAACGTTCGCGCTGAGCAAATCCGACTGCAAAGCAATTCTGTTTCTGTCTCTGCATGTCATCTGCATTATTGTCTCAATGCCTCTGTCCCTTAGTAATCTGCACATTGCCAAAGACCCGACTCTCATTGACGCCCTCTGATTGTCGGTAACATTTATTGCGTCAACAACTTGCGCCAATATGTCCGCTTTTTTAAGAAAAGCGTCAATATTAACGCCTTTCGGCGGAAATAATTCGGCTGTGATAATAAATTTGTTTTTTTGTAAATTGTCTTTAAATGTCATTTTTTATGCCTCTTACCGCGTCTTTCTATTAATGATTATACATAAATATACTGTTTCTGTCATCATATTTATTCAGCGTTTTTGCAGTAAAGTATTTAAAATAGTAAAATATACAGGCGTTATATTTTTACAAATTTTCAAAATTATGATAAAAAAACACCAAATTTTTATATTACTAATTCTGGCATATATTACCGTGCTGTCTTTTTATCCGGCGCTATCGGCGGGATTTATTAATCTTGACGATACTGCAATGCTGACATACAACCAATACGTACGGAGTCTGTCAGCGGATAATATTATCGGCATTTTTTCAAACTACCATTACAAACTCTATCATCCGATTGTAACCCTTTCTTACGCTATAGAATATCATTTCTTTAAATTTGATCCGTTTATCTACCATTTTACAAACATTATTCTTCATCTTTTAAATACTTTTCTTGTATTTTTTATATTTAAAAAACTGACAAAATCGTTTGCCGTTTCATATATAGTTTCCATATTGTTTGCCGTTCATCCCGCGCATGCTGAAGCCGTGGCATGGGTTTCTTCCAGAAAAGACCTTCTTTATTCGCTTTTTTATCTTTCGTCGGTTTTATTTTATTTAAAATTATCGGAAACCGCTTACAAAACAAAAATATTTTTGCTTTCTTTATTGTTTTTTATTCTTTCGTGTATGTCAAAGCCTATGGCCGTCACTCTTCCGGTCGTTTTAGCGTTAATTGATTATTATCAAAATAATTTAACATTAAAAAAAATCAAAAATTATATACCTTTCATTTTGATTTCAATAATATTTGCAGTTATAACAGTGTTAGGATATTACAGCCCTGAACAAAAAAGCTCATATACTCTTTATTCGGAAATACTTTATATTTTAAACGCCCATTTTAATATTCTATGGTATTTATATAATTTTATTTTCCCTTTTAAATTATCTTGTTTATATCCTTTTTTCTATGATTTTCATACGGATCCGCCGTTTTTTATAATGTATTCGCCCGCATTGCTGTACATCATATTTTTATTTGTTTTTTTATCTCTGAAATTTAATAAAAAAATATTTTTCGGATTTATGTTTTTTATTTTAACTCTTCTTCCTTCAAGCGGAGTAATGCCTACCGGAATGTCTCCCATAGCCGACAGATACGTATATCTTCCTTATATAGGATTATTTTATCTGTTTGCCGAATTTGCATCATACATATATTCAAACGTAAAAATAAAAAAATGGATTTATTATATGCTGTTTATTTTACTTGTATCGTTTCTTATGAGTTTATCATATAAAAGAACATCATTGTGGGATGACACAACTGCTTTAATGACCGATGCAATAAAAAAATATCCTGATTATTCGCATCACGCTTATCTTGTAAGAGGAATGGAATTTAAACTTGCTCATAATATGGACAAAGCGGAGGATGACTTTAAAAAAGCTTTTTCAATATGCCCGTATTCGCCTTATACCGCTTTCAATTTGGCGCATATCGCGCAAATTAAAAAACAATTTAGCCTTGCGAAAGAAGGATATTTAAAAATTCCGAAGGATTCTCCGGATTATATAAGCGCGATGATTAATTTATCGCTTATTTTGCATGAAGAAGGAAAGACTGAAAAAGCAATTAACTTTCTTGAAAAAATTAAAAATTCATACACGGATTACTATAACGCCGATTTAATCAACAGCACTCTCGCATCTTTTTATTTTTCAAGAGACAACGCGGATATTCATACTGTTATAGAATATTTGCAAAAAGCAATTGCTCTTAATCCTTATAATGAACAATATTATCTGTTTAACATGGTTTGCTATGAAAAATTAAAAGATTTTGAAGATTTTGAAAATACAGCTTTTAAAGGCATTGAAAATCTCGGTATAGAAAACTCAATGAACATACTAAATTATCTAGGTTCGGAATATTTTAAAAAAGATGATTTAAAAAACGCCGAACAGGTTTTTATCGCGACAATAGCGGATCATCCGAACAATCACCAGGGTTATTTCTTTTTGGGCAATATTTATGCGCTAAAACATAAATATCAACGCGCTCTGGCATATTATACAATGGCGATACTGCTTACTGAAGAGAACGGAGAATATTATTTTAAACGTTCGGCCGCGCATTTGATGCTCGGCAATTACGCAAATGCCAAAGCAGATATGGAAAAATCGGTTAAAAAAGGCTTTAATATAGATGCGGGCTTTAAAAATGAAGTAGAAAAGCTGAAAATTTAAGGAGACATACTGTATGAAAAAAATTTTATTGCTTGTTGTAACTTTATGTTTTTTTTCTTCATCGCTGTATGCAGAAGACACTAGTTTTAAAAAAGTAAGAGATATGTACGATAATTTTATGAAAAATGAACGCGTTGCCGCGACAATAGCCGCCGTAAAAGCGGAATGGAACTCTTTTAAAGTCTGGTTTAATAACCTTCCGCTTATAAAAGATTACAACGAGTCCATTTATTCAAACAAAAATTATAAAAAAGTAATGAATGAAATGGGCAACGAATACAAACCTCATCTTTCAAACGACGGAGCAAGCGCCGATCTGCTGAAACGCGGCAAAAAATACTGGAAAAATCTGGATTAATTATGGAATTTATACTTACGGCAATTTTTGCGCTGCTCGGAGTAACCGTCGGGTTTCTTATTGCTTCCAAGAGAAACGATATTTCATTTATAAAAAATGAACTGACAAAGAAAGAAGAATCAATAAAAGCTCTTAACGCAAAAATTGAAGAACTTTCATCTCAAAATAAAGAATTTGAACTGATTAACAAACAGATTACGGTTGAAAAAGAGCATCTTGAAAAATATAAAACAGATCTTGAAAAAATCCATGAACAAAATAAAATTAATTTTGAAAATTTAACCAATAAAATTTTTGAAGAAACCCGGGAGAAAATAAAATCCGCAAATGAAGAATCGCTGACAAATATTTTAAAACCCGTGCGTTCAAATATTGAGGATTTTCAAAAACAGGTGTCGGAATTCGTAAAACAGGATACCGTCAGAGAAGGCATCTTAAAAGAAAAACTTGAAAATCTCGTGGCAAGAACAAACGACGTAAGCGCCGGAGCGGCGCAGCTTGCAAACGCTATAAAAGGCGAATCGGTAGTTCGCGGATTCTGGGGTGAAGAAACTCTAATTGAAATACTGAAAAATTCCGGGCTTATTATCGGCAAAAATCTTTTTATACAAACGCAGCAGAAAGACAATAAACGAACTGATATAATGATAAAACTCCCTTCCGGCAACACCATAGTAATTGACGCGAAAACAATATTTATTGATTACCAAAATTATATAAATAAATCCGACTATAAAGAAAAACAGGAATATCTTAAAAAACATATTAAACAAATTAAAGAAATCATAGACGATCTAAGCGGAAAAAAATATCCCGAAAAATTGCAGGAAACAAGCGAACTTGTAGAACCTGACTTTACTCTGATGTTTGTAAATCCCGAAAGCGCGCTTACAGCCGCATGCCAGGAAGAACCGGATTTAACGGTAACCGCATGGAAGAAAAAAGTCGCTTTGGTCTCTGCAACCTCGCTTATAAATACGATCAATATGATAGTAAAATTATGGGATCTTAAAATACAGTCTGATGAAATTGAAAGCATTAAAGAAAACGCGAATAAACTTGTTGTCGAATTCAATAATTTTTTAATTAATTTTACGAAAGCCTGCAATAAAGTTGACGAAGCCGCAGAAATGCTGAGTATCGCAAGAAATCATATAGACGGCAACGCCGGATCTCTCATTCAGACGGCGCAAAAAGTCGCAAATATTTATCCTAATCAAATGACTCAAAAAAATAAAAAATTTATCCAATCTCAAGGCTATGATTATGACGGGAACAGAAAGTGAATTTTAACCTGAATAAAAACGCAATATTCATATTTATTTTGCTTTTTATTTTTTCTTGTTCGGGTTCAAAAACTTCTCTTAATCAAAATAACGGCGATATGTTTGTCACAAGTTTAAACGGAGACGCTTCCTATTTGAATCCTCTGCTTGCGGCCGATACTTCTTCCGCCGAAATCAACGCTTTTATATTTAACGGTCTTTTAAAATATGATAAAGATTTAAATCTTGTGTGCGATTTGGCGGAAAGTTTTAAAATAACGGACAACGGACTTACGGTTTTATTTAAAATCAAAAAAAACATAAAATGGCACGACGGAGTTCCTTTTACGTCAAAAGACGTTGAATTTACTTATAAAAAATTAATTGATCCTCAAACCAGAACGCCTTTTTCGTCAGATTATCTTTTGGTCAAAAAATTCAATATTCTTGACGATTACTCTTTTTCCGTCTCTTACGATAAACCTTTTGCCCCGATACTTGAAAGCTGGGGTATAGGAATAATTCCGGAACATTTGTTTAAAAACGAAGATATCAATACGTCAAAATATAACAGACAGCCCGTCGGAACCGGACCTTATATTTTTAAACAATGGAAAACAGACCAAAAAATAGAATTAAAGGCAAATCCCGATTATTTTGAAGGAAAACCCAAAATAGCGGCATGTCTGTTCAGAATAATTCCGGACCAAGCAGTACAGTTTCTGGAACTAAGAAATGAAAGCATTGACCAAATATCGCTTACGACAGACCAGTGGAACGCCTATAACGTATTTTTTAAGCACTATGACAAGTATAGATATCCGTCGTTCAGTTTTACGTTTCTGGGATTTAATCTTCAAAAAGAACCTTTTAAAAATATAAAATTCAGGCAGGCAATTAATTACGCCTTAAACAAAAAAGATATTATTGAAGGAATATTTTCGGGAATGGCAAAAGAAGCGACCGGAATATTCCCGCCGAATTCCTGGGCATATAAAAAAATAGAGTCTTACGAATATAATCCCGGCAAAGCGCTGGCTCTTTTGAAAGAAATAGGTTTTTCTTCCGGTAAAGACGGATACTTATATTACAATAACACGCCGTTTGAAATAACGGTTATAACGCATCAGGGAAACAAAGCCAGAGAATTATCCGCCCAGATAATTCAGGAACAGCTTAAACAAATAGGTTTAAAAATCAACATACGCATTTTGGAATGGAGTACGTTTATAAATCAATACGTAAACGAAAAAAATTTTGACGCGCTGATACTCGGCTGGAGTACAGCCGTAGACCCTGACCAATATTCGCTTTGGCATTCCGAACAAACTCAAAAAGGGCAATATAATTTTATGTCTTATAAAAACAATGAAGTTGACAAACTGTTAATCAAAGCCAGAGGCTCTTTTAACAAAAACGAAAGAATAAAAATGTATCATAAAATTCAGGATATTATGCGTGAAGATCCTCCCTGCATATTTTTATATTATCCGGATAATATGGTTGCCGTTCACAAAAGATTTAAAGGCGTTGAACTTGCGCCTGCTGGGATAGGCTGGAATTTTCGCCAATGGTATGTTGACAAAAAAAATATAAAATACGCCTCATACCTAAAAGATTAAAAATATTTGCCGATGAAAAAATTATATTTGTTATTATCGTTATTGTTTTTATATCCGCTCTATATGCTGCGCGCGGATGATATTGCAATATCATCCGATACCGTCAGTATTTCAACCGAAACCGTATCGGTAACAAATATGAATGACGCCGATATTATTGAAAATCCCGATACCACAAACCCGGATAAAAAATCAATACCGATATCGGTAAATGACTCCGCTATGGATACGGTCGGAACTTATTACCAGTCAGGAGCAATCATTGAAAAATCAACCCAAACAGCCGTATATAACGTTAATGTCCCAACAACAACGGCTGCCGCTGTTTCAGGAAGCAAAGCCATTGAAAAAATATCGGCAAGCACAACAACCGTTAAAGATAAACCTTCAATACTTTCTTCGGAATATTATACGACTTTACCGTTGGAGTCAAAACTGCTTTTAACCGGAAGAAAAGTCATAGGAATTACTTATAATTCCACAATATACGATAAACCGGAAGCCGGCAAAAGATCAAATTTATCGTCATTTTCAATGGATCAGGAATTGCAGATGAAAATTAAAGGAACGGTCAGCGACCGCCTGACTCTTAATATTGACTATGACGACACATATACGGACAAAAAAGATATTTCAATAGTTTACAAAGGATATCCCGATGAATTCGTACAGGAGGCGGCATTCGGAGACATAACCGTAGCATTGCCAAGCACGGAATTTACCGGATATTCAAAAGAATTGTTCGGCGTTAAACTTGATACAAAATATAAAGGGCTTTCAACCAAAGCTTTTTTCTCAAAAACAAAAGGATACTCCGAAAGCAAACAGTTTAAAGGCAACACAAAACTTGAAAAACTTACTATAGCCGATACCTCATACATCCGTTACAAATACTATTCGGTCGTACAGGATCCGAATAACCCTAAAGCTATAAGACAAGGCACTTTAAAAGTTTATCTTGACAAAACAAAAGTGCAGGCGTCGGATTACATCGTAATATCAACAAATACAGTGCTTAAATCAATGAGAAATCCGACATCTTCATTTGAATACAGAGGTAATTTTGTTAAATTAACGGCCGGACAGGATTATACTCTTGATTACAATACCGGCGTTTTGATGTTTAAAAACACGTTATCCGCTCAATATATAGTCGCCGTTGATTATCAATTTTCAGACGGAACATGGTTATCCGATACGACAGGCGGAAATCCGCAGCTTATAAAAGACACAAACAATACCAGAAGCACGGATATGATGACGACAGAACTGCTGACTTATTACAGTCTGGGCAACTACCAGATAACAAGAGATGACGGAAGAGGCAATTTTATTCTCCAGATAAAAGATTTAAACAATAATATTCCTTCAATAATAAATCCGGGCAACAAGCCTGTTCCTCAGTATCCGAATATTCCAAACGGTACGAGCAATATTATCGTAGATTTTGAAAACGGAATATTCAATCTTTCTCCAGTAGAGCCTAAAAATCCGGACAATACTCTTCCTCTGCACGACAGTTTGTACACATCCGGCACGCATTTATATAATTTTATAACTGAATACAGATACAAAGTAAAGATATTTACTCTCAGATCCGGCATAGTGCCAATGTCTGAAAAAGTTATTTTGGACGGCGTCACTTTAAAAATAAACGAAGATTATTTCATAGATTATGATCTGGGAATTCTTACTATTCTAAAAGAAAGCCTGATAAATGAAAATTCCGTAATTGACGTTTCCTACGATTATTCCCCCTTCGGATCAAGTTCAAGCGGGTCTACTCTTGTCGGTTTCAGAAGCCAGTATGATTTTGACAGCAGACTGTCTGTCGGAGGCAGTTTTATATATGAATTTTCCGCAAAAGATACTGTCCTGCCGGATTTATATAATACGCCGTCAAGTTCGCTAGTCGGTGAAGTTGATACAAAAATAAACAATATCCGGCTTTCTGATTCTCTTTCATTATCGGCAGGAGCCGAATACGCTTTAAGCAAATTCCAGTCTAACACTACCGGAAAAGCCATTATTGAATCAATGGAAGGCGCAAAACAGGAAAGCAGCCTGTCAATGGTATACGACACATGGTTTTATTCTTCAACTCCCGACGGCAGCCGTTACAACACCAATTCTCTTTCGTGGAAAACATACGACGTTGAAAAAAGAGAAATAGATCCGAATTTGGAAATAATTTCCGGAGAAAAACAGCAGGTTATGGAAATAAATTATAATCTTCTGAGCCGGCCGACGGCGTCAATAGTACAGATTGTAAATGCCGCGGGAAACGATTTTTCAAGCAAACTTTATATTGAAATGTGGATAAAAGGCGACGGCAAAAATACTACTCTGCAACTTGATTACGCAACATCCATAAATGAAGACTCCGACGGAATGTACGGACAGGTTCTTGAAGACGGTTCCGTAAAAACTTCCCCTCATACAGAAGATAAAGACGGCGACGGACTGCTGACTTCTTGGGAAGATATCGGAAGAGATTTTTACAATTACGACACATATCTGGGCGTTTCAAAAATAGGTCCGCACAACGGCAAAATAGATACGGAAGACTTAAACGGCAATAATATTCTGGACAGATATGAGCTTAACGTCAGCAGTTTCGCGGTAAACGTAAACTGGACAGGCTGGAAAAAAGTGCAAATACCGCTAAATATTGAAACCGAAGCGGATCAGGATAAGTGGAGAAGCATAAAAGTCGCCAGACTGACTTTAAACAATACAAGCGGAGCAGAAGGGACAATCACAATAGGAAAAGTCTCAATCATAGGAAATAAATGGACTGCAAGCAAAAGCAATTCTTTAAGCGATTTTGAAACATCTTCCATCGGCCGCGACGATCCGAATTACATATCATTATTAAGCAATCAGGATTACAGAGATTTGTACGAATTAAGCGGAAACGTGGTTGTTGACGAACAGTCTTTAAGATTAGTATACGATTCAAATTCTTCGGATGACCAATTCTATGCAAAAACTACATATTACGGAAACGGCATAGATATTTCAATTTATGATAACTTCAGATTTTTTATATATGTAGCTTCTACAACCGCTTCTACGGCAAGCGAAATAATAATGAGAGCAGGAGCCGATGAAAATAACTATCTGCAATATTCCATACCTATGACCGATAATCTGAAAGGAAAATGGACTCTTATTACAATAAGGCAGGAATACAGCTCGGTAGCGTCAAAATGGATAAGCACCGACAGCGGCACCGTAACTATCGTGGGAAATCCTTCTCTTGAAAAAATAGCTTATCTGCAAACCGGCGTAAAAACAAACCAGGCAGACAGCGGAGAAGTATGGATAAACGAAATTCACGTCACGGGAGCAAAAAGCAAAGACGGAAACGCATGGAAAGTAAATACGAATCTGAGATGGAACGGAACCGACTTTGTCGGGCCCGTAAGTCTGGCTTTAAGCAGAAAAAGCATAGATAAAAATTTTCAGACGTTTGCGCCGGGAACATATAACCGTGATTATCTTGAAGATACGGCATCTCTCGGATTTAAAGGTTTGTCGGTAAACGGAATTGACGTTCTTCCGCTGAATGCTTCCATATCAAAATTAAAAACAATAACGCCTCTTGCCATTCAGAACGAATCCGATAAAGTATCCATATTGGACGAAGGAACTGTTATATCTTACAACAGCAAGGCCGAAACGGTTCTGTATGCCGGGCAAGATACGCCGCGCGTTACTCTTCAATATGCAAGAGCCTTAAAAGACACTCAGGAAATAGAACGGCTTGAGGACGCCGAAAGCGTTTATGCAAATTTAACGTATACAAATCCAATAGAATTTGAACTTCTTCCTACAAATTTAACCGGCGATTACAGACTGGTAAATTCCGCTTTTAAAAAATATCCGGATACCCCGATTACAGATTCAAATTCATTTTTGGATCTTGATACTGCAAAAAAATATTTGGACATCAAAGATTTCCTGACGCTTGAAAAAACAGAAACATGGGGTTTAAAAACGCCTTTTAAATTTTTTGACAGCGTTACTTTTTCACCGACTTATATTTTGAGCAAAGTAAACGAAAAAAATAAAGAATACTTTGACCATGAAATATATTATGACAAATCTTTAAACCAGGACGTTGGAGCCAGTTTAAATTTTCAGGTTGCAAAATGGTTCCAGCCCAGCGTTATTTATCATATAAACACAAAAGAAACTTATGACCTGACTTACAGCACTCAAACAACAAATATAATTTATCCCGGACAGACAAAATATATTGAAAGACTGGGAACAACCGAACTTACTTGGAATCTTCAGGTTATAGACATAGTAAACGCGTCCTGCTTAAAATCTTTATCTTTCACGACATCTTACAGAATGCAGGACTCCGACGCATATTCAAACATGGAAAAAGACTTTTCTTCAATAGGCATGGATAAGTTATGGATAAGAAACAATATGCTTAAAGATATAATTTCATCAACATCTTCTTATATCGTCAAATCGGTAGTGCAAAGAGACGACAGAAGAATAATCGGAAGATACAGCCCTTTTGAAACATTAAATCTGTCTAAAACGCTTATGCCTGTAAAAACGATGTCTTTAAATTTTACTTTTACCGAAGGTCAGGAAGAATCATACATAACGGGAACATATAAAGATTCATATACGAGAATATGGCCGGATCTTCTTATAGGCATGAGCAAATTTGAAAATCTCTTTGACATAAGCTGGATGAGCGACACGCAGTTAAATCTCAGACACAATAAAAAAACCGTAATTGAAAAATTCATTTCTTTTGCGGAAAGCACTACTTTCGGAGGAGATTACAGATTTAAATTATTAAAAAAACTTGATCTGCTTTTCGGAGCGTCAAACACAAATTCAAACGAAACCGATATCGCAAAAAATGTGCCTATAAGCGAAGGGCAGATTTTTTCATGGCTGCTGCAAAGCGGAATAAACGTAAAACAGTGGAGAATGAGCTTAAAATATGAAAACTCTCAGGAATGGGCAAGAAATTCAACAGGCAAACTTTCAACCCAGATATTTACGAATTCAATTGTCGGACAGGTTAATTCCGACATGATGTTTCCGGCCGGAATAAAACTGCCGTTATTCGGCACAATACCTCTAAAAAATAGGCTTATTTTTGATTCAAACGTATTTTATAAAACGCAGAGTTCGGGAGTTAACATACAGAGCAATAATCTGCAAAATTACGGGTTCAAAGTAAATGCCGATTATGAAATTTCCGGTAATTTCAGATGCGCTTTGATTGCAGGCATATCAAGATACGTATACACTTATGTGCCTGACGAAAATTATACGTTAATTGAATTCGGAAGCAGACTGACGATACAATTCTGACGGACATAAGATATGATAAATATTTTTAATCTCTTAATTTATTTTATTTTCCCGAGAACTTGCGCCTGCTGCGGGCGGAATATGCCCGTAAATACGGTTAACAATATATGCGAAACATGCTTAAAATCTCTTGCTAAAAATGACGGTTTGAAATGCGTTGTATGTTCAATGCCCTTAAAAGACGGCGGCGAGCATTGTTATGACTGCAGACATTCAAAAATATATTTTAATTTTTTAAAAACTCCTTACGTATATACCGGAAAAATAAAAAAACTGATACATAGTTTTAAATATTCAAACAGACTGTTTCTTGCGAAGGATTTGTCAAAACCCGTCTCCGATTTAATAATAAAAGAAAACTGGGATAAGGAAACTGATATGATAATTCCCGTTCCTCTTCATTTCATAAAAAAATTCACGAGAGGATACAATCAAACGGCTCTTCTTGCGGCCGAAATATCAAAAATTATTAAAAAACCTTTATATGAAAATATTCTTATGCGAAGTTCTTACACCAAACCGCAGTTCGGACTAAACAGAAAAGACAGAAATGCTAACCTTCAAAATTCTTTTTCAATAAACAAAAAACACGAATCTTTTTTAAAAGGCAAAAATATTCTTCTGATAGACGACGTTGCAACGACATGCGCAACGGCAAACGTCTGCGCCGAGCTTCTTAAAAAATCAGGAGCAAAAAAAGTATTTGTCGCCGCCGTCGCCCGCACTGAACTGTAAATATAATTTTTGTATTGTTGCCGTTTTGCCGCGTAAGCTATACAAACTATTTTTTTGAGACTTTAAGATTTAAGACGAAATAAAAAATTCAAAGGGTGCGGTGTACGTAAGTAAAGCGTAGCGTACGGTACATAAGCCCTTTGAATTTATTTATTGCAGTCCAAATATTAAAATCGTTATAACTTAACGAATTTTTCTATCGTCTTAATCCCCAGCTCAACAGCCGCATCCAAATCTTTCATATTAAAAACAGAACTTGAAGCATGCAGATACCTTGTCGGCAGACTTAAAATACCGGTAAGAATCCCCTCTCTGTTTATATAAATCGTCGCGCCGTCCGTCATGCCGCCGTCTATAACGTCAATCTGGTGTTTTATGTTGTTTTCTTTTGCGGCCTCAATCATCATCTTTCTTATTTTATTATTTACAATTGTTCCTCTTCCGCTTGCCTCAATAATGGTAATTGCTATCCCATCTCCGAGTTTTAATGAAGAAACTTTCCCTTCTATTCCGGGAACATCTCCCGCCGTTGTTGTGTCTACTATCAATGCAAAATCCGGATTTACGGCAAAAGAAGACGTTTTGGCTCCTTTTAGCCCTACCTCTTCCTGAGCTGTGGCAACTCCGTAAACCTCTGCGTTTACGGAAAGTTTCTCCATAATTTTTATCATAGCATAGCAGCCGGCTCTGTTGTCTACGGCTTTTCCGTAACAAATATCGCCGTTAAGAACTCCGGCGTTTGGTTCAAATATTATCTGATCGCCTATTTCTATCTTGGCAAAAACATCTTCTTTTTTTGAACAGCCGATATCTATAAACATGTTGTCATAAGAAACAACTTTGTTTCTTTCATCAGGAGTCTGAAGATGAGGAGGTTTTGTTCCTATTATGCCGTAAACGTCACCCTTTTGAGACTTTATAATGACTCTCTGTCCCGGTAAAACGCCGTCCGAAATTCCGCCTACTTTTATAAAATAAATATATCCCTGGTCATTTACGTATTTAACGGCAAGACCTATTTCATCCATATGAGCCGCAATCATAATCTTTTTTTTGCCTGTTCCTTTTTTTGATATGACATTTCCAAAATTGTCTATTTTAACGCTGTCGCAGCATTTTTCAAGTTCTTTTTTGATAATTTCGGCAACAGTTTCTTCATAACCCGATATTCCGGGCGCATTCAGCAAATCTTTTAACAATTTATCCATTTTATCCCCCGTTTAATTATATTTTAATATTTTTAATAGCTTTTATTCTTTCAAGAACAGGCGGATGCGAATATTCCATAAAAACTTTCAATTTATGAGGCGTAAGATTTGAAAGATTGTCTACCGAAAGTTTCTTAAGCGCTTCGGTCATCGCTTCCGGTTTTTTATAAGTTTCAACTGCGTATCTGTCGGCTTCATATTCGTATTTTCTTGAAACAATATTCTGAATTACAGATAAAAACATTGATATCGGCGTATACAGAAATCCGAAAAACACCAGCGATGCGTATATGGAAACCGTTTCCATTGAAAAGGCTTCAAACAATCCTTCGTTTGACACAAAAAACGAAAGAATAAAAAACATTATAAAAGTATTCAAAAAAGACATTATCACAAATTTTTTTATATGTCCTTTTTTATAATGCCCCATTTCATGGGCAAGAACTGAAACCAGTTCGGGAACCGTATGTTTGGCTATGAGAGTATCAAACAAAACTATTCTTCTGAATCTGCCAAAACCGGTAAAAAACGCGTTTGTTTTTGATGATCTTTTTGAACCGTCCATTTTAAACAGACCTTTCATTTTAAAATTTTCGCGTTTTGCGTAATTTTCAAGTTCGGTCTTTAGTTCTCCGTCTTCTATAGGCACGTATTTGTTAAAAAGAGGCATTATCAAAACCGGAGCGATAAAAAGCATGACAAGTTCAAATATAATTACTGTCAGCGCCGCATAAAGCCATGCCTGGCTGCCGTAAAACGTAAAAAAACAGACTATAATCCCGAATAAAGGAAGCCCTATCAAAAGAATAAGAATGTTATTTTTTATCAAATCAGCGACAAACGTTTTAACGGTCATTCTGTTAAATCCGTATTTTTCTTCTATTACGAAAATATTATACAAGGAAAAAGGAATTTTTATTATATTGAACAATACGATAAGAACCGCAACGAATATGAGGCCGGAAACAATTTCTCCGTATCCGAAAGATCTTGCAAATTTATCCGTAAAATTAAAACCGCCGGCAATTATAAAAATTATTTCAATAATAAAAATAGCAAAAGAATTTATAAAGCCGAAAATTGTATTGTCTTTTAAATAATTCTGCGATTTTTTATATTTTTCTTCGTCGTAATATCCTTTAAATTCATCGGGCAGAATACCCGATATGTTTTTAATATTAAGATAATCCGTTATAAAACCTGCAAGAAAAGACGCCGCCAAAAATATTATTATGATAATAAGATACGCATTCATTATTTTGTTTCTCCGTTTTGCGGCGTCATTACAAGTTTATACGGCGTATTTTTGAAATATTTGTTTGAAACGTCAATTATATCCCGTGAAGATACTTTTTCCAAAACAGAAATATATTCGTCGTCATATTTATATCCTAAACCGAGAATTTCCCTCACGCCCAGATAATAAGCCTGCCTTTCAACGGGCTGGTGGTCAAGCAGATAAATTCCTTTTATAAAATTTTTAGTGTCTTTAAGCTCTTCATCGCTGACAGGCGTAGTGCATAAATCGGAAATTATTTTTTCTATTCCTTTTTTTGCGGTTTCTATGTTCTTTTTATCCAAGCCTATGTAAATTTCAAAATAACTTTTATCGGTTCTTGTCGGATAAATGGAATTAACCTCGTAAGCAAGTCCGAGTTTTTCTCTGAGTTCTATAAAAAGTCTGCCCGTCATTCTTCCGCCGAGAATAGAACTTATCAGTTTCAAAGCGGCAAAATCTCCGCTGTGAACGTCGGGAGCGTCATAAGCGTAAATCAAAAAAGCCTGATTGAATTTTGAATCAATAACTGCGTCTTGCCCGGTTCTTTTCAATGCCGGACAGGTATCGGGTTTTGCATAAACGCCGGTTAATTTCAAATCAGAAAAATATTTTTCAAGAGATTTTTGAAGTTCTTTTTTTGAAACATTTCCGACAACCGTTATAATAATATCTTTGTTTGAATAAATCTTACCGTATGTTTTTATAAGATCGGCTCCGGTAAGTGAGTTTAAAGTTTCTTCTTTTCCGTATACCGGATATGAATAAGGATGAGTATTTCCGTAAAAATCATAAATAAATTTATCGCCGGCGGATTTTGAAATGCTGTCCTGCCTGCTTTTTATTATTTCTGCGTTTAGTATTTTTTCTTTTTCAATTTCTTTGTCGTCAAAAGCCGGATTTATTATAATATCGGCCAGAATTTCAAGCGTTTTGTCAAAATTTTCGCTCATAGAAGCCAGAGAAAAACCGGAATAATCATATTCAACTTCAGTTGATATTGACGAGCCGAGATTCTCAATATCTTCGGCCAGTTTGTTAGCGTCTCTTTTCTTTGTAGACTTATTCATAACGTTATAAAGCAGTGAAGTGACTCCGGCTTTTGAAACGTCTTCGTTTAGCACCGATACGGGAGAATAAATTTTTAAAGCTACAATATCGGCCGTATCGCTTTTTTTGTATATTACTTTAATTCCGTTTTTTAAATTAAATGTTTCCACAGTTCCTCCGAACGCGCATGCGTAAAATAAAACCGAAAATAAAATTCCCGCAATTATTTTGGGCATATTGATACCTTTGCAAGTTTTTCTTTTGAATAATATTTTTTCATGAAATTTTTAACGTCTTCAACGGTGACTTTGTCTATGCTGTTTAAATAATTTTCAAATTTGTCCGGATGTCCCTGAGAATGCCAGTATCCGAGCTGTCCGGCCTGTTCGCCGAATGTCTGAAGGCCGAAAATCCACGATGATTTTATGTTTGTTTTAATTTTATTAAGTTCCGATTCCGAAGGTCCGTATTCTGTAAATTTATCAAGTTCGGTTTCCATCGCTTTGACCGTTTCATCGTATTTTGAAGGTTCAAACACCGCCGATATTAAAGCGCTGCCTGTTCCTCTTAAAGTCATAAAAGAAGAACTTATCGCAAAAACCAGATTTTTTTCTTCTTTTAAAATTTTGTACAGTCTTGACGATTTTCCGGATCCGAGTATATTTAAAGCAACGTCTGCGACATAAATATCGTCTGATGACATATCGGGGCCTTTAAATCCGGCAAGAAGATAAGTGTGTACCGTTTTGTCTTTTGCGGTAAAATCGGAAACCGCGTCCGAATTCTCAATTATCACAGGCTCTTCCGGAATAACTCCGTTTTCAAATTTGCCGAAAGCGTTTTCTATCGTTTTTATGACTTCTTCTTTGTCAAAATCGCCGACTACGGATACAAACATATTCTGCGGAACGTAATGTTTTTTATAATATGAAATAATTTCTTCTCTCGGTATATTTTTGATAACGTCAGACGAACCTATTATGCTGTTTTTGTAATCGCTGTTTTTATAGAGCGTTTCCATAAAATATTCAAAAAGCATAGACTGCGGACTGTCTTTATGCCTTTGTATTTCTTCAACGACCACTTTTCTTTCCTGCTCTATTTCTTGTGAAGGAAACAACGGATTTGAAACCGTATCGGCAAGCATTTTAATCGCCTCAATGCATCCGTCTTTTTGTATGTCTATGTAATAACAAGTATATTCTTTTGACGTAGCGGCGTTTATAAGCCCGCCCATTTTTTCAACGTTTCTTGTCATCAAATCGCCCGTATAGTTTTTGCTGCCTTTAAACATAAGATGCTCTATAAAATGAGAAAGACCGGCCTGATTCTGATTTTCGTTTATAGAACCCGTTTTAACCCATACGTTAACAGATACAACAGGCACTGAAGTATCTTTTTTTAGAACAGCCGTAACTCCGTTTGAAAGTTTCATGCGCTCAACCCCTTTATGCTGGCCTGCATTTATACCCTGACAGACAAATAATAATAAAACACAGATCGTTATAATATTAATTTTCATTATCTTCTTCTTTTGCGCCGGAATCTTTATTTCCGGCCGAAATAAAAATATCAACTATTGAATACGCCCACAACGCAGAAAAAAATATGTCAAAAAATAATATCGTTTTCGGATTTAATTCCTGGAATTTATAATATATCTCTTTGAATTTTTCCAAACTTTGAGTTTCTTGAAAATTTATAACAGCCATTATCGTATCTCTTCCTACGTCGGATATAAAATTAACGGCAAGAATTACAAATAAAGCAACCGCAAGTGAAATAAAAAACAGCGCCTTTTTCCATTGTTTTAAAATCAAATGACCGGCTCCCGGTCCTAAAAGCAAAGTTGTAATTGACGCCAGTAATATCATAAGTTTACTTTTATTCATCTGTTAAATCCTTTCTTTTATTATATAAAATTATAGTTCCTGCACCCAGCCGTTATGAAGTCCGGACTTATAAAAACAATCAACGGCATTTTCATATTCTGCTTCCGTTATTTTTCTTGAAAGTTCTTTAATTGCATCCGATTTATGCGCAGTATGATACTGAGCCATTACGCTTACAAATGCGTCCGCCGATATTTCCGAGGCTATAAAATCAAATATTTCTTTTGAACCGGATATTCCGTTAGGCAGAACAAGATGTCTTATTAAAAGTCCTTTCTCTGCAATTTCATTTTTATTAATAAAAAGATTGCCTTTCTGTCTGAACATTTCTTTTATTGCCGCTTTATTTATTTTTGTATAATCAGTAACATTTGAATATTTCTTTGCGTATATATCATCGGAATATTTCATATCAGGCATATAAATATCTATAAAATCATCCATAAGTTCCAAAACTTCAACGCTCTCATAGCCGCTGCAGTTTGCCAATATCGGAATTTTCAAGTCTTTCTGCTTTGCTATAAACACACTTTCAGCCATAAGAGGATACATATGGCTCGGAGTCACAAAATTTATGTTGTGTGCGCCTTTTTTCTGCAGTTCCAGCATCTTATCGGCAAGCTGCTGCGTTGTTAAAAGATAACCGTTGCCAAGCTGACTTATCGGATAATTCTGGCAGAATACGCACGACATCGTACAGTTGGAAAAAAAAACCGTTCCGGATCCCTTCGTTCCGGATATCGGAGGCTCTTCTCCCGTATGTAAATTAATGCTTGCTACTCTTATCTCATTGCCGGACTTACAAAATCCCTTTTCGCCTTTTAATCTGTTTACTCCGCATTTTCTCGGGCAAACGGAACACTTTTCCATTAATTTATAAAGTTTGCTTATGTTTGAATTCATAAAAAAATCCGAATACGCGCCCATCCGGATTTGAACCGGAATCACTGGCTCCGGAAACCAGTGCTCTATCCGTTGAGCTATGGGCGCAAATTATAAAGTTATTTTCTGTCGTATTTCAATTTTAATGCGATTTGCGTTGCCGCCAAACAAAAAATTATGAAATTTGAAATCCAGATAGGTTTAGTGTTTGTGGCCAGCCCGTAAATTATCCAGAGAAATACTCCGATCGTAAAAGAAATAAACATTCCGATTGAAACGTCTTTGGCAGACTTTGTTTTAATAGTTTTTAAAACCTGAGGGACAAAAGCGACGGTAGTAAGCGTCGCCGCGCAGTAACCCAATAAATCTAAATAGAATTTCTCCATTTTATCTCCTCGGTCGTTACGCCTCTGTGTGTTCTGTTTTTATAAAGAAGTCTGCTTGATATCGCTTTTGCCGGACAAAAAGAAACGCATCTTAAACATATTTCGCACATTCCGTTAAAAACGGGAAATTCTTTTATTGTAATATTATTTTTAGGGCATATCTGAGCGCATAATCCGCATTTTGTACAAAGTTTTTCGTCAACTTTAAACCCGAACATTTTCTGCGATAATTTCCACCGCCATGTGTTTACGAGAAATGATGTAACCGCAAAAAATAACGAATAGATCGGTCCGCCTTTTACAATATCCGCTTTATCTGAAATAATTGAACTTGCAAATTCCTCAACAAGAGGAATCGTTTTATTTAATTTTTCCTGTTTTTTCCCTTCAGGTTCAACAAGCAAAAAATTATTAGGCATTACAAAATTTTTTGAACCTATTATCTTATATCCTTTTTTTTCAAGTTCCTTTCCGACTGAAGCCAGCATGCGCAAAGAACTGTCTCCCATACTGTCAAACAGAAAAACTTCCGTGCCGTCTGCTTTTGGCAAAGATTTTATCCATTTTTTTACCATAGGATACGTATTCCAGCAGGCTACGGTAGTGCCTATTCCGACAGTTGAATTAAGATTTATTTCAGCAGGTTCAACAGCTTCAATTCTGTGAACTCCGGCTTTAATACCGCCCGCATTAAAAACTTCAGATATTTTCTTGGCTATTGTAAGAGTATTGCCCGTGCCTGAAAAAACGTAAATATCAGACTCTCTGACTTTCATATTTTTTGCTCCTCGCCATTTTTTCAATGGCTATATATAAAAATACTATATCCGTAGGAGTTATTCCCGGAATTCTGTGCGCCTGTCCGAGAGTTTCGGGTTTTATTTTTGTAAATTTTTCTTTTGTTTCTCTTGAAAGCGACGCAATTGCATTAAAATCAAGATCGTTAGGAATTCTTTTATTTTCATACTTGGATATTTTAGCCGCATTGCTCTTTTGTCTTTGTATATATCCGTCGTATTTAAGAGTTATGGCCATTTCATCCTGAACTTTCGCCTGAGACCAGGGAAACAAATCTTCATCAGACGGCATTTCCTGACTTACTTTATCATAAATATTTACAAGCGTCTGCCTGTAAAGTTCAAACTTTTTATACATTGCATCCGATATAAGTCCGACTCTTCTGCCTATATCCATAAGACGAAGATCCGCGTTGTCGCTTCTTATGCTGAGCCTGTATTCAGCCCTTGAAGTAAACATTCTGTAAGGTTCATCAACGCCTTTTGTCACCAAATCGTCAATTAAAATACCGATATAAGCATCCTGTCTTGTCAAAACAACCTGTTCCTGTCCGATAAATTTCATAGCGGCGTTTATTCCGGCTATAATCCCCTGGGCTCCGGCTTCTTCATATCCGGTTGTACCGTTAATCTGTCCCGCAAGGAAAAGATTTTCTATTTTTTTCGTTTCAAGAGTAGGTTTCAGCTGCGTCGGAGGAACATAATCATATTCTATAGCGTATCCGTAACGCGTAACGACGGCATTTTCCATTCCTTCTATTGAACACAGCATTTGTTTCTGTACTTCTTCTCCAAGTCCCGTAAAAAGTCCGTTGATATATATTTCTTTTGTTGCAAGATTTTCCGGTTCAAGAAATAACTGGTGTCTTTCCCTGTGGGGATATCTGACTATTTTATCTTCAATTGAAGGACAGTATCTCGGACCGTGCGCATCGGCAAGCCCGTTATAAAGAGAGGAATCCTGAATATTTGCGTCTATTATTTTATGAGTTTTTTCGTTGGTATATACCATGTAGCACGGCACTTGTTTTTTTGTCTTTTGCCAATTTACGGTATCTGTAAAATGAGAAAAAGGTATCGGAGGATTATCGCCCGGCTGTATCTCCATTTTAGAATAATCAACGGAACATCCGTTTATTCTTGGCGGCGTACAAGTCGTAAATCTGTCTATTTCAAGTCCGCAGTCGTTTTTTAGCGAATCCGAAAGGCTCACGGAAGATGTTTCGTTAAATCTGCCTCCGTCAAAAAAAGTTTTCCCGACAAATATCTTTCCGTTTAAAAAAGTTCCGGTAGTTACTATTATTTCGGATGTTTCAACAACGTCTCCGAGCCTTGTGACAACGGCGCAGACTTTGTTGTTTTTTACTATAATTCTTGCAGCCTGCATCTGAACTATGTGAAGATTTTTCTGGTTGATAATTGAATTGAGCATATACGCAGAATAAAGTTTTTTATCGCACTGGGCTCTGGGCGACCATACGGCAGGTCCTCTTGATTTATTTAAAACTTTAAACATTATGCCGGCCTGATCGGTAATCCATCCCATTTCTCCGCCGAGAGCGTCAATTTCTCTTACCATCTGGCCTTTTGCTATTCCGCCTATGGCGGGATTGCACGGCATATTAGCTACGCTGTCCATATTTTGCGTCATAAGAAGCGTTTTTACTCCTATTCTCGCGCAGGCAAGAGCAGCCTCGCATCCGGCATTTCCGGCACCTATTACAATTGCATCATACTTTTTATCCATTTTATTTAAATTCCTTTAAATATATTATATATATCAGTCAATTTTATCTTTTTGTTATTTTTTTTGCAAAATTTTTTATATATTATTTATAATTTAAAAAACAAATTGTTAACCGGATATATTTAAAAGTTGACAATTTGTATTTTAATATGATACTTTAAATAAAATGACTTTAAAAAACAAAATAATATCAATATTTGAAAAAAACAAACAAAAAACCGTTTCCGGGCAGGAGCTTGCCGATAAACTTTCCGTTTCCAGGACGGCTGTATGGAAGGCGGTAAATGCCTTAAAAAAAGAAGGCTATCCTATAAAAGCGTCAACGAACAACGGTTATATTCTTGCCGCAAATTCCGATATTCTTTCATCAGAGGGAATACGCCTTTATCTGTCTTCTGAAAATAAACGCTTTGATATATACGTTTATAAAACGATTGATTCTACAAACAATCAGGCAAAAAAGATGGTCGCAGAAGGAACGGCAAAACACGGAACGATCATAACCGCCGACGAACAAACTGCCGGAAGAGGAAGATTTGACAGAAATTTTTTTTCCCCCGCCAAAACAGGCGTTTATATGACCGTTGTTTTTAAACCGAATAAAAATGCGGCAGATACGCAGCTTATAACTATAGCTGCCGCGGTATCGGTAGTAAGAGCTGTTAAAAAACTGACCGGCATTGATACCGATATTAAATGGGTAAACGACGTATTTTTAAACGGAAAAAAAATATGCGGAATTCTTACGGAAGCTACGATAGATTTTGAAAGTCAGACGGCCGAAAGCATTATTGTCGGAATAGGCGTAAACATAAAAACCGAAGATTTTCCGAAAGAAATGAAAAAAACTGCGACTTCTCTTTATTGCGATAATTTAAACAGAAACGTCCTGATTGCGGAAATAGTAAATAATCTTACCGTTTTATACGGTGATTTAAAAAACAAAAATTTGATGCAGGAATATAAAAAACATTCCGTTATTTTAAATAAGAATATCTCCTATGTCGTCAACGGATTAAAAAAAGAAGGATTTGTAACGGATATAAACGAAAAAGGAAACCTTATCGTAAAAACTTCAAACGGAAACATTGAAACTGTCGGATCAGGCGAAGTAACGATAGGAAGCGGCAATTTATAATCAGTTCAACCGCCGATTATTTTTATTAAAACTCTTTTTCTTCTCATCCCGTCAAATTCGCCGTAAAATATCTGTTCCCACGGACCGAAATCCAGCCGGCCGTTTGTAATTGCAACTGTAACTTCTCTTCCCATTATTTGTCTTTTAAGATGAGAATCCGCGTTGTCCTCGCCAGTATCATTGTGACGGTAATAATTTATAGGCTGGTGCGGAGCAAGTTTTTCAAGCCATTTTTCAAAATCACTGTGAAGGCCGTATTCGTGGTCGTTTATAAAAACGCTTGCCGTTATATGCATGGCATTAACAAGACAAATTCCTTCTTTAACGCCGCTTTCGTCTATTGCGTCTTGAACCTGCTCGGTTATGTTTATAAATTCTATTCGTTTTGACGTGTTGAATATAAGTTCTTTTCTGTAAGTTTTCATGATTAAACTCCGTATTTAAAATCCAACTTCTTTCAATAACTGTTTTAAAACATTTGCCGATTTTAAAAATGCCTGCTTTTCCGTGTCATTAAATTCAATGTTTTGTACCTGCCTTACTCCGTCTGAATTAATTACAGCCGGTAAACTTAAATACACATCATTTATCCCGTAAATATTTTCAATTAATACGGATACCGGAAGAACAGCGTTTTCGTTCTTAAGAATGGCCTGTGTAATTTTTAAAAGAGCAAGGCCTATTCCGTATGAAGTTTCACCTTTTCTTGCAATAATTGCAGAACCTGAAGTTTTGACATTGTTAAATATTTCTTCCAATTTCTTTTTATATTGACATTTATTATCACATAGAAGACAATATGTCTCTATATTTATACCGCCGACCGCAGCTTTGCTCCAAACAGGAAATCCGCTGTCGCCGTGTTCCCCTAATATATAAGCATGTATACTTCTTGAATCTATATTGCAGTTTTTTGATATTTCATTTTTAAGTCTTGCCGTGTCTAAAAGAGTTCCTGAACCTATAATTTTAGAAGATTTTTTGCCGGATATTTTATAAGTAATGTAAGTTAAAAGATCTACAGGATTGGATACTATCAGCAAAATCGTATCCGGCGCATATTTCATAATTTCCGGAATGATTGTCTTAAACAAATCTATATTATCTTTTAATAAATCTACTCTTGTTTGCCCGGACTTCCGCTTTTTACCGGCTGTTACAACAACTAAATCGGAACCAGCTATATCTTTGTATTCTCCTGCAGCAATATTAACAGGATCAGTATACGGCAGGCCGTGGGATAAATCTATAGCCTCGCCTTCCGCTTTTTTCATATCAACGTCAACAAGCGTGATCTCTCTGGCTATCCCTTTCATCATTAAGGCATAAGCATACCGCATACCAACACTGCCGCAGCCTATAATAGAAACTTTTGGTTTTAATATATTCTCCTCCATGACTAGAAACCAACTTCTTTCAATAATTGTTTTAGAACGGCTGCAGATTCAACAAATGATTTTTTTTCTATTTCGTTAAATTCAATTTTTTGAACCTGTCTGACGCCTTCGGAATTAAGAACGGACGGAAGGCTTAAATAAACATCATCCACACCGCAGAAATCTTGAATTAAAACAGATACGGGAAGAACCGCATTTTCATTCTGAAGAATTGCCTGTGTGATTCTTACAAGAGCAAGCCCTATTCCGTACGAAGTTTCGCCTTTTTTCTCTATTATCTTATAAGCCGAGTTTTTTACGTTGGTAAATATCTCGTCAAGTTTAGCTTTATGGTCACAATCTGATTTGTTGTTGCATAGCATACAGTAACTGTCTATATTTACTCCGCCCAAAGTAGCTTTGCTCCATACCGGGAATTCACTGTCGCCGTGTTCTCCCAAAATATAAGCATGTATGCTTCTTGAATCAATATTGCAATGTTTTGCTATTTCATATCTGAATCTGGCAGAATCCAAAAGGGTTCCCGAACCTATAACTTTTGAAGATTTTTTACCGGATATTTTATAAGCCGCATATGTAAGAATATCAACAGGATTTGAAGCTATTACTAAAATGGCGTCAGGCGCATATTTTATAATTTCAGGTATTATGCTTTTAAATAAATCTATATTGTCCTTAAGAAGATCTATTCTTGTTTGGCCCGGTCTTTGTTTCTTACCGGCTGTAATTACTACTAAATCAGAACCGATTATATCTTTATAAGTGCCGGCAACAACGTTGACAGGATTGGTATACGGAGCTCCGTGCGACAAATCCATAGCTTCGCCTTCCGCCTTTTTTATATCATAATCAACAAGCGTTATTTCTCTTGCGGTACCTTTTATCATTAAAGCATAGGCATACCTCATACCTACGTTTCCGCACCCTATAATTGAAACTTTTGGTTTTAACACAGTCCCCCCTCAAAACAACTATACCATTTAAGATATAATATCGTAAATTTATTTTAATTATTATACTTTTTATGATATATAATATATCATTTATATCATAAAAGATATTTTATTTTTAAACGAAATAAAAGTTTTTATAGAACAAAAATTTTAAGGTTATTGTAAAATAAACTTAAGTATAAAATATTATACTTATACGTTTTTTTTCTTTTTGGTATGTTTTAAATCTTTTATCAACGGAACTTCACCGCAGTCAGGAAACAAATGGCAGTTTATGCATTCGCTCCATATTTTCTGAGGCAGCACTTCCTTTGATATTATTTCATATCCCAGTTTCTGAAAGAAACCGGGTTTAAAACTTAACGCAAAAGTAGTAAATACGTCAAGTTTGAGAGCATTTTTTTCAAGTTCTGAAACTATTTTCCTTCCTATTCCCGTTCCCATGTAATTTTTTGAAACGGCTAAAGCTTTAATTTCGGCAAGATTATCCCACGAAACATGCAAAGCTCCGCAGCCTATTATCTGGCCTTTTTCTTCTGCTACCATATATTCCTGTATATTTTCATATATTGAATTGAGAGATCTGTGAAGCATTTCCTTGTTGTTTGCGTAATATTCAACAAGCTTATGTATTGCCTTAACGTCTGAGACTTTGGCATGCCTTATCTTCATTTTCTCTCCTTTTTTAGATTTTATAATCATAGCCGGCTTTTACGGCTTTTATATTCAATTCAGAAAGTCCTTCTTTTTTTGCAAATGCGGTCTTAACGGCGTTAAGAACATTTTCCAATGAAGGAACATTCAATGCTTTTACCAAAGCGCCTACAGCAACCATATTGGCTGCTCTGATATTTCCTATTTCTTTGTCTGCTATTTCTGAAATCGGGATAAATATTATATTCTTATTTTTATAATCATCTTTATTTATAATTGACGAATTGGCTATTATAACCGCTTTTTCCGACATTTTCGGCAAAAATTTATCAAGAGACAAAGCATTAAGAGCAATAAGTCCGGACGGGTTAAATGCTATCGGCGAACCTATTTCATCATCTGAAATAATAACCGTTGAATTTGCAGTACCGCCTCTCATTTCTGCGCCGTAAGAAGGAAACCATGTCGTATTAAGCCCCTCTTCCATTGCGCTTTGCGCCAAAATATTACCGGCAAGCAAAACGCCCTGTCCGCCGAATCCCGCAATGATTATTTCATTATATGTTTTCATTATTTAGTTTCATCCTTTATTACGCCCAGCGGGAATGTTTTCAAAAATACGTCTTCAACCCATTTTACTGATTCCAGAGGAGTTTTACCCCAGTCAACGGGACAGTGCGATATAACTTCAATAAAAGAATATCCTTTTCCCTCAACCTGATTTTGAAAAGCTTTTTTGATGGCTTTTTTAGCCTTAATTATATGCGGAGCGTTAAAAACAGTCACTCTTTCTATATATTTTGTTCCCTGAAGATTTGCCAAAAGTTCAGAAACTTTTATCGGATATCCTTCTCTTAACGGATCTCTTCCGAAAGGAGTAGTTTCCGTAACCTGCCCGATTAACGTCGTAGGCGCCATCTGTCCGCCTGTCATACCGTAATTGGCGTTATTAACAAAAATTACGGTTATATTTTCGCCTCTGTTTGCACAGTGAATAGTTTCGGCGGTACCTATCGCCGCCAAATCTCCGTCTCCCTGATAGGTAAAAACAATTTTATCGGGATTTGTTCTTTTAATTCCCGTCGCAACAGCCGGAGGTCTTCCGTGCGGCGCTTCGGTAGTATCAAAATTAAAATAATCATAGGCAAACACCGCGCATCCGACCGGAGCTACGGCAATCGTCTTTTCTCTTATACCGAGTTCATCAATTGATTCTGCTATAAGCCTGTGTATTATTCCGTGTCCGCATCCCGGACAGTAAGACAAAGGATTATCTTTAAGCGCTTTTGGTCTTGATAATATTTTTTCCATTTTATTTTTTTAATTCCGTAATTTTATTTAAAACAGCCTGTACCGTAATTACTCCGCCGCCGGCTCTTCCGATAAATTCAACGGGAGATTTTCCGTTTACGGCAAGATTTACGTCTTCAACCATCTGACCCATAGAAAGTTCAACAGTTAGAAATTTTACGCCTTGCCCCGCATGTTTATTTATAATTTCATAAGGAAAAGGCCATAATGTTTTAGGCCTGATCATTCCTGCTTTTATTCCCTGCTGTCTTGCAAGTTTTAAAGCATTTTTTGCAATTCTTGAAGATATTCCGTAAGCGACTATTATTATTTCAGCGTCTTCAGCTTCATATATGTCGTACTTCACTTCATTTTTCTTTATTTCTTCGTATTTTTTCTGTAAATCAATATTATGCTGTTCAAGCGCTCCGTCTTTCATAAGAAGAGACTGCAGCGACCGCGGTTCTCTTCCGTCGCATCCGTCCAAAGCCCAGCTTTTTTTTTCAAATTCTGTTTTTTCTTTCCTGTTAAATTCAACAGGTTCCATCATCTGTCCTATAATTCCGTCTGAAAGAATCATCACCGGAGTTCTGTATTTTTCAGCAATATCAAACGAATCGTAAGCCATTTCGTACATTTCCTGCGCGCTGTTAGGAGCAAACACTATAGTATGATAATCACCGTGCCCGCCGCCTTTTGTCGCCTGAAAATAATCAGCCTGAGAACCTGAAATATTGCCAAGTCCAGGTCCGCCTCTCTGAACGTTAACTATAACGCCTGGAACTTCCATTCCGGCAAGATATGAAATTGCTTCCTGTTTTAAAGATATTCCCGGAGACGACGATGATGTCATGGCTCTTTTTCCGGTGGCATAGGCGCCCATAACCATATTGGCGGCCGAAAGTTCCGATTCCGCCTGAACAAAAACTCTTCCCAGCTTAACCATTTTATTTGACATATAAGCAGGAACTTCATTCTGCGGAGTTATAGGATAACCGAAATAGGCGCTTAAACCCGCGGTTATCGCTCCCTCGCATAACGCTATATTTCCTTTAATTAAATGTTTTGACATTATTTATAAACCTCTATGCATACATCCGGACACACCTGATAACAAAATCCGCATCCTATACAGTTCTTTTCATTCTCAAGAACGGCATAGTGATAGCCTATTTTATTAAGGTTTTGTGAAAAGGAAATGCATTTTTTCGGACAGGCGTTTATACATAACCCGCATCCTTTGCATCTGTCGTTGTTAACTGTTATTTTAGCCATAATTGTTTTATTATTTTATCTCTTTTGAAATTTCAAGTCAAGAAATGTATTTAAGCACGTCGTAAATAACGTCTTTTTTTGACCCGTCAATTAAAATAACGTCGGGCTGGGCTTTAAACCACGTTATCTGTCTTTTGGCGTACTGCCTGGTTTCTGCGGAAAAACTTTCAATAAGTTCATGTTTTGAAATTTTACCGTTTATATAAAGAACTATATGCTTATACCCGACGCCTGTCAGCGCGGGCGCATTTATTTTAAAACCCATATTTAAAACTTTTTGCGTTTCTTCAATCATTCCCGAATTGATCATATTTTTACATCTTGCGTTTATGTCTTTATACAGAATATCCCTGTCTTTAAATATCACAAAATGTTTAAAGTTTCTGTTTTTTTTTGTTCTTTTATTAAGAAATTCCGTCATTGTTTTACCGGTAAGTTTATATATTTCCAAAGCTCTTACGATTCTTTGCGTATTTCCTTTATTTTTTTCAGCTGATACCGGGTCTGCCTTTAAAAGTTTTTGATAAACAGACTCAAGCCCTTTTTCATCAATTTCTTTTTGTATCTCAGCGCGTATTTTTTCGTCTGCGTCAGGCAGTTCGTCAAGTCCGTATAAAAAAGACTTTATATACAAACCCGTGCCTCCCGTAACAACAGGGACTTTGCCTTTCAACAGCAATTCTTTTTCAATTTGTTCGCTGTCTGTTTCAAATTTTTTTGTGCTGTATTTACCGTCAGGTTCTATAATATCCGTAAGATGCTGCGGAACTGAAGAAATATATCTTATTCCGTTATCAGACAGAACGCCTTCTTTATTTGTTCCGATATCAAGATATTTATAAATCTGGCGCGAATCGGCGGATATTATTTCGCCGTTTATTTTTTTGCAAAGTTCAACCGCAACGGCAGTTTTGCCTGAAGCTGTCGGACCTGAAATAATTATTGTCTGTTTTTGCATTTTATAAGACCTGACGGCAAGAGTTTTTTGAAACTACATTTTAAAATTTTCGCCGAGATATACTTTTCTAGCCTCCGGACTGTTAATTAAATCCTGAGCGCTTCCTTCAAGTAATATTTTCCCGTCATAAATAATATAGGCTCTGTCTATTATTTCCAAAGTTTCCCTGACATTATGATCGGTTATCAAAATCCCGAGACCTTTATCCCTTAATTTTGAAATAATCTGCTGTATATCGGCTACGGTTATGGGATCAATGCCGACAAACGGCTCATCCAATAATAAAAATTTAGGATCGTTTACCAATGCTCTTGCAATTTCGCATCTTCTTCTCTCTCCGCCGGATAAAGTCGTGCTGATTTGTTTTCTTAATTTGTTTAATCCGAAATCAGAAAGAAGAGAATCTACTTTTTTTTGACGTTCTTTATTTGATATCGGAAGCATTTCGGCTATAGCCATAAGATTTTCTTCAACGGTCAATCCTCTGAATATTGAAGATTCCTGAGGCAAATACCCTACTCCCGCTCTTGCTCTTTTGTACATCGGTTCGTAAGTTATATCTTTATCATCAAGATAAACATTGCCGTCGTAAGGTTCTATCAATCCGACGGTCATATAAAACGTCGTGGTTTTACCGGCTCCGTTAGGTCCCAAAAGCCCGACTATTTCACCCTGAGAAACTTTTATGCTGACAGAGTTTACAACCATTCTATGCTTATATTTTTTATGAAGCGCATGCGCGGATAATATCATTATTTTACCTCTGTAGTATTCATTATAAATTTTCCCTTGACGTTTTTATCCATTTTTACGGTTTTCGTGTCATAAAACAAATAAAGCTCGTCGGATTCAAATTCGGCGTATTTATCGTCTTGATAAGCCGTTATTTTAGGTCTGACGATATCTTTATGCATAAATAACGTATTGTCGCTCTTGCTTACCCTTGCGTTATCTCCCGTCAGCGTGCCGGAAGACGAAATAATCTTAACGTTTGACAAAGCTCTTGCTGATTCAAAATCTTTATCAAGATAAAAAGTATCCGCATACATATAAACTATATCCGTAGAATTTTTTATATTGTATTCAATAGACGGATTGCCGCCCCACAGTCTGCCGTCTGATTTTTCGGTATTATACGTTGCGCTTGACGAAACCGCTTTTATTTTGCTTCCGTCTTTCTCCGTATCAAAAAAACGGACGTTACCTTCAGCGTCAATCTGATTTTGTTTTTCCGAATATGTTATCGTATCGGCTTCTATAATTTTATTCCCTCTTACAACTTTTCCGCTGCCTTTTACAACCGTTATAGCTTCTTTTTTATTCATATGCATTTCATCGCCTGTAATTATGGTTTGTTCTTTGCTTTCTCCGGCATATGCAAAACTAAAAATAAAACATAACGGAATCAGCATATAAAATTTATTTGTCAATTATAACCCTCTGTTTTTTTACCGTAATATTGTTTAAATTTATGTCCGATTTGAATCCGCTGCCGTAAATAACCTCTTTGTCTCTTGTTATTTTAATATCGCTGTTTGAATATATGATTTTTTTTACGGCGTCGTAAGATATGTCTCTTGTCTGAAGGTATTCGTTTTTTACCGTATCAACAGTGCATTTTCCCAAAGCTTTAACGTCATTCGTTTCAAGATTGATTTCTCCGGATTCCGCAACAAGTATGGAAGTATATTTGCCGTTTTCATAAAACTTAATTCTTGGAAGAGTCAGATAAGCCTTTTTTTCATTGTCGTCGATTATTGCGGATTCCGCTTCAAGAATTGTCTTTATTTTACCGTCCTGAGTTTCCGTTACTATAAACTTTTCAATTGTCTGTTCGGTTGTCGGCGGAGTTTCTTCTATTATTGATTCTTCTTCTTTACAAGACGACGTAAAACATGTTGATACTAAAAGAAAAATTAAGAAAAAAATATTTTTTTTCATAAATAATATTTTAAAACTTTATCCCATTCGCCTTTTGATTTTAATATTATTTCGCATACTTCCCTTAAAACGCCTTTTCCGCCTTCGTAAGCAGACACATACAATACGTTTTTTTTAACGTCGTCAGCCGCATCCGCCGGACATACGGATAATCCCGCCGATTTCAAAACTCCTATATCTATAATATCGTCTCCGATATATGCAGTCTGTTTCAAATCAATTCCGGTTTTTTTAGCAATTTTTATAAGAGCCTGTTTTTTGTCGTCGCAGGACTGAATCAAATAATCAATTTTTAATTCTTGGGCTCTTAATCTTACCTGTTTTGACTGTCTTCCCGTAATCCATGCGAATTTTACATCAGGCAAATGTTTTTTAATATATGCTATTGCCGCCCTGTCTTTAACGTTCCAAATTTTTATTTCTTCGTTATTTTCAAGAAGTATAACTTCTCCGGCCGTTAAAACGCCGTCTATGTCAGTTGCAATCAGTTTTATGTTTTTTGCGGCCGATAAAATTTTGGAAGAATATTTTTTCATTTACGCTCCGAAACGTTTTCCGTTTTATTGTTATCCAGCCACGGAGTTATTTCAGCCGGTCTTTGCCTCATATACGGTTTCAACAAAAAATTCAGTAAAAAAAATAAAATTATCACAAAAACATATACAAAGATAAATGTCTTAAACAGCCATTTGAAATCAGGCTTCCAACTGTATTTTTCATCTTCTTGTTCATATTTTTCTTTTGGCACTTTAAACTCCGCATCTCTTATTTTACTTTACGGCCTTGTCCAATTTGCACACCGTATCAAGCATATTTTTAAACATTTTTAAATCTATGCTGTTGGCTCCGTCCGAAAGAGCTTTTTGGGGATTTTTATGAACTTCAACAAAAATAGCGGCTACGCCGACTGCCGCGGCCGCTTTTGCCAGAGGCAACACAAACTGCCTGTCTCCGCCGCTTTTATCTCCGAGTCCTCCGGGTTTTTGAACGCTGTGAGTCGCGTCAAAAACAACCGGATAACCGAATTGTTTCATAATTTCTATAGCTCTGAAATCAACAACAAGATTATGATATCCGAAACTTGCTCCTCTTTCCGTAAGAGTAAGTTTATTATTTCCGGACACTTTTGCTTTTTTAAGAACCTGCAGCATATCTTCCGGAGCAAGAAACTGCCCTTTTTTGATATTTACCGGCAGCCCCGTTTTGGCGCAGGCTACGACCAAGTCGGTCTGTCTGCATAAAAACGCCGGAATTTGAATAACGTCAACTACTTTAGCGGCAATATTGACTTCCGAAACGCAGTGAACGTCAGTTAAAACCGGAATATTTAATTTCTTCTTTATTTCCGAAAGTATTTCAAGACCTTCTTCAATACCGAGACCTCTGAATGAATCTATTGAGGATCTGTTTGCTTTATCGTAAGAAGCTTTAAAAATAAAATTAATATTTCTGCCGACGCATATTTTTTTTAATTTTGCGGCAAGTTCAATCGTTTCTTTTCTGTTTTCAATAACGCACGGTCCGGCAATAACCGATAACGGCAAATCGTTTGCAAGGGCCACTTTATCTGAAATTTTAACTTTAATATTCATTCTTCCTCTATTATACTATTTTTCTGTCATGCTTTATAATTTTTATTTCAATAAACTTTCAACTTGTTTTATATCATCCGGCACGTTAACGTCTTTTAAATCTTTTGTTGAAAGTATTATTTTTATTTTTTTACCGTTTTCCAAAGCCCTTAACTGTTCCAATGATTCGGCATTTTCCAAAGTAGTTTGTTTTGTTTTTGCAAAATTTAAAACGAATTTGCGTCTGTATCCGTAAACGCCTATGTGTTTATAATAATCCGTTTTGGCATTTTTATCCCTCAAATACGGTATGGGATATCTTGAAAAATAAATCGCGTTCATATCGCGGTCAAAAACAACTTTTACCGTATTAGGATTGTTTATATCATCTGAAGGTTTCATCTTATAAGCCGCCGTTAAATATTCAACGGTTCTGTCTTTTTTAAACCGGTCAACCATCTTTTCAACAAGTTTTTTGTCTATTAAAGGCTCGTCGCCCTGAACGTTTATAAAAACATCAAATTTTTTTAAATATTTACCTGCGACAAAAGCGACTCTGTCCGTTCCGCTTTTTAAATTTACCGGCGTCATATAAACGTTAAAACCCGCCTGTTTTACGGCGTCAAATATTCTTTTGTCGTCTGTAGCGACAAATACGCCGTCAACGCCTTTGCATTTTGAAACTTTTCCCGCGACATGCAGAATCAAAGGCTTTCCTTGAATCAAAACTAAAGGTTTGCCCGGAAATCTGGTTGAAGCGTATCTTGCCGGAATTATAACAGCCGTTTTCATTTTTTTCTGTAAAAATCCTTTATATTTTCTCTCAATTCCTGAGCCGTTATTGTGGCCGTTCCGACTTTTGCGACTACAAGTCCGGCAGCAAAATTGGCAATTTCGGCGGCAGAAACAAAATTAAACTTAGCCGACAGAGCCAGCGTCATTGTGGCTATAACAGTATCGCCTGCGCCGGTTACGTCGTAAACTTCTTTAGCTCTTGTCGGTATGTGCGTTATTTTATTGTCTTTTTCTATCAGAGTCATTCCCTTCTCGCCTCTCGTGATAAGCACCGATTCCGATTTTAAAAGTTTAAGTATTCTTTTGCCCAGTACCGCTATATCTTCATCCGTATTTATATTTTTTGCATTCATGCCTTCGGTAGCTTCTTTTGTATTGGGAGTCATGCATGTTATGTATTTATACTGTCTGAAATTTTCAACTTTCGGATCAACAGTTACCGGTATATTTCTTTTTTTTGCGATAGCAATTATTTTCTTTAAAACTTTCGGAACGACTATGCCTTTTGCGTAATCAGAAATTATTATTCCGCCTACTTTTGGAATTACCGTTTCTATATTTTTGATAATCGCATCTTCCGTTGAAGGAGAAAAAGTTCCCTTAACTTCTCTGTCGACTCTGACAACCTGCTGATGTGAAGCTATTATTCTTGTTTTAATGGTGGTCGGTCTGTTTTTGTCTACAACCACAAAATCATGATTTATGTTTTTTTCGTCCAGCATTTTTTTCATATTTAATCCGTTAACGTCGTCCCCTATAACGGTAATTAAATATGCCGTCGCGCCAAGCGACGTTATGTTGCTTGCGACGTTTCCTGCGCCGCCCAGAGTCTCGGTATCGTTTGAAACTTCAACGACTGGAACCGGAGCTTCGGGAGAAATTCTTGAAACTTTCCCCCATATAAACTTATCAACCATCGTATCTCCGACAACCAATACGGCCTGTTTCTGCAGAGCCGGTATCATTGAAAGTAATTTGTCTTGCATTTTTTTGTTCTCCTGTTTTCGCGGAACATATTAATAAATTTTATAAATATGATTTATTCTTTAAATATGAACAATAATCTTTTACGGAATCTTCCAAAGACAAAAACTTATGTTTGCATCCGGCTTCTTTTATTTTTGACATCTCCGCCTGAGTAAAATACTGGTATTTTTCCTTAAGGATATCCGGCATTTCTATATATTCAATGTTTGATTTCCTGCCGACAGCCGAAAACATCGCGTTTGCAATATCATTCCAGCTTCTTGCTTTGCCTGTTCCCAAATTATAAATACCCGTTTTTTTAGGATTGTTCATTAAAAACCACATTACTTCAACTGCGTCTTTTATATATATAAAATCTCTCTGTTGGTCGCCGTGTCCGAATTCTTCTTTATATGACTTAAAAAGTTTCATCAATCCTTTCTTTGCGACATCATCATAACTTTTGCAAATTACGCTTTTCATTGAACCTTTGTGATATTCGTTAGGTCCGAACACGTTGAAAAATTTTATTCCTGTCGTTTTATCAATATGTTTATTTCTTAAAAGCCACAAATCAAACATATGTTTTGAATAACCGTACATATTTAGCGGGGCAAGTTTGTCAAGATCCGACTTATCGTCGTATCCGTTTTCTCCGTCTCCGTACGTAGCCGCGGATGAAGCGTATATAAAGGGAACTTTTAACTCCATTGCCCATAAAGCAAGAGTTTTTGAATATTCAAAATTGTTATAAACGTAATAATTTGCATCGGTAAGCGTAGTTGAACTGCATGCTCCGAGATGAATTACGGCTTCGGGTTTTTGAATTTTTCCTTCCTTGATCAAATCAAGAAAGGTTTGTTTCTGCATGTAATCCCTGTATTTTTTACCTACCAGGTTTTTCCATTTTTCGCTTTCGTCAAGATGATCAACCACTAAAACATCGTCAATTTTCTCACGATTAAGTTTCCAAAGGAAACAACTTCCTATAAAACCGGCGCCGCCCGTAAGTATTATCATAATTTTTTCCTTATTTTAAAATATTTTAACAAAAAAAAGACAATAATCTCCAATAACTATTGCCGCATATTGTATTTATTATAAACAGTTAATATATCAATGTCAAATAGGTTCAATAACAATTCCTTTTTTATTATTGTTTGATGCCGGACACTTATTTTCGCATATAGAACAGCCGACGCAGAGTTCTTCTTCTATGTAAGGAGCTTGAACTTCATTTCCGTTTACAGTGATTTTTTGAAGTTTTATCGCTTTTGAAGCAACCGGGCAGTGTTCTTCGCAAACAAGGCATTCTAATCCGTCTCTCCATGGAACGCATATGTCTTTTTGAATTTTGGCTATGCCTATTTTTGTTTCTTTTTTAAGAGATTCCGATAATTTTTCTATTGCCTGCGTAGGACAAACTTCTCCGCACAATACGCATTCATATTCGCAGTATCCGGTATTTGCGTCAAGTTTCGGAGTCCAAACGCCGTCCAGTCCGGTTTCAAATAAAACCGGCTGAAGCCCGTTTGTAACGCACACTTTTATGCAATTTCCGCAGCGTATGCACTTTTGTTTAAATAAATCCTCTTCTAAAGAACCCGGCGGCCTTATTACGTTTCTTTGCTCTTTTGCAAAAACTTTCTTTGAAAAAAATAAAGTAACGGCTGCGGCAGACCATAAAATAAAATCTTTTCTTGTAACGCCTGCGCCGTACGCATTTTTTTCGCTTTGTATTTTAAAAGGAAACGAAAAAGTAAATTTTGATTTTTTACCGCACGGAATATTCACGCAGTCTCCGCATACTATGCATTCCTGGGGCACATAAGAATTATCTTTTTTTATCGCATTCATCCTGCATTGAGAAACGCATCCGGAACATCCTGACGAACAAATACCGCTGTTTCTTTTCAATAAAGAAAATTTTGCAACCGCCGCAAGACATGCGCCCAGCGGACATATATATCTGCACCAGAATCTTCTTTTGAAAAAAACGAAAAACAGCGGAACCGCAAAAAAAATAAAAGTTATCAGGCTGTTATTAAAAACAACATGCCTGTTTTCTATTATTGAACTTTTAAATACGCTGTAAATGCCCTCAACGACCGCTCCGGGATTTGCGGACATGAGTTTATAAAATAAATCCGTAAGAAGATTATTTTTAAAAGAATAAATCGTAAAATAAAAAGCTCTGGCAAAAACAGTTACCGGTTCAAACAAATAAATTAATTGAAATCCGAAAAAAGAAAGGATTATTAAAACTGCAAGCAAAAAATATTTTGATTTTAAAGGTTTGGGAGAATTTTCGTTATACTTTTTAAAAAAATTCAAGAAAAAAGAAATTGCGTCCATAATCGTTCCGTACGGGCATATCCATCCGCAAAAAATTCTTCCGAATATAAAAGTAAAAATTATCAAGCCGGCCGATATCAGAAGAAGCGGCATCAAAAAAAACGAGACTGCCGCCGCAAGAGGCGAAAGTTGAAAAAAATATACCGGATTAAACCAACCGATCAGAGGATATCTCAAATACCAAAACGCCAGACATATTAAGACAAATATAAAACTTTGGGTTATTCTTTTTATCGTCTTTATTTTCATCTTTTTACCAAGTTTCCAAACTGCCAAGTTTCTCAGCTTCTGATTTATATTTTAATCTTTTTAATTTTTGCCGAATTAATATTTATATTTCCGAGTCCTGTTTCGGCGGCAAAATTTATATGTGAAATATCTTTGGGGTTCATATCAAATAAATGTTTTGCTGCATAAGCATCGGCAAGAACGGCATCAGTTGAGGCTATAACCGTTGACATTTTTTTTACGTCCGACAAATTTCCGCCTCTGGGACCGTTTGCGGTCAATATCCTGTATCCGTCGATAATATTCAAATCCGGTTTTATAAAAGCCAGCATTTCGGCAAGTTTTTTATCTATATTCCAATGCATTGTTGAACGGTTGCCTCCGCATACTCCCATAAGGTTTTTCATTGAAAGCGTTAATCCGGCAAGTCCATGCGTTTTTGCTATCGGCATATTTATAAAACAATCGCAGTTTACCGCATCGGCGTAAACCGGATAATCGTCCATGGACGAACCTTCCGGAAAATTTCCGGATAAATATCTGAAAGAATCCATAAAATAAACATTGGCTCCGGCTTTTTTAGCCGCTTGTTCTACGCCGGAATTTTTGTAACACATCTTTTCTTCGTTGCATGTATTGTCAAATACGTTTACCCTTTTTGCTCCGGCTTCCAGACATATTTTTACAACGGCGGCCACCAATTCCGGATTTGTATTTGCCGCATATTCGGGTGTTCTGTTCCATCCCATATTAGGTTTAACTACTACGACGTCTCCTTTTTTTACAAACTTCTGGATGCCCCCAAGCTCGTCAATAAGTTTTTTCGCCATCAACGGAATATTGTCTCCCTGAACGGAGACAAGGTCGTAATTCGTTGATATTTTTCTGCCTGGTCTCGGATTTATTTTTTTAGTTCCGGCCGCAAATATTTTTTTAGTTTTCATCGTTGAAAATAAAACCGCCGATAAAGCCGCCGCAAAAATCTTTAAGAAACTTTTTCTCGTATAATTTTGCGACAATAATCCCGTAATTTTTTTAATCATATTTGCCTCCGTCATAAAGCATCTCTGTTTCTGATTTTTTACGTTTATATATCACATCGGATATTATTATTCCCAATTCATACAAAACAATCATAGGCGCGACGAATAAGGCCATGCTGAAAACATCGGTAGTAGGAGTAATCACGGCGGCAAAAACACATAACCCGAAAAACATTTCTTTTCTGAACTTTCTTAAAACAAACGGAGAAATTATGTTTAAAATCGTCAAAGCGGCGCATAAAAGAGGAATTTGAAAAATTATTCCTCCGCACAATAAAAGCATAAGAACAAATGAAATATAAGCATTAAACGATACCTGCATGCTTGAAGCTGTAAGAGTTTGAGCCAAATCCGTTAAAAATTTAACGGCAACAGGCAAAATAAGAAAATACGCGAATAAAGTTCCGGCTAAAAATAAAATAACCGAAAACGCCGTCCATTTCAAAACAAAACTAATCTGTTCTTTCTGCAGCGCCGGTTTTATAAAATTTACAAACTCGTATATTATCGGCAGAAAAGCTATTACAAAACCGCCGTACAATATTGTTTTCATATAAATAACAACCGAATCCGTAGGTTTTAATATGAAAAAATTAGTAATCACGTCTTTTGCCGGAAGTTTTATAATTTCTATAATTTGTTCCGCAAAAAAGAAAGATATTACGCAGGCCGCCGTTAAATAAACGACTGCTCTTATAAAAACCCATCTTAAATCTTCAAGATGCGATATTATAGTTTGTTTATTTGTTGCCGTCATCGTTTTTTTCGTTTAAATCCTTTTTTTCGTCGGTTTTATCGTCTTTGGCTTTGCCGTCAAACGCGTCTTTAAATTCTTTAATGGCATTTCCCAAAGATTTTCCTATCTGCGGCAGTTTTTTTGCTCCGAACAATAACAAGGCCAACAAAAACAGCAATAAAATTTCCTGAAATCCCAATCCGAACATTATTCCCTCCGCACATACATTTTGCAAACCGCAAAATTAAATTCATTATTTTTATTATGCGGCTTATATTATAATATTTTTTTAGTTTAATTGCGTTTCTTTATCTATCGTTCTAAGCGGCGGCCTTCCCAAAATTTTCCTGAGCCACATTCTGAAAGTCATCATATATTCAAAAATTGCCGGAATTATTAACAGAGTCAGAACAGTTGAACTTATGATTCCGCCTATAACGACTATTCCCATGCCTTTTCTGAAAGAGCCGGATTCTGTAAGACCCAAAGCCGTGGGAAGCATACCGGCTGAAAGAGCAAACGAAGTCATTAAGATCGGTCTTAATCTGACTTTGCCGGCCTCAACTATGGCATCCTTTATATTTCTGCCTCTACGCATAAGCTGCTGTATATAATCTACAAGAAGTATTGAATTTTTAGCGACGATGCCTAAAAGCATTATAAAACCTATCATCGTAAACATATTTATGGTTTCTCTTGTAATAAATAATGCAAATAATCCTCCTATTATTGACAGCGGCAGCGCCGCCATTATGGTAAACGGAGTTATTACCGACTCGTATAAACTTGCAAGCACCATATAAATAAATATGAGAGATAAAATTCCGGCCATTATCATATTGCTGAATAATTCTTTCATGTCTTCCGCGTTGCCGGCATAAAAATATTTAATTTTATTCCACTTTTCTTTTTCCTGACGCATATTTTCTTCTATTATCTCTTTTGTGGCCTTTTGAACCTGAGTAATAGTAACATCCGGCTCAAGGTTTGCCTCAATGGAAATATATCTTGATCTGTCGCGTCTGAAAATTTTATTTGGGCCTTCTGCCTCTTTAAAAGTCGCTATATTTTTTAGTTTTACAAGTTTGCCGTTTCTGTTTTTTACGTAGAGTCTGTCATAAGCGTTTCTTATGTTTCTTTGTTTTTCGTCTAAACGGACTCTTATGTCGTATTCAAGAGTATCCTGTCTGTAAACGGCGGGAGTGGTTCCTTCAACCATAGCCCTGAGTTCGTTGCCGGCATCAACGGAATTTACGCCGAAAGCTTTCATTTTTTCCGAATCAAGAGTTATCTGTATCTCGGGTTTACCGGATACATAATTTGTTCTCAGATCAACAAGTCCTTTTATATTTTTAAATTTTTCAATAAGAACGTCGGCTCTTTCGGTAAGCCTGTTTATATCGTCTCCGTATAAATGAAGCAAAAAAGGACGCTGGCTGTTAAGCCCCATATTGTCATTAAGAGAAAATTTTAATTCAGCTCCGAATTTTTTCTTTAAAGCCGTTCTTATTTCTTTTTTTATATCGCTGGTTTTCTTTTTTCTTTCTCCGGAAGGAATAAGTTTTACAAAAACATTTGACGTATTGGGTTCAACGCTTGAACCTATTGCGCTTACTACAAAAGAAACGTTATTATTTTGCATAACGATATTCTCAATATCGGAAGTATATTTGTCCATTCGGTCTATTGATGTCTTCGGAACCGCTTCAACCGCAATATTAAATTCACCCATTTCGGCGTTTGATATAAAAGCTACCGGAATATGTTTTAACAATATGAAAGACAAAAAACATATCAAAATCACGGTAAATATGGTTTTTATTTTATGAGTTATTATTGTTTTTATGCTTAAAACGTAAATTTTTGATACAAAGGAGTATACTTTTTCAAACCAGTCAACGGTTAATTTTCTTATTATATTTGAAACTAACAAAATAAATTTATTTTTTTTATTTTCCTGTCCTCTGCCGGGTATCATATACGCGGAAAGCATAGGCGCGATAGTCAGAGCGTCCATAAGAGAAATAATCATGGCAAAAACAACGACAAGCCCGAATTCTTTAAAAAACTGTCCGACCACTCCGCTTAAAAAACCAACCGGCAGAAATACGGCTATAACGGAACTGGTAGTAGCTATTACGGCAAGCGCAACTTCGTCAGTGCCTTTGCGCGCCGCAATTATAGGTTCCTCTCCTTCCTCAACATGCCTGAAAATATTTTCTCTCACAACTATGGCGTCGTCTATCAAAAGCCCGACGGCAAGAGACAAAGACAAAAGAGAAATAATATTTACGCTGAATCCGAAAATATACATAAAAATAAAAGAACCTATCAGGCTGTTTGGAAGAGCCAAAGCGGTGATAAATGTGGAACGCCAGCTGCCTAAAAAGAAATAAACGACTACTATAGCAAGAAATATTCCTTCATAAATAGTATTTTTAACGTCTTTAATATTTTCTCTTATGGCTCTTGCGTTATCGCTGACAACTTCAAGAACCGGATTTCCGGCAGTATTTGAATATTCCGCGTTAAGTTCTCGTATTTTTTTTTGTATTCCGTCTGATATTTTTACGTCGTTTGATTTGGACTGCTTGTATATTCTTAACAGGAGCGAATTTTTACTCTGAATCATATCACCGTTTCTTACTGTTATTCTGCCTTTTGTTCTTCTGTCCTGCACCGTGTCTTTAACTTCGGCTACATAACTAATAGGGACAGAAACGTCATTGCCTAAAAAATTAAGATTAACGTCTTTTATTTTATCAACGCTTCTGAATTCTCCGATACTCCTGTACGATATATCCTCATTCCGGTTTGAAAATTTGCCTATCGGAATATTTGAACTGTTTGATTTGATCGCGTTTGTAATATCGGTAAGGGTAAGATCGTATTGTTTGAGTTTATCAAGGTCGGCCCTGACCTGAAGTTCCCTTCTTGTGCCGCCTATCATCAGTATTTTTGAAACGCCGTCTACTCTGAATAGTTCTTTTCTGAATATTTCATCTCCTAAATCGTATATATCTTTCGGAGACAGATTGGCGTTTAAACTTACCGTCATTATAGGTTCCGAATCGGGATCCATTCTGTAAATAACAGGCTCGTCTATTTCGTCCGGGAATCCTCTTCTTATTTCGGCTACTTTGTCTTTAACTTCCTGAAGGGCGGTTTCCGGATTTTTTGACAACACAAATTCTATTGTCGTCATTGACTGTCCTTCCTGGCTTATTGAAGAAATATGTTTTATCCCGGAAATAGGGCTTACGGTATTTTCAACTCTTCTTGAAACTCTTCTTTCAATTTCTTCTGGTCCGGCTCCGTCATATCTTATATCAACCACGACAAAAGGCATTTCAACGTCGGGAAATAATCTTACAGGTATTCTTTCAAAGAAAATAAGTCCGACAATAATCATTGACACCAATATTGAAAATACAAACGTAGGTCTTTTAATTGACAAACCCGCTAAATTCATATATTACCCTCAAGAAAGTATTAAAGTATTTTGACGGCAAAAACAGTTAAAATGTTACATAAAATTAAGATTATGTCATTTTAACATATTTTGCTGCTCTTTAAATATGTTATTTTTGAATATTTTTTTTATCTCTGATTATGAGATATCTTACGTACAAGGCAAGAATAAGCCATATCGCAAATAACGCATAAGATACGTATTTTGCGGTTTCGGAATGAAATTTGTAAGCGATATAAAGACCTGCTACACCGGCAAATGTTGATGTTAAAAAGAGATATTTGTATTTTTTATAATTATTTTCTGTTTTCATATGTTTGTTTTCCGATTTTCAGTATTTTTTGTATAAAATAAAAAGTTATTCCGTTTATAAACAACAACACAAATCCCGTTATTAAACCAAAAATAAAATTCGTAAAAACACCGACGATTACGGCAATTAAAATATCCGCAAAAAACAATAAATAAAATAACATGTTTATATTCATCCTTTATATTCTCTTACAAGATATATTAATTTGCCGACTATTTCAATATTATCCGATGTAATTACCGGATATTTCGGATTTGAAGATTTTAAAAATATTCTGCCGTTTTCCTTATAAAATAATTTAACCGCCGATTCTCCGTCTACAAGAGCTACTACGACGTCTCCGTTATAAGGTTTGTCTTCTTTTGAAACGACTATCGTATCGCCTTCAAATATGCCGGAAGGCTCCATGCTGTCGCCTTTGACTTTTAAAGCAAAACATTTTCTGTTTCTAGTAACGTTTGTATTTATATAAACATAGTCGCTGGCGTCTTCAATTTGTTCCAAAAACGTACCTGCATGAACGCTGCCGAGTACCGCAACCGGAGTAAAATTCTGTCTGTTGGGAAAATCAATCCCTCTTGATATTGAGTCTCTTTTTGTAAGATAGCCTTTTGTCTGAAGACTGTTTAAATGCTGCTGTATTGAGCCTATTGATAATTTAAAATGACCCGCTATTTCCCTGACAGTAGGCATCATTGCGTTATCCGCGTAAAATTCGTTGATAAAATTAAGAACTTTTCTTTGTTTTTCAGTTAATTCTTTCATAAACACCCCGTATTAAGAAAATCTAATTCTTTTGTATTATATCATACATCTGTATTTATGTCAATATAATATTAAAAATTAGCCCTAGCAGTATTTTTTTGATAGAATGAATAAAGAATGATTCCTACAACAAAAGAAGAAATTATCAAACTTAAATGGACAAAACCGGACATAATAATCTTATCCGGCGACACCTATGTTGATTCCCCCTTCAACGGAGCGGCGGTAATAGGCAATTATCTGTCAAAATACGGTTATAAAACAGCGATTATAGCGCAACCAGATATAAATTCAGACGAAATATCAAGACTCGGAGAACCGGAACTCTTCTGGGCGGTCACCGCAGGCGCCATGGATTCTCTTGTGGCAAATTACACCGCTACCGGAAAATTCAGAAACGAAGACGATTTAACTCCCGGCGGAATAAATAACAAACGTCCCGACAGAGCCTGCATGGTTTATACAAATTTAATAAGAAGATACTTTAAAAATACAAAACCGGTCGTTCTCGGCGGAGTAGAGGCAAGTCTTAGAAGAATAACACATTTTGACTTAAAAGATAACAAACTCAGAAGATCTCTTCTATTTGACGCCAAAGCCGACATTCTTATCTACGGAATGGGCGAAAAAACAACATTGGAACTGGCCGGCAAATTAAAAAATAATCTTGATTACAAAAGCATAAAAGGACTTTGTTATATTTCAAAAGAAAAACCGGATAATTCTCTTGAACTTCCGTCATACGAAGACTGTGTCGCTTCAAAAGATGAATTTGCGAAAATGTTTAAACTTTTTTATGAAAATCAGGATAAAAACATGTATCAGCGGCATGATACCCGTTATTTAATTCACAATCAAACCCAAGATGTTCTGACTCAGGAAGAACTGGATGAAATATCCGATATGGAATTTACAAGACAGGTGCATCCTTATTATCTAAAATCAGGCGCTGTAAAATCCCAGGATACAATAAAATTTTCAGTAATATCTCACAGAGGATGCTGCGGCGAATGCAATTTTTGCGCAATTGCCGTCCATCAGGGCAAAAACGTAATTTCAAGAAGCGAGAAATCAATATTAAACGAAATAGAAAATTTAACGAAAATGACTGATTTTAAAGGATATATATCGGACGTCGGCGGACCTACGGGAAATATGTACGGATTGTCGTGCAAAATCCGCACAATTGCCGGAAGCTGCAAAAACAAAAAATGTCTGTACCCGGAAATATGTGAAAATCTTGTTTTCTCACATGATTTACAGATAAATTTGTTAAATAAAATTAAAGAAAATGAAAAAATAAAAAAGGTTTTCGTATCATCCGGTCTCAGACACGATATGATAGTAAAAGATAAAAACAACGGAGAAAAATATTTAAAACATATATCCGCGAATAATATATCGGGGCAGTTGAAAATAGCGCCGGAACATACAGAAGAAAAAGTCCTTGCCGCAATGAATAAACCAAAACAGGAAACTTTTATTGAATTTATAAAAATGTTTAACGCCGCAAATGAAAACACTGACCAGTATATGACGTGTTATTTTATGGTTGACCATCCCGGCTGTTCTCTTAAAGACACTCAAAATCTTGCGGCTTTCATAAAAAAGCAGTTAAAATTTACGCCCGAACAGGTTCAGGTCTTTACGCCGGCTCCGTCAACTTATTCAACAATGATGTATTACTGTGAAAAAGATTCGGCGGGCAATCCGATTTTTATTGAAAAAGACAGAAACGCCAGAATGAAACAAAAATTGACGCTGACGCAGCATTTTGAAAAAAGAAATTTTTCGAAACATAAAAATAAAAGATTCTTTCCCCGTCGTGAAAGAAGTTTTTAATTTGTTGTTTTTTATTAAATATTTGACTTAAAATTAAGTTTTAAGTATAATTTTTCCACTGTTTTTTAAAGGGCCTGTAGCTCAGTTGGTTAGAGCACTCGACTCATAATCGAATGGTCGTAGGTTCAAGTCCTACCAGGCCCAATGTTCTTTTAAGTTTTACAGATAAATAAAAGGAAGTTCCGTAATTCGGACGCTGCCCAGCAACGGTAAGCATATTTTATATGTAAGCCCGGTCTATTTATTTATCTTTTTGCAGTTTCTTTCTAGGGAGAGAGTTTTATATTTTCAACATTTATAAACCGTCTTTCTTTTGAAAGGCGGTTTTTTTATTTTTTAAATATGATCAGTCTGCGCGGAGGATTGTATGATAATAGTATTAACCGGAAACGGTAAAGGCAAAACTACGTCTTCAATAGGTCAGATAGTACGCGCTTTGGGACACAAACAAAAAGTTTGTTTGATACAGCTTTTCAAGGGCGAAGATTTTTACGGAGAACAAAAAATACTTGCGAAACTTGAAGGGCTTGATTTTTTTTCATACGCTAAAAAACATCCCTTTTGTTTTAAAGACGTTTCAAAACAGGACGCAAGACACGAATGTTATATAGCTTTAAGCAAAATTGAAGAAATACTGAAAAACAACTTTTACGATCTTATAGTTCTTGAAGAATTTAACATAGCCGTAAGAGACGGTTTTATTGAAGATCAAACGCTCATTGAGACTGTAAAAAAGCTTGCTCAAAAATCAACCGTAATGATAACCGGCAGAGGCGCTTCAAAAGAACTTATTGAAACGGCGGATCTTGTAAGCGAAGTTCTTGAAATAAAACATCCTTACTCAAAAGGCATTCAGGCGAAAGAAGGCATAGAATTCTGATGAACAAACTGTTTATTTTTTTTATTTTTCTTTTTATAACGGCAAACGCATACTGCGAATATAAAAGAATAATATCGCTTGCCCCTTCGGTCACAACCAGCCTTTATGAACTCGGACTTGAAGAAAACGTCAAAGCGATAACCGTATACTGTCCGAAAGGAACCACGGAAAAAGAAAACATAGGGACGCTTTTGGAACCCAACATTGAAAAAATAATTTCTTTAAGACCGGATTTGATCATATCAACAAAGGAAGGAAACAATAAATCCGCAATAGAAAAAATGCAGAGGCTCGGATGCAAAATTTACGTTATGAATACCGTAAGAAATTTTGAAGAAATATGCGACAATTTTAAAAATTTGGGTTCTTATGTAGGCAAAAAAGAAACCGCAGACGTTATAATAGAAAGAGTAAAAAAAGAAATGGATAAAATAACGGCAGATATGAAAAATAAAAAAAACGAAAAAATATTCTGGGAAGTCGGAGCAAAACCGCTGTTTACGGCCGGTAAAAAAAGTTTTGTAAACAATTACAACAAATTTCTCGGAACGACCAATATATTTGAAGATATTGACATGAGATATCCGAATGTAAACATGGAATCGGTAATAATAAAAAATCCCGATATAATTTTACTTGTAAATATGGGCGATATAACAAATGAAGAAATGCAAAGATGGAAACGGATAAAAAACATAAACGCGGTAAAAAACAAAAGAATTTATATGCTTGACGTGAACGATATTTTTACCCCCACGCCTTTAACTTTTTTAAAAGGAGTAAAAATAATTTTAAAAACGATATATCCGGATTTTACAAATGAAAACTAAATTAATTTTTAAATTTTCAATAATAATTGTTTTTCTTGCTCTGGCGTTTATTTTTGCGATGATGTCCGGAGCCGGAAATATTTCTTTTATACAGATGATTCAAGCTTTCTTTTTAAAAGCCGATAAAAATACTCTGACAATAATAAACAGCATACGCCTGCCGCGGTTTATTCTGGCCGTTGCGGCCGGAGCCGGACTTTCGGCAAGCGGCTGCATATTCCAGGGGATACTCAGAAATCCTCTTGCCGATCCGTTTACTCTGGGGATTTCCGGAGGCAGCGCTTTCGGCGCTTCTATAGCTTTTGCCGTCGGGCTTGCGGCGGCCGGCTGGATATATGTTCCTCTGTTTGCCTTTCTCGGAGCAATGCTTGCGATTTTTCTGGTTTACGCTTTAAATATAAAAAAAGGATTTGATTCAAACAGCATGATACTTTCGGGCGTTGTAGCAAGTTATATATTTTCAGCGGCGGTAATGCTTATTTTTGCCGTACTTTCTTCCGATAAGCTTTTCTCGGCTTTTATGTGGCTTATGGGCAATTTATCTTCTTTTGACGAAAGACTTCTGCTTCCGGTAACGGTAATAATAATTACAGGTATTATTATTCTTTGTTTATTCGGAAATCTTATAAACGTTATTACTCTGGGCGAGCAAAAAGCCTCGTCTTTGGGCATAAATACGGCAAGAACGGTTAAATATATATTTCTTTTAAGCTCATTAATTACGGCTTCAGCTGTAAGCTGCTGCGGAGTAATAGGCTTTGTGGGACTTATGATGCCTCACATAATGAGGAAATTCGTAGGCAATGACCACAGAGTTCTTATTCCTGCGTCAGCTCTTGCCGGAGCCGTATTTCTTCCCGTATGCGACACTTTAAGCAGAACTTTGCTTTCTCCGGTTGAAATACCCGTAGGCGTAATAACAAGCATAGTCGGCGGACTTTTCTTTATCATACTTTTATTAAAACCCGGCAGGAAATTTGCATTATGATACAAATTAAAAATTTATCATGCGGATATAATAAAATTCCGGTAGTAAAAAACATATCGGTTGACATTATCAAAGGCTCTTTCGTCGGCATAATAGGTAAAAACGGAGCCGGAAAAACAACTCTTTTAAAATCATTATCCGGACTTTTAAAACCTTACGCAGGCAATATTTTACTTAACGGAACCGATATTTATAAAATTAAAAAAAATATATTTGCCGAAAAGCTTTCTTTTATGCCTCAGAATATGCCGCTTGATTTTCCTTTTTTGGTAAAAGATTTCATTATGTTCGGAAGATTCCCGCATATGAATTTTTTTAAATACGCGTCAAAACGCGATTATGAAAAAGTTGAAGAAATAATGGATTTTACCGGAACAAAAGAGTTTGCCGAAAGAAATATTCTTGAACTTTCGGGCGGAGAAAGACAAAAAGTTCTTATAGCCCAGACTCTTGCGCAGGAAACCGATATCATAGCTTTTGACGAGCCCACTTCGCATCTTGATATCGGAAGCCAGTCTTCAATATTCAGGCTGCTGAGAATTTTAAACAAAAAATACTCTAAAACAATAATAACGACAATACATGATTTAAATGCCGCCGGAGAATTTTGTTCCGATTTGATTCTAATGGATAAAGGAACTATTTTCAGCAGCGGCGCGGCTACTGAAGTTTTAAATTATAAAGATATAGAAACGGTATATAATACGACTGTGGTTGTAAAGACAAACCCTGTGTCAAACAAACCGGTCGTAATACCTGTTTTCAGTGAAAAATAAATAACGATGAACGGGAAATCCGTGAAATTCGGATACAGTCCAGCTACTGTGATGAGCTGATTTAAAGCAGATATCTCCACTGCCAAAGCGGGAAGGATTTATCTAAAATCGCAAAGCTCTGAGTCAGGAGACCGATCGTTAAATTTAGAAACCCTCGGAGGTACGTTTATGATTTTCAACACTTAATATCATTCCGTTTATACGTTTCAATTTCAGCAAAAAATCATTAAAAAAGGATTAAATTATGAAGAAATTTATTTTATTTGTTATGACAATGGCTTTATGCTCGCAGATTTTTGCGTCTCAGGAATATGACGCGCAAAGCGAAAACGGAGAAGTATTTCTTTCTCTTACAAAATTTGCCGAACCGTTAAAAGACCTCGGCACGAATTTAACCGTAATAACCCGTAAAAATATTGAAGAAAAAAACGCAAAAACTCTCGGAGACGTTTTGAAAGACGAACCGGGTATATCTTTTAAAAGTTACGGTCCTTTGGGACAGGCTGTCTCAATTTCAATAAGAGGAGCCTCTGCCGGACAGACTCTCGTTCTTGTTGACGGAAGAAGAATAAACGAAATAGGAACCGGCGGCGGAGCCGATTTTGCTTCAATACCGGCAAGCATGATTGAAAAAGTTGAAATAATAAGAGGTTCAGGCAGCGCAATGTACGGCACGGGCGCTTTCGGCGGCGTAATAAACGTAATAACAAAAAAAGCCGATGTTTTTACTCCGAAAGTAAATCCGTATTTTTCATACGGGACTTTTAATACGATAAACGCCGGAATTACAGGCTCCTATGCGGATGAAAACATATCTCTGCTTGTCGCTCCTTCTCTTTTGTCAAGCGACGGATACAGAAACAATTCTTTCTATAATTCAAAAAATATTTTCGGAAATTTTGCCGTAAAACCGACTGAAAACTCCGAGATTGCTTTTTCAGGACAGATTTTAGATTCTGATCTCGGTAATCCCGGTCCTTTGTCATGGGCTTCAGACACTGCAAAACAATTTGAAAACAACAACTATTCAAAACTTGATTACAACACGCGTTATCAGGATTTTGACATAAAAATATCGGGATATAACTCTCAGAACAAAAGAAAAGCTTACGATATTCCGAATTTTTATGACAATACTTATTACACTGACACCGTAGGGCTAAAATCTTTGTTTGTTTATAAAGAAATTTTCTTTACGGGTATGGAATGGGAAAAAACAACTTACAAACAGTTTGATAATATGTCCTCCGTTGAACAGGTAAACCGCAACAGAGAAAATTCGGCTTTTTATATGCAAACGTTATTAAATATAGACAAACTTACTTTAATACCCGTAATAAGAGCCGATATGAATACGGATTATTCAGATGTTGCGACGCCGGCTTTATCTGCCGTATTTAAAGCGAGCGAATCCATAAAAATATCAGCAAACATAAGCAAAGTATGGAATGCCCCTACGTTCGGACAAATTTACGGAGACAATACGTGGTATATTCCAAACCATGATTTAAAACCCGAACAGGGAACTTCAAGCGACATAGGCGTTGAATACTCTCTAAAAGACTTTAACGCCGCATTTACGTGTTTTTATATTGACACCAATAACCTTATACAAAACATACTCGTCGATCCCGTATATTATCAGTATCAGGCTCAGAATATCGGAGAAACAAAACAGTACGGATATGAAGTTGAAATCGGATACGATATGTATAAAATAATAAAACACAAATTAAATTACACATATTTAAGGGCAGAAGACAAAAAAACAAAAAAGGATTTAACTTACAAACCTATGCATAAAATAAACTATGTTCTTACGGTATTGCCGCTGGAGCAGGTTAAAGTAAACGCAGATATATCGTATGTCGCAACGACTCTTGACGAATACAGAAATTATTTAAAAGATTACTGCACAGTAAATTTAAGAGTTGATTACAGAATAACAAAAAATATATCAGTATGGGCAAAATGCGATAATATAACAAATGAAAAATACCAAATCAGTTACGATTATCCGATGCCCGGCATAACGGGATACAGCGGAATAGACATAAAGTTTTAACAATAAATATTTAACGCCAAACAAAAAACGGGAGGACATATTTTGTCCTTCCGTTTTTTTATTTTGCAAAATTTTTTATTATTTTTAAACAAAGTATCTAATCATTAGGAAAATTCAAAAGCCGAAGAAAAAATGGAGCTGATCGGGATTGAACCGACGGCCTCTTCGTTGCGAACGAAGCGCTCTCCCAGCTGAGCTACAGCCCCTTTTAAATGCTATTTATTATTTAATTTACAAAAACCTGCGTTAATTTGCAAATTGTTGAATAAAAAAACGACGTTAAAGCCGATTATGAAGCTTTTACCGTCGGATATTAATTATCAAAAGCGGGCGATGGGACTTGAACCCACGACATTCTCGTTGGCAACGAGACGCTCTACCACTGAGCTACGCCCGCAAAACTTTTGACATATGCTGGGGACGGGAGTTGAACCCGTATCCGGTTAAGGACACGCACCTCAAGCGTGCGCGTATGCCAGTTCCGCCACCCCAGCAATCCTCTTACTTAGGCTGTTGAGGAGACGCTACGGGAATATTCTGAATCTGATTTATAACAGATGCCATGCTGATTCTTGATGACAATAAGGTTAACGTAAGTGAAGTCAACATAAACAAAACCGCACAAACAACCGTAACTTTTTTTATAAATGCCATACCAGAAGGTGCGCTGAAAATCTGATCAGATCCGCCTCCGCCGAAAATACCAGCCATTCCTCCACCCTTTCCTGCCTGAAGGAGAACTATAGCTATAAGAGCTATACAAACTATGAAGTGTAATGTTACTACCATGTAATAAAATATCACGATTTAGAAATTTTACAAAAAAAAATCTTTTTTTTCAAGATATAAATAATATGTTTTATTTAAACCTCTAAAATTATTAAAAATTTATTTTTGTTCAAAATATATTTTTTTAAATTCAGCGACTGAATTTTTTAGTTTTTCAACATTGGAAAGATCAGCCGACTGTTTTGTTTTCATGGCATATACAATAATTTTATGAAGAAGCGATATTTTTGAGCAATAAGTTTTATCTTTATTGTCTGCGTCCTGAGGAACGGGAACTCTCTGCGCGATAAAATAATCTCCGGCGGTTTTCATTATATTATCCGCGTGGTCTTCTTTTGTATTAATCCATCTTACAAGCTGATTATAATTGCCCGGAACCTGAGAGAGTTTATTAATTTCATTTACGGATTTTTCAATAGTTGAAATATCTTCTTCCATCATTGAAAAACGAAGTTCGTCTCCATAAATTCCGCACGGAACCTGACAATGCGCAAGCGCCTGTGTTTTAAACGTAAAAATAAATGCGGCGCAAAATAAAACACACAAAAAGATTTTTTTCATATTTATCCCCCTTTTTAAATAATTCCGATAAAAATGCAAATGAATTATAAATTATTTTGAATATATTCTCAACGGAAAAATTTACAGGCTCCGGAGTTTTTTAACCCATACGTTCATACTTTCAATTTGACCGGAAATGTTGGTGTTGTTTACCAATGTTCCGCAGTATTTATATCCGTTTTTGGCAAAAGTTACATTCATACCGGCTGATTCGGCTCGCGCTATGGTATATGCCGTAATTATTCTTCTGTTTATCATTTCCTGTTCCATTTTTTTTAAAAGCGCCAAAGCAATACCGTTTCCCAAATGTTCGGGTAATGTCGCAAAGTCCGTCATCTCAACGCTTTGCGATTCAATATCAATTTCACAAGAAGATAAGGCGGCAAGTTTTCCGTTATAAACTGCGCCGAAATATACTATATTTTCATCCATTGTTTTTTCAATATAACGGCTGTCATGTATAGGAAAAGGATACGTTGTAAAAACAATTTTATAAATATCGGACATTTCTATTGAATTTTCTTTATTACAGATTATTATTTTATATTTAATATTTTCTTTTGAGCAAACATCATTTTTTTTATTTTCGGCAAGTCCGATAACGGTTTTTATTTCTTTAATATTTGCGGCTTTTGAGCGTTCTTTTGAAAAATATTTACAAACAAAGTCTGCGTCTTCGGCTCCGTTATAGTATCCAGGCACACACGCTTCTTTAACATATCCGGCGTTAAAAAATTTCCCCGATAAAGAATTCGGAATTTTTGCAAATATTTTTGAATATCCTTTTTTAACGGCCAATTCATCAGCGTTTTTTATCATAGTCTCGGCGTCGGAAGACGCTTTCATTATGTAAATTCTGTTATTATTTTTACCGTGCTGCATATATGCGCCGTTGATTTTTTCTATTTTATCCGTTTCCATTTGTTTTATTTCTCTTTCTTCTTTTCATTCTCTGATTTACGCTCGGCACAAGAGATATGGTTTTATCCGTATCAGACAGCAATTTTTCTATACCTATTGTAGAAAATTTATTGGCTTCTTCAAGATTAAGCTGAAGTTTACAGTTAACGCAGTCTCTGTTGCAAAAAGTGGCTTCGTAAAAATCCGGTTCCTTATATGTGGTAATAACTCCCTCATAATTTCTCAGTATGACTTTGTTTGCTCCCCATGAAATTATGTAGTTGGGTTCAACCGGAATTTTTCCGCCCCCGCCGGGCGCATCTATTACGTAAATCGGTCTTGCAAAACCCGAAGTATGTCCTATCATGCTTTCAATTATTTCAATCCCCTTATTTACGGGGGTTCTAAAATGAGTAAGCCCTTCGGAAAGGTCGCATTGATACAGATAATAAGGCCTTACTCTGTTTTTTACAAGTTTTTGGCATAAAGTTTTTATTATTCTGGGACAATCGTTTACTCCGGCAAGCAATACGGACTGGTTTCCGAGAACTATACCTGCGTCTGCAAGCATTGCAAGCGCTTTTTTTGACGAGTTCGTAAGTTCTCTCGGATGATTAAAGTGGGTGTTTATATAAAGAGGTCTGTATTTTTTGAGAACTTTTATCAGTTTAGGCGTTATTCTGTAAGGTAATACTACCGGAGTTCTAGTACCGATTCTTATTATTTCAATATGAGAAATTTGTGATATTTTTGCAAGTATTTTATCAATATATTCGTCGGAAAGCATCAACGGATCGCCGCCGGATAAAAGCACATCTCTTATCTTTCCGTTTTTTTCTATATATTTAAAAGCCTCTTCAAGTTCTTCAAAAGACGGGATTGAATCTTTATCCCCCACCTTTCTTTTTCTGGTACAGTGCCGGCAGTACATTGAACACAGATTGCTTACGTGCAGCAAAACCCTGTCCGGATATCTGTGAGTAAGATAAGGCGCGGGAGAATCTTTATCCTCAGATAAAGGATCAGTCATTTCGTGCGGCAATACGTTAAGTTCTTTTGTAGAAGGAAAAGACTGCAGATATACGGGATCCGTTTTATAATTTTGCAAATCTATCAGAGAAAGATAATACGGAGTAATGCTGAGCGGGAATTTTTTTATTGTTTCTTCAAGAACTGTTTTTTCTTCCGGAGTAAATTTAATTTCGGTTATTTCTTCAAACTGTTTCAGTGTTTTTATTGAATGTCTGATATGCCAGGTCCAATCTTTCCAATTAGCGTTTTTTACTTTTTTTGTCATTTTATATTTATTGTCAAAAACCAAAAAACCTCCCCCTTGCCGCTGTTTAGCGCAAGTTTATTTTTATATAAAGCAAAAGATTTTTATCACCGGGATAGATAAATCTTTTTTCATACCAAAAATCCGCCTTATTTTAATATTAATTTTAGAAACAACTGAAAAAACTGATTTTTGACCGTATAAACGGAAGCGCTTCAACTTGAACAACAGAAAAAAATAATATCATGTTTATTATAAACAATATGGACAAATTTTTCAATAAAAAATATTTTTATATTTTATCCGACAAACATATTGAACATTTATAATTTTTATTATATGATTGTCGTGGATTATATATTACTTTTGTATTTATTCAATTTAAGATGAAACACTATATTTTATTTATATACAATTATTTACTCATTTCTCCGTATAAATTCGCATATACTTTTATTTTATTATCTTTCATATTTTTTTTACTTGCCGTATTTTTAAAAAAATCTTTGTATAAAAAAATATTCCTTTTATTATTTTCATTATTATTTTCATTATTTTGCATAGAATTCATATTAACTTTTAATAATACCGATAAATTTACGGATTACACTCAAGGCAGTGAAATAAAGCCGTTATCCGCAAAAAATCTTAAAAAAATAATTGACACTTATACTGTTAGCGATAAAAATTTTGAAGGAGTGGTATACACTACTTACGAAAATGGATTCAGATATACTCAATGTGACATAAATTCTAATGAAAGTTATGTTTTTTTCGGCTGTTCTTTTGTTTTCGGCAATTTGCTTAGCGACACGCAGACTCTAACTTATTATTTTTCAAAACTTATGAATTTTAGAGCTAATGTTTTGAATTGCGGTTGTCAGGGACGAAGCAGCAATACCGCACTAAATATTCTTAAAAGCAATATCTTTGACAGTTTTATTAAAAAAAATTCAAATATTAAATTATTTATTTATACGCTGATGGACCAGAGCATGAAAAGAAATTTTCAATATGTCGGAAACAGAGACTGGCTGTATAAAAACGGGCGTTTTATTTCTCCGGATCAACCGTACGGATTCATATTGAATTTCTTTTCGAAGTGTTATATTTTTAACGCCGTATTTCTCGACCTATTCAATAGAATCAACCGCACATTTTATGAAGATTACATGATAGATTCATTAAAAGAAATGGATAAAATTATAAGAACGAAGTATAACTCAAAATTATTTATTATAGTATGGGGAATAGAAAATTCAATGAATATCAAACTGAAAAATTCAGGATTAAATATTCTATTCTTACCTCAATATTTTGATTATGCCCCTTATAGGCTTAAAGATTTTCATCCTTCTCCAAAAGCAAACGACGAAATTGCAAAAATGATATTTGATTATATTAAAAAAAATGAAATTTAATTTTTATCTTAATTTCGTGATTTTACCTGTGTCATAATTGAAATCATGCGATAAGAGCCATCTGTCCATGGCTCTTGCTTTTCCGAAAGGCATATGCCCGTACAAAAATGAAAGTTGTTTTGAAGCTTTATGCTTAGGTTCTTTATCAATTGCAATTTTCCATATTGCAGAAACAAGTCCCGATCTGTCGGCCCCGCCCAAACAGTGGATAAGAACAGGTTTCGGAGCCGATTTTAGAATATTGATTACATTATCAATATCTTCATCTGCAGGTTCAAACATTGCCGGCAACTCCAAATCATAATGTTTTACTCCGCAGGCTTTACTGACTGAAATTTCATTTTCATACCATTCTTTGCCCGGCTCGCTTCCGCGCAGATTTAGAATACTTTTAATTTCATATTTTTTTATATAATGCTCTAATTGTTTTTTGTTAAGCTGTTTTGATCTGTATGCCTTGCCTGCTGTTACGGTATGGAAATTGCCGGTAAACCAGTTGTAAGAATAATACAATCCGGCAAAAAAAAACAGAACGCTTAAAGAAAGAATAAAAAATTTCGTAGTTTTTTTGAACATATTTTTTTGTTCGCTTTTATAAAAAATATTTTTCATAATTCTGCGAGCTTATTCCGAATACTTTTGAAAAAATATCCTGATTTAATATGTCTTCTTTTTTGCCATAAGCGGCGGTTTGACCGTCTTTAATTAAAAGTCCGTGGGTAAACGCAGGAATTATATCCTCTTTATGATGCGTAACCATTATAATTTGCGGAGCCTGATTTTCGGCGCAGAGTTCGGTTATATGTTCATACATATCAATTCTTGTGCCTACGTCTAAAAGAGAAAAGGGTTCGTCAAGAATAAGCAGTTTCGGATTGTTTATCATCGCCCTTGCCAATATACATTTTAACTGCTGGCCTGAAGAAAGAGTTCCGAATTTCCTGCCGAAAAGATCTGAAGAATTAAAAAAATCAAGTTTTTCTTTTACGTTATTTACAATGCTGCCGGATTTGTCTTCAAAAAAACCGACTGACCCGTCAATTCCTGACGCCACAACGTCTTCAACAAGAACGTAAGGCTGCATCCTTTTCATAATCCATGAAGAAACATATCCGACTTTCGCCCTTAACTCGCGCAGACTGATATGTCCGAATTCCTCTCCAAGTATTGATACAGTGCCTTCCTGCGGCCATAAATATCCAACCAGTATTTCTATAAGAGTCGTCTTGCCGGAGCCGTTCTGACCCATAAGAACCCAATTTTCACCGGAATAAGTCGTCCAATTTATATTTTTTAAAACCTGTTTCCCGCCTCTTGATACGGAAACATTTTTGATAGAAATAATTTCATGCATTTTTTTAATCCTTTAAAATATCAATCTTATTATAGGCGGAGCAAAAAGAGCAGTCGTAACTCCCGACAAGACAAGCGTAACGCTGCTGACTCCGGCCTGAAGCTTGTTGACCTCGTAACATCTCGCCGTTCCAAGAACATGGCTTACAAAACCGAGAGTCACGCCTATTGCCAGATTATTTTTTATTCCGGACAGTTTCAATATCCAATGTCCGAAAATCGCGCCGAAAATACCGGACAGAGCCGTCATCAAAACGATTATTTCAACTTTACCGCCTATTATGTTTGTTATTTCAATCGCAACCGCCGTAGTAACGCATTTTGCCGCCATTGAAAGTATAATTTCCTTGTTTGCCTTAAAAATAAAGCCTGCGGCTATAACCGAAAGTATCGCAAAAAAAGTAGCTATGCATACTGACCACAGTATAACTCTGTAGTTTTTTTCAAGAACTTTTATGTTTTTTATAAGAGGCACTGATAACGTTACAACCGCCGGACCGAGTAAAAATGTAAAGAATTTTCCGCCCTCATTATAAGTTTCAAAATCAATATTAAAAACCGATATTAAAAGATAAATCATTAAAGCGCATATAATATTAGCCGGTATCGTGTTCATATATTTTACTTTTTTAAACTTAAGGCTTATTTTATAAATAACAAGCGTTACGGCTATGATTAATATTTTTACCGGCAATTCAGTCATTATCCTGCTCCATTTTATCCTTACAGACTCTTTTTGACAAAAAATACTGAGTAGTAAGACCGGTAAGTATAATCAAAAAAACCGATGAGAATATAAATATCGCAAAAACCGTAAAAAGCTCTTTTTTTATAACAGGCAGATACACAAAAGCTCCTACGATAAGCGAAACAAAAAACAGACCTATATTTTCAAGCAAAATATTCGCCCCGTTTTCAATGAATTCAAGCGGAATTATTTTAAAATACATAAGGACGCTTAATAATATCATGGCTATCAGAGGCGCCGGAAAATTGACGTGCGCGGCTTTGACAAACCACTGGCACATATAATTAAGTCCTATTATAAAAGCTAATGAAATTATCGGTTTTATTATTTTCATTTTAATTTATTTGTTTACAGTTTTATTCCGGTTTTACGAGGATATACTGCAGACTTAAAACAGTTTTCCGAACGGTTTTGAAACAGATTTATTTACTGATTCCGTTATATCGGATATTGTTTTTGTTTTTAGATTAATATCCTTTAAAAGAGAATCTTTATCGGCTCCGAGTTTTTCTTCAAGCTGCTTTTGTTTTTCCTGTATCATTTTATTAATTTCAGATCTCGCTTTTTCTTTAACTTCCGCTATTTGTGAAGCAAAAAGGCTTGAAACGGCTTCGGAAATCTTTTTATCTATATCCGACGAAATATTAAATTCGGATTCATTTTTATCGTTAACTCCGGCTTTTGCCGAAACTGAAAAAGATTTTATTGAGTTAGTAATTTTCACAATATATTTCATGGCAGCGTTTCCAGGAATTTGTTTCTCTTTTATATCAGCCAGTTTTATATCAGCCGAACATAAAAATTTATTATCTTTTAAACTGAATATTCCGTACATATTCATATTCCCCGTATTTATCAGAGGCAGATAATCGTTGTCAGGGATATTCAAAGCGGAGCCTGATAATCCTTTCAGCGTAATTTTAAGAATGTTATCGGAAGCATTTCCCCTGTAGTCAAAAATTCCTTCAACAAGAAGAGACCGGCTGCCGTCATTGCCTTTAATTTCAAGCGTAACAGGACTGCCTATCATATCCGGCGAAGAAGTAATATTTTTTATAAAACCCGAGAAATTTATTCCCTGAGTTTTTGAATTTTTTGCGGTCGTGCCGGTTATATTTATTTTTGAAATTAATAAATCCGGATACTGTTTCTGTTTAAAAATAATATCTCTGCCTTTCTGTCTTTCCTTTACTTCTTTTTCGGCTTTTTTCTCAGGCATATATTTTTTGACAAGAGACATATAATAAATTATTTTATCCGTTCTGTTGATCCACTGCTGTCCGAATAATATTCTTGAAATATTTCTAGTATCAAGTCCGGGCAAAGCAACTTTTGAAGAGAGACTGTCTATGTCCTTATTTATCATTCCCTGAATCTGTTTTGTAAAGTTAACGCTTTCCGTCAAATCTTTTTTTGCGTTATTCAAATCTTTTAATATGCTTTCAAGCTCTTTTTTGTTTTCTTTAAGTTTTTCTATTTTTCCGGCCGATGCTGAAATATCGCTTAACGCGAATGATTTGGTTTTTGAAATATCATTAATAAGAGTCTTTGTTTCTTCTATTTTTTCTTCTATTTTATATCCAGATATTTTTGTTTTATAGTTATTGTATTTCGCTTCAGTTTCGGCTGAAAGTTTATTTATTTCGTTTAATGACTGCAAATCTGCCGCATTTATCAGGCTGTTTACGTCAAAATTTTTAGTTTGGGCTTCTATTTTTGCAAATGCGTCAACAGCAGGCAGGTTATTGAACTCGGATGTCGCCTTATTTTTTGCGCCTTCAAAAAATTTGGAAAACATTCCGTCTTTCTTTTTCTTTTTTTCAAATTTCTTTTCTTTTTTAGGCGGAAGTTTACCGGAAGTTTTTCTTTCAGTCCCCCATTTTAATCCGGTGACAGACATTTCGTCTATTACTATTTTTTTTCTAAGCAGCGGAGAAAATTTTGCCTGAAATTTTATTTGGTCTATATCTATAACATTTTTAAAATAATCATTCCTGTCCGCGCATTTTAAACCCGTCATTTCAAGCGATAAATGAATAAAACTTGTTTTAAGACTGTCAACTTCAACTTTAGCGCCGAAAATCATTTCCCCCGTCGCAATAAAAGCTTTTTTTAAAAGAATGTCAAAAAACAAAATATTAAAAGCCGTTATAAGCGCTATTACAATTACCGCAGGAATGATAAAATTCAATCTTATAAATTTCATTTTGTTTTATTTATAACAGTCGTTATACCCATTATTGCGTCAATAAATTTTATTATTTTTAGATTTGCGACTTTATCTTTGTAATTTTGTCTGTAATATACCAGCATTTTTTTTGCGATAATTCCGTTCGGTATTATTAAAATAATGCCGGTTATCAGGCTGCCTATTACTACGGTGTTGTTGAATTTTGTAAAAGGAACTATCGGAAGATTATATAACCATGTATAGAATGAATTTAAGAAATCAAAATTTACCAAAACGACATACCCGATTTTATCAAGCAGCGGATCTATAGCCAACCCGATAATTGCGAATAATGCAGCCGCCAGAAAAGCCGAACTTAAATTTACTCTGAATATCATAATAATGATAAAGAGTAAACTTTTCATAAATATACCCGGAACAAGTCCTAAAATAGCTCCCAACGCAAATCCCCATGCTATCTGGTCGGGAGAAATATCCGATTGCAACAAATTGATTATTTTCTTTAATATTTTTAAAGCAAACATTACAACTCCGGCTGCAAATAATTTATTTACTTACCGTTTTGATTTTAGCATTTTATTTCATCATAATAAAGCGTATAAATAAAAAAACTCTGCTTTATCATATTTAATAAAGCAGAGTTTTAAATTTATACAATAACTGCTATTTAACTACCGCAGCGCTTGTTGACGCAGCTACAGCAACTGTTTCTACAACAGTCGTTGTTGAAGCTGCAACGTCTTTCTTGACGTCAGCTATCTTTTCTGCTTTTTTCTCGGCTTTCTTTTCAGCTTTTTTTACTTTTTTGGCGGCTTTCTTTTCAGCTTTTTCAGCTTTTTTTTCTGCATTTTTTATCTGCATTTCTGCCTTTTGTGCAACACCTGTTGAAGTTGCTACAACTGCCGCGCTCGTATTATCAGCAGATTTCTGCACATTACCGGCTACGGTATTTGCTTTTTCGCCTAATCCCTGTCCTTCAGCATAAACTGCCATAGCGCAAACAATAACTGCAAACAAACCTAAACATAAACCTTTCTTCATTTCCTCTTCTCCTTACATAATTTTGTACTTCTAACGTTCATTAATGCGTATTCTGCATCTTTCTAATTAAAATGTCAATGTCTGCTTTGTAAACACAATTTAACATTTTTAGATAAATATTTGTTATTATAGATTAAAATTTATGCTTAATTTATTAAAAATAACGTATCAATTTATTGTTAACTGCGAATTTGCGTTTATTTTTTTATCTTGCAGTTTAATATTTTTAATTTGCGCGGCATTTATAAAAACCAAATATTTTAAACTGCTGTTCATTGTATTTTTTTCAATATTTTTGACTTTGTCCGTATATGAATTTGTATTGTATATAAGTTTAAATCCTGATAAAAAAATTGCCTTAGACACCTTGCCATACAGTAAAAATATAATAAATGAGAAAAATCTATATCTTGTTTCCGATGAAGAAAAAGCGTATTTAACGATACCGTATACCAACATTAATCTGGATAACGAAGATAGATTTTATAAGAACGGATTTAGATATACAACAGGTTCTGATAATTCAAAAGAAGGTTATGTTTTTTTAGGATGTTCTTATACTTACGGAGATGCTGTCAATCATAATGAAACTCTGCCCTATTATTTTTCAAAACTAATGAACTTTGAAAAAAAAGTGTTAAACTGCGGCGTTTGTTCCAGAGGGTCTAATACCGCGTTAAATATTTTAAATTCAAATATAATAGAAAAAATCATGCCTGACACTCAAATTAAGCATTTTTTTTATCTTCTTATTGACGACCATATATACAGAAATTTCAGACTGTTTACACATTACGCCAATGACATCTGGATATATAAAAACGGAAATTGGAAAATTGCAGATTGTCCTTTTTTAAAGGTTAAACTGTTTTTTACAAAAAGTTATATATTCAGAAATATATTTGAAAATTTAATCAATAAACATAATGAAGCTTTTTATAAAAATTATTTATCAGAAAGCATAAAAGAAATGAAAAAAATCATAACAGAAAAATACAATTCAAAACTTACGGTAATTATTTTCCCAGGAAACATAAAAGAATGCGACGTAGATTATATTTTAATACCTGATTTTTTCAATAAATATAAAGCTTTTGACGGCGGACATCCAAATGCAAAAGTTCATAAAGCAACGGCAGATATGTTATACAGACATATTACGTCCGCAGACAAAAACAATTAAAGCTGATATAATTTTTATTAGCCGCCGGATTTATTTTTTGTATTTTTTAAATTTAAATTTTATAAAAGCTATAATTCCGGGAAGTATAGATATAAAAATAATCGCAAGAACGACAATAGTAAAATTATTTTTTATAAAAGGAATGTTACCGAACAAATAACCGGCAGACACCATCGTTGCCACCCATAAAATACCGCCTAAAATGTTATATGCGATAAATTTAGAATAATTCATGCTGCCGATGCCGGCAACAAAAGGAGCAAATGTTCTTATAATAGGAACAAATCTTGCGATAATGATTGTCTTTCCGCCGTATTTTTCATAAAAATTATGAGTTTTTTCAAGATATTCCTTCTTAACAAACCGTCCGAGCGTTTTGCTTCCCAAAATTTTATGGCTGAAATATTTGCCGATTAAATAATTTACGCTGTCTCCTATTACGGCTGCCGCCGATAATAAAATTAGAAGGCTCCATATATGAAGAATCTCTCCGGCGGCAAGAGCTCCCAGCGCAAATAACAAAGAATCACCCGGAAGAAAAGGCATAACCACAAGTCCTGTTTCAATGAATATAACTAAAAAAATAATCAGATACGTCCATAACCCGAAATTTTGAACAATAAAATTCAAATACTGTTCAAAATGAAAAAGCAAATCAAAAAATGTTTGTATCATTGTTTCCTCTTAAATAATTAATTTTAAAATTCTATTTTAAATTCAAAACTATGACAATGTTTTATGTTCTTTTCTTTGACTTGAAGCTAAATAAGCGCTTAATCCGGCAAAAACAGAACTTGCCGTAAATGCAATACCGGTAGAAATCAAAATATTTCCAAGCCCTACTATAGGTGAAACTATGCTTCCCGCCAAAAATCCCGACGCTCCGAGTATTGCGGAAGCGGTTCCGGACTGTTTTCTTGCGCTGTTAAGAGCAAATGAAATAGTAACCGGAAATGTAAGCCCCATCATAAAACATAAAACAAATAACAAACCTTCAAAAAAAACTATTGAGCCGTTAATTGCCAGAACGCATAAAAGCAAAATACTGCATATTATCATTCCCGTACTGCCTGTTTTTAAACTCTTTTCATAATTTTTAAATCTTGAAGATATGGCGGCTCCGGTTCCGATGGCCGCGGCGTTTGCGGCAAAAAACAAACTGAATGCGATAGGGCTGAACTTATAATGTTCCTGTATAATAAAAGGCGAAGCGGATATATAAGAAAACAAAATACCCATCGTAAAAAACATCTGCAAAGTATAAAAAACAAATTCTTTGTTTTTTAAAACATTCTTAAACATTCTAATCGTTTTTGAAAGTTTTTCTTTTGATCTTCTGGCTTTTGACAGTGATTCTTTAAATTTTGACGTAACTGCGGTAAGTACTATTCCCCAGATAAACAATATTGCAAATATTCCTTTCCACCCGATAAATCCGAGAATAAGTCCTCCAGTAATAGGAGCAATTACGGGAGCCATTCCGTTTATAGCGCCTACTACCGCAAAAGCTTTCGTAAGATTTCTGCCTTTAAATTTATCGGCCGCAACGGAACGGGCTATTACTATTCCTCCGGCCGCGCCGATGCCCTGAATAAGCCTTAAAGCTACAAAAATATGTATATCAGGAGCGAAAATACATGCAAAAGTTGAAATTAAAAAAAGAATCATTGCTATTAATAACGGACGCCTTCTTCCATATTTATCGCTTAACGGACCGAAAAGCAATTGACCGAAAGCCATTCCAAACATTGAAAACGTAAGCCCCAGCTGAACCATTGAAACGCTTGTTTTAAAATAACCGGTCATAGAAGGAAGACTCGGCAAATACATATCCGTAACAAAAGGACCAAAAGCCGTCAGCATGCCAAGCATAATAAAAATAAAAGAGGCTGAATTTCGTTTTTTCATAATATTTTTTAGGATTTTTCCCTTATAGACAAAACTTCTTAATTGAAGGATTTTTCTATCGCAAGATTATATACTTTTTTTGATTTTACGGCAACCATTCCAAAAAAAATACTGAATTGTTTAGTATGTTGTTTCAATAATTTCAATTTTTTTGTCTTTATTTACAATAAGCCCGAACATCATTAAAAGGCCTGTAGTTATAACCGTAAAAACTATTATTCCCTCTCCGTAATAACCTATTTTATTTGATTCGGGTATGCTGTAATAAAGAAGAATAGTAATAAGCCCGCGCGGAGCAATAAGCAGTTCCGGCATTAAATTTTGGCGGGAAATAAATCTTAAGTTAAAATATCGCAAAGCATAAGTGATAAATATAATCGCCGTTCCTATAAACAACACCGTTGTATTCAAAAGATTTTCAATCATAAGCGTATATCCGAAAATAATAAAGAAAAAAGTTCTTATGACAAACGAAGATTCACGTATTAAAAGTTTGAACTCGCTGAATACTTTACCGTAATCTTCGGACGAAATGTTGATTTTCTGTTGCCATTCGTCTTTCATAAAATTGAATATATTTCTAAGAGTTAAACCGAAAACAAATATGATAATCAGAGTTGAAAGATGCATAATTTTTCCGATAGAATAAACGAGAATTAAAATAGCTATTATCGGAAACAATTTAACGCCTGATTTTATTTTAACCAACGCATATACAAGCAGAAATGATATTAAGAATGAAATTATTACGGTAAAAATACTGCTCAATACAATATGCCCCGCCAAACCCGAACTATTGCCTGCGCTCATAACGGCGATATTAAAAAGTATAATCCCAAGAATATCTGAAAAAATAGACTCGCAAACCATAAAGTCTTTCTTGTTTTTATCAAGTCCTTCCACTCCGGGAATAACTATCGCGCTGCTTATAATGGATAACGGAATAGAATACAGAAACGCATTTATAAAACTTACTTTAAGAAAATATGAAATTAGAAAAGTAATTGAAAAACTTGAAAACAGCAAAAGTACTGTTGCAACTAAAAAAGAGCGCACTATAATAGGTAAACTTTCTCTGTCCAAAGACAAATCAACGCTTCCTTCAAGAACTATAAGAATAAGACCTATAGTGCCGAAAAGATTAAGATACATCTGTGAAGGAGTGAATGAAATCCCCAAAAACTCAAGAGACGCCTTTGTAATTATGCCGGTAAGAATTAAAAGTAAAACAGAAGGTATTTTATGACGTGCGGCAATAATTGTATACACGTAAGACAATATTACAAAAAGAGCCAAACATATGATAATCAAATAGTAATTCATTTAAAAATTATATAAAATTTTGCTATCGGAACCTAGACAAATTATTTAAAACTGAGAGGAGACAAAACTATGATAACCGTAGATAAACATTTATGTCCTCAAAACCACAGATGTCCGGCAATAAAAGTTTGCCCTGTAAAAGCAATATCACAGAATAACTATGAACTTCCTCAAATAGACCAAGATAAATGTATTAAATGCGAAAAGTGCATCAAATTCTGCCCGATGGGTGCTATTCAGAATAGATAATATAGCCTTTTAAAATTGTTTGCATGCCCCTAAATCTAATTCTATTGGCATACAATTTTTTTCTGGAGAATTTCGTCGTCCTCTAGCAGATATTCTTTTTAGTAATTTTCTAATTCCAACATCTTTTATAGCTCTTTTCTTAACTTCTAGATTCGGATAAATAATAAGTCCCAGCCATGAATCTAATGGCAGTAAATATTCTGGTTTATTTTCTATGGAATTGAAATAGTTTATTGTTTTAGGATTAACAAACAATTTAGCTGCTTTTTTTTTGTCGGTTTGCAACAAATGTTTTCTTATATTTTCAGAAAAAATAATTCTCCATTCAGATTCATTATATAAATCATATTGCAGTGGACGTTTTTTATACTTAGAACACATATGTTTAAAAAAAGATAAAATTTCCGGTGTATTTTCTAAAAAGTTTGAATACGGTGCAAAAAACAAATTATGTGTATCTGCTTGACAATAATGAATAGGACTTCCTAATCTGTTAAAAAGAAAATATCTTTTTACGCCTATTCCCAATTTACCATATAAATGAGAATGATCTTCTGTAATGGAAAGTTTTAATTCTGTAAAAGAAATACGTGCAATATCAGGTTTCTTGAATTTTTTATCATTTATTTTAATAATTTCTTCTTTTCCCGGTCTTTTCATCCACAGACCATATTGCAGAATATTTTTTAATCGTTCTAGATATTTTTTATTTTTTTCCTTTGGAGATATTTTTTCATCTTCTATATCTTTACCAGTCCAATGAACTAAAAAATCTGAATGTGCATTTATTTCCATATAACCCCTAATCACATTAATTATTTTTTCAATAATGATTATATTATAATATGAAATATTTTACGACTTGCTGTTGCCGTTAAGGCTTTAAGTTTTCGTAATGAAATGAAGTATTTTCAAAGTGCGGTGTACGTAAGTAAAGCAAAGCGAACGGTACATAAGCTTTGAAAATACAAAATTGAATAGAAAAATTAAAGCCGCTATAGGAGTTTAGCACCATTTAGCTTGTAAACAACATTTTTTGAATGTAGCACAATACTGATTAACCCCGATATCAAAATTGCTTACAAGTGAATATCCGTAAGGTTCTAAAATATCTTCAAGCTGGTCGGGATTAACTCTGATTTCCAAAGGCGGGCCGAAAGATGTATCTTTTTTATTAAAATCAATAACTATAAGTTTGCCGTCGTCTTTTAGAACAGAACTTAAATTCTGCAAAACTTTTTCCATTTCATTATTTGCGGCAAATCCGTGTACAACATTAGACATAAGACATATATCAACAGAATCTCTTTTAATTGGAATTTCGTTTACGGCATCGGCTTTTATAGCAAAAACATTTTTAATTTCTTTTTGAGACAAGTAACTGTCTAAAATTTTAATTGTCTCTTCATGACTGTCAATTGCATAAACTGTTGACGTATTTCCCATAATTTCAGCAGCCGTCAATGAAAGATATCCTGAACCTGTTCCTATATCAAGCAGAGTAAAAGCTCCTTTTTCAAATCCCGCTTTAATAAGCACTTCTTTTGGATTTTCAAGAGTTTTACGGGGATTGCCTGAATGTTCATGCTTTTTCATCTTATTTTCCCTCGCCGTTGTCTTGTGTCGTGTCTTTAAGCCGTTGCCGTGCCGTTAAGCTGTTGCCCTTTAAGGCTTTAAGTTTTCGTAATGAAATGAAGTATTTTCAAAGTGCAGTGTACGTAAGTAAAGCGGAGCGAACGGTACATAAGCTTTGAAAATACAAAATTGAATAGAAAAATTAAAGCCGCTATAAGCCCTATTTCTTAAGGGCTTTGATAATGTCAATAACCCGTTTGTCCACAATACTAAAACACGTCATCGTCCCTTTCCTGGTCGCCTTCAAAACGCCGCCTCTTCTCAAAATAGAAAGATGCTGCGATACATTAGACTGGGATATTCCCAGTTTATCAACCATTTTGGAAACATTGCACCCGTCGTGTTCCATAAGACCGGCAACTATTTTCAAACGTATAGGATTACCGAGCGCTTTTAAAAGTTCACTGTCTTTGTCCGCATCAAAAGTCATGGGTTATTCCCCCTTATTTTTATTACAGCAGCAACCGTGTATTCCCAATTTATCAAAGATATACATGGCGGGACACCAGTGCGTAAATGCCGACTGTAAAAGATTTAGTCCAACAAAAGCAACAAACAAATACCACCAGCCGCTTACAAAATATCCGAGAGCAAGACCCGTCAAAACTGCAATGCCGGCCGTCATTCTTAAAGCTTCTTCCTGATTCATTTTCTTCTCCTTTTTATTATATCTTATTTTTTTCGTGTTCGCGTCTTTTCAAAACATAATACAAAACAGGAACCGTCGTAAGCGAAAGAAGCGTAGCCGCTACTTCTCCCGTTATAAGAGAAAGTGCAAGCCCCTGAAATATAGGGTCAAACAATATTACGCCTGCTCCTACAACAACAGCCATTGCCGTTAAAAACATCGGTTTGAAACGAACCGCCCCCGCCTCAATAGCGGCTTCTTTCAAAGACATTCCCTCTTTCATACGCAATTGTATAAAGTCAACAAGAATGATTGAATTACGCACTACTATTCCGGCTCCGGCTATAAAACCTATCATTGACGTTGCCGTAAAGAAAGAACGGCTTATTGCATGCGCCGGAAGTATTCCGACAAGAGTAAGAGGAATAGGAATCATTATTATAAGCGGTATCAAAAATGATTCAAACCATGCGACAAGTATTAAATAAATTAAAATCATAACGATTGCAAAAGCTATTCCCATATCTCTGAAAACTTCATACGTAACCTGCCATTCTCCGTCCCATTTTATCGCCGTTTGTCCCGGAACATTCGGCTGGCGCGTAAAATACTGCTGAATCGGTATTCCTGTTTTTTCGGCAAGTTTATCTATTTTTGAACGAAGGCCCATAATAACATAGACGGGACTTTCTGATTTTCCGGCGACTTCGGCTATAACATAAGCGGTTTTCTGCATATTTTTATGGTATATAGGCAGATCAAGTTTTGAAGATTCCATACGGGTCATCGCGCCAAGCCTAAGAAGCTGACCGTTTTGAGCAGCCATATTTATTGAAGAAACCGACGCCTGATTACGTCTGTCAGGAGCAAGACGAAGATTTATATTGACCGGTTCCGGTTCACCCTCAACGTGGGCAAGAGCAATATCTGCTCCGTTTACGGCAGCGCTTATTGTTGCGGCAATATCAAAAGAACTTATTCCGTTCAAAGCAGCTTTCTGACGGTCAACGTAAAGTATTTCCAAAGGCTGAACGCGCGGAACATAAGAATCAATATCAACAACATCTTCCGTTTCTTTAAGCATTTTTATTATTTCCGAAGAAAGATATTCAAGTTTGGCGCTGTCCTGATCGTAAATTTCAATTACAAGCGTTGAAAGAACAGGCGGTCCCGGCGGAACTTCCGCAACGTGAATTCTTGCTCCGAATTTAGCGCCTATAACTTCTATAGGGCTTCTGACGGCTTTTGCTATTTCATGACTCTGCCTTGAACGTTCCGATGCGTGAATAAGATTAACCTGAATATCCGCCTGATCGCTGCGGTTTCTTAAAAAATAATGGCGGACAAGCCCGTTAAAATTATAAGGGCCTGACGTTCCGACGTAACACTGAATATTTTTTACTTCGGAAAGAGTTTTAAGATAATCGGCTATTTCAAGCGTCGCATTTTTAGTATTTTCAAGCGAAGAACCTTCAGGCATATTTATAATTATCTGAAATTCGCTTTTATTATCAAACGGGAGCATTTTCATGCGGACAGCTTTTAAAGGAATAAGAACAACAACGCCAATGATAACGGTTCCGAGTACAGAAAAATACCAAATACGCGCTTTTTTGTTAGTCATAAGCGACTGCATAAAACCTCTGTAAGCGCATATTGCCCAGGACGACGATTTTTTTGCATGGTCTGTTATTTTCGGTTTCCAGAAATCCAGTATATGCGAAAACATCCACGGGCTTACTATAAAAGCAACTGCAAGCGAAAATATCATTGCAAAAGATGCTCCGACAGGTATCGGCATCATGTACGGCCCCATAAGTCCGCCAACAAAAGCCATAGGCAAAATTGCGGCTATAACGGTTAAAGTTGCAAGTATCGTCGGATTTCCAACTTCGTCAACGGCTTTAACCGAAGATTTCCACACCGGTTTAGACGGATCTTTTATAAAATGGCGGTGTATATTTTCAACTACGACTATAGCGTCGTCAACTAGAATACCGATAGAAAATATCAAAGCAAACAAAGTTATTCGGTTAAGAGTATAACCGAACAGATAATAAATAAGAAGCGTCAGAGCAAGCGTTACAGGTATTGCTACTAAAACGACAAGTGCTTCCCTTACTCCCAGAAGAAGCCCTATAAGTATCGTTACGGAAACCGTCGCCAAAAGCATGTGGTAAAGCAATTCGTTTGATTTTTCCTTTGCCGTTTCTCCGTAATTTCTCGTTACTTTATAATGCAGTTTATTATAATTCGGATTATGAACCATAATCTGAAGACGTTTTAAAATTTCATTTGAAACAACCGTCGCATTTGCGCCTTTTCTTTTTGCCACCGTCAGCGTTACCGCGTTTACCGGCTTTGATTTCAACAAAGAACCTGAAGCGGAATCAATCATATAAACATTCTGTTCTCTTTCGTCAACAGAGTCGCTTACTTTTGCAACGTCGCCCAGCAAAACCGGCCTTCCGTTTGAAACGCCGACTACTGTTTTTTCCAAATCTCCGGCATTTTTTATAAAAGAATCGGTTTCAACTTTTATAACATTGTTTCCTTTAGTATAATGCCCTGCGGGAAGACGCGTATTTGTTGAGGCTATTGTTCCCGCTATCTGAAGAACGCCGAGCCTGTATTCAGCCATGCGTTCCGGTATTACGTGTACGTTAAACTGTCTGCGGTGCCCGCCTATAATCTGCGTTTCGGATATATTTGAAATTGAAGTTATATCCTGCTGAATTGAAGCTACTGCTTTGCGCAGAGAACGGATATCGCCATCTTCGTTCCAGAAAGTCAAAGCAAGAATAGGAACGTCGTCAATTGATCTTGCCTTTACAATCGGCTCCATAGCTCCTGCCGGCATCAAATCTTTATTTGAAGAAACTTTCGTAAAAACTCTTGTCATCGCTTCTTCCATATTTGTGCCGACTTTAAAACGAACTATAAACATCGCTCCGTTTGCTTCGGCTGTTGAATAAACGTATTCAACGTCTGAAATTTCCCAAAGTTTGCGTTCTCCAAGGGTTATAAGCCTGTCTTCCACCTCTTTTGCGCTTGCTCCGGGAAACGGGACAAATATGTCAAACATAGGAACTGAAATCTGCGGTTCTTCCTCCCTGGGAAGATTTACAACCGCTATAACTCCCAATAATAAAGCGGCAAGAACTAAAAGAGGCGTAAGCCTTGTTTTAATAAAAGCTCCGGCTATTCTTCCGGCAATCCCTGTTTTTTCATTTATCAAATTCATTAACGAGCCTCCGCAGTTAAATTATTTATAGCGTCTACCGTATCAAGCGACAACTGTCCCGAAACGGACATAAGAGAAACATAAGCCATATTCATATTGTAAACTGTTTTATAAAAAGCCGACTGAACCGATAAAAGCTGGTCTTCCGCGCGAAGCATATCAATTACGGAAATTCTGCCCTGTTTATACAAAACGCGCATCATTTTTACCGATTTTAAAGCCTGATCTTTTGCATTTCTCATTTCTGTTAATGCTTTCAGAGATGCTTTATAATTGTTATATGCGTTTGAAACTTCTATTACAGCCTGTTCGCCCATAGACGATATTTTTGCGTCAGCCTGTTTATATTGACGTTCTATCATATCAACTTTGGCTCCGTGTGCTGGATCTAAAAAATTCATCGTAAGCTGAAGGCCTATAGTATAGTGGTCCGGCATATACGTCATCTGATACGAATCTGTTTGTATTTTTCCGAAAGCCTGTACGGACGGCAGTATATTGTTTTTTTCAACTTCATGCGCATCTTTTAAAGAAGAATGTTCCAACCTTGCTATATTTATATCATTGCGCTCTTTAACGGCATTATTTATAAGCGTTTCAACAGATGCTACTGAATATTCTTTTTCAGATATTGCTCCGTCTATTGCGAAATATTTTTTATCTTCCCCTGCCATTACGGCAAGAGCTGAAACCGCATTGTCATACCCGCTTTCTGCTTCAATACGCCTTGTCGATATAGCATGTTTAACGGCAACTGCTCCGTAATATTCTGCGCCGGGCTCCATTCCGCGCGAAGCAAGGTTTGAAGCGTCTTTGATTTCAGCCTGAGCCGATTTTTCGGCTTCAACAGCCGCAGATATTACGGCTTTATCTCTGACAGCCGAAAAATACCGTTCCAATACCTGAAGTATAAGCTGTTTTTTAACTATTATTTCCTGCTGGTTTGCCTGAGCCATATAAGTTTTAGCCGATTTTACTCCGTAAGAAAGTTTCCCCGCCGTATATATCGGAACGCCTAACGATACCGAAGCCGTAAAATCGTCAGTCGGGCTGGGATGGTTGAGACTGTCAACTTTAAAATTAGCCTCAGTAAAACGTTCCTGCCTCAAATAAGAGCCAAACGAAAATACGGGATCATCCGAACGAACAAGCGACATTTCAAGCGAAGCTTTCGGATAAAACTGCCTTTTGGCAAATTTATTTTGCTGCTCGGCCTGCTGCGAAAAAGCCTGAACCTGCTTTAAATCATAATTTCTTTCCATTACTTTTGAAACTAGCGTTTTAACGTCCGCCGCATAAGAATTTAAACTAAAACTCAAAAGCATAATTACGACGTAAAAAACCGTAAACCGCAAAAACTTTTGCGCCTGTTTATTTAATGTATTCATGCCGTCTCCTTATATTTATTTACGCATATATTATAATATTCTAATATATTTGTCAAGCAGATAATTTTACAGAACTTTTACTGATTAAAAGATTGTTTAATTGCTCAACAAATGGTAGGCTACATTACAGTAAAAGTTTTTTGTCATTATTATAATTTCATTCCAAAAAATTAAGCACTTTTGATTTTAAAATTATAATCATACATCTGTCACGTTGATTAAATATGATATAAAGCAACCAATGTTTTGTATCCCCTCTGTGTCGTATACTTTCGAACAGCTAAATTATTTAATTTTATTGGTGATAACAATATTCAAAATGCTTCAAACAAAAAGCATTTCGCCAATTGACTCAATACGCAAATTCATTACAAATTAAATAAATTTTTTGCCGGCACAGACTGCCAAGGGATACTTATCATGATTAAAAATAACGGATTAAAAATAGACGATCTTCAGTCGGAACTTCCTATTATTCAGGGAGGAATGGGCATCGGCATATCAGAATCAAATTTAGCTTCTGCCGTCGCCGAAGAAGGAGCAATAGGAGTTATATCGTCAGTAGGATTATGCGCATTAAATAACGATCCCGGCATAGATAATAAAACGGCGAGTAAAGAAATGTTAAAAGAAGAAATACGCCGCGCAAAAACGATAACAAAAGGAATTCTTGGCGTAAATATAATGGTTGCCGTTTCAAACTTTGATGAGCTTGTAAATATTTCTGTAAATGAAAAAGCGGACTTAATAATTATCGGCGGAGGACTGCCGTTAAAAAATCCTGTAAGAAAACTCGGAAAAATAAAAACAAAAATTTTATTGAAAGTATCTTCCGCAAGAGCCGCAAATCTTGTTTTTAAACTTTGGGAAAAAAATCACAGTGATATTCCCGACGGAGTAGTTGTTGAAGGGCCTATGGCAGGCGGTCATTTAGGATTTAAACCGGAAGAGCTTGAAGCTCCTCAAAACAAGTTAGAACGTTTAATTCCGGAAGTAATTCAGGCGGTAATTCCTTTTAGAAATAAATTCAAAAAAGATATTCCCGTAATAGCGGCCGGCGGTATTTATACCGGCGCCGATATGTGTAAATTTATGAAATTAGGCGCAAACGCCGTTAAAATGGCGACAAGATTTGTTGCGACTAAAGAATGCGACGCCAGTGATGAGTTTAAACAGGCGTACATAAACTGTAAAAAAGAAGATATCGGCATTATACAAAGTCCTGTCGGACTGCCCGGCAGAGTTATAATAAATGATTTTACAAAAAAAATAGTCGCAGGATATAAAAAACCGTTCAACTGTCCGTGGCAATGTTTAAAAAACTGCAACTATAAAACTGCCCCTTATTGCATTTCCATGGCGCTTGCGAATGCAAAAAGAGGCAATCTTAAAGAAGGTTTTGTATTTGCCGGAGCAAACGCATATCTGGTTGATAAAATAGTTTCCGTAAGAGAACTTATAAAAACTATTATGTACGAATACAACGCAGCTTGCAGCATTTAATCCTTTGCAAATATTTGAGTCTTAAACTTTTTAGTGCTATTTTATTAACTAGCTTTCCCCTGCAACACAAACTACTTTGTTACAAGTTTTTTCAATTTTGCCTGCATTTCAGGCGTTAACTGTTTAATCAATTGGGCATTATATGACCCGCCTGTCATCGGCATAATTGTCGGGTCGTTAGTCGGATTATTATTAGATATATCGGCGTCAAGTATCTGCTGCGCGGCGACTGAATATTCACGAGATTTATAAGCCGGCGTTCCTTCTTTTACAGCCGGATCAACGTTTGTTGCAACGATTGAAAGCGTATTGTCGCTGTTAAGATATATTTCAAAAGTACGCAACTGCTGAGGAAAATCTCTTAACGATGATGTTTCAACTTCCCAAAAACCTTTTTCGGGAGCTTTTACGGGATCCGGCGATTTGAATGCCTTAACAGTATTTAAATGACGATGTCCTGAAATCCACATTATCAAATTAGGATGGCTTTGAAGTTCGGCAATCAAATTAGGCAGAGTTACCGCATTTTGAGGATCAACCCACCAGCCCATTTCTGATCTTGGCCCTGTTACTTCAACGTCTATCGGAATATGCGCGGCAATAATCATAAGCTGTCCGGCGGCATCACCGTCTGCAAGTTCTTTTTTAAGCCAGTCCCAACGCGCCTGGTCAAGAAAACCGTGACCGTGAATATCGGCTGAGCCGTCATTTTCATTCTGAGTATTATCAAGAACAATAATTTTTACGGGTATATCTGATTTTGGCACAAAGCTGTAACAGGCAAAACCTTTCTCGGCATCTGCTAAATTGAAACCGTGTCCGACAGGATTTGACGTCGTGTTAAAAAATTCTTTTATCCATTCCGTTCTTAAAAGAGAACGGCGGTTCATATCTGCAACAACTTTTGGAGGTTTTTTAAAATTTGCGACGGGGCCGGCAAATTTTATATCCCCGTACGGAGTAGAACCGTCTATTAAACCCGTATAAAAATCTTTATTGTTTATAAAACCGGGATTTTTTAATACGTCTCCTGTTGCAAAAACTGTATCGGTTATATAAGACTGTCTGAGATCTTTTCTTATACCGTAGTCTACAGGAATTGAACCAACATAAAAATGATCGTGATTGCCGAGTGTCTGGTACCATGGAATTGTTTTATCAAGTCCTGCAGCTTTAAAAGGTTTTTGATAATCAATTTTCTTGGCTCCTAAATTAGCGCCCGAGCTTGGATTAATAACCTTGCCGTCAAGAACGTCTATATACCATCTCGTCTCGTTATATTGGGTGCTGTTAGAAGCGTCGCCGAGAGATATTCCGAAATCAAAAGGATTTATTTTATGAAGAGCATTAATAGTCTGAACGGCAGCGTCTAAAACCTGAGTTGTATAAAGCATGCTTCCCGAATATAATGATGCTCCTATAGCCTTTTTTGCGTGAAGCTGCTGGACATATATCAGCTGATTAGGAGCTTCTTTGTCGGTAATGTGAATATCGCTTATTGTAAAAAAAGTTAAAAGTTTGTCTTTTTTAGTAACTGCCGAACTGTCATACTTGGCAGGCATAATATCTGTTCTTATTACAGATTTAAGGGGAGCGCCGAACGTCCATTTGCCGTATCCGTATTCTTTGTATTTTGAAACTTCATGGAGATTGATTTCTGTCGCAGGTTTAGGATCCGGGACAACTGTCCGCTGAAGCGTAGTAAAAACTTCCGAATCAATAGGATAACCTTCCGGTTGGTTTTCTTTTGCCGCACAAAACCCCGTCGAAGAGAAGACCAGCATACTCATTAAAACAAATAAATGGATTTTTGACTGAAGATAAGATTTTTGCATAATGAAGCTCCCTTTGTAGTAATATTTTTAGATCTTATTGCTGTTATTTTATCTCTTTAATTTTAGTTAATCAAATTAAAAATTATCTGCGGAAAGAAACCTATTTATACATCATAAAAGCGGAACAATTATATTTCACCATTCAAGTTCCTGCATCAGTCTTTTTGCATCGCTGTTGCCTTGTTCTGCGGCATTAGTAATCAAAATGCGCGCTTTCTTTTTATCTTGAGGCTTGCCGTCTCCGAGATAATACATAAGGCCTATTTTTACCTGAGCCTGCGGATTGCCCTGCCGGGCGGCTTTTTCAAACCATTTGATAGCTTCTTTATCATCAGCTTTTACAAATGTTCCTTCATAATACATATTGCCTAAAAGATACTGGGCATACGGCATTCCCTGATCTGCAAGTTTTTTGTACCATTCAAACGCTTTTTTATAATCCTGTTCTACGCCGGCTCCCTTGTAATACATGATGCCTAAAAAAATTTGAGCCTGTCCAAGCCCTTGGTCTGCCGCTTTCTGATACCATTCAAACGCCTTTTTATAATCCTGTTCTATTACTTTGCCTCTATAATACATATCGGCTAACTGAATTTGATATTCGGCAATTCCGTCAACGGCTCTTTTATATATTGATTTAAACTCCATTGAATTTTCATATGATGCTTTTGATACTGTATCGGCAAACAATGTAATTTGGCAACACGACAAAATTAAGATTACAAGAAAGTATTTCTTTATCATAGGTTATCTCCGATTGTAAGATTCAACAGTCTGCATTATACTAAATTTGTTATATATTTTGAGACAGATTGTTCATGGAAGAAAGCGGAATCCACGTCGTATCATACGTAAAAATGATATCTATTTCGCTGTAATGCCAATACTTGCGTATGGCGCGGATCATTTTTTTTCGTACTCTGTCTATAGTTTTTACAGTCCTGTTTTTATTTAAATAAACGTGAACGACAACGTATAAAGTTCTTCCTCTTTTGGTTGAATATGCGTTAAAACCTGCCAAATTATGTTTTACAATAAACGGATTTATCACGGCATCAAGTTCCTGTTGTATATTGGCAGGCGGCGCAGAGTTTAAAAGTTCAAGTATATTGTCCCATAACTGCCTGACAAACTGAGGAACAAGCAAAAGAATGAATAATAATGTCATTCCCGAGTCAATATACGGAACAATAAAAGCAAAACGCGTCTCAGGCAAAAATATAATTCCTAAAAAAGCAAGCAGAACGGCAATACTGAGCATAGTATCGTTTAACCAGCTTTTTGCTTCTGCAGATAGAACGGGAGAAACATGTCTTTTTGAAGCGCTCTTAAGAATAATATATACAATAGAACAAACTATAACCGATATTGAAGTATATACTGTTGCGGCATTAACGCCGATATGCGCTCCGCCGGAGAACAATGTTTTAACGGCAAAATAAGCAAGCACAAAATTCATAGTAAGAATAAACATTGTTTGTATTACTATAAACAGCGACTCAAAAGAACCGTATCCGAAATGATAATTCTCGTCTTCCCCCTTTTTAATCAACCGAACAACATATAATGACATCAGCATAAAAAAGCTGGACGTAAAAGAATATATTGAGTCAAAAAGCACGGACTGAGACCGCGATATCAAGGCAAAATAAAATCCTCCTACCGCAAACATTAAATTTATTACGGTAACAAATTTTATTAAAGAAATTTCTGAAAACCCTTCTGATTTTTTTCTCATAACAGCACCGCCAGCATAAAGCATATTGAGCTACTATAATTATAGTCCAATAACAATAAAATAGAAATAGTTTTTTTGTTGATTGTCATACAATACTTTATTAATTTACTTATTTATATAATATAATATGCAGGTAAAGAAAGGAGAGTGTCTATGCGTAAACTTAAAGATAACATGTATCCTGTTTGTACAATTTTATATAAAAAAGATAAATCTGACGGTTGGTATTATGCTTGTATGAGCGGTGGAGTTAAAGTTTGTGAAAAGAAATGTAAAGAATTAAAAGAAAAAAATAATTGGTATGATTTTAAATGCTATGAATCAAGTCGGTGGGTCATAAAACAAGATATCCCCTTTGGAGATTGCCTTCCTGAAGCAAAAAATATGCATATGACAACAGACTTAATTTACTATCCACAAGAAAAAAAATGGTATTATCCTAATGAAGTTATCCCTTATCCTAACAATTTAGTAAAAACAATAAATAAGTTTGAAATTATAGTAAAAGGTGAAGGCGAGGCTGATGAATATTTATGGGCGCCTGATGACGAAGATGATTTTGAAAACGGAACTGATGTTATAATACATTTTAAACTTTCAAAAAATAGAATTGTAACTATTGCTGATGATTTGATTATAGATATTCCCAAATTTATAGAACGACTAAAAAAAGATAATTATTCAAATTTAACAGTTGAAGAATATAACTATACTAAATTTTTAGCATGGAAAATTGAAGATAAAATAAGATTGATTATTCAAAATTATGATACTGAATATGTATTAATTACATTTGATAAGTTAATTCCAAATAAATTGTTTTACAAAAAATTTGACAGTTTATATAAAAAACTAAAATATTATATAAATAGGAAAACACAACTATACAGGGATTTTAAAAAGAAAGTAAAAAGTTTATAGCAAGTATGAACTTTGTTTATATCGCTATAAACAACATCTCAAAATAACCGTAACCAAACAGTAACAAATTTTATTAAAGAAATTTCTGAAAACCCTTGTGATTTTTTCCTCATAGCAACCCAGACTCAAGCAACATAAGGCTAACAAGATTATAGTCTAATAACAAATAAAATAGAAATAGGTTGGTAAATGAGCTTTAAAATTATAAAACTGCAGCCAAAATATTGCGGTCAATATATATATATTTGTATTTTTGAATAAATCGTGGGGTAATAACTTGACGAAGCTAGAACCTGCCTTATACTTTCTGCTTAACTAAAAATCACATTGAAATTTTTCTTAACTTTCTTTTTTTATTATAAAGTTTTATAATATTAAAATTATGTTTCTGTAGCAACTTGTTTTTTATATTGTTATTTAAAAAATAAAAATTTTTTTCAACTTTTAAAATGATTTAAGAGGTCAAAAAAGAAAAAAAATGCTGTAAAAAAAATAAAAAATAAGAGGTTTTTTATGTCCTTATACAAAGAATGTAAAGACGGGTATATTATTGATTTTATTTCAGGACAGGAAGTAAAAGCCACACCCGAAGAAATTGAAGCAGTCCAAATTTTTTCTAAACAATTGGTAGAAGATTACAACTATCCAAAAGAACACATACAAACAAGACCACAATTTAGAGTTAAAGTTAGACCTTCTGACACAAAAAAAGAATATCCTATTGATATTGCTATTTTCCCAAATAATAAAAAACAAGAAGACGACATTTACATTATTGTTGAATGTAAAAAGAAAAACAGAAAAGACGGAAAAACACAACTTCAAGATTATTTAAGATTTTCAAAAGCAT
>CAZASN010000004.1:72415-140959 GCA_964487915.1 uncultured Elusimicrobiaceae bacterium | reverse complement strand
CAAACAAATTAAATATTAATTGTCTTACAACAATCCTCTTCATTTGCCCGCCTTTGTACTGTTAAAACTATACATCATTTACCATATTTTTTCAATACTTTTTTTCTATTCCTATCCGCATTCTTATTATATATCAAACTTATCAATTTTTTTGAAAATATTTGTGAATTTTTTGTGAATTTTTAATTGGATACTTTTTCTATTTTGAATTGCCTTACAATCACGCCGTGCCTTATAACTTCAAATTCATCAATTTCTTTTGAAATATGGCGAAACAAATCGTTTATGCCATACGGAGCCGATTTATTATCATCAAACACTTCATAAACAAATGCTCCCTGCTCGTTTGAATTAAAAATTTCCGGTTTGCCCCATATATCATACTGGCTTTTTTTTGAAGATTTTGAATCGGCAAACGTTTTTATTTTATTTTTTGAATAAAAGGCTATTTCGGCGGATGTCTGATGGGAAGGCGTTAATACGTATTTTATATTTTCAGCGGTTAATTTATCGGCAAGTTTATCATAACCGTAAAACCAGTTTGTAGCTTCGGCTTTAGCTATATTTTTTGATATTTTTTCCAGAGGTATTATTGTAAATTTAGCATGCAGCCCCGCAATTACAGATACGGTTATATTGAAAATTACGGCGGAAATAAATAATATTTTTTTTGTTTTGCCGCCTTCCATAAAATATTTCGCCGATATTACCGCAAAAGTAAAATATGCCGGTACCGGCCAATTTGCTTCAGGGCTTTTTTTTAAGGCCGTAAAACAATAAAACAATATAGTTGACAGCGATACTGAAGCCAAAAAAACTTTCTTGGGATCTTTTGAAAATAAATATCCGAATGCCGCAACCAATGTCGGCAAAAATAAAATTACGCTGAAAATCAGCATCTGCGATCCAAGATAATCAAACACATAGTTTATTTTATATCCGCTGCTTGACAGACCGTGCCCGAGCTGATAAGAAAATGATATCCATCCGTTTTGATAATTCCAGTAAACAACGGGAAAAAAACATACGCATGCTATTAACAAACTTAAATAAATCTGATATTTTTTAAACCAATAATATTTTTTAAAAACGATAATATATAATGCTAACCCCGGAAGAAGAAGCACCGCGGTATATTTAGACAAAAGAGCCAGCCCGAAAAACAAACCAGCCGGATACCAATAGTTTCCGTTTTCAGTTTCTATAAATTTCCATATAAAAAACGTTGTTATTGACAAAAACAAAAATAACGGAGTATCGGGGGTCATAATAAATGAAGCCGAAAATATAATAGGCATTGAATGAAGCAGAATAACACAAGCCGACGCAATCAGTTCGCTTCCAAATAATTTTATTACAAATTTCCAGATAACGACGCTTAATACCGCCATAGCTATTATCGCCGAAAACCTGACTGCAAGTTCCGAATCAGAGAATATCGTTGTAAGTTTGATAAAATAGGCGATCATGGGAGCGTGATCATAATAACTTAATGCAAGCTGTTTTGACCAAAGCCAATAATACGCTTCATCCGGATGCAGAAAAAGCGTTCCGGCAAGAAAAATCTTCCAGATAATAGCAATAAATACAAAAATTACCGTGTTTTTAAGATTTAATATTTTTTCCATTTATAATCCAAACAATAAGCCATAAAACAGAAAATCCCGCCGCAAGCGGAAGTATCATCTCGGGAATAACTATATTTTTAGCCGCTATATATAAATATGTATTAAAGTAGTAGAGAGTAGCAAGCATAAAAAACGAAGAAAAAAACAAACTGAAAAATCTTATAAGTATTTTTATATGAAAATAAAAAAACATAGCAATCAAAACTCCAAAAAGCATATAAAAACTCAATATATATATCTTTTCTGTATTTATAACGTAAAAATAAAATGCCGAGAATGGTTCAAAAATATATCTTAATAAAGACTGAGAACCTTTAGTATCATGAACGATAACCTTAAGTTCGGGTTTTGATTTCAATATTTCAAATAAAGTTTTTCCGTCGCGTCTTTCGGTCACGGTCCAGACATTCGTCATATTGCCGTACCCGTGCCAGTCTATGGTGCCGAACATCATTAAATTGTTTTTTTTGCATATGTCTATTATGTCTTTTCTTTTTTGGTCGCTTATATATCTGTATCCGCAATTATATATTTCAAACCCGTCTATTCCGTATTCAACTATTTTCTTTAAAGGCGGTTCATTCCATTTCCACCAGTGAGGCATTACTGCAAGCATTCCTTTTTCATGCGCTAAATTTATAATTTGCTTTATGCTCTTATCCTTAAAATAATCGTAATTGAATTTTTTATCCGCCAACAGCAAAACCGACACTCCGTCGGTTGTTCTTATCTGTATTCCGGGGTAAATAAAATCTATGTTTTTTACATTGTACGGAACTGTTCCGTATCCTTTAACGTTATCATGTTCGGTAATAAAAAAATTTGTAAAACCGTGTTGTTTGTGCAGTCTTATGCTTGAATTTATGCTTGCTATCGCGTCTCTTGAAGAAACGGTATGAGAATGTATATCAAAAACTTTATATGCATCTGTATTTGCCAATTTAGGGCCGGGAACCGGAAGAAGTATAACAGCCATTACCGCCGAAACAAACAACAATACGCCGAAAAAAGAATTTATAAGCGTTTGTCTTAAACTCATTTTTTTATATCTTGAAACCGCCGCCGCAAATATAACTATCCATAAAGCCCATGAAACTAAAGCGAAAATATAACCGGTTCTTTCCATTGTTAAAATATAATACGCAAACGCATAAAACGGTTCAATAAACAGCCTTTCAACGGGCCATTGGATATAAAAAAACGATACCGTGCGGTTTGTTATGATATCAATTAACTTATTTGAATATAAAAAATAATTTAAAACCAGAGAACATAAAAGAAACGATAAAAAAATGTAGATTTTTCTCATATTGATTTTTTATCCGGCATCTCAACGGCAAGCGCAAATTTAGACGCTCCGGCTTTTTTTGCCTTATCCATTACCTGGATAACCAGATCATACTGCACCGTTTTATCGCCTTTTATAATCACCGGTTTTTCCGGATTTTTTGAAATTAAATTTTTTACGGCGTCCTCAAAATAAGCGATATGAATCTGCGACCCGTTCAAATAGATAAGCCCGTCTTTGTCAATCGTAACCTCTATGTTTTTCGCATCATCCGTTTCCATTCTTTCGGCTTTTGGAAGATTTACTTTGATTTCATGCTGGGAAAGCATAGGAGTGGTTATCATAAATATAATAAGCAAAACCAATACGACATCGGTAAAAGGAGTTATATTAATATCGGCGACGACTTTATTTCTTTTGTTCTTACTCATTTTTGAATACCGGTTTTAAGAAGTTCTTCAAGCGCCGAAACGGCATATTCCATTTCAACTACAAAATTATCTATTCTTTTCATAAAAAAATTATAAGCTGCGACAGCCGGAATCGCCACGCAAAGACCGGCAGCCGTCGCGATAAGCGCCTCCGAAACTCCGCCGATAACTACTGAAATTCCGCCCGATCCCACTTTTGATATATCATGGAAAGAACGGATAATACCGAGCACCGTGCCGAATAAGCCTATGTATACGGCTATGCTTCCTATCGTACCTACTATTGTCGTATATTTTTCAAGTTTTATTGTTTCTATAAGGACTTCCCTGTTCATTGTTTCCTCAACATTTGTTGATGAAGTATCGGCATATTTTGCAAGCCCCGCTTTAACAACATTAGATACCGGAGTATTTATTTTATCGCAATAAAGCACAGCAAAACTTACGGGTTCATCCTGGATTTTTTTCTTAATTGTTTTAAGAAATGATTTTGCGTCTATTCTCCCTTTCTTTTTGAATTCGAATATTTTAAATACTATTATAGTTACCGATACTACGGAACATATTAAAAGAGTATAAAGCGTCCAGCCTCCCATATTAAGAATTTCTATTAAACTTTTTCCCTCAAACATTTTAAACCCCTTTATTTTATAAACCGCTTGACCATGCCGGAGTGAAAGAACTTCCCGGCATTTCAACGAGTTTTCTTGTATAACCGTCCAACCCTATTATATAAATTTCCGCTTTACCGGAACGCGTTGACGAAAAAGCGATGAATCTTCCGTCCTGAGACCACGTCGGATTTTCATTGTCGCCCTGTTTTTCGGTTAATCTTATAACCTGAGATTTTGGAAGATCATATATAAAAATATCAAAATTATTGTCCAGCTTCATCGTAAAAGCGATTTTATCGCCTTTCGGAGACCATGCCGGAGTATCGCAATTTCCTTTTGTAGCAAGCCTTCTTAAATTAACCCCGTCTATATCCATTATGTATATCTGGGGGTAACCGGCTCTGTCGGATATAAAAGAAAGTTCTCTGCCGCTTGGAGAGAAACACGGGCTTGTGTCAATATACCTGCCCTGAGTGAGCCTTCTCTGAACGACTCCGTCGGCATTTAATAAATATAAATTAGGATATTCGCCTCTTGATAATGTTGCGGCCATATTTTTCCCGTCGGGAGAAAAAGCCGTCGGGGAATTGAGTCCCTGTATGGTTGAAACCGCCTTTCTTTTGCTGTTTGTCAAATCTATAAGAAAAAGATCGGGATTTCCGTAGAGATAAGAAGTATATATCAGGCTGTTTGCGCCGGGCACCCATTTGGGCAGAATGTTGATTGAATTATCCTTTGTCAGCCTTCTGAGGTTAAAACCGTCATAATCTATAACGTAAACTTCTTTAAATTTTGTAGTGTTATTTATAAAAGCTATTTTTGAACACGCTATTCCGTCTTCGCCGACTATATTTTTTATTATTTCATCGTGTATCTGGTGCGCTATATATCTGTAACTGCCCAGATTGCCCGAATATTTTTTACTCCATATAAATTCTTTGCTTTTAAAATCATACAGTTTTGCTACAACCGTTAATTTTGTCTGTTCCGTTACGGATAATTCTCCGACGATTAAAATAGAAATATTTTTATCTTCCCAAAAAGAAAACTGGGAATCCGAGTCAAATTTGTACGAAGTGTTCGCGGTCGCCACGTTAAACTGCCTTGACAGGATTAAATCGTTTTCCAAAACGGCTTTAATGTCTCTTGACATTCCCATTTCTTCCATGGAAGCGTTAACGGGAATAAAATCGGCAAGGCCTATTCTTGATTTGCCGCCGCTGCTTGATAACGATAAAAAGACCTCGTTTTCAGCCGCATAGGCAAACTGAGAAACGTTAAAAAACAAAAATGTTGCAAAAACAAACGCTTTTATAATTAAATTAACGAAATTTGAATTCAAAATACACTCCTAAATCTTTTTCGCCGTATCCTTCCGGCAGCGGAGCAAAAGGGCTTGCAAGCTGCACCGACCTTAAAGCGTTTTGGTCAAAATCATCGTCTCCGGAGGATTCTTTTATTTTAACGGAATGAACCGCTCCGCTTCTGTCAATTTTAAAATAAACCACGGCTCTGAACGAAGCGTACGAACTTGACCACTGCCAGTATTTGCCTATTTTTTTTACTATTGCGTTCGTATAATAATTATATTTAAAATTCGCGTCGTCAAACATTATGTTTCTGTTCTGCGAAACAGCCGCGTTTTCCGACAAGTTCTTAATATCCGTGGCGTCTATTATCGTTCTTTTTCCGAAAACATCGTCTTTTACGGTTTTCTTTTCGTCTTTTTTTTCGGTTTTTTCCGGTTTCTTTTTCTTCTCTTCTTTCTTTGCTTCTTTTTTATTTATGACTATTTCTTCTTTTTTTATTTTTTGCTCCGGTTCTTTCTTTATTTCTTCCGTTTTTTGGCTGTTAACCGTTTCGGCAGCAGCAACGCTTTCCTGAACCGGAGAATAAAAAGAAACTTCTACCGGAATCTGAATAAATACATTTTTTTTTGCCTGATAAAAAAACGCATAAAATACCGCAAGATGAATTATTACAGATAAAACGAAAAACGGGAAAATATTACTCTTACCTTGTTCTATCATTTTGCATACATTTTCAATTTTTCTTTAGCTGTAAAAGACTCCGGACTTTTAGGGTAATCAACTAAAATAGATTTAAATACGACCTGAGCATCCTGTTTTCTGCCCAAAAGTTCAAGACACAAAGCCATTTTAAGCCTTGCGGAAGAACTGAACTCGGAACCGTTATACATGCTGTCAACTGTTTTGTATTCTTCATACGCGTCTTTCCAATTATTTTGCGAATACAAACATTCTCCTATGTAATACTGCACTTTCGGCGCAAGTTCATGTTCGGGATATTTTTTTATAAAAGACTTAAAGCCTGTCAAAGCAAGTTCATACTTGCCGACAAGATAATCATTGTATGCATTCTGGTAAACAACCGTCGGAGTCTGCACCGAAGCAGCGCCGCCGGCCGAAGAAGCCGACTTCTTTTGAATAATTTCCAAATCTTGAATTTTCTGAGACAACTGCGATATTTTTTTAAAAAGCTCCTGATTGGAAGCGTTTATTGCGTCGTTTGTAACCTGACCGGATTCATATTTTGCAAATAAATCAGCCTGCCTTGATTCAAGCTGGTTAAATTTAATCTGTAATTGCGCAAGTTCTTTCTTTAGATCGGCAATTTCAGTCTGCGGAACCGTAGCGCAGCCGGCAAATAAAAATATGCCAAAAAATAATGCTGTTATTTTAATTTTCATTATTATTTATTTGTAATAATTTTTGTTTCGGCTCTTCTGTTTTTAGCCCATGCCGATTCGGTGCTCATTTTAACGGCCGGCATTTCTTCTCCGTAAGAAATCGTCGCTATTCTGTTAGGAGCAATTCCGAGCTGGACGTAATATTCTTTGACTTTCAAAGCTCTTCTCTGTCCTAAAGCCAAATTATATTCGGTTGTTCCTCTTTCGTCGCAATGTCCTTCAATCACAATATTTACCGCAGGATTTTCCTTGAGATATTTTTCATTTTCTTTCAGCGTATTCATTGAGGCATCGTCCAAAGAACTGCTGTCAAGCGTAAAATAAATGGTATCCAAAGTTGTTTTCTGTTCTATGTTGGCGTCTCTTATCGAAGGTTCTTCCGTAAATTTTATATCTTCAACCGCTATTTGCTGCGGTTCCTGAGGCTGTTCAAGCGCGGCTTCCTGCTGTTCCGGAGCAACCGTTTGTTTTTTTGCGCAGGCGCTGACTCCCAAACTTACGGCTATTAAAAATAATAACCCCATTGTAAAATTTTTTTTCATTTTTTCCTCCCTTTTATCGGATATTTTTATATTTTTGTATTTTATCTAATATGTCCTCTTCTGTCAATAAAGTATTTGTAAAAAATTTGCGAAAATACGGAAAATAATCTAGAATGTTGTTCCAGAACTTTACATTTAGAGGTTTAATGAAAAACATCGTACTGACCGGATTTATGGGAACCGGCAAAACAACGGTAGGCAAATTACTGGCAAAAAAGCTTAACAGGACGTTTTTTGACACAGACGATATGATAGAAAAACAATTATCGGCGTCAATATCGGATATTTTTAAAAGCGTAGGCGAAAAACAATTCCGCGAATACGAATCGCATGTCGTAAAATTAATGTCGTCAATGGATTCCTGCGTGATAGCATGCGGCGGCGGAGTCGTTTTGGACAAAAACAACGTTGATTTATTAAGAAAAAACGGAATAATAATAAATCTATTCGCTTCTCCGAAACAAATTTTGGACAGAATAGCCGGACAAGATCACAGGCCTTTGATAAAAAAATTGTTAAATCCGCTTGAAGGCGTTAAAAAATTAATGGACGAACGCAAAGCCGCATATTCAAACTGCGACATCGCGGTATGCACCGACGGTTTGACTCCGGAACAGATTGTAATAACAATGCTCAATAACGAAGATATTAAAAAAATTTTATCTTTAAAAAAATAGGATTGACATGAAAATTAATACGTTTTTTTTATTTGTAATTTTATTTGCCTCGGCCGGACTTCTTTTCGGAGAAACCGAGAAAGAAAAAATCGTTCAGCCGAAAGATTATACCGCAGACATTAAAACCGCGCAAAGGTCCAATTACAAAGTTGAAATAAAACAATACAAAAAAGATTATCCCGTAGTATTGTATCTGATATTCGGAACTGAAATTCCGCCAGCCGGCGAAATTAAAAATTTGATTTATAAAGAATTGAAAATATCGGCAAAAAAAGAGGGCGCGTCAAACAACATCATAGCTTCGGCATGGTCTGACGACGGAACTTCCGATAATCTGACAAAAATTGAATTGTCTGATAATTCAAGCGCTTTTGTATGGATTAGCAAAGAAAAGCGGATTATCTCTTTTGCGGAATATTTAAAATTTTTAAAAAAACAAAAAAAAGATAAAAAGAATAAAAATATTCCGATCAAATAATGACCAAAACATCAAAAAAAAACACAGTTATTGAAGTACTAGCCGAAAAAATCGTTTTCCCGGGAAACGTTTTGTGCAGATGCGCGGACGGAATCGCTCTTTTCTGCGAAGGACTTCTGCCCGGTGAAACAGCCGAAGTTTTCGTTACGCGAGATAAAAAAACTTTCAGAGAAGGAAAAGTAAAAAACATTATTTCAAAATCATCTCTCAGAAAAGAACCGGAGTGCCCGTCTTTCGGAAAATGCGGCGGCTGTTCATTTCAGCATACCGATTATAAAACCCAGATTAAATTTAAAACCGAATGCGTGCGCGAACTTTTAAATTTTACCGAAACCGAAATTCCGGATATTATTGAAAGTCCCCTGCAATGGCATTACAGGAATAAAATGGAATTCAGTTTTTTTGACGATAACGGCAAACTGGATATGGGTTTGCATGAAAAAGGCAGCTTCTATAAATACGTCGGCATTCCGCCTTGTTTTATAGCCCATCAAGACATAGTGAAAACTGCGGCAATCGTTAAAGAGTTTTGCATAAAAACGGGATTAAGACCGTACAATAATAAATTCCACGAAGGTTTTTTCAGGCATCTTGTGATTAGAAAAGGAATTAATACCGGAGACCTTTCGGTAAATCTTGTTACAAATAAAACCGAAACGATAAAAAACGAATTTTGGTCGGAACTTACGGAAGAATTAAAAAATCACGCGTCAAGCGTATACTGGACTCATAATTCAAAATTTTCCGACGCGGTAAATTCAGAAATATCTTCTCTTTTATACGGCAGTCCGAATATAACGGAAAGTCTTACCGTTTACGGCAAGACTCTTAAATTTTCAATCGCGCCTTTTTCCTTTTTCCAGACAAACACGAAAGCCGCGGAAATTCTTTACGATACGGTTATAAAATGCCTTGATCCTAAAAAAGAAGACTGCGTCCTTGATATGTACTGCGGAACAGGCTCGATCGGAATATGCCTGGCTCCTCACGTTAAACACGTCACGGGAGTGGAACAAATTGAAGATTCAATAAAAAGCGCTCGCCAAAACGCCGTTTTAAACGCGATAAATAACGTTTCTTTTTCCGCTTCAACGGCGGAAAACTGGATTAAACAAAATACTCAAAAATTTGACGCCGTAATAATTGATCCTCCTAGAATGGGGCTTACGCAGCCCGTAATAGAACATATTTTGTTTCTTGCTCCGGAAAAAATAGTTTATGTTTCATGTAATCCCTCAACTCTGGCAAGAGATTTAAAAATAATATACGCGGCCGGCGGATATTCCGCCGAAAAAATAATTCCGGTAGATATGTTTCCCCAGACTTACCACATTGAAACCGTAGTTTTGTTATCCAAGACATAATTTTTTGGTATAATGATAAAAAAATCAAGGGACTTTTTATGAAAAAATATTACATTACTACTCCTATTTATTACGTAAACGACAAACCCCACATAGGCCATGCCTATACGACAATAGCGGCCGATATAGCGGCGCGTTGGAAAAAACTGCAGGGATTTGACGTTTTTTTTCTTACGGGGACAGATGAACACGGGGCAAAAATAGTCCAGTCCGCGCAGGCAAAAGGAAAAACTCCCAAAGAATTATGCGACGAAACGAGCCAATATTTTAAAGACGCATGGGCTCTTTTGAATATAGATTATTCCGGTTTTATAAGAACAACCGACCAAAAACACGAAAAAACCGTACAGCTTATAACTCAGAAACTTTTTGACAAACAGCTTATATACAAAAAACAATACGAAGGGTTATACTGCGTTCACTGCGAGAAATTTCTGGCCGAAAAAGATCTTGACGAAAACGGATGCTGTCCCGACCATAAAAAACCGCCGGTTATCCAGAGCGAAGAAAATTACTTTTTTAAATTGTCGGATTTTACGGAAAAATTGATATCAATGATAGAAGATCCCAAACATCCGCAGCATCTTGAAGTGCTGCCCGAGGCAAGAAGAAACGAGATACTCGGCAAGTTAAGGCTGGGTCTTGAAGACATCAGCATTTCAAGGGCAAACCTCCAATGGGGAATTCCTCTGCCGTTTGATATGACTCAGACCGTTTATGTATGGGTTGACGCCCTTATAAATTATATTTCGGCGATAGGATACAGCGATGATACTAATACTTTTGAAAAATACTGGCCGGCAGAAATACATTTAATGGCTAAAGATATTTTGTGGTTTCACAGCGTAATATGGCCAGCTATTCTTATAGGCGCAGGCATTCCCGTTCATAAAAGCGTTTATTCCCACGGATTTTTTACGATAAACGGTGAAAAAATGTCAAAAACGATAGGAAACATAATAACTCCGAAAGAACTCGTTGACAAATTCGGAACAGACGCAAGCAGATACCTTGCGGTATCTTTAATTCCTTTCGGCCCGGACGGTGATATAAGCATGCAGGCTTTAAGCCATAAATATAATATTGATTTGGCCAATAATCTCGGAAACTTAATTTCAAGAACAAACAAAATGACCGAAAAATATTTTGAAGGAAAAATTCCGGATTGCCAAAATTTTGACGACGTTCTTACGAAAAAAGTGGCGGCGATTCTTGAAAGCGGATACGGACAGGCGATAGAATCTATGCAGTTTCACAAAGCCGCCGAAATATTTCAGCAGGCCATTACTTTAATAAACCAGCAGATAGAAAACGACGCTCCGTGGAAACTTGCAAAAACAGATGCCGTAAAACTTGCCAAATGCCTGTTTTCATATTTTCAGTCGGCTGCTCTTATCTCCATGTATATTGCTCCTTTTATGCCGGCTCTTTCAAAAAAAATATGGACACTGGCGGGCGCTGACGGCGATTTTGAAACCGTTTCAAAAAAATATTTTGCCGATAAAATAATACCGGAAAGCGGTTTTTGCCCAAGAGGCAATAAAATCGGAAATTTTGAAATAATGTTTCCCAGAATTGAAACGGATAAGAAGTAAAGGAAAATATGCTTATAGATTCACACGCCCATATAAGCGATGAAAAATTTAATCCGGACAGACAAGAAACCGTAAAACGGGCTTTTGAAAACGGCGTTAAATATATTATTGAAGTAGGCTGCGACCCTGACGAATGGGACAAAGTATCGGAATTTTCAAAAAATCCCGGCATATTTTCAATGTTCGGGATACATCCTCACGACGCGGTTAAATTTAACGATAATACAAAATCAAAACTTGAAACATTGTTGAGCGGCAAAAATTGCGTAGCCGTGGGTGAAATCGGTCTTGATTATCACTACGATCTATCGCCAAGAAACGTGCAAAAAAAAGTTTTTATTGAACAAATGAAACTCGCTCTGCGGATTAATAAACCGGTATGCATACACTGCCGTTCGGCTTACGACGATTTGTTTAAAATTTTTGACGAACTCAAAGAATTGCCGAAGGGAGTTATCCATTGTTTTTCCGGAAGTCTTGACGAAGCAAAAAGAGTTTTGGATTTGGGTTTTTTAATAGGCATTGACGGACCGTGTACGTATCCTAAATCCGACAAATTGAAGGAAGTTATTTTAAATACGGATATATCAAAACTGCTTGTTGAAACCGACTGTCCATATCTTGCGCCGCAGGCATACAGAGGTCAGAGAAACGAGCCTTCTTACGTGGTTGAAATAGCAAAAAAAATATCGGAAATCAAAAATATGCCGTTTGATGAAGTTTGCAAAATAACGTCGTCAAATACGGTAAAACTGTTTAACATGGGAAATTAAAATGGATACGTTATCTTATAAATACGGAAACAGCCTTTATCTTAACATAACAAACCGCTGCATGATGTCATGCCCTTACTGCATAAAACAAAAATGGGCCGGTAAATTCAGAGGAAACACTTTAAATCTCTCAAAAGAACCTACGGCGCAGGAAGTAATCTCCTCAATAGACGACCCTAAAAAATATGACGAAATAATATTCTGCGGCTACGGCGATTCTCTTATCAGGCTTAACGAAGTTAAAACTATCGCCGCCTGGATAAAGTCAAAAGGCGCAAAAGTAAGAATAAATACGGCGGGTCTTGCAAATAAATACCATAACAGAAACATTCTGCCGGAACTTAAAGGCCTTGTTGATATTATATCGGTAAGTTTAAACGGTTCAAATCCCCAGGAACACAATAAATTAAATAATCCGGCGTTTAAAGAAAAATCTTTTGACGAAATCATAGATTTCATAAAACAGGCAAAGATATATATCCCTTCCGTCACGGTCACTGCAGTTGAACTGCCGGGACTTGATACGGAAAAAATTAAAAAAATTGCCGATTCTCTCGGAGTGTCGTTCAGATCAAGGCCTTATCTTGACGAATATGAAGAAAATTGAAATAAAGAATATCACAAGATTTTTATACATTCCGGTCATAATATTTTTCATAGCGCTTTTTTTTAACGTGAATAATATATTATCGCAGAAAGCTTTTATTTTAACCGACGATAAAATAATCCCCATAAAATACGAAAAAACCAAATTATTGTCAGAAATTTTAAAAGAAAACAATATACGTTTAAATCCCGACGATCTGATTTCGGCCGACCTTTCGCAGCCTGTAAAAGCCGATTCAAAAATAAAAATCACAAGAGTAAAAATAACAAAAGGCAAAGAAAAAACCGAAACGGCTTTCAGGCTAATTTGGCGCAAAACATACGCGACAAACTTAAGAAAAGTGGAATTACAAAAGGGCATAGTAAAAACCACAAAGCGGGAATCCGTTAACACATACCACGACAACGTATTAAAAAGCGTAGTATACAATAAAGAAAATACCGTTTCAAAAACTTTTTACAGGCTGCTTTTGCTTGATAAACGCGGCAATATTGAAAAAACTTTTGATTTGTCAAAAGCAAAAAGAATAAAAATGATAGCGACCGCATATTATCCCGGAGATCCTTTGGCATGGAGAGACGGAACGGTTACTTGTTTGGGCGAAAGAATGCAGCGCGGTATCGTAGCCGTTGATCCGAAAGTCATTCCTTTGAGAACAAGACTTTACATATCCGGATACGGATACGGTTATGCCGGAGACACCGGCTCGGCGATTATAGGCAACAGAATTGATTTAGGCGTAAACAATGCGGCGGAAGAAAAATCATGGATGCACAGAGAAGTTATCGTATATATACTTGATAAATCAAAAACATATTAATTTTAACGGAGAATCCATAATGTCAAAAGAAAAAAAAGAGATATTAAAATTCGGAAAAATATTATATGAACAGGGATTAAATCATTCGCATTCCGGAAATTTGAGCATATTAAAAAATAAAGAAATACTTATAAAAAAACACGGCGTTATGACCGGATATATGACGGAAAAAGACGTAGTTTCAATAAACCTTAAAGATTCAAAAAAAGATAAACTCGCCTCAGTTGAAGCAAAAGTGCACAGAGCCATATATTTAAACAATCCCGGCATTAGAGCCGTCGCGCACGCTCACGCGCTTTATGCCACTATACTTTCTTTAAAAAACGATTCCATTAAACCGGTTGATTCAGAAGGGCAGCTTTATCTTGGAGAAATCCCGGTGCTTTCATGTTCTCAAACGGTATGTTCCGATGAAGTCGCCGAAAAAATACCGCATCTGATATCAAAATATAAAGCCGTTGTCATAAAAGGCCACGGAGTTTTTGCCGCGGGACAAACGCTTGAGGAAGCATGCATGTATATTTCGGTAATTGAAAACGCTTCAAAGATAATATACCTGTTAAATAAATAATTATATTATTTTTCTTCGGCCCAGGATTTTCTTACGTACAAAGGTTCTATTTTTTCAAATGATTTGCCTTTTATTTTTTCAGCCATAAGGGCAAGAACCGAAGCCTGAGGAAAATTAAATTTTTCAGGAATACTAACGGCAAAATTGCCGAGATTTTTTGACAGTACGGTTTTATAAGCGTTAACGGCGCTGCCGATTACGATTATGTTATTTTTATGTTTTTTGTTTTTCTCCGCAAATTTTGCAACCGGCATTATTATAATTTCTTTATTTTGTTTTACGAAAACTTCATTTCTTAAAGCGTCTATCGCGGCTGCTATCTTTATTTTCGGAAGTTTTATGCTCTCTTCAAGTATTGAAAGGCAGTCAACGGAAACCGCCGGTTTATTTAGACTTTGCGCCAATGTTTTAACTGTTGTCATAGCGACTCTTATTCCGGTAAAACTTCCCGGCCCGCTTGAAACGGCAAACTGATCAATATCTTCAAGCTTCCACCCGGCTTGTTTTAATATATTTTTAATTACGGGCAGCAATGTTTCGGAATGAATCATTCCGGCGTTAAAAAAATACTCGCATATAATTCTGCCGTTTTCGCTTACGGCAACGCTTAAAGACAAACCCGAAGATTCAGCCGCTAAAATTTTCACTTTATATCCTCTTTATCATAATGTTTCTTTTGTTTTCATCTTTATATTCTATATCTATTTCCCATCTTTTTTGATCTTTGCACCCGGTAAGTCTTTCGCTCCATTCAACAAGGGCTATTCCTTTTCCGAACAAATATTCATCAAGCCCCAAATCGTAAACATCGGTCTTTCCGAGCCTGTACAAATCAATATGATACAGACTTACGTCTTTTGCGGCAAATTCGCTTACAAGCATAAAACTTGCGCTTCTTACGAATTTTTTTATTCCGAATTTTGACATAATGCCCTGAATAAAAGTCGTCTTGCCGGCTCCGAGATCGCCGTTAAAAAAAACAACGTCGCCTTTTTTTAACGCGGACGCAAAATCTTTGCCCAGTTTTTTCGTTTGTTCCGCGCTGTCAGTCATAAATTTTTTATTTTCAAAAATGTTTGTAGCCATTGTATTTTATCGCCGTTTCGTGATTATTGTCAAAATACTTAATTGCTTTTGATTTGTTTACATAACCTATATATGAAATTTCCGGAATCAGTTTTTGTAATTTTATTTTATCTTCAGGCGCTATCGTAAAAACCAATTCAAATTCTTCCGCTCCGTTTAAGGCATAACGGTATATTTTATTTTTATCGTTTTTTGTAAATTTAACAAGCTCGTCGGAAACCGGAATTTTATCAAGATATACTGCAGCCCCTTTATGATAATCCGCCGTCAAAAGCTCAACGGACTTAAATAAGCCGTCGGAAGAATCGGTCATTGAAGTTATTTTAATATTATTACCGCAAAGAATTTTTGCGATATCAAATCTTGCTTCCGGTTCCAGATGTTTTTTAACAAGTTTTTTTTCATAACGGGTTAAGTTTTTTTTGCCCGAATTTAAGATATCAAATCCGGCTCCGGAATCTCCGAAATTGCCGCTTACGCATAAAATATCTCCGTTCTTTGTGCCAGAACGCGTTATAAGCTTACCGGCTTTTATTCCTATTATCGTAACTGAAATTGTAAGTTTCTCGGAACTGACGGTATCTCCTCCGGAAAGATGAATGCCGTATTTATCGCAATTTTTTTTAATCGCCGAAAACAATCGTTTGGCGTACGATATTTCCGTATTCTTCGGAATCCCGATTGCTATAAATAAATATAACGGCTTGGCGCCGCACATTGAAACGATATCGCTTACATTGACTTCAACGGCTTTTTTCGCTATTTGTTCGGGAGTCGCCCATTTTGTTTTAAAATGCGTGTCTTCTATTAAAATATCGGCGGTTACGGCATATTTTGAATTTTTTAAAGAAGAAAATACGAAACAATCGTCGCCTATGTCCACAACGACATTATGTTCGGGCCCCGCTTTTGTATTATTTTTTTTAATATGCTCAATCAATCCGAATTCGCCTAAAAAAGATAATGATTTTTTACTTGAAATAGCCATATATAAAGATTATACTATTTTTAAGAAAGTTTTTATATTTTCACAAAGGAAGGCGCCATCTTGTTTTTTGTGAAAAATTATATTATCGTCTTCATGCTTTGTGTTATATCTTTTTTTGTAGTTCTGCACACCTACAAAAGCGGAGTTTTAAACGTAAAATTTACAACCGGCCGCATTCTTTGCAGTACAATTTTAAACGCCGAAATAAATTATTATTCGCACAACAACAAATTTAAATATATTGACAGAACATCGTTTGACGAGGAATTAATGATAGACAGCAGAAACAATCTGTTTTTCCCGTCCTTTTCGGTTTACAAATTAAAAAACAATAAAAGCGCCATAAGCGTATTCGGCATAAACGAATTAAAAAATTATGAGATGATTCTTGAATTTGATGAAAATTCAACCGTTACTTCAAACCCTAAAAAATTAAAAGTAAAAGTTATAAAACATAAAAAAAAGTTAAAATAATTTTATAGTACGGAGGCCGTATGAAAAAAAGTATTCTGATGTTTTTGACAATCATATTTTTTGTTCCGGCAAGTTATGCCGATAAATGGCAGACGGTCGGCGCGCGGGCGGTTGCCATGGGCGGAGCCGGAGTCGCAGTAGCTAACGGCGCTGACACGCAATACTGGAATCCTGCAAATCTTGCGATAATAAGCGACAAGAATAATAATGAAATAGCTCTTTTACTCGGCGCTGAAATTGAAACAACCGGAAAAACATTGTCTTTAATTGACCAACTTACTCAAATGGCTGACAAATACAACCAACTTGCCGAAAAAATAGATAATAATTTAAAAGCCACAGCTCAGGATGTGGCCGCTATTTTTGAGGGATTTGCTTTAATAGCCGAATTACAAAAATCAAAAACCGGCGCTCTTATTGATTTAAACGCCGGAATTTTCTCAAGATTTAAAAAACTCTCTTTTTCTTTTAGAACATTCGGAACATCAGGAATAACTCCTTTTGTTGATACATTAAACATAGGTATCGGATCGCCTGATTCAAGCGGATTACCTCTTGATGATTTTGATGTTCGTTCAGGGTATGAACAATATGCGGATGATATATCAACGGCTATAGATAATGCCGGCATTCAAACTTCACTTACAACATTGTTAGGATTGTCTGACAGTACAACTTCCGAACAGATGGCTGCTGCTATGATTAACATGGCTTTAGATGTAGGTGCCACTGAAAATGCTATCTCTATAATGACAGCTATTATTGTCGCCAAATTACCTGATGCAGCAGATATTATTAATGCCTTTGGAAGCGAATCAGAAACCTATGATAAAAATGAAACTCAGGTACTCATAGACGCAGGAGTTTTTGCGGAATGTTCCGTAGGATACGGAGAAGAAGTTTACAAAGGAATACTGGTCGGCGCAAATTTAAATATTATTCAGGGACAAATGGCGCAGACTTCAATAATGATATTAAAAGACAATGAAAACATCGGAAATGCGATTGACGAAGCCCTTAAAACAAGACAGACTACCACGCAGCTGTCCGTTGACTTGGGAACAACTTTTGATTTTTCAAGATTTTTTGAAAAAAATATAATGTTTCAGCCAAAATTTGCGCTTGTCGTAAAAAACATAAACAGTCCGTCTTTCAACAGGCCTCAAAAACCGCTGGACGCCCCCGATTATCTGATGTGGAACAATGATTCCTATTCTTTGGACAGGCAAATACGCGCTGGCATGGCTTTAACTCCGTTAAAAAACCTCATATTCGCATGCGATTTGGATATCGTTAAAAATAAAACTATGGTTGAAGGATTTGATTCTCAGCAGCTTGCATTCGGTATTGAATATAATATCCTCAATAAAAAGCACTTTAATATTCCACTGCGCGCAGGTCTTAACAAAAATATCGCCGACAACGGCTCGTGGACATATACGGGGGGATTCGGAATACTTACCGGATGTATTTTTCTGGATTTTGCCGGAGCCGTAAGTTCGCAAACTACCACTCTTGACGGACAAAGCATACCGTCAAACGCGGAAGTGTCTTTTGCATTCGGCGGAAGATTTTAAAAAGAATTCTTTATCTTAGTTTTCTGTCTAAATTGAATTTTGAAACGGAATTAATATTAGCGCTGCCGTAAAAAGCTTTTAAAACCGCGTCAAGATAATTTTTGTCCGGTTCTATATATGACAAATCTATGGCGAACGAATTTATTTTAAATTTTAAAAAAATAGATTTTAAGCCGAAAGCGGTTACGGGATATCTGGGCAGGATTATATTTTGTTTATCCGAGCTTATTATTTTAAATTCGTCTCTTGCGGATTTTATATTTTGATTTTTAACCGCGTCAGAAAAAGTCATTTTTGAAACGGACAACTCGGGAAATCCCGATAAATATACGATTAATCCCCCGTTAAGCAACCGCGCCGTTTCTGAGATATTGGCGGTATCGTCTTCCCATGAAACGGTAAAAGCGCGTATATTAAATTTACCGAATATTTCGGCAGCATAAGTATTCAGCGTGTATAAAAACTGACCCGCGTAAAGCAAAACTTTTTTATTTTCAAAAAATTCAAAATGCGCTATATTGTTTATAAAAAAATTGACGAAACCTTTTTTTATGAGAACATCTATTTTGCCGCGGTATTTTTCAGTATCTTCTTGGTCAATAAACGGAGGCAGTTCAATATAATGAGAACCCGCCGGTTGAATATTGTTTATTGCGTCAAAATTATCATGGGTCAATTTTAAAATAAGGGATTCTTTCGTGTTTCCAAGCAGTTTTAACCATTTAAAATTATTAATTCTTATAAACAAATTCGGCAGCGAAACTTTTTGTTTAAATTTAGGAATATATAGTTCTGTTTTTTTTATCGGCGGCGGCTCTTTTTCATATACCCCGGTTATTTCTGTTTTGTCCTGATAATCGGCTGTTTTAAATATCTCAAAGCCGTTTTCCGCGTAAATACCTTCGTGAAATATTTTCCAGCCTTCGGAAATATTTTCAATTCTTTTTATTTCAAACGCAATGCTGCTGTCGCGTTTCCCGTCAGAAAGTCTAATAACGTCGCCTGTTTTGAGGATATAACCGGTTTTAACGCAAAAGCTGTCATCTTTTGCGTCATAAATGTTGCCTATCGGCAAACCCGTATTTTTTGATTTTTCCGGTTCAAAAATATTTTCGTCTTTGCCTTTAAAATTAAAACTCGTTTTTTGCCTTGCATAATCAAAACGCAAAATATTTTCCGCTTCGCAAACCGCTTTATCCATATCATTTTTAGCGGCGTCTATAAGAAGTCTGTAAGCTTTGACCGTTTTATATACATAATCCGAATTTTTCATTCTGCCTTCAATTTTTAAAGAAGTTATACCGATATCTTTCAAGCGTTCGATATATCCTGACAATTGTAAATCTTTCGGAGACAAAAAATATCCCTGTTTTTTATTTACGGTCCACAGCCTTCTGCATGGCTGAGTGCAAAATCCTCTGTTCCCGCTGTATCCGCCTATAAAACTTGAAAACAGACATAACCCGGAAACAGAAAAACATAATGCTCCGTGGCAGAATATTTCAATTTCGGCTGAAGTGTTATTTTTAATGGCGTTAATTTGTTCAAAGGAAAGCTCTCTGGCCAGAACTACTCTGGAAAAACCCATTTTTACCGCTTGTTTTACGCCTGAAGAGTTATGAACCGCAAGCTGCGTGCTTGCATGCAGTTTTAATTCCGGAAAATATTTTTTTGCCATGCAGGCCAGCCCGGCATCCTGCGCGATAACCGCATCCGCGCCGGCAGATTTTATCTGTTCAAGACATTCAAATGCCCTGAAAAGGTCTTTTTGCTGAAGAAGCGTGTTTAACGCGACGTATACTTTGACTTTTTTTTCTTTTGCATACAGGCAGATATTGTATAATTCTTTATAAGAAAAATTTCTTGCTTTTGAGCGGGCGCTGAAATCTTTCATCCCGACGTAAACCGCGTCGGCTCCTGCATTTACGGCAGAAAAAAAAGATTCATAATTGCCGGCTGGCGCAAGTAATTCTATGGTCATATAGGCATTTTATCATTTTTTAACAGAAAAGTTGTTTTACTTATGGTATAATATTTATATGCCTAATTTTACTGATAATTTACTGAAGGCTGTCAACGAAAAGAAATTTTATTTTCTGATAGCGTGTTTTTCAGTGTTATTAAACTGGGCGGGACACAGTTTCGTTTATGAAAACAGCTACCGTTTTTTAACTTTTGACATGCTGGGAACATTCGTTGCCGCGATCACGCTCGGAAGCGTATGGGCTGTCATTGTGGCGATAACGACTCCTATCGTTTTATCAAATATAACTTCTCCTCATTTTATTTATTTTGCCGTAATAAACATTACCGGAGCCCTTTTCTGGGGATGGCTTGCCGAATCCGGCAAACTTACTATTTTCAATACAAAAACAAATATAGACAACGATATTAAAAAAACTTTTTTCATATCCGCAAGATTTATTCTTTTCGCCGGAATCGCAACAGGGCTTGTCATTTCGGTTTTTTCTTCAATTATAAAGAACGTTGTTTTTCAGGACGCCATATTTAAACAGCCTTATTCCATTTACTTTACCGAATCTTTCAGAAATCTTTTTAATATAGAAAATACGGGTGGAATTCTGTCTTTAATAGGAAATTATGCGGCCGAAACTTTCGTTGAGATCCCCAATATGATACTTACGGTTTTAATAGGCAGCATTATTTGCGTAACGATATTAAAATATAACACCGTTATGCTGACCGAACATTACAGGTATAATTTAACAAAAAAAAATATATCCTGGTTTAACATATTTTTGACAAGCATCACAAATACAGAATTTATATTATTTATATTATCCGGATATGTTTATATCTCAACCGTAAAAACCGTTTCGCATACGGTTTTGCCGGAAATTTTGGAAAAAATTTCAATCCACTCTTTCCAGAATTTTTTATTTCTTGAAATGATTTCTATTCCTCTTATAGTCATTATTTTGATTTTATTTTTAAAAATGATTCTGCCGCTGCATAAAATTAAAATAAATTACGATCTGTTATATCTGCGCAGAAGCGTTTTGAATAAAAAAGATTTTGAAAGGGACACCACAAAATTTATACTTGTATCTTTTATTTTTTCTGTTTTTATTGTGGCTGTATACCTTTCAATAATCATACATCTTACAGGCATTACTCCCTTTAAATATTATGAAATGATATCCGGATCAAGCGTGGATACAAGCAATTTTTTGTGGCTTATAATACTGCTTGTTACTTTTATATTGATTGACAAATACAATAATAATTTAACCTATAACGCGGCAATGGAAAGCGAGCTTATAAAAAAACAAACCGTATCAGAAATCAAGGATTCTTTTGAATCGCAGATTCAAAGGCTGCAGTCTCTGGAATTAAACTGGGCTGAAGACACCGTTGAGCTTCTAAGAAGTTCTCGGCACGATCTTGTAAACCAGCTGGAAAAAACAAATACGGGATTTAATGATATATTGTCGGAAGTATATGAAAACATAGTTAAGCCTTACAGAGACGAGATTTTAGAAAACCAGAAAACGACAAGAGAACACGTTGAAGACTTGAGCAACGGCAAACTTCATAAAACCGATTTGAATTACATTAACGAAATTATCGTAAAACAAATAGAATTTTATAATTATAAATTAAAACCGCATATTGAAATTTCAATAAACGCGTTAAAATTAAACGATAAAGACCGTTTATACTGTTATATAAACAGGCTCATTTTCATAGCCGTAAGAAATATAATAGACAACTCGGTGTTTGCTTTGCAGAAACTGCTGATGAACGATAATTTTTCCGCAAAAATAAAAGTATCCGTTTATTTAAGCGAAAATAAAAAGAATTTAATGATTTCAATCATTGACAACGCCGGCGGATTAGACGATCTTACCCTGTCAAAAATATACAAACAGCAGCTGCAAAGTTCAAAAGGCGACAGATTGGGAGAAGGAACGCTGCACAGCGCGTATTTCGCGGGCATTTTAAACGGAACCGTTTCGGCAAAAAATTCCGGCATTAACGGCGAAAAAGGACTTGAAACGATTATTGTTCTGCCTGTTTACGAGGAGGATAAATGAGTTCTGACGAAAAGAAAAAAATAATAGCATTAACCGACGATGATTTGAATATAAGGGCATCTCTTGAAAGGACTATTTTAAGACATTTTCAAAATGTTGAAGTTAAGCAGTTTGGAACGACTACGGAACTTAAAAAATTTATTTTAAACAATCCGGATACGATAGATTTGCTGATTCTTGACATTCATTTCGGAATAGGAGAGACCGGACTTGACATTTTGCCTTATATAAAACAAACTGCTCCGACGATACAAATTATACTTTTAACCGCCATGGAACGCGTTTACGGACAATCCGTGACAAATCTTGCGGGAGACATGATTTTTGATTTTATATCAAAACCGGTAACAGAAACGGAACTTATAATCAAAATAAAAAAAGCGTTGCTTTCAATTGATTCTATAGGCGATAAAATAAAAAATCTGCAGTCGCAGAATACTATTTTATCATCAATATTAGACCACGATAAACAAGCATCCTTGGGCGCTGGAAGAATGTTTGAAAAGGAAATTTCGGATAAACTGGCAAAAATGACGACGGTATTTATGAAAGAACCTTACTCTCCGAAACAAAATGTTATAGTTAACGGACAGGAAATAGATATTATAGCTTTTACCGCCGCGCCGCTGCCTTTTACCGTATTGTTGTTTGAAACAAAATATTTCCCTAACGCAAAACTTTCAGGAAGCATAAACGAGGCTCTTAAAATTACGGCAAATAATACGGAAATGGTTTCGGAAAAAAGAAGAAATATTTTTGAACAATCCGACAACCAGTTTAAACAGGTCAGCAAAAAAATTGAAAAGATACTTAAAGACAACAATTTTACGGATAAAAACGATAAATTCAGGCCTTTTATAGAAACTTTTGTAGTTTTTACGGATTCAACGGATTTTTCGGAATTGGACACTTCAAACGCCAATAAATATATAAAATTGATAAAGGCGAAAGATTTAACCGCGGATTTTATTATTAAAAGCGTTTTTACGCTTCCTAAAAGAGAAGTGTCGCCGAATATTAAACAGTTAATTTTGGATAATCTGACAAAATAATTTAAATGAAAATTTGAAATTTACCACAAAAACTGCAGCGGGTCTACGTTCACGCCGTTTCTTTTTACGGTAAAATGAAGATGAGGACCTGTTGATCTTCCGGTAGAACCGCTTCTTGCTATAATCTGACCCTGTCTGACTTTTTGCCCCTGCCTGACAAGAATCTTTGAAAGATGTCCGTAATGAGTTATATATCCGTTTTGGTGGTCTATAAAAACGGCAACTCCGTAATGTCCTACATCATAACTTGCAAGAATTACGACGCCGCTTGCCGCAGCTCCTACCGGCGTGCCTTCTCTTACGGCTATGTCAACGCCGCCGTGCACGCTAGCTTTTCCCGTGACAGGATGACGTCTTTTTCCGAAAGGGCTGCTGATTCTTCCTCCGAGAGGAGAGACAAAAAGGTCTCTTAAAGCGTACTTTTTCTGCATATTTTCATTCAACAAATTAACCAAAGGTCTTTTCCCAGGCACAAAAACAAAAAACTCTTTGCGCAAATCGCCGTCTAAAGCAAAATTAGTGTTTTTTAAAACTGATTCTTCAACGCCGTATTTTTCCGATATGGTTTTTATTGTATCTTCGGGTTGTACCGGATGAAGAGTGCCGCCGATATTAGGAATAAGCAGCTTTTGACCCTCGTTGACATTGTAAGTTTTCATCTGCGGATTGCAGCCTATTATCGTGTGCACGGAATATCCGTATTTTTTTGCTATTGTCCAGAGATTTTCTCTTTTCTTAACTTTATAAACGTAAAATTTTACGCCTTTGGTTCTTAAATATAAATACTTCAGTCTTGATTCAAGATTATTAATTAATTCGTCTTTAGTATAAACAGGCACCGTAACCGTAATCGCCGATTTTAAACTTGCCTCGGCAACGGCATGAACCTTTGCGTTAACTATAAAATAAAGAACGGTTAAAACTATAAAAAATACGGACCATCTTATAATTAATTTTTTTAACATACAAACCCTCTGGCAATTTTTTTATCTTTCAACAGCGATTTTTCCTTTAAATGTTTTCCCGCCGTTTGAAGTTATGTAATATATATATACGCCGGAAGCTATTTTATTGCCGTGTCTGTTTTTTGCGTCCCAGACAAAAAAAGAATTCTGCGTGGTTTCAAAAACCAGCTCTCCGGCAATATTAAATATTTTTATTTTTGCATTTGCGCCTATATTCTGAAATGTTATACCGTCTGCGTCATAACTGCCGCCGCTTCCCGGTTTATACGGAACCGGATAAACCAAAATATTATCGGGAGTTTCATCGGTTATTAAATTTGACGTTATCGCGTAAGAACCGGCATTGACGTTAACGCTTCCAATATAAGCGTCGCTGGCGTCGTAAAATCTTACCGTCTTATTTACCGGCAAAGGATTATACACCATGTAATATTTTTTGCCGAAAGAATCTTCCGTAACAAGATACGACGGAAAATCCGCGCCGTATCCCGCAGCCTGTACTCCGTATTGTTTAAAATAATTTATAAAATGATATGTAAAACTTTTTGTTCCGCCGTCGTCAACGACCGGATTTGAGGTAAAATTGGTCCAAGCCGCATCCGGATCAAACAACGCATGATATTTTTCCCAAACGTCGTTCCAGTAATAATCTCCCGGCGCTTCCGAAAGCATTTTTGCGTAAAAATTATTTTCGGCGTAATCTTTATCGTATCCCAAATACATCATTGACGGAGTTCCGGGAAAAATCTGAATGCCTTTTATTTCTCTTGCTCCGTGAGAAGGAGACCACCATACATAATACCAGCCTCTGCCGCCGAACAAAATTCCTATTGAACCGTGATTGCCGTAAGTGCCAAGCAGCGAAGACGGATATATTTCTTTTTGGCTGTCTCCTGAATCAACGTCAAAATAATAATCTCTCAAAGATTGATAATGATTGGTATAAAGCCATATTCCGAGTTTTATATTATTTTCGCTGTTTGAATAATTTGAATACGAAGTTTTGTTTGTCTCCATACCCCATAAATATATGGCGGCCCACGCGTTCATCGCTTCCGATGAAGCCTCTTCGTTAATTGAATCCGAATAGACAAATCCGCCCGATGAAATTTCCCAGCCGCCCATTCCGTCAGCCCAGCTGTGTCCTTCATAAACGTCAAAATATCTCATATACGGAAAATTCGAGTCCGTACGGGAAATATTTGCTATATCTTTTATAAGAAGTTCAACCATTCCTCCGTATCGGTTTGCAAAATCATCGTCATACATCGCAAGAATCGCGGATGCGTAAATAAAATATCCGTAATGAAAGTGATGATCGCTGTATTTTTCCGTTCCGAATCCAGTTTTAATTCCTATCAGCCCGCCCCAGTTTGAATCATAAGCAAAAAACTTTTTTGTCTCGGCGCTTGAATAAGTAAACCAGTTTGCAAGTTCGGCTTTTAATCTTGATATCAGCAGATTCTTTGCCGATGTGTCTCCGGCATTATCGGCAACTGTTATTAGATTAGCGATTTTCGCCAGATTTTTACCGTAATAATACGTATTGTCCGCCTGATACCCGGCCGGATCTATATTCGCATTTTTATCGGTTGCAAGAGCATTTGTTATCAGTGTTTTTACCGACGAAGAAGATATAGTATGGTTTAAAAACGGAACTATGCCGTAAAATCCGTATTTTGTGGAAAATTTATTTCCGCTGACTGTTTTCATTCTTCCCCTTATTGAGGGAAATTCTTTGGCGTTAAAATAATTTAAAGTAAGCTCGTTGTTTTTGTACTGATGAGGCATAACGGCAAAAAGAGTCTGGTTTGCAATAAGCCCGGTATCTGTTCTTTTTACGTCAAAAGTAAATTGAAAATTGGTCGTCACTTTGTATCTGCTGTCTATATCATATGAAGCTTTTGTATCTGTAACAAAATTGTACGCGTATTTATACCAGTCGTTTAAGTCTTCTTTTGAAGTCATAAGACCGACGGACATATATCTTGCCGAAGAAGGAAACGTTATATTTATAAACTGGGTTGAATTTGACGGATCGCCTGCCGAATAAGCATTTAAGCGTATCTGAGAACCTGAAGGAAGAAAAATTCCGTAATATCTGGTGCTTGAAGACGAATTGCCGGAATAATAAGATTTAACTTCAAGTATTATTTTATCTGCATAAAAAGAATCGGTATTCGTTACTTGAACGGAAGAAGACGTATAAACTTTAAAAGAATTGTTTGCGTCAATAGAGTTAGGGAAAGAAATCATCGCGTTTGAACCGTTTTTGAAATTAAAATAAGAAAAAAGCATTCCCTGCCCGAAAGTCGCTTCATATTGTCCGTTATCAACCGTACATGCCCAATCCGAAAAAGATTGTAATCTTACGTCGCTTGTATTTATTGTTTTAGGATTATTTGACGCGTCCGTCGCGGTTATGCAAAGCTGCGATCTTGTCGGATCTGTCAAATCGCTGCTGTAAGTAAAACAGCCTCCGCCGCTGTATGCCGTTAAGACAGGATATCCTATTAAAAGGCTTCCGGTGTATCTTTGCTGCGCAACGGTCTGATAAGCTATTATATGAAGCTGCGGCTGGGTATACATTCCCAATGACGGCTTTGAAGAATCATTATATATTAACGAATTATACCATTTGTTTGTCGGATAAGGTTTTGAAAAAGAAGGGGTTCTTGAAATAACCGGCGTCGCTACGCCTGTGCCGGACAAGTCTTGTTTTATTGACGCACTGCCTCCCGGGTCGGGAACCGAAAAGCAAAAAGTATGGATAAACAACAAAAAACAGATTGTTATTATTTTTTTCATATTCTTTTTTGCAATAGCAATCTATATTCGCTCGGTGAACTCGCCAGCCTTATATTCATATTATTTTGCTTCATATATCTGTCAAACTTTTTAAGACCTATAAAATAATCCGCTAAAAAATATATTCCCGCGCTTGCAATAACAATTCCGGCTGCTCCTTCTAAATCGCTTTTATTTCTTTTTTCATAGATTTTTGTATAACAGCCGCTTAAATCTATTCTTACTTGCATAATTTGCAAAGTATCTTCGCCCAGATAAAGACCTCCGTCTGAATTAATAGCATATGGTTCTCTTTCTGTTCCGGCAGGCATTTCTGCGGATGCGGCTATATATTTGAAAATATCCTGCCACGTCTCATATTCATTTTTCGCGATACTAACTGTTTTTATTGTTCTGTATCCGTTAGCGTCCGTAGCATATTCACCTGATTCTACGACTACGGGAGTATTATCCGATTTAAAATATCTTACTTCTATTTTAACATTTGTTAAATCTACGTTTCCGCTGTTATAAACGACATTATTGATAATCTCATTTGCCGGAGCCGTAGAAGGCCATGTGGTAGTTCCGGAACTAAGAGTATATTGAAACTGTTCGCTTCCAACCCCTAATTGATTCCACTCTCCGTGTATAACTGTCAGAGAATCAACGGAAGGTTTTGAAGTATCATATTCAACTTTTGAAAAACCGTCATAAGTAAGAAAAGCGCCCGTTAAAGTTAAAACTATTCCGTAAATAAGCTGAATCGGAGATTTTTTATCCGTCTCTTCTTCGGTTCCGGCATACGGATCAAAAGCAAACGCCACATTCGCAGACAAACAAATAACCAAGAACAAACTTATTATTTTTTTCAAATTTTTTCCTCTTCAAATTTTTTCTTGATATTATCCAAAACTTTGAAAAGTTCGGTCATGTCAACCGGTTTTTGCAGATAACCTACCGCTCCCGCCCTGTTAGCCTGTTCTTCCGTGAAAATAGTTTCGCTGCCGGTCACATAATATATCGCGACGTCTTTTTTTAACTCTCTTAAATAATTGTGTATGTGGTCGCCGTCAATATCGGGCAAAACTATGTCTAAAAAAACAACATGGGGGTCTTCTTTTTTGAAAACAGATATGCATTCTTCTCCGGTAGCGGCTAAAAAAACTTCAAATCCTTTTCTTTTAATTATTTTTGCCATTGCGTCTCTAGCAAAAACTTCATCATCAACTAATAAAATTTTAACCATTTTTATACCCGCCGCAATCCGTCATTATATACAACGATTATACAATATCATTTTATTTTTTTAAAGAGTTTTTTTATATTTTAAAAAATTCTCAACACGGCGAATTTAAGATATTCGGTTTCCGGCATTGAAATCAAGATAGGATGATCTTTTGCCTGTGATCCGAACTCCAAAAAAACTGCTTTCTTTTTGGCTCTTGCACAGGACTCCTGTATCATTTTTTTAAAATCTGCAAACGACAAATGATGAGAACATGAACTTGTAGCAAATATTCCTCCGCTTTTCATCATTCTTAATGCCTGTTCATTTATTTTTACATAATGCTTATATCCCGGAAAATAATCTTTCTTGCTTTTTATAAGTCCCGGAGGATCTATATTTATAACATCAAAATGCTCCGCAAATGTTGACGATGATGACAGATATTCTAAAGCATCTGCCTCTATACCGTTAAAATTTTTAAAACCGTTCAGTTCATAATTTCTCAAAGCCGTCTCTAATGCCGGTTTTGAAGAATCAACAAAAACAACCTCTTTTGCTCCGCCGGCCATAGCATTTAAGCCAAATGATCCCGTATGCGTAAAACAATCTAAAACTTTTTTACCTGCGCAATATTTTTGCAGTTTTTTTCTGTTATCTTTTTGGTCAAAAAAGAAACCCGTTTTCTGCCCTGTTTTTAAATTTACATAATATTTGACGCCATTTTCCGTTATGATTAAATCTTCGGGGATTTCTCCGCTGTAAACTTCAGATTCTCCGCTGAGGTTTTCAAGCTGTCTTAAATGGGAATCATTTCTAATCATTATCCCTTTCGGTTTTAAAACATTTTTAACCGCATCCAGTATATCATGTTTGCTTTTGTCGGCGCCTGCCGAAATAAACTGGGCAACATAATAATCCTCGTATTTATCTAGAATAAAACCTGATATATCGTCAGATTCTCCGTAAATAAGCCTGAAAGAGTTTATATCTCCGTATATTTCACGCCTGAAATTTAAAGCTGTTATAATTCTTCTTTCCCAAAATTTTATATCAATAATATCATCTTTATCGGCCGACAATAATCTGAATGCAATTAATGAATGTGGGTTATAAAAACCGACCCCTACAAAATTATTCATACTGTCATAACATTCAACAATATCTCCGACTTGTGCTTTGTCAGGCACAGTCTGAATTTCATTGGAAAAAACCCACTTATGTCCTTGTCGTACTCTTTTATCTTCATTCTTTTTTAATATTATCTTTTTCATTTATTATCCTTTTTAATATTCATCCAGTCAGAAACGTCGCACTGCCCGTGCTCGTTATCGCCTGCTGCTACCACGGTCCCGTCTTTTTTTAATCCGACCGTATGCAAATCTCCGGCAGAAACCGCAATGATATTTTTCCAGTCAGAAACGTCGCACTGTCCGTATTTGTTATCTCCTGTAGCTACTACAGTTCCGTCTTTTTTTAAACCTACGGTATGAAAAATATTTGCCGAAACGGCAACAACATCTTTCCAGCCTGAAACGTCGCACTGCCCGTATTCATTGTCTCCGGCCGCGACTACCGTTCCGTCTTTTTTTAAACCGACCGTATGATAATATCCTGCGCTTATGTCGGAAAGGTCTTCCCAATCCGAAACATTGCACTGTCCTTTAAGATTATATCCGCACACGACAGCCGTACCGTTGCTTTTTAATCCTACGGTGTGAACGCCTCCGGCCGAAACTTTTACGATATCTCTCCATCTGTAAACATTGCATTCGCCGTTGTCATTGTTGCCGACGGCTTCTACCGTACCGTCTTTGCAGAGTCCTACGGTATGAGCTGCGCCGGCCGAAACGGCAGCCATATTTTTCCAGTCGGTAACATTGCATTGCCCGTATTCATTATCTCCGGCTGAGACTACGGTCCCGTCTTTTTTTAATCCTATTGTATGAATGCTTCCGGCTGATACCGAAACTATTTCAGTCCAATATAAGACGCCGCACTGTCCGCTGTCGTTATCTCCGACCGCGTTTACGGTCCCGTCTTTATTAACGCCTACCGTATAAAAATCGCCGGCCGATATGCTGTTTGATGCCTGATTGTTGCATGTTTGCCCGAAGCATATTCCGTAAGAAAAAAGAAAGAATATTATAATAAACGTCCGATAAATATTTTTCATTTTTTTCTCTCTGTCAAACGTAATATTTATAAATAAAAACTAAAATCAGTAAACGGGAAACTGTCTGCATAACGCCGTAACTTCTTTTTTTACATTTGTTATTACGGTTTCATTATTGATATTTTTTAAAACTTCTATGATATATCCCGCTATTTTTTCCATCTGCGGCTCTTTCATCTTTCTCGTAGTTACGGCAGGCGTTCCTATTCTTATTCCGGACGATATCATCGGTTTTTCCGGATCATAAGGAATTGTATTTTTATTAACCGTAATTCCGGCTCTTTCAAGCGTAATCTGCGCGTCTTTTCCGTTTACGCCAAGCGGTCTTAAATCAACCAAAAACATATGGCAGTCCGTGCCTCCGGAAACAATTCTCAGTCCGCCTTCGGCAAGAGCTTTTGCAAACGCTTTTGCGTTGCTTGCGACCTGTTTTTGATATACGGCAAATGAAGGTTCCAGCGCTTCTTTAAAAGCAACCGCTTTTGCGGCTATGACATGCATTAAAGGACCGCCCTGAATTCCGGGAAAAACGGATGAATTTACGGCTTTTATATATTTTTCGGAACACATTATCATACCGCCTCTGGGGCCTCTTAATGTTTTATGCGTCGTTGTGGTTACGATATCGGCGTATTTTACGGGAGAGGGATAAATGCCCGCGGCGATAAGTCCGGCATAATGCGCTACGTCAGCCATATGAAAAGCTCCTACCGAGTCCGCAATTTCTCTGATTTTTTTCCAATCCCATATTCTTGAATATGCGCTTGCGCCGGTAACAATAAGTTTAGGTTTATGCTGTTTGGCAAGTTTTTCAAGATTATCGTAATCTATCGTTTCTTTTTCTTTATCAACCGTATAGGCGATGACGTTAAAATATTTGCCTGAAAAATTATAAGGGCTTCCGTGCGATAAATGTCCGCCGTGCGAAAGGTCCATTCCCATAATAGTATCGCCCGGTTTTATCAAACTTAAAAACGCGGCCATATTCGCCTGAGCTCCCGAATGAGGCTGGACGTTTACGCATTCGCAGCCGAAAAGCTGTTTTGCCCTTTCAATCGCTATCGTTTCTATTTTATCTACAAATTCGCAGCCGCCGTAATATCTTTTTCCGGGATACCCTTCGGCGTATTTATTAGTTAAAACCGACCCCTGCGCCTGCATAACGGCTTTTGAAGTATGATTTTCCGACGCAATAAGTTCTATCGTGTTTTCCTGTCTTGAATGTTCCTCTTCAATAACGTTAAAAATTTCACTGTCCTGTTTTTTTAAATCTTCCATTTTAGTCCCCTTTCGTATTTTTACTATATATATTTTAATAATTTATTACAATCCAAACATCCTTTGCGGATAACCACATACGGAAATTTTACCATATCTATTACGGTAGATTCAAAAGAAAATTTACATTTGCCGTCATCAACTATCATATGAACCTTTTCATTAAAATATTCCAGAGCAAGTTTTGCGTCCTTGGCGCTTTCTTTGCCGGATATGTTCGCCGAAGTGCTCATCAACGGACGGTTATGCTCTCTCATTATTTCAAGAAGAATTTTGCAGTTAGGAATTCTGACTCCGAGATTGTCTCTGCCTCCGGTTAATATTTTGCCTATTTCGGTTGTCGGAAGTATAAGCGTCAGCTGTCCCGGCCAAAAATCTTTTATTATGCCTTCAATTTTTTCCGGAAACACGACAAATTGTTTCAATATGTCTTTATCATGAGCCAAAAGAATCAGCGGTTTTCTGTCGTTTCTGTTTTTTAATTTGTAAATCGTTTCCTGTCCCTTACGGTTAAAAATGCTTACCATTACGCCGTAAACCGTATCCGTAGGCAGGACAACTATTCCTTTTTGGCTCAGCGTCGCGGCGACTTCCGATATAAGTTTTTTTTTATTTTCTTTTTTCGTGCTTAAAACTTTCGTTTCCATTTATATTTCAACCTTCTTTTATCGTTAAAATATTTTTCCGGCTATCAATTTAACAAGTTTATCGGCCGATTTTTTAATCTCCGGCGTTACGGCGGTTCCGAATTCAAGATTTTTCGGCTGAATGCCGATTATCAAAATTTTACATTCAAAATGCTTAAGCAAATAATCTATAAATATATTTACCGGCATCATATGCGTTGAAAAAGAAGCGCCTTCTATGTCGTTTGCGTTTATTATATCAATTTCGCCGGGTTTTTTGCCCGTATCGGCCGCATCTATTATCAGCATTCTTTCCGGTTTAAACTTTTTAATTTCGCCCGTAAAATTTTCAGGCGCGGTAGCGCCCTTTATGATGCGGATTTTATCTTCGTCATATTTGTATTTTAATAATTCATCCGCAATATACATTCCTACGGCGTCATCGGTTCTCAGTTCCGAACCCACGACAAGAATAAGCGTCTTATATTTTTTTGACAAAAAATTTTCAATTATTTCCGGCTGTTTCACTTTTATCTTCCTTTATTTCGTTTGTATCACGATATGACGATATTTCGGCGGTTATTGACCCTATCGGTATTTTTGTTTTCATTTTAACCGGCATTCTTCTTTCATCCGCCGTTATCCAAACTTTCAATTCGCCCTTTGCTTTAAAGATGCCGGCGTTTTCTCTCATCGCCGGCTCTAAAACAAAACAGTCAAAAATTCCCGCATCGGTTTTTAACGTCTCTCTGCCCGTCACTTTTGTTTTAAGAATCCACGTATCCTTTCCGGCGTGGGCGTCAAAAAAATATTCGTCCCCTATTTCCAAATTCACGGTTCTGAAATAATATAGCGAAGATAATACGTCCTGAACCCATCTTTTTGTATTGCCTACAGTAAATTCTCCCTGCTCATCTAAAACATATTTTTCATTTATATGGTCAAAATCTATTTTTTGTTTTTTAATCCAGCCGCCTTCCTGAATATCGGCATAAAATTTCAGAGAACAAAAGCTTTCGGAGTCAACCCACGACTGGTTTTCGTCTCTTACTTTATAAAAATTATCCAGAAGAGGCAGAGTCTTTGCCGTTGAATATAAATGATAGGCTTTTCTGCCGTTTATATATTCAAATCCTCTGATTTCAAGCGTAGCCCGTCCGACTTTTACAAATTTCCAGTAAACGTCAAATAATATTTTTTCTTCTTCCGGAAGAGTTTTCTTCAAGTTTCTCCACTGAAAATTTTCGTTTTTTTTCGTTTCGGCGTCAAAGCTGCCGGATATTTTTTCATTTATAGCCTGAGCATGTAAATTAAAAGACATTAACATAACGGCCGTAATTATTTTAATTTTTGACATCATCGCCCGTACCCGAATTTTGTTTTATTTGTTTTTCATCCGGCAAAGTCTGAACGACAGGTTCCTTTTTAACGTTTACGCTGTATGAAGACAGTTCGGTATTTACCGATCCGAACGGCGTTTTTGTTTTCATCATTACCGGCATTTTCCTGCCGTCGTCTGTCACCCATACTCTCAGTTCTCCCTTTGCCTGAAAGATTCCGGCATTCTCTCTGACAGCGGGTTCCAAAATAAAGCATTCAAACGTTCCGGCTTTTACTTTTACTTTTTCTTTCCCGGTAACTTTTGTTTTTAAAGGCCATGTCTTGTCGCCGGAATGAACGTCAAATATATATTCGTCTCCTACTTCAAGATTTAACGTTCTGAAATAATAAAACGCCGATATTATATCCTGGACCCAAAGCGAAATAGCGCCGGTTTTAATACTGCCGTTGTCGTCCAGTACAAATGTTTTGTTTATCTGGTCAAAATCCGCCTGTTCTTTCTTTTTCCAGCTTCCTTCCGAGACATCAAAATGATATTTTAACGAGCATAAACTTTCCTGATCCATCCATGATTCGTTTACGTCTCTTACTTTGAAGAAATTGTCAAAAAAAGCCGAAGAACGGGCCTGAGAATATAAGTGATAGGCTTTTCTGCCGTTTATTTCCTCAAGTCCTTTTATTTCAAGAGTGGCCTGCCCTACTTTTATAATTTTCCAGTAAACGTCAAAAACAAGATTTTCTTCCTCCGGCAAATTGCTTTTTAACGTTCTCCATTTAAAATTTTCAGTTGACCGAGAAACATCGTTTTTAATTGCGTTTTCTTTGGGGACATTGCCGCAAAAAACTGAAACCGCAAAAAACACCAGAATAAAAGCCGCGCTAATTTTTTTTATAATCATTCAGTATCACCTTTACGGCATCGTATAAATTTTTTGACACGGCAAGCGGTTTCTGTTTCTCGTTTTTGATATTTTGAACTTGTTTTTTACCGTGTCCCGTCAAAACAAGGATTCCTTTTCCGCCGAAATTATATCCCATTTTGTAATCTCTTATGCTGTCTCCGACGACATACGAACGCTTTAAATCAATATTCAAATCTTTTGCAGCCTTTACGGCCATACCGGTTTTCGGTTTTCTGCATTCGCAAACATCATCGGTGCCGTGCGGGCAGTAGTATATGCCGTCTATTTTAACTCCGGCGTCTTTAAGCATTTTTAAAAGGGTTTTATGTATAACCAGTAATTTTTTTTCCGTAAAATATCCGCGCGCTATTCCGGACTGGTTTGTTATGATAACCGTTTTAAATCCCGCCTTTTGCAGCTTCAAAATAGACTTTACCGCGTAAGAATATAATTTTAAATCCTTTTCGTCGTTTAAATATCCTTTTTCATGATTGACCGTCCCGTCTCTGTCTAAAAACACCGCAGGGGCTTTTTTCATCGCAAAATCTCCGCTATTTTTTCCTCAAATTTTTCTTTCCCGAAATTAAAAACTATTTCTCCGGACAAAATAAATATTTTTTTCTTTATTTCGTCGTTTATAATTTCTTTTATTTTTATTCCGTCTTTTTCGGTGGTAAGAATAATGTCGGAATCCGACATTTGTTTATATATTTTTTCAATATCGTTCTCGGAATATCCGTAATGATCCCGGAAAACAAATTCTTTTTTTATTTTTAATCCCAGTTTTATTATGCTGTTTTTAAAATTATCCGGAGAACCTATCGCGCAGACCGTAAAAATATTTTTATTAAAAAACTCAGGACTGATAAAAGAATTGTCATACATGTTTTTTAATTTAAAGTTCCCATAGGAAGCCCTCAGGCTTTTTTCGCCAGTAATATCGTATATCCTTCCGTCCAGCAGTTCAAGCCGCTCTTTCGTCACCAAATCCGAATTTGTAATTATTATTATTCCGGCTCTTTTTAAAGCGTCCAAACTTTCCCTTAAAATGCCTGCCGGTATTATCATTTCATTGCCGAAAGGATTTGCGGCGTTTACGCATACTATATCCAAATCCCTTTCAAGTTTCCAATGCTGAAATCCGTCGTCAAGAATAAAAACGTCGGGATTAAACTGCCTGGCGGCTTCGGCGGACTCGGCGCGGTCAGGACTTATAATGACCGGACAGTCTATTTGTTGCGCCATCATAAACGGCTCGTCGCCCGACATTTCAAGACTGCTTATTATTGAATTTTTATCTCTTACAATAACAGGATTTTCCGCCGTGATTTTTCTTCCGTATCCTCTTGATAAAACAACCGGCGTTTTATTCAAAGATAAAATATATTTTGCCGCCTCCGTGACAACCGGCGTTTTTGCGCTGCCGCCCCATGTGATATTGCCGACGCTTATAACGGGTTTGTAAAGTTTAACGGGCTTTGTAAATTTTCTGTTCAACTCCGATATAAAATTATAAACGGCGGCCAGAGGATATAAAAAAAATTTCATTTTAAAATTTCCTTATAAATTTCCGATAGGTTTGAGACCATCTTTCTGTCTGTAAATTCGTTTTCAACAAATTTTTTACCTTCGGCTCCCATATTTGCGGCATAATCTTTATCGTTCAATAACCGTTTTAAAGCGGCGACAAGAGCATTTACGTCTCTGGGGTTTATTATCAGAGCGGTTTTATTGTCAATAACCGTTTCCGGTATGCCGCCTATATTTGTAGTTATAACAGGTTTTGCCAAAGCCTGAGCTTCTATATTTACATTGCCGAACCCTTCCGTATCGCATGACAATAAACAAAAAATATCCATTGCGTTTATGTATTTGGCCACATTTTTTTTATAACCGGCAAAAATTACGATGTCTCCGACTCCGTGAGTTTCGGCATATTTTTCCTGTTCTTTTCTGCCTGGTCCGTCTCCTATCAAAAGACACGCCAAATTTGGATATTGGGTTCTTATTTTTGCAACCGCGTCCATGAGGTATGTCTGCCCTTTTCCTTCAAGAGACACCATTGCCCCGACCGTTCCTATAACCGTTTTATTTTCCAAACCGTATTCTTTTATAACATCGGAAGCATCCGTGTCTTTTGTGAAAGATTCAAAATCAAAACCGTTATAAAGAGTTCTAACGTTTTTTTCAGGCGCTCCGTCTATATTAATTATATTTTTTCTTATCGCTTCGGAAACCGTAAGGACTTTATCGGCAAATCTGTAATGGTATCTGGAGTACCACTTGTGTCTGGTGTCCTGCGTTCTGTGAAGAACGACTTTTACGGAAGGAAAAAATATTTTCATAAAAAGGGCCGTCCAAAATAATTTTCCCTGTTTAACGTGAATTATTGATATTTTTTCTTTCTGGATAATTCTTATAAGCCTAAATATTCCCGAAGGAGTAAAAGTACCGCGGCACTCAAAATCAAACGTTTCAATATCTTTTTCTTTTGAATATTTATTCAGACTGCTGTCTTTGGGAGCCGCCATAACGGCTTTAAAATCCGGGCTGTATTTGTTTAAAGCGACGGCCGATGCGGCCGTCATCTTTTCGGCTCCGCCGAAAGAAAATGACGAAAATATAAATAAAACTTTTTTTCTGTTCATAAATTATAAAACTCTTTTAACAAGAGAAACATATTCTTTTGCGGTAGCTTTAAAAAATGTTTCGGCATATTCGATATTTTTACCTTTAACGACAGCCCAAAACTGCGAAATTGACGAACACATTTTAACGTAATCTCTTGTGGCAGTCTGCGATTTATAACATTCCACGGCTCTTTTTTTATCTTCCCATACTCCGGATATGTCCGATATGACGTTCGGCATTAAAGTTCCCCATACTGGATATGCGTATATAAGACAGTCTGTCGGATTTTTTTTATACGCGACGGCAAACGCTCTTGATATTGCTATATGGTCTGCGTGATTATCAAGCATAAACGGAAGAAAAATAATATCAGGCGAATATTTTTCAAAAACCTTATTAAATCTTGAAGCCAAAGCCGACTCCATGGAATGCAAAGTTCCAACTTCAAACTGAAGAAAATGATTTACGCTTGATCCGAGAATTTTTGCCGCTTCGGCTGTTTCGGAAGCTCTGTCATTATCCGATGTGCAGAAAACTATTTCAAGATGACCGCCGTTTTTTACGTGTTTTATTATCGTGCCGCCGCATCCTATTGATTCGTCGTCCTGATGAGGCGCGATTACCAAAACATTATTTCCGGGCAACGATTCTTCAACGGGCGTTGAATATTTTAAAAAAGGCTGTATATATTCATACATTCTGAATATACTTCTGTAATTTGAATATTTCATTAATTTTACCTCTTATTTTAATGTATGCGGATTATAACTTTTTTATCTGTTCAATTATATCATTTGAACCAATATCTTTTGTAGTATTTTTTTTAATTATAATATGTTTTTCCAAAGGCTGCGGACCTATCTGTCCGGGATCTGTAGCGCCGTATAATGCTATGCATCTTATTCCCAAACTTGCCGACAAATGCATAAGTCCCGAATCTATGCCTATAAAAAATCCGGCTTTTTCTATAAATCCCGCCATATCTTCCAAACCGTTTTCGGGACAGTATATTTTAGGTTCTTTTTTGCATTTTTCGGTTATTGATTTAATGTATTCCGTTTCCCATTTTGCCCCTATTATTACAACATTTTTATCCATTTCGTGCAATTTATCAATCGTTTCAACCCAAACTTCGTTTTTAAGACATTTATCTTTGCGTCTTGCGCTTGCTCCGGCCGATATGATTATAAAATCTTTTTCTCTCAAATTATTATCGGCAAGCCATCTATCCGCGTTTTTACCGCTTTGAACTCCTGCTTTTATAATGCCCGTATAATCAGTTTTTACGTTGTCAATTCCGGCAGTTTTAGCAAGATTTATATTGTTTTTCAGAGAAGGAACTCCGGTTTTACCGGCTTTAAGCGTTAATAAAAAATTTAAGCTTGAGGTTTGAAATCCGGCCCTGTTTTTTATCCCGCAGCAGAACGCCGTTATCAAACTTTCCGGAGATTCCGAAAAAAGAAGCGCCGTATTTATATTTTCTTTTCTTATATCTTTTATCAATCGTAATCTCTTTAAAAAATTCTTTTCTTTTATAAAAATTTTATCGGCAAGATTTGCGGATTTCAAAAGACCGGCTAAATTCGGTCTGATAACGGAATAAATTTTTACATCCGGATAACGGTTTTTTGCTGCCAGCAATACAGGCAGAGAAAATAATAAATCGCCCAATTGGTTCATATGAAATAAAATTATTTTATCCATTTTTTTATGTTCTCAAATACCGTTCTCGGTTTTATTTCTTCAAGACATCTTTCAATAGTATATTTGCATCTGCCCCTGCACGGACTGCATTTTAATCCGGAATTTAAAACTATTGAATTGCCGCCGTACGGAGCCGTCTCGTTAATATCCGATCCTCCGAATATAAACAGACTTTTTATTCCCATCGCGTTTGCAAGGTGCATCGGACCGGTGTCTCCGCCTACAACAAAAACGCATCTTTTTAAAATATCGGCTAATCCGCTTATGTCAGTCCTTCCGCACAAATCAACGGTATATTTAGATCTTAGTTTTCCGTAATCGCTTTTTGAACCTAAAACAATAATTTTAACGTCGTCGTATTTTTTTATCATCCCGGCAAGTTTTAAATAGTACTGTACGTTCCAATTTTTTGTTTTGCCTCTTGAAAACGGCACAAAAGCTATAATTTTTTCATCGTTTTTTATTTTATATTTTTCAAAAACATCGGCGTTATCTTCCGTTTTAATTTTAAAATCAACACGGTATTGCTGTCCGGTAAGATACGTTAAAGACTTTAAATTTCTGATAACGGCGTTTTGTTTAGGATCTCTTTTATAAGGCTGTTTGATAAGAAGCCAGCTGAATTCTTTCATTCCGCTTACCCCTATTTTTTGTTTCGCATTCAACAGTCTTGTAAACAATGCGGTTCTCAAAAGCCCCTGTAAATCTATGGCAATATCGTAATTTTCTTTATTGCAGTCTTTTAAAATATCGAAAAAAGCTTTTATTCCGCCGTCTTTATCCCAAACTTTTATCTTATTTACGTTGGGAAATAATTTTACCGCCTGTTCCCATTGTTTAAAAACAAGCCAGTCTATCTTACTTACGGGCCATACCGTTTTAATAGCCTGTAATATTGGATTTGCCTGTATAATATCTCCGAAAGAACTGGGTTTGACAATTAAAATTTTCATATTTTTTTCCGATAAATTAAAGTAAATGCCGTTTTGTATTTTATCAAATATAACAAATATTGACAATTTGATATATTTTATATAGAATACTGCAAAGTTGGATATTAAAGCAGCCGTCCCGGCTCACCTTCACCCTCTGGGAAAAAGGTTAAATATATATTGTATAGCGTTTGTTATATCGTATGGGACGGGTTTTTATCCGTTCTATTTTTTATTTTTGTGTAGATAAAACTACAGGGAGGACGTCATAGATACGAAGAGATATCGTACTAACCAGTACATAAGAGTTCCTGAAGTAAGGCTGATTGACGAAAACGGAGTCGCGGCGGGAATTGTGCCTATAGCAGAAGCATTGTCGCGGGCGCAGGCTGCGGGAAAAGATTTGATTGAAATTTCACCGATGGCCAAACCTCCGGTATGCAAAATAACCGAATTTTCAAAGTTCCGTTATGAGATTGCAAAAAAAGAAAAGGAATCCAGGAAAAAACAAAAAACCATACAATTAAAAGAAGTTCGTTTAAGAACAAGAATAGCCGAACACGATTTGGACGTAAAAATTAAAAGAATCAGAGAATTCTTAACGGACGGGGACAACGTACAGCTGACGGTTATGTTTTCCGGAAGAGAAATGCAGCATAAAGATTTAGGATTTGCAATTTTAGAGAAAGTAAAAGAACAGGTTGCAGACATCGCAGGCGCGGAAGGAAGGATTTCTTCAATGGGAACAAGATCTTTTCTTACTTTAAATCCGAGAAAAAAAGAATCAAAAAATAAAAATACCACAGAGGAGATAAAAAATGCCTAAAATGAAAACCCACAGCGGCGCAAAAAAAAGGTTTAAGGTTACCGGCACAGGTAAAATAAAGTATAAAAAACCCGGCCAGAGACATTTATTGACCGGAATGAAGTCAAAAAAAGGAAGAGCGCTCAGAAAATCAGATATAGTAAATGATACGGATATGAACAGAATGAAGAAATTCATGCCTTATTCCGTTTAATAAAAATTTTTAATTAGAGCAAACTCAAAGGAGAGATATAAAATGAGAGCAAAAAGCGTTGTTTATACAAGACAAAGAAAGAAAAAAACTTTTAGACTTGCAAAAGGTTATTATGCGACAAAGAAAAACCGTTGGAGAATGGTTATTCAGCAGGTTGAAAAGTCTCTTGTTTATGCATATAATGACAGAAAGGACCGCAAAGGAACTTTCAGAAGCATGTGGATTGTAAGGCTTAATGCCGCCGTAAGAGAAGAAGGAATGTCATACAACAGGTTTATTTCCGGATTAAAAAAAGCTAATGTTATAATTGACAGAAAAATGCTTGCGGAAATAGCTATAAATGATAACGCCACGTTTAAACAGCTTGTTGATATTGCAAAAGCTTCTTAATTAAAAAATGAATTCGTCACCTGTAAGGGCGATAATATTATTTTTCACGGCAGTCATATTAATTGGAACGCTGTTGTTATGTCTGCCTTTTTCAAGACAAAGCGAAGCCGTTTTTTCGGCATTAACCTGTCTTTTTACCGCCACTTCGGCGGTATGCGTGACGGGTTTATCCGTTGTAGACATAGGAACTTACTATACGACTTTCGGTCAATGGGTTATATTGTTCCTTATACAGATAGGCGGTCTCGGATACATGTTAGTTTCAACGGGTATAGGTATTTTACTCGGTAAAATAGCTTTAAAAGACAGAAAAATAATGCAGGAACTTTTTGATATAAGCTCTTTTAATGAATTATTTAAACTGTTAACAAAAATAATACTGATTTCACTCGGAATAGAATTAGCCGGAGCGGTTGTTTTAACATTTATTTTTTTAAAAACTTATCCTCTCGGGCAATCCGCATATTATGCGTTATTCCATTCCATTTCGGCATTCTGTAACGCCGGATTCAGCGTATTTTCAACAAGTCTTGAAGGCTTTTCGCAAAATGCGCCGTTGTTATATACGATTGCCGCGCTTATTATTTTAGGCGGACTCGGTTTTTTTGTGCTTGTTGACTTGATTGACAAATTCAGAGGGAAAAATATAAGACTGACGTTTCATTCAAAAGTTGTTCTGTGGATGACGGCCGGGCTTATAGTTTTAGGTTTTTGTTCTTTCTTTTTAAGCGAATTTATAGCATTGTCTCTAAACGATAATTCATGGTTTTACATGACAAATAATGCTTTTTTTCAAATAGTAAGCGCCAGAACCGCGGGATTTAACTCAATCCCTACCGGATTAATAACAAATTTCGGAGCCTTTGTTCTAATTATACTTATGTTTATAGGCGCAGGCCCCGGAAGTACGGCCGGAGGCGTTAAGATAACAACGCTTCCTTTGATCTTTGTATTTGTAAGAAGCCTTTTAAAAGGCAACTCTTCATACCCTTTTGCCGGAAGAAACATTGATATTGATTTAATCAAAAAATCTTTGGCTGTATTTATATTGATGGCTGTTTTTGTTTTGGCGTCTATTACGGCGTTGCTTTGGACTGAAAGAAATCTTGAGCCTCTTAAAGTCATATTTGAATCGGTATCCGCATGCTGCACTGTTGGTCTTTCGCTCGGAATCACGTCGTCAGTATCAGATATAGGAAGAATAGTGCTGATATTGTCAATGTTTATAGGGAGAGTCGGCACGGTAACCGTTCTTATATATTTAATGAACAGCAAATCCGTGCAGGGTAACATAAAATATCCTGACGCAAAAGTGCTTATAGCCTAAAAGGAGAATCTATGGCAAAAAAACAATTCGGAGTAATCGGTCTTGGAACTTTCGGATCAAGCATTGCCAAAGAACTGTTTAAAAAAAATGCTCAGGTTTTGGCGATAGATATTGATGAAACAATAGTCAATAAAATAAGCGATTCCGTAACGCAGGCGATCGTTGCCGACGCCACGGATGAAAAATCGCTTGAAAACGCAGGCATCAAAGACTGCGATACCGTGGTTATTTCAATAGGCGAAGATATTGAAACAAGCATTCTCGCGACGCTTATAGTTAAAGATTTCGGAGTAAGAAACGTAGTCGTAAAATGCGTAAGCCAGTGGCATTCAAAAATAGCGGCAAAAATCGGAGCCGATAAAGTAGTATATCCTGAACTTGAAATGGCGGAAAAACTTGCCGACAGCATGGTGTCTCCGAATATTTTGGAACAGATTGAATTTTCAAAAGATTACAATCTTGTTGAAATACTGGCTCCTAAAGATTTTTGCGGGAAAACAATAAAAGAATCCGGAATAAGAAACAAACACGGATTAAACGTAATAGCGATAAAAAGACAGACTCCTTTTATAAACGATGAAGGAAAGACGGATATAGTTGAAGATGTTAATGTCGCACCCGGACCGGAAGACGATATTTTAGAACATGATATTTTAGTAGTTGTAGGGAAACAGAATGATATTGAAAAATTTAAGGATAATAATTAAAGGTTAAGAAATTATATGATGAACATTAAAGAAAAAAATAAAAAAACCCAGGAAGAACTTGTGCAGGAAACCGCGACATTTTATTTTTTAAACAGCAAGTTTGACGAAGCCGCCGAGGAATTTAAAAAAGTTTTAAAACTTAATCCGGCCAACATAGAGGCTTATTGCAGTTTGGGTTTGATATACGAAAATAAAAAACAGCCCGAAGAAGCAAAAAAAATGTACGAAAAAACGCTTCTTCTTGATAAAAACAACAAAGTGGCGAAAGAACATTTAAATAAACTTATAGGAATTAAAGACGATGAGCAAGATTGAACCTATTTTAAACGAAGCTCTGTCAAAACTTCAAAACGCGGGGCTCAACGATATAGAAACAATAAGAATTGAATATCTCGGCAAGAAAGGTAAGATTACCGAAATGCTTAAAAACCTTTCCGAACTTTCAATAGAAGAAAAAAAACAGTTCGGAGCCGAAATAAATACCGCTAAAACAAAATTAAACGAAGCGGTTGAATGCAAAAAAAAGGAAATAACAACCCTGCTTTTGGAAGAGAAAATGAAAAACGAAAAGATTGACATTTCGCCGGCTTTCGCTTTTCCTTTTTCAAAAGGACACAGGCATATAATAACAAAAACCATACGGGAAATGACGGATATTTTTGTTTCTCTGGGTTTTGACGTGGCCGAAGGAAAAGAGATTGAAACAGACTGGTACAATTTTGAGGCTTTAAATATACCGAAAGATCATCCTGCAAGAGACACTCAGGACACGTTTTATCTTGAAGGTTCTCAAAATCTTTTGAGAACTCATACTTCGCCGGCCCAGATACATATTATGGAACAGACTAAACCTCCTATAAGAGTAGTAGTGCCCGGGAGAGTTTACAGAAACGAAGCGACCGACGCGACTCATTCGGCGACGTTTCATCAGATTGAAGGCTTGGTAGTCGGAGAAAATATAACGTTTGCGGAACTTAAAGGAACTCTTTCGTTATTTATACACAGATTATTCGGACAGGAAATTGATCTGAGATTCAGACCTTCTCATTTCCAGTTTACGGAGCCGTCGGCCGAAGTAGACATAAAATGCGTTATCTGCGGCGGAAAAGGATGCAGAGTATGCAAACAAAGCGGATGGCTTGAAGTTCTCGGATGCGGAATGGTGCACCCGAACGTTTTTAAATCGGTCAATTATGACAGCGAAAAATATACGGGATACGCTTTCGGAATGGGAGTTGAACGGTTTGCCATGTTTAAAAACGGGATTGACGACATGAGAGTTCTCTTTGAAAATGACGTCAGGGTTTTGAAACAGTTTTAAAAACGGCATAAGAACGGAAATGAAAAGGATTTTAATAAAATGAAGATTTCATATAATTGGTTAAAAGAACTTATAGATTTTGATTTGTCGCCCGAAAAATTGGCGACGACTCTTACTTTTTTGGGAGTTGAAACATCAATCGCTTCAGGCGGAATGAAGTGGACAGGCGTTATAACGGCAAAGGTTACGGAAAAACAAAAGCATCCAAACGCCGACAAACTTTCATTGTGCCGCGTTAACGACGGCGCAAAAGATTACGAAATAGTCTGCGGAGCCGCAAACGTTGAGTCGGGACAAATTGTTCCCCTTGCTCTTATCGGAGCGGTTTTACCGGGAAATTTTGAAATAAAACCGACAAAAATACGAGGCATATCTTCTGAAGGCATGATTTGTTCCGAACAGGAACTCGGATTAAAAAATTCATCCGAAGGCATAATGGTTTTAAATCCGGATATTCCGTTAGGGAAAAAACTGGAAGACGTTCTGGATACCGACACTATTTTGGAAATAGAAATAACTTCAAACCGCGGCGACTGTCTCAGCCATTGGGGCATAGCAAGAGAAATAAGCGCAAAATTGGAAAAAGTGATAAATCTGCCTACGGTAAAAGAATCTAAGTTTACCGAAAAAAATATTGTTGACGTTCAAGCTGAAGAACTGTGTTTAAGATATATAGGATGCAATATAAAGGACGTTAAAATCGCTCCGGCTCCGAAATGGATGAAGGACAGACTTGAAAACTGCGGAATCAAATCAATTAATAATATTGTTGACATAACAAATTACGTTATGCTTGAACTAGGACATCCGATGCATGCTTTTGACAGTTCAAAAGTAAGCGGCGAAAAAATAATCGTAAGAAAAGCCTTTGATAAAGAACAGATTTCAACATTGGACAATAAGACTTACGAATTAACCGATAATATGCTTGTTATCGCGGATAAAGAAAAAGCATTGGCGGTGGCAGGCGTTATAGGCGGATCTTTTTCAGCTATAAGCGATTCCACAAAAGACATATTTTTAGAAAGCGCCGTTTTTGAACCCGGCAATATAAGAAAAACATCTAAAACTTTAAATTTGTCAACCGATTCTTCTTACAGATTTGAAAGAGGAACTTCATGGAAAGTCGCTGAAAAAGCGTCGTGGAGAGCGATAAATTTAATTACGGAGCTTGCCGGCGGACGTCTTGAAACGAGAGAAGACGTAAATTCAAAAGACAACGAAAAACTTATTATTCAGTTAAGAGTTGAAAGAGTCAAAAAAATTCTCGGATATTCGGTTGACGAAAAGAAAATAGCCAACATTTTAAGATTTTTAGGCATTGAAATAAGTTCAAAAGTACAAAATGTTTTAATAGCCGAAATACCTTCATGGCGCAACGACATAAAACAGGAAATTGACCTTATAGAAGAAATAGCCAGAATTGACGGATATGACAATATTCCCCTGCTTGCGGAAAACAAAGTTGTGCTTGCAGATAAACAGCAGGATAAAAATACCGCCGAATTTATAAACGCAATAAGCGATACGCTTATAGGACTCGGGTTTTGCGAAGCCGTAAATTACAGTTTCGCCGAAATAAAAGACCTGGACAAATTGTATCTGAAACATTCTTATAAAATAGCAAACCCGATTTCAAAAGAAAATGAAGTTTTAAGACCGTCTCTTCTTGCCGGTCTTATGAAAAATTTGCATTTCAACGCCGGACAGGGAACAACGGATTTAAAACTTTTTGAAACAGGAAAAATATTTGACGAAACAGGCGAACACAAAGCCTTAGGCATTTTGATGTACGGCAGCGTATGGCAAAACTGGTGGAAATGGGAAGGAACAAAAACAGAAACAATTTTTGACTTTAATTTCGCTTCGGGCGTTATAAATGCGGTACTTCCAAAAGGATTTACGGTTGATAATAATAAATCGCCTGAAAAATACTATCATCCCGGCAAAACAGCCTCAATTATGTACAGAGGCAAAGTCGTAGGACAGTTCGGCGTTTTAAGACCGGACATAACGGAAGACTTTACAAATGAAGTTATTTATGCTGAAATTAATGCCGATGCCGTAAATATTGATTCGCCGGCCAAACTGAATTTTTATAAACATATTTCAAAATTCCCGGCCGTAAAAAGAGATCTTTCAATAGTATGCGATAAAAAAGTTCCGTTTGAAAAAATTGAAAAGATTATAAAACAAATTATGAAAGCAGGCGGAATATTAAAAGATTTCAACTTATTTTCGGTTTATGAAAATGAAAAACTTGGCAGCGGCAAAATAAGTTATTCGTTAAGATTATATTACAAACATGACAATAAAACTCTTAATGACGCCGAAGTTAACGCCGATTTTAAAGCCCTGATTGATAAATTTGAAAAAGATTTGGCGATTACGCTCAGAAGTTAATTTTTTAAATAATAAATTTTAATTTTGAAAAAAGTTAAAATTTAAAGAAAAAAATAACAATATGTTTTAAAAAAAGGAGATGAGTAAAAAGTGAAGAAAGCATTGTTTGCATTTGTTTGTTTGTCATTGTTCGTATTGGGATGTAAGCAGGAAGAAGTAGCTGCTCCGGTAGCTACTGAAGAAGTTTCAGCAGCAGCAACAACAGAAAACACAACGCCTGAAGTAGCGGCATCAACTGAAACAGCGGTAACTCCTGAAGCAACACAACCAGCAGCAGGAAAGTAATAAACAAATTATCTAAAAAAACAACAGGGGTATCTTGAAAAAGATATCCCTGTATTGTTTTTTAGAGAAATTATACACTTGTATAATTTCGTTTTTTTTAGTAGAATAAAAATCATCTTAAAGCCGGATTACAAATCATAACACAACATATTTATGATATTGACCGTTACTTTAAGTAAATTTTTATTAAAACCAAACGGAATAAGAAAATGTATAAACAACTCCTTAAAAAAATTAATTCACATAAAGCGTCCGTAGGCGTTATCGGTCTCGGATATGTCGGTCTTCCTTTGGCCGTTGAACTTGCAAGAAAAAATTTCAGCGTCACAGGCTTTGAAATAGACGTAAAAAAAACAAACGGAATAAAAAACGGACGTTCTTACATAGGAGATATTAAATCCAAAGAAATTGAAAAGCTTGTAAGAACTAAAAAGCTTTCTGCGACAACCGATTTTGCTGGTCTTGCGGACATGGATATAATAATCATCTGCGTGCCGACCCCTTTAAGAAAATCTAAAGACCCGGACGTTTCTTATATTATTTCAGCGGCAGAAAAAATAAAACAAACTTTAAAAAAAGGGCAGCTTATTATTCTTGAATCAACAACATATCCCGGAACTACAAAAGAACTTGTTCTTCCAAAACTTGAAAGTGCCGGATTAAAAGCCGGCGTTGATTTTTTTCTGGCGTTCAGCCCGGAAAGGATTGATCCGTCAAATAAAAAATTTACCATAGCAAACACTGCAAAAGTTGTAGGCGGACTTTGCGAAAAATCATTACTTCTTGCTTCGGCTTTATACGGTTCATTTACAAAAGTTTATAAAGTGTCATCGGCTGAGGCGGCTGAAATGGTTAAACTTCTTGAAAATACTTTCAGGGCAGTAAATATAGGGCTTGTAAACGAAGTGGCTTTGATGTGCCACAGTCTGAATCTTAATGTTTGGGAAATTATAGACGCCGCTTCAACAAAACCTTTCGGATTTATGAAGTTTACGCCCGGCCCCGGAATAGGAGGCCACTGCATACCTCTTGATCCTCATTACCTGTCATGGAAACTGAAAACATTAAATTTTTATTCCAGGTTTATAGAACTGGCAGGCGACATAAATTCAAAAATGCCGAAATTTGCGGTTATTAAACTTGCCGATGCTTTAAACAAAAATGAAAAATCAATAAAAAATTCAAAAATACTTGTGCTCGGCGTGGCATATAAAAAAGATGTCGCCGACTTAAGAGAATCTCCCGCTCTTGACGTTATATCGGTATTAATTGAAAAAATGGCAAAAATATCTTACTTTGACCCTTTTATAAAAAACTTTTCGATCGGCAAAAAAATGTTTAAATCAGAAAAAAACTTAAACAATATTTCAAAATACGATATTGTCGTCATACTTACGGATCATTCTTCTATAGATTATGCCGAAGTGGTAAAAAAAGCAAAACTTGTATTTGACACTAGAAACGCTACGAAATCTTTAAAATCCAATAAGATTGTAAGACTTTAACATTCAGTTTTATACAATAAACTAAATATTCCACCCAATATAAAAAATGCCCCGTGACGCGTCCGGCAATTTCTCGCCAGATCAAAATGCGTCAGAGGACACTATTAGTATATACCTGATGATAAATATTGTCAATACTGCAATTCGTTATTTAAAAAAATACCCCCCGACACGTCCGGCAATTTCTCGCCAGATATAAGTGTGTCAGGAGGCATCTTCAGTATAGCCGAAATATTACAGAATATCAAGTATGGTTGCAAATAAAAAAACTGCCAACGCGCTGGCGCAGTCTTCTTTCCAGCTCAGCCAAGTATTGCCAAAAGGCAATAACGCACTCGTTGGACAGTCTAATCTGCAATATAAACGGGTAAGCTACAATCGCTTCCTCGCATCTATATCCAACACTATTTAAACTTATCCGACCACAAGGGCTCCAATTGCCCAAGGGAGATAAGTCTAAACTTCGGGGACGACATATGAGTAAAACTCCTATCTCTTTACGTTCATATCTTTTTCAAGATATCCCGACCCCCTAATAGTTGTGGAATAGTATATAACAAAATAAAAAATACTTCAATATTTATGAAAAATTCACAGCAGTAAAATTAAATGTATCTGTTAGACTTGTAAAAAATTGATACATTATTTCAACCCACACTTCTCACTCGGTAAGCGACAAAAACGGAAATTTTTGATTTAAAGAATAATCTTGAATAACATAAATAATTGTTTTAAAGATTTTTTTTATAAATTCCATACGCGTTTTATCGGACGGAATATAAATAATATAAACAAGTCGTTTGGATTAAATTTGTTTTTGTAAAATGGTATGCAAATTAATTGTATTAAAGTTAAAAATAATGCTATCGGAATAAATACTATTAAGTATGAAGCAATAGTCGCTATTTTTATTACCCATCCGATTATTAAATAAAAACAATTTATAACTATCATTTTTTATTTTTTGTAATAACTATATAAAATAAAAATCCTACTGATAAAATAATAAAAGATAATAAAGGTTTTTTGAGTAAATTTAAATCAAAATATTTTATTTTATCAAAAGCAACAATAATCCCAAGCCAATAAATTAAAGACATTATTGTAAATTCTTGTAAATATTTTCTTTGGTATTTTTTATCGGGATTATCAAAATAACTATTGCAAAATTTGCAATATTCTTTTGGATTTTTATTTTCTTTTCCGCATACGCTGCATATTTTTATAGTATTCATACTACTTCCTTAAAAAACCATTCCATAGAACGATTAGTTATTTCTGCAATTTTTTGCAGTTCAATTATATTTGACATGCGTTTCCATCTAATCCAAAAAGATACTCCTATATCAGGACAGTTTAAAATTTGTGTAAGTTGTTTTTGATTTAATCCCGCCATTTTTATTGCTATAGCTTAATTTTTTAGTCTACATTTACAGTTGTAAAGACTTTAATGTTTTAGCTGAATTGAAGTATTGCAAAAGTGAGGTGTACATAAGTGAAACGGTACATGAGCTTTTGCAATACAAAAATGTAAGCGAAACAGTAAAGTCGCTATAATAATTATACGGAAAAATATTTTGTGGCAAACTCTTTAAACGAACATTCGTATTTCTTGATGTTGCTGAAATAAACTTCAAATCTTCTAAAAACATCTTTATCTTTCTGCAAAAATTCAAAATATTTTCTGATTTCATCGGCATTTTTACATTTATCATTGTAGCATGTGTCCGCTTTACTGATCATTTCTCCGTGAAAATTGGCGGATTTATTTACGTTTACAACCGAAACTTCCGGAACTCTGTTATTTTTAAGCGTTTTTATTTTTCTAAAATTATATATTCTTGAAAGCATATACGTGAAATATCTGTCGGCCTCAGGCAGCGAATACCCGATAAAACACCAGTGATCTGCTTCGGCAAGAACATTTTCCATTTTATCCCAGACCTGCGCTATATATTTATTAACGTATGTTCTGTTGTTTGCGGGATGAACTATATAAGGTTCAAGAGTTGCGGACCCGCAGTGATAACATTTTATACCGTCTACAAGTTCTATCGGATTTCCCTGCTGAGAAATTCTTGAAAAAACTTTTCCGCAGGTTTTGCAAAAAAGCCAGTTTATTGACCCGTGCGGTCTTAACAGATATATTTTTCTTTTTCTCGGACGGTGAAACCAGTCTTGGAGATCATAATTTCCTAATTCTATCCCAAAATCAACGTCATATGTTTTGTTTTCGTCTTCGTTATACATAGACAGTAAAACTCTGTCAAGGCATATATCGTAGTTAAAAGTTATAAAAGAAAAATTTATATCCGAATTTTTATAATTTTCAAAAATCTTCTTACCTATCACCGTATACGGGCTGTGAGGATTTTTATTGAAAACATTATGTTCTTTCAGTTTGGCATCTGTCAAAGTTGCAAACATAATGCCTTCTATAAGCATATCGTAATATTTTTTTATTTTTTCATGTTTTAACAAACCTATATTATGACCCTGGCTTATTGAAGTTTCAAGTATATTGAATATCGCCTCAAGGCTTATATTTTCAAGCGGCACATCGGAATTAAAAACGGCTTTCAAAAGTTTTTTTATTCCGTCAGAGACTTTTTTATATTCATTTTTATGAAGCCCCTGTCTGTTGCGCATTGCGAATTTTCTTTTAAGAATATTCTGCAATATTTCATTTTGTATAGGCAGGTTATCGTCTTTGCTTGCGCCGGCGCCCATTATAAAAACATATTTTTTATCCGGATTGATTTTAAAACTTTTCATTTATTCCCCGCCGTATAAATTTCTTATTTGACAATATATTCCGCGCCCGCAAAACTATTAAAAGCGTTTAAAGAATTCTCTATAGTTTTATCCATATCCCAGTATCTGTAAGAACCGAGACGGCCTCCGACCGTAATATTTTTATTTTTGCCGGCTTCGTAAAGATATTTGGCATGCAAAGAATTATTTTCTTTGTCGTTTACCGGATAATACGGCTCTCTCCCGTCTTTATAATCAGCCGGATATTCGTAACAAATTATCGTTTTTTCAGATTCAAAAATCTCTTTTATTTCAGGATGATAATGTTTAAATTCGTGAATTCTCGTATACGGAACATCCAAATCCGCAAAATGCATAGCGGCGTTTCCCTGGAAATCGCGGCGGTTAATTTTTTGCCATTTAAATTTAAGACTGCGCCATTTCATCTTTCCGTATTTGTAACCGAAAAGTTTATCAAGCGTTCCTGTAAATATTATTTTACAGTCTTTCGGTATTTTTTCGCTTATATCGTAATAGTCAACCGATGTTTTAACTTCAATATTGCGGTGCGTTAAAATTTTACGCAGCAGTTTTGTATATCCTTCAAAGGGAATTCCCTGATAAATATCGTAATAATAATTATCATTATAGTTTGTTCTTACCGGCAGTCTTGTAATAATTTCAGCCGGGAGATTTTTAGGGTCTGTTCCCCACTGTTTAACAGTATAATTTTTTATCAGCGTTTCATATAATCCCCAACCTATCAGGGATACTGCCTTTTCTTCAAAATTACGCGGATTTTTTATTTTGATTCTTTCTTTTTTTAATAAAGATTCGGCTTCAAAAGGAGTCAGATTTAAATTGTAATATGAATTTATCGTAGCAAGATTGACCGGCATTGAGTAAACTTTATTTTTGCTCGTAATTAAAACTTTATGTTTGTAGCCGTTGAATTCTGAAAATCTGTTGATATAATCCCATACGTTTTTAACGCTTGTATGAAAAATATGGCAGCCGTATTTGTGGCATTCTATGCCGGTCTGCTTATCAGTTTCGCAATAACAGTTGCCGCCTATATGGTCTCTTTTATCTATCACAAGAACTTTTTTGTTTAATACCGACGCTATCCTTTCGGCAAAAACAGCGCCCCAAAAACCGGATCCGACAACTATATATTTCAAGCCGTCAAAATTCACGTCTTCCTCTTGCGAAATTTATTCCAGAATGATATTGTAATCTTCCCTGTCCACAGAATCCATTGAAATAATTTCTATCTCTTTTTTAAACAGTTCCGTCAGCCTTGCTTTTCTTTCATTAAAATACTGGGCGACTTCGGGATTAAGCTTTATTTTAATTTTGCCGTAATGTTTTTCTATTTTCATCTGTTCAAGTTCCTGACAGACGTTTATAAAAATAGATTCCTTTGAAAGAACAAGCCCGAGCCCGTGGCAAGTCGGGCAGTTATCGCCCAAGAGCGAAAAAAGAGATTCTCTTTTTCTTTCTCTTGTCATCTCTATAAGCCCGAGTTTGGTTATAGGCCATATTTTAATTTTGGCTTTATCGTTTTTGGCTGCGTTTCTTATTTCTTCAAGAACTTTCTTTCTGTTTTTTTCTTTTTTCATGTCTATAAAATCTATGACTATAATTCCGCCTATATTTCTTAATCTCAGCTGTCTGGCGATTTCATTTGCGGCTTCAACATTTGTCATTGTAACGACTTCTTCCTGCGTATTGTTATTGCCGGTAAATTTTCCGCTGTTTACGTCTATTGCGCACAAAGATTCCGCTTCCTGTATTATTAAATATCCTCCGGAAGGAAGCCTCGCTTTATTTGATCTGAGTCTTTTAATTTCTTCCTCTATGCCGTATGCTTTAAAAATCGGCTGTTTGCCTTCATATAACGCTATCCTGTCTTTAAGTTCCGGAGATACCGTCTCAACAAATTCCGCAACGTCTTTCAATTCTTTCGGATTGTCTATGTGCATCAGCGTTACGTCTTCGTTAAAATGGTCTCTTACTGTTTGGAATACTACTCCCAAATCTCTGTGAATGGGGGTTCCGAATTTTGCGTTATTGAATCTTGCTATGATAGAAGCCCACAGCCTTGAAAGATATTTTATCTCTCTTTTTATTTCATCTTCGGTTGCGTCTTCGGCTTCAGTTCTTACGATAATTCCGCCGGCCAAATCTGAATCCGCTTTTAAATTCTTAACTATATTTTTTAATCTTGAGTATTCATCTTTGTCTTCTATCTGTTTTGATACGCCGATATTGTTGCTGAAAGGCATATATACCAAAAGACGCCCTGGCAGCGAAATATCCATCGTCACTTTCGGACCTTTTGTATTAATAGGTTCTTTGTATATCTGAACCATTATTTCCTGTCCGACTTTTAGCATATTTTCAATATTATGTTCGTTTTTGGCGGCCACAATATCGTCTTTTGACAAATATGCGCTCTTGCCGAATCCTATGTCAACAAAAGCAGATGAAAGCCCCGTAACTATGTTCTGGACCCTGCCTTTATAAATATTATTCAGTATCTTTTCGGATTCTCTTCTTTCAATAAAAATATCCGAGAGTTTGCCGTTTTCCAAAACCGCGACTCTTGTTTCTTCGTGCGTCCTGTTTACTACTATTTCTTTTGTCATTTAATTTCCTATTTTAAAATTTTTCTGTCTTTTAAAAATGAGAACATTTTCTTTGACAGATTGTACAGACTGTAATCCATATTGCCGGTAAATTCAAATTTATTCTGAAAGAACAATATACCGTCGTTTGTTTGTTCTATGTGGTTTTTTACGACTTCGTTTATTTTAACTTCATCGGGATAACTCGCAAAAATCAGTTTAATGTTATTTTTATCTGATAAATTTTTAATCTTATCCAAATCGCTTAACGCCCATTCAAGTATCGTACGGTGTTTAATTTCATAATTTGAAGTATTCAGCGTCGTTATTGCCGTAATTTCATCCGAAACATCCCCGGCGACCGCGTGAACGGCGCGGGCAAAATACAAAATATCGTTTGAAATTCCTCCTTTATACGACATATATAAATACATAAGCCCTTTATAGCACATGTTTCTGCCGTTTCGTATATCAACAAGAATCCCCTCTTCAAAAATTTTCAATGCGTTTGTTTCGGCGTTTTCTTTTTGTTCAAGCAAATAAAGAGAACCCAAAGCGTAATAAAACATACTGTGGCTTGATTTTTTTGATATTATGCCGAAAAGAAAATCTCTGGCTTGAACGTATTTTTTTTCTCTTATCAGCTGCCATGCGTAAGAATATGCCGAAACGGACGCTATTGTGTTCGGATCTTCCTTAAAATTGCCGCTCAAAGCGTAAAAATTCGGAATTACTTTAGGTTTATATTCGCTTCTTGCGTTATTTGAAAAAATTTGTCTGCCGGCAAGCTTAAACAAAGAAGTCTTCCGCTCGTAAATATCCATAATTTCTTCGTTTATTTGTTTTAATGTCTTGTCGTTTGTCTTTTTAGCGTTCTTTTTTTTACTCTGCGCCAAATACGATGAAAATCCTTTTAAATTATACTGGTTTGCTTCTCCGACGGTAATTATAACCGTTTTGGGAGGGTAATTTTTTGAATTGAAATACTTTAAAAACTCAAAACATTCCGTAGTATTGAAATCGAATCTTGTAAACTTTTTCAGTCTTATGGTATTTTTTCCGTAATTGTCGTCCATAAGCGTCTGGAGCATATCGGCATATTTTGTAACGAAATTATCTCCCAGATGTATATTGTCGGTAACATACAGTATAACGCGTTCTTCGCAATAAACGGTTTTTGCCGCAAAAATAAACGCAAAAACAAGAAGTGTAAAGATTTTAAATCTCATAAATGTTTTCATTTTTTTCCGCGTAAAGTTTATTTCTTTTAATATTTAAAATTTTAATATCGTCTTCGCTCAAACCGGAAAGACTCCCGAGCACAGCGCTTAATTTTAAATTTTTATTCTGTCCGAATCTCAGAAGTATTTTCAGTTCATCGTCTCCGGTTTTTTCAATTCCGGCTATCAGAGACTTAGCGTCAACTATACTTTCTTTGCCTTTCTTTATTTTAACAATCGGAATAGTCTCGGCTTCAAGAAACTCTTTTATGCGCTCCGCTCCGACTTTCAAACCGCGGACATAATATTCGGCAAGATTAACAAGCATATCCGCAGCGGGAAATTTCAAAGGCATTTGTTTAACTTCCTCTATAGCGTAACCTTCCGGAAGCTGGCCGGCAACAGCCCGTTTAATTATATCTAAATTAACTTTATCTGTAAAATACAAATCGGCATATTCGCAGTCGCTTTCATAACCTACGGAAATCGCCGGACCGAAAGACATTTTTATCTGTGGGCTGAATCCGGCCGTATATGAAACCGGAAGCTGCGTTCTTTTTATTACTCTGCGCAAAAAATCTATCTGCTCAAGATGAGAAATATATTTAACGGCTCCTTTTCTTGAAAATTTTAAAAGAACCCTGAAAAGGCTTTGCGTATTCTGTGTTTTTACGCATACCGTATTTTTCGGCAGTTTAGAATCGTCAGACAAAGCATCGTATTCAGAATCGCCGGTTTCAACAATTCCGCTCAGATAATCCGAATACAGATATTCTTTTGCCACGCCAAGTTCTATATGATGCCACGGCATAATTTCGTTTTTATCTCTTTTTCTGTAAACGTAAAAATCAAGGTCAAGCCCTTCGCTTTTTAAACATTCTTTCCATGTTTCAAAATTAAATTTATCGGACCACTGGTCAAATCTCAGTCCTTTCTGCCAAGCAAGATATATGACTTTTGAAAGCCTTCTGTCTCCTCTTGCAAGAACAGCCTCCAATATGCTTGCGGAATAATCATGCGCTTTTATGGTCGCCGGCGTTTCATTCTTTATTTTTTTTATCGTTTCTTTAATATAATCTGCGGCAAACATCGGTTCCCATTGGAAAGCGGTCTGGGCTTTAGGAACAAAAGGAGAAACCGTAATATTGAATTTTAAACCTTTCGCCTGCTGTTTTATTTTTTTTATCAATGCGCTAACAGCCTCAATGTCATCTTTTGTTTCCGTTGGAAGGCCTATCATAAAATAAAGTTTTATGGTGCGCCAGCCCATATCGTACGCGGTTATAAGCGTATTGATTATTTCTTTCTCCGACAGATATTTTCCTATGACGTTTCTCAATCTGTCCGAACCGGCCTCGGGAGCAAAAGTAATAGTCGGTTTTTTATCTCTGTTGATATATTCGGCGACTTTTAAAGAAAAAGTGTTGCATCTCATTGAAGGAAGCGAAATATTTAAATTATTACCGGCGTATTTTTCGTTTGTTTCGCAAAGCAGATTTTCAAGATTTTTATAATCCGTGCATGAAAGAGAAGAAAATGCGATATCTTCATATCCGGTTTTTTTAAGTCCTTCGTCCACCAAAGACATAATCGTTTCCGGATTTCTGGTGCGCCAAGGCCTGTAATATTTTGAAGCCTGGCAGAATCTGCATCTTCCTATGCAGCCTCTGGCTATTTCAATATTAAGCCTGTTATGCACTGTTTCAACAAACGGAACTATTTTATCTTTATGAAAAAAAGCTTTATCAAGTTCAACCGTCGTCTTCTTTACGTTTTCAGGAATACCGTTTTCAACGGTTTTTATTTCTTTTACCGTATTATCCTGATTATAAGACACTTCATAAAATGACGGGACATAAATTCCTTCAAGTTTTAAAAATGCTTTCAAAATTTCTTTGCGCGTTAAAGATTTTTTTTTGCTTTCCCGGTAAATTTCTATAAGCTCGGGCAGAACTTTCTCGCCGTCTCCGATTACAAACAAGTCAAAAAAATCGCAGAAAGGCTCCGGATTAGCCATCGCCGGACCGCCGCCGATAATAATAGGATCTTTTTCATTTCTGTCTTTTGAAAAAACCGGTATTTCAGACAAAGAAAGCATATTTACTATATTTGTTCCGACAAGTTCGCACTGAAGCGTAAATCCCACGATGTCAAAACTTTTAAGAGAGCTTTTTGATTCAAGAGAAAAAAGAGAAATATTTTTATTTTTAATAATGTTTTCAAGGTCAACGTCAGGCGCAAAAGATCTTTCGCATCTGGCAAGTTTTTTTTCGTTTATAAGATGATATAAAATTTCAATTCCTAAATTTGAAGCGCCCACTTCATAAATATCCGGAAAACAAAGACATATTGAAACGTCTTGCGTCATATCGGGTTTATGCGAATTTATTTCATGGTTTATATATCTTGAAGGTTTTTGGACAAAAGGAAGAATTTTATCTAAGTTGTTCATGTATGTATTATACTATATTCAATAATGCTTTTATATCATAAATTTGTGAAAACTCTGTGATTTTTAAAATATTTTTTTAGTTTTTATGCGTTTGATGTTTTCTGGGTCAAAACTTCCAAGCTGCCAAGCTTCCGATCTTCTGTTTTTGTCAGTCCCTGATAAATTTTCTTATATGAATTGACAGCAATATCCCTATGGCAACCATTGACGAAGTCATGCTTGAGCCGCCGTAAGACACAAGCAAAAGCGGAAGTCCGGTAGCAGGCATGAGGCCTGTAACCATTCCGATATTTATAACGGCGTTAAAAGAAAACATCGTGGCAATACCTGTTGCTACGTACGACCCGTACCTGTCTCTTGAATTTCGCGCAATAATCATCGCTCTCCATATGAAAAATAAATAAAACAAAATAGTCAGCTGTGAAATCAGATATCCGCCTTCTTCGCCTATAACGGCAAAAATAAAGTCGGTTCTTTGTTCCGGCAAAAATCCAAGCTGCGTCTGCGTTCCTTTAAAAAATCCTTTTCCTATTATTTGTCCCGAACCTATCGTTATTTTTGACTGTATAACGTTATACCCGGCTCCTCTTGCGTCAAGAGACGGTTCCAAAAATACGATAAGTCTTTTTCTCTGATAATCTTTAAGCGACTTTTCAACGACTATTGACGAAAAACTTCCGGCAAAAACAAGCAGCAAAAAAATTACAGGATATATGACCGGCAGTTGGATTCTCAGTTTATACATAAACCATTTTATTAAAAAAACCAAAACGGATATTGACAATAAAACTATAAGAGCCGTCGGCAAATCCGTATAAGCCTTTAACATAAAAGACAGTATTTGGCTTGACTGCGCAACTTCCGGCTGTAAATTAATAAACGTTATAAACAGAGGTATTCCCATTGCAAGTCCGCCGTAAAGAATAATGCTGAGAAGATATCTTATTTTTACGCCGGCCGCGTACAACAAAATCAAAGTAATCGGATAATAAGGAAGCGTGGAAGAAAAATCAGGCTGAAGCATTATTAAAAATATATGCCCGCCCAATATTAAAAGAGCTTTGCAGAATGTTGTAAATCTTCTTATTTCGCGCCAGTATTTGTCAAGAAACGCCGATAAAACCAGAATAAACATTATTTTTGCAAATTCCACAGGCTGCAGAGAAAAAAATCCGAAATTAAACCATCCTTTTGTTCCCTTAACCGTGGCACCGAATATCAAAACGGCGATCAATAATAAACATGAAATTACGTATATGTATCCGCTGAAATGTTTATAATACTGGTAATTAAAACTTGAAAAAACCAGCACGAAAAAAAATCCGGCGCAAATGGCGATGAACTGCGTTGTAATAAATTTTAAAGGATTAATGTAATTTATGCTTGCGGAATAAATTGATATAAACCCTACGGCTATGATAAACAAAAGAGAAACAAAAAAAAGCCAGTCGGTATTATCAAGTATTCTTGCAAATATTGTTTTATTTTTTATCATAAATTCTCTTTTATCGTTTTTTGTTTAATGTCCTGTTGCTTTATTTCTTTATTTTCAGTTTTATCTGTTTCATCGTATATATTAAAATATTTTTTAAATATCTCTCTTGCAATCGGCACGGAATTTGTTCCGCCGCCGCCTCCGTTTTCAACAATAACGGCAACCGCAAGTTCCGGATTTTCGGCAGGAGCGTAAGCAACCATCCATGCGTGGTCAACTCCCTGCGGATTCTGAGCTGTGCCTGTTTTTGCCGCCACGGTTAAATCTTTAAAATACGTTCTCCGCGCCGTTCCGTTTTTAACCGCTTCAGTCAAAGCTTTATTAAGAGTTTTCCAAATGCGCATATCAATTTCCAGTTTATCGGTTATCTCCTGTTCATGTTGGTAAAGAACTTCATTTGTTTTCGGATCTTTTATATTTTCAACCAGATACGGAGTATAAAAAACGCCGTCGTTTGCGACAGCGGCTATCATTGACGCCATCTGCAAAGGAGTGACCCATAACGCGCCTTGTCCTATAGCCAATATGACAGTATCTCCCTGAAGCCATGTCATTTTCATTTTAAGTTTTTTCCATTCAGGAGTAGGCACAAAACCTTTTTTTTCATAAGGTATGTCTATTCCGGTCTGTTCGCCTAAATGAAACATTTTTGCATATTTTTCAAGTACTCTTACTCCCAATTTTAATCCCAGTTTATAAAAATATATGTTGCAGGAATTGGCCGTAGCAGTAATTAAATTTACCGTTTTATGCCCTTCTTTAAACCAGCACGAATAAAACCTGTCTCCAAGTTCAAATTTGCCTGTGCAGTACTCCGTATGAGACGGATCAAAATCAAGGTAATCCATTGCCGCTATAAAAGTTATTATTTTAAAAATTGATCCGGGCGGATACAACGCCTGAATAGCCCTGTTAAACAAAGGCAGGTTTCTGTCTCTGAGATAATGAGCGTATTTCTTTGTAAAAACATCGTTTGTATCATAACCGGGACATGAAACCAAAACTTTAACGGCGCCCGTTTTAACGTCAATTACAACGGCCGCTCCTTTTCCGGTAGTGGATTTTTCCAAAGCTTCATAAGCGACTTTTTGCAGATCGGCGTCAATAGTTAAAAAAACGCTGTTTCCCGTTTCGGGAGAATAATATTTAAATGCTTTTTTAGGCTGGCCTTTGGCGTTTACTTCCAACTGCAGCCCGCCGTCTATTCCGCGTATATATTTATCATAAGCCTGTTCTATTCCGCCTCTTCCTATAAAATCACCCGGTCTGTAATTGTCTTCCTGCATATTTTCAATCTCTTCCTGCGTCACTTCGCCCACATATCCCGTAACATGGCAGTTTTCAACGGCGTTAAAATATTTTCTCTTCGGTATTTTTGTAACTGCTATTCCCGGCATGAACAACTTTTTTTCCTGAATTTGAAAAACTTCGTCAAGCGATAAATTATCGGCTATTTGTATTACTCTTTTATATTTCAAACCGGCTTCAATTTCCGGATTTATATCTCTTTTCAATATCGCGCTTAATTGTTCTATGGTATCTTGACTCGGCAATTCATGCTGTTCAAAAGGATAAAACAAAGCGACGTATCCGAATTCGTTTCCTACTAAAATATTTCCTTTTGCGTCATAAATCAAACCTCTCGGCGCCCGTTCTTTTGAAGTGTTCAATCTCTGCCTTTCGGCAATTTCTTTATAATAAGAGCCGTTGATAATCTGCAAATAAAACAGATTTAACGATAACACGGCGAACATAAAAATAAAAAATATAAGAATATTTTTATGTTTTTCAATAAAAAAGTTGTATGTTGTTTTATTATCATCGCTCCATGACATTTGTATTCTCTTCTATATAAGATTTTTAAACCACTGATAAACAGCCGCAACGTTCAACGCAAATAATTTATTATATTCAACATAGCAGGCACATACGCAGTCGTCGCAGTTTATTTTATTTTTTTGTATTTCTTGTAATAAGTTTTTTGAATCATATTTAACGCCTTTCATTGCGCCTATTAATATTGAACACGGATACACATAACCGTCAGTATCAACGTTAAGGTATAACTTGCCTGCCAGACATTTTGTTTTTTTACCGTTTTCAGGCAAATATATATTATGCAAATTATTCCAACTTAAAAGATGTTGAAAATACATATCTGATGACGCTATATTTTTATTTATCTTTTTTTTACCGTAAATATATTTTAATATTTCAATATATTCGTCATGTGAAGGCAAAATATTTTTATAATCGGAGCCGAGTGTATCATTATGATGAAGTATCTGGAAAGTTGTAAAAAAATTATATTTTTTTGAAAGTTCAAGAATGTAATCTATGTTTTCTCTGCGGATATTATTTTTTGTCAGAACGGTTATCGTAAAAAATTTTATTTTATTATCATATAAAGTACGCATTGACTGCAAAACTTTATCATGAGCGCCGGCTTCCCTGTTTTTGTCGTGACATTCTATTAATCCGTCAAAAGAAATTATAATGTCGTCTATTTTTTTTACAATATCTAATTTTTTGTCTATTAAATATCCGTTTGTGACCATAGTGATATATAATTTTTTTGTTCTGCAATAGTCAACTATATCACCGATATCTTCCCTGACTAAAGGTTCCCCGCCCCAAAGCCCAAGTCTTTCAATGCCAAGATTACATAACACATCTATTATTGATTTAATTTCAGTTAATGAAAGTTCTTTTGTATTTCTTATAGGGATTGCACAGTAAGAACATCTTGAATTACATCTGTTCGTTAGAGATAATGTGGCAGTTACGGGAACCGTTTTATTGAACAGCTTATACTCTAAAACTTTCCTTGCTATATTTATAATTTTAAAAATATTCACAACACACCTGTTAAGAAATTATTTGTCATAATTTCCGCATTTTCCGATTGTTTTACTCCAATTTCTTTGATTTCTTTAATTTCTTAAATCTAAAATGTAAAATAGTTCTGCGTAATGCTCTTACAGATTCCCAATAATATGGAGATCTAAAAAGTTGGCCTGGACTTGGAAAAACTTGGGCTTCAATTATAGGCTCATATCCTAAAACTCGTGATTCTGCAATTATTTGCTGAATTAACCATCCACTTCTAGAAAAAGCCCCAATTTGTCTGCCTGTGTATGATTTTTCTGGAACACATAATACTAATTGCCCATTATCTCGTAAACTTGCAATTATACTTTTAATAGATTCAGCATAAGTTCTTGCTAAATCCAATAAATCTTCATCTGTATTAAAACCATATGGTGGATCTGTTATAACAACATCTAATTTTCGTTTAATCTTTACTCTTGCATTTCTTTCTACAACAGAAGTATGCTCAAAATATAAATTATTTAAAGTTGTCCCATGAGAATATGTATTTATAAATTCAGTAAATTTACCATATTTTTTTATCGTTTGTTTTTCCTGTTTATCTCTTAAAATACTTAATTCTTCAATCTGCCAACATAAAATATCAAGTTCTTTAATAAAAGCTTCATCCCATTTTTCAGACTCTCTTTTTAAAGCACCGTAATGACGAATTTTTGTTCGTAAATTCAGATAAAATATCAATCTTGAAAAAAATGAAATTTTTTTTAGTTTCTGAACAATTTTTTTGGGTATGTCAATTTCTTCATTTTTTTGCAAATCAATAGCTTCATTATATAAATCCACAGGTATTTTATATTCTTCATTTTCTTTTGGATTTTTTTTATTCATTTCTTCTAACATATTAGTACTTTTTTTTAATCTTTCTAATTTATTTTTAATATCCTTTAAATCACTACTTTTAAGTGTGAAAAAAAATTTATTATCCTTCGATAATAACCCGGAAATTGGTGAAATATCACTACAAAACAAACTAATATCTTTAAATTTCTGAAACTCCAACCATATTGTTCCTGTGCCAGAAAATGGATCGCCAACAAGAACTTTACTTTTAGACCACCAAGGACGTGTTAAATTAATCATTGCCCCTACCATTGTATGTGGAATAGTTGTATGTGAAATCCAAGCTGGTTTATTTTCATCAAAAATATGGAAAGGATTACAATTTTTATATAACTGATCGTAACAAATAAGATATCTTATATCACTATTTATATCTTGATCAATAATAAACCAAATTGTTCTAGATTTATCCAACATCTTATTGTTTTCCCTTCTTTCTTGTTCTTTCCTAAAATCACCAGGTCCTTGAAGAGTAATTCTATTATGAAATTTCTTTTCTAATTCATTTATAAATGTTATAAATCTTTTATCACCAATATAATATTTTTCAACAAATATTTTTAGATTTTGCAAACCACCATCAAGTTCTGAAGCATATTCTCTATCATATTTTGTAAAATCTTCATGGGCATATATTGAAACATATGCTCGATTATGTTGTGAGAAATGTTTTTTAATATGTTTTTCTATTTTTTTAAAAATATCTTTAGTGTTTGCTTTATTTAAAGGTTCACTGTATACATTATGCCCACATGAATGAATATATCCTGATTCACTACAAATAGCAAACAAATCTAATTCAAGATGTGGTGGAAGAAAAACTGTACAAGACCCCTTAAAAAGCTCAAGTGCAACAACTTGTTTTAAAGTATTTCCATAAAGATTGACTATCGCCTTTTCTATTTCTTTCGGTTTCTGTTTGCTTTTCATTTGAACATCACATAAAATTGGACCAAAATCATTATAAAATTCCTGTTTTGAAACAAATTGTAATTGTGCAGATTTACTATGCTCGGGTTTAATATGAACTTTCAAAAGGGAAATAAGTTCTGCATATTGCAAATTTGTTACAGTAATGTCCTTCTTAAATAAGAAAGAATATGCCTTACCATTTTTTATAAACCATTCAATAAAAAAATTTTCACAATTAAACTTATTCTTTGCATACATTGATGATAATACATTTGCTAAATATTCTTTAAAAGACTGTTTTTCGACTTTTTTCATAAAAGTTCCCTTTGATACACCATATAAACATTATATTTTGCAATTTTGATATTAAAATATCTTTACACTATATCCAGACCTCTGTATTTTACCATTATTTAATTTCTCGTTTTTTAACCTCAAAAGTATATATATTTCAGATGTGATTTTCAAATACGAACCAATGTGTTTTTATAAATAATAAATTCAAAAGCATTGTAAAATACATTACTAATATTTAATTATTCAAGTTATACGGTATACATGAAGAATCAACTAAAAATATATTTTTTGCAATACATGAAGGAATTATATGTTCAAAATCTTTATGCAAAATTAATGTATCACCTTTTGCCTGTGAGATCCCATAGTTGCTAATTTTGATTAATTGTGTTGTGGAGGCAAGAATTCCTGCTAAAGAGTATTTGTTATTTCTATAATATGCTGTACGTACAGCTGAAACAGATAAAGCATTATCCATTTTTTTCAATCGTTCATTAAATTCAGCGTCCTTAAAGCATCGATAAATATAACCTGTTTTATTTTTTTGCATAATATTAGAGTCTAAGCTCTCAATTGAGTTAGCCCACTCAGCACAAGTTATATCAATCGCAATTATACAAGGCTCCCACTTAGATTTTGTTAACGGAGATATCTTTTCGATTTTTTCTTCTATAGCATCCCAAACAAGATCTTTTTCTGGCTTTGAACAAGATGGTTCTTTTCTAGTAACTTCCAAATAATATTTAAAAGATTTTTTTTTATCTTTGAATACAATATCCGGTGCTTTAGTACTTTTAGACGCTGTACCTAACAACTGTGGTATATAGCCTTTAAGGAATATATCGCCAGCAATTTTAAACATACTATACAAGTCAAAGATTTCTTTAATATTTGGATTATTGACAAATACTGCCTTAAATTCATTTTCAAAATCATTATTGGCATTCATTACTTTTGCTTTATATATAGTTGCGGCGATATCTCCGAATATTATTCCAAGAATAATTTTGGGATAATTAAAATTTGGTATATTAGACTCGTTATCAACTAATACTTTTAATAAATGACTTGCAGGTAAAATCATCGGTTTTGCTGATGAATTTTGCCAAATATTTATAATTTGATCCCAAGGTGCCAAAAATGAAGGGATAGAACATATTCCACCTTCTTTAAGATAGCCAAAAATCTGTTTAATTTTACTTTTGATTTCATTTTCATCCAATGTAGTATATATCTCATCTGTTAAACTTATTGTTTTTTTGATCCAATCTGGAACATTAAGATCATAAACCAATAAATTTAAATACCTTACTCCTGAAAAATAATAATCAAAAGTATCATTAATAGGTGGTTCCCACATTAAGAGACGATAATTAGCATGTCTGACTGTTTGCATTAAATCCTTCATTAAATTATTTATTATACAGATTAACTAATACTAGTAAATTTATCGGATTTCAAGTATTCTAGTGCAGCCTTAAATTCACCACTCTCATATTTATTTTTAAATATCCCATAAAAATATTCAAAATTAACTTTACCATTTGTTGTTTGAAATATATTTGGAAATACATCTCTGAGCCCCTTAAGACTTTCTTCCGTAAATGGCTCACCTTTGCATCTATTAAAATATCTTTGAAAAACAATAACATCTTTTTCAAATTCAATAGATTTTTTTGCTGCTAAAACAGCTTCTGCCAATGGTTTAGGTAATGGAATATCAAGCTTTTCATCTTCATTATAAAGATTCTTTAATAACATTTCAATTTCTTCTTTTCTTTCATCAATAATTTTATTATCTCTACAATAATCCCACATATTAGTTATTGTTTCAAAATGATACATTTGTTGTGTTTTCGCCAAAATTGCTATCCAAGAACGAGTACTCTGATCAACATTTAATGATGGAAAAACCGAACTAACCACAATTTCATCTTTTTGTTTAGATTTCAAAAATTCTGATATTTTTTCTATATTTTCCAATCGTTTTAGCCATTCAGTTTGGTATGTAATAGACTGAATTGATACGTTTTTTGAAATCCCACTATAAAGAAAGCGGCCTCTTAATTTTGGCAATAGAGGACCTTGTAAAAGAATAATAGTATTCTTCACACTTAAATCTTGATCGGAAAGAATCCACTGAATCGAATCCGATATTAATCGTTCAAGTGCAGCAGCTTTTACATTATTAACTTTATCAGCTACAGGCCAAAGAAGACCAAGTGTACCAGAAACATCAGATTGTTCAATATGAGCATATTTAGGTGGAAGAGATGCATGATAGGTAAAAACTTGAGTTTTATTTAAATGAAAAATAGCAACACTAAGAATAACATCATATTCAATACCTTTAATATCCTGAGGAACTAATAACCAATCATAACCTATACCCATAAAATTATGTTCTTGAGATTCTTTCATATTATTTTTCCCATTTTTATATTAACAACTATTATCAACATCTGAAACTTCTATACCCTCAATACGGCAATAATTACGAAATATATCAACAGTATATGCTACTTCTGGGTCATTTGGATAAGGGGAAACAATCAATATTCTAAGATTTCTATTTTTATCTTTTTCTGAAAATGCACTTTCAGACATTGGAATCCATTTATTTGTAGACTGTCCCCATTTGTCAGGATCATAATGTGATACCGCAAAACATTCACTAATAATTTTTTCTTTCTGCCAAGAATGTTTTCTATGTGATGGATATGATAAAAAACGAGGCAAAACTGCTATATCAATTAAAGCTCTAAATGGATGTTGTGTTTCAATTTTTCTTGCTATTTCTCTAACAAGTTTCAAATGACGATGGTTAATATAAAACAAATCAGAATATGTTATATCCACATCCGAAAGAAGATCTAATAAATTTCTAGATTTACTATTAATACTTGATTGTGACCATTTAAAACATTCTTTAAATATTTTTTCACATCGTTCCAACCATTCATAAACCAATCCTTTCCTATCAAAAATATCTTCTTTTAATTCTGCTACTATCTTTATGAGAAGTTCTGGTTCTCCTATATTTTTATTATAATAAGATCTGGGATTAAACAATTCTCTTTGATTGTCTTGATTGTATATATCATCCTGATTATATATATTATCTTGATTATCAGAATTTCCCAAATTTTTTAAAGAATACCATAATAAATCTCTAGCGGCAAAACCTTTTTTAACAGATGTATCCCCGATAATATTAATGAAACCTATTTTTTTCTTTTGCTCTTCAAAAATTTTTTTAGGGACTTTTTCCAATAACCACCTAATAATAACTGCACGAGCAATCCTTTCTATACATCTAAAGGCAGGTTGATTATATTGATGTTTATATAACCATATTCTTTCTTCAAGAAAATTACAGGCATGTCCACCTGATATTTTCCCTAATGCAACTAATCCACTTGGAAGTACCATGGTATCATTGAAAAATTCATCAATCCACGTGATTTTATTTTCTCTGGTAATATGTACCCCTTGATCCAAATAATTACAATCTCTAAATATATAATCCAGTTTATCTGCATCCAAAGGACTATTTAATATTGCATCTATCCATGCAAAACCTGAACAACCTTGAATAGCAGATTCTACTCTACTTTTAAATATATGTTCATCCAAGTTTATTTTTTCTGCTGCATTTTTGAATGTATTGTCAACATCCACATTAAAATCTGAATATAAAGATGCAAGTACTGGATCATCATGGATAAAAGCCTCGCCCCATTCCTTAAGAGTCCAATGAATTTCTTCAAATATTTCTTCAGCCAAATGCGTAAAAGGTAAATGCCCAATATCATGATGCAAAGAAGCAAACAAAACAATTGTCTCAAGCTTTTTCATTTCAGGTTCTGAAGGTCTAATGCCTACAGGAATTGTCTTAATCAAATGATTGAACCACGTAATGGCTAAATGAGCTGCTCCATGACTATGTTGTAATCTATTATGATTTTTTTCATTTACTTTTTCGATATCTAATCTTGCTGCAACTAAACTCATTTTTGTTTTAATTCCTAATTGTCTGAGATATTCTAAACTTTTTAAATATGATGTTTCTGTAATTAAAGGATATGTTGCAGGTAAAACTAACTCTTTTAAGTCTTTTTTTCCCCTTATCCACTCTCCCCACATTTGATCAGGAAGGATTTCATCATAGTTAGAAAGATGTGAAAAAATT
>CAZASN010000004.1:0-72315 GCA_964487915.1 uncultured Elusimicrobiaceae bacterium | reverse complement strand
TTTGATGTATCATTTTTTGATGTATCATTTTTTGATGTATCATTTTTTGATGTATCATTTTTTGATGTATTTATATTAAATAATTCTGCAAATTCGTTACTACGTAATTTCAAATGCAAAGGAATAACATCTCTTTTATTCATCTCATGTAAAAAAGGCGGTGTTTCTTTAGTATCTATACAAATACATGGTATCCTTATCTTATTGCCAAATACTTTTGTTTCCTGTTCTATTTCTGAACAAAGTAATCCTATAAAATTAACGAGAGATTGATCCCAAAGTCCACTAAAACCAATTGTTATTACATTCCCAATTTGCGGAGAAATATGTTTGATAAGAACCTTCATCAATTCATTAGTTGATTTTTCCTTTTCTTCATAACCTGTAAAAAAAATTTGTAATTGTCTCTTCTTTGTGCAAACTTCGCATCTATTCTCCTTATTATCTTTGTCTAAATTAAAAATTGGAATACGAACATTTGATTCAGGACATCCATTATTGGTACAAATTGAATGAAATACATCTCCCCAGACCTTAATAATAGGAATACTTTCTTTAAGAGTATCATTATTGTCTTGCTCTTTTTTAAGAAAATGTTTTTCAACCTTATCCGGGTCTCCTAATACGACACCAATATATTTATTATCATCTATTGCTTTTCTTGTAAGCCCATCAAAATTCACACTAACAACTTGAGCAAGATTTGCCTTGACAAGAGCAGCAACGAGCATATGCATCTTTGTTGGATTAAGATCATGCAAATTTTCTGGCGATTTTTTTTGTTCTTTTATTTTTTCGTTTGATATGTCAGAATGGAATTGTATTAATGAATCATATTCAGATAATATTGTATGCATTTTTTTAATAGCATCTGATGTTGGGAATTTTTTATCTTGTGGAATAACATTGTTTTCTACAGGTATATCCAAATGTACAAAAGCTTTTGAAAAGTTATGCCATACTTCTGCTAAATATTTATATACTACATTTTCTTGATCTTCTTTCTCGTGTGCTTTTTGTAATGTTCCTAATGACATAGCAACAATAGAACGAGGTACTTCATAATCTTTTAATGCACAAAGTCTATTTTCAAGTTCTAATAGCATATCAGAACCATCAATATTCTCTATTTCTGTCCGTTTACGAGTATTTGCCACTTCTTGATAAAGATACTTATATACTTCATGCATAGTTGGGACTTTAGCACTGGCTGATGCACCTGCACCAAGTATAATCAAACATTTCTTCCCAGATTCCCAACAATCTAGGATTGATAAGATTGCTTTATCAATATCTTTTTTAATTTGTTCTATTTTGAACTCCTATTTTTATACAAAAAATTACAAAATGTAACATTAAAAAATAAAAAAAGCAAGTCTTATATAAAGTAATCTAATAATGGTTGTATATCTTAAATCTAATTTTTTGGTCCACAAACTTAATTTTTGTGGGTTATTTTAAGAAATAATATTTTACTAATTAAGGATGGCTAAATATTCTAGTAGCTACACATATATTGTACATTTTTTGATTTTATTATCAAATAATAGATATCTTCTTTATGTAATTTAATACTTCGTATAAATTTTTAAATTAACTATTTATCCAGACTTCTGTATTTTACGGCTTCGGCTATGTGAACTGGTAAAATATCGGCTGAATCTGCCAAATCGGCGATTGTTCTTGCGACTTTTAATATTCTGTCGTAGGCTCTTGCCGAAAACCCGAGTTTTTCTATTGCATTTTTAAGCAACTCTTTTGCTTTATCGTCCAAAATGCAGTATTTTTTTATTTCTTTAGGCTCCATCTGGGCATTGCAGTAAATTTTTGTATTTTTAAATCTCTCATATTGGATATTTCTCGCTTTTATAACTCTTTGTTTGATTTCATGCGATGTTTCCGATACCGGTTGTTTATCAGTAGTAATTTCATCTATTTTAAGAGCCGGAACTTCTATTTGAATATCTATTCTGTCCATTAAAGGCCCTGATATTTTGGAACGGTATTTTGTGATTTGATATTGGTTGCACGTACATTCTTTATTTACATCTCCGTAATGCCCGCACTGGCACGGGTTCATTGACGCAATAAGCATAAACGATGCCGGAAAAGATAAAGTGTTTTTAGCTCTTGATACAGTAACGATTTTATCTTCAAGAGGCTGTCTTAAAACTTCCAAAACGTCTCTTCTGAATTCCGTTAATTCATCTAAAAACAAAACGCCGTTATGAGCAAGGCTTACTTCACCGGGTTTAGGATAAGAGCCGCCGCCTATCAATGCGATTGAAGACGTGGTGTGATGCGGACTTCTGAACGGTCTTTGTTTAACTAAACTTTCGCCTGCCTGAATAAGCCCCGATACAGACCATATTTTTGTGGTTTCCACAGATTCCTCAAAACTCATCGGAGGAAGTATGGTCGGGATTCTTTTTGCTATCATAGTTTTACCGGAACCCGGAGGGCCTATCATTATCATGTTATGTCCGCCGGCAGAAGCTACTTCCGCGGCGCGTTTGGCAAGAAACTGCCCTTTGATATCTGAAAAGTCAACAGTCGGCGCAGTATTTTGATTTTCATCGGATTCACAGCCGCCTGTAAAAGGAAGAACTTTTATTTCATTTTTTAAAAATTTAACGGTTTCGGCAAGATTTGCAAAAGGATAAATTTCAATATCGTTTGCGACTGATGCTTCGTTTTTATTGCCTTCCGGTATTATTACTTTTTTTATTCCGAATTTTTTTAAACTTAAAACTATCGGAAGAAGCCCTTTAACGGGTCTCAATTTACCGTCCAGCGACAACTCGCCTATGGCGCAAATTTTATGAACAGACTTTTTTTCAATATATCCGCTTGAAACTAAAATACCAAGCGCTATCGGCAAATCAAATAATCCGCCTTCTTTTTTTATATCGGCGGGAGCAAGATTTACCGTAATTTTTTTAGCTGGAAAATCAAAACCGGAATTTTTTATCGCCGAAACTACTCTGTCTCTGGATTCTTTAACCGCCGTATCGGGAAGCCCTACTATTGAAAATACCGGAAGTCCTGAAGATATGTCTGCTTCAACGTCTATCAGATAAGCGTTTATGCCGTTTACCGCCGATGAGTGCAGAAATGAAATCATTTTTACCCTATCAGATTTGATATATTTTTTTTAAAATCCTGAAGCGCCAGAGCCCTGTGGCTTATTTTATTTTTAATACCATCTGCAAGTTCTGCGAAAGTGCATCCCTGTTCTTCAACAAAAAATATCGGATCGTAACCGAAACCTTTTGTTCCTGATATTTTTTCGCTTATTATTCCGTTAATCTCGCCTTTTGAAAGAATTACTTTATTACCATTTGGATCGCTTAACGCTATAACGCATCTGAATTTTGCTTTTCTGTTATCTGCGTTTTCCAACGCTTTAAGAAGTTTTTTGTTATTGTCCTCGTATGTACAGCCTTCGCCTGCATATCTTGCGGCAAAAACACCCGGCGCTCCGTTAAGATATTCAACCTCAAGGCCTGTATCGTCCGCAACAGCCCAGCTGTTAAAAAATTTCGCGACTTCAACCGCTTTTTTAGTCGCGTTTTCTTCAAGCGTAAGCCCGTCTTCAACAACTTTCGGATATTTTTCAAATTCCATCATAGGTTTTATATTTACGTTTAAATCCGAAAGTATAGCTTTTATCTCAGATACCTTATGTTTGTTGCCTGTTGCAAGTATTATTTCATTTATTTTCATTATTTTACCTTTATTTATCATATAACGAGCCTAGAGCTTTTTTTTGAGCATTAGTAATCAACTTAATGCCGTTATAGGCGGCGTCAAGCATTTGATTTAAATCTTTTCTTGAAAAAACATCACCTTCCGCTGTTCCCTGCACTTCTATCAAATCGCCTTTTGCCGTCATAACTACGTTCATGTCAACGTCGGCGACATTGTCTTCTTTTGCCGATAAATCAAGAACCATTTTGCCGTTTGCAAATCCTACGCTTACGGCTCCGACATAATCTTTTACCGGCAGTTCTTTTATAAGTTTTTTCTTCTGCAGATTTTTAAGGGCAAGAACAAGCGCTATAAAACCGCCATTAATGGAAGCCGTTCTTGTTCCGCCGTCTGCTCTTATGACGTCGCAGTCTATTGTTATCGTTCTTTTACCGAGTTTTGCCATATCAACGCTTGCCCTTAAAGATCTTCCGATAAGCCTTGATATTTCCTGCGCTCTTCCGTTTTGAAGCCTGTTTCTTGATATTCTGTCGTTGCAGGATCTGGGAAGCATTGAATATTCGGACGTTACCCAACCTTCATCTGTTTTTTTTGTTTCTATAAAAGGTGGTACTTTCTCTTCAACCGTGGCAACGCATAAAACTTTAGTTTCGCCGAGTGAAAACATACACGAACCTTCAGCATGTTTTAAATAATTTTTTACAATTTTAATTTTTCGCATTTTAAATAACCTTTATTTTAAATTATATTTTTTTCTCAAATTGTCTTTTATTTGTTGAGCATCAAATACTAAATCTCCATTTTTAGAACATTGAATTGCCAAATTAATTTTTGGATACTCACTTGTATATACTGAAGTGTGTGATTGTTTAGTATAATAATCATACGTTGAACTTGCTCTAGTTGAAACTTCTGTATTGTTTGAAGAATTTACTATTACAAATGTTTTGAACCCATTGTCTAAACATACTTCTGCTGCTCGTAATAAAGCATAATCTTGGGCTTTTTTAATATTTGTAAATTCATTACCGTTAAAACTTATTTCATAAATATTATTTTGCAACTGAGTCTCAAAATATCCGTTTGATGTACTTTTAGAAGCTCTTTTATAAGCTGTTGCACAAGAACATATTAAACAACTTATTAAAATAAAAAATACTATCTTTTTCACTTAAAAACTCCTCTCTTTATTTTTTTGAGATACTACAATATTTATTTTAGACTAAATATTCACCGTCTTTGTCGTTAGACTTTATAGTTTTAGGCGAGATAAAGTAATTGCAAGTTGCGGTGTATGCAAGTAAAACGATACATAAGACTTGCAATTACAAAATCGTAGCCAAAAATATAAAGTCGTTATAATTATCCTATGAATTCTAAACTTTCTTGCAGCTTAGAAATCTTGATGTCAGCTTCCTGCAGCCTTATTCTAATCTTTTCAACTTCTTCCTTCGGAGCTCTTGCCACAAAAGATTCTTTTGAAAGTTTTGACTCGCATCTTTCTTTGTCCTGCGTTGCAAGAAGTATTTCTTTATTTATTCTGTTTTTTTCTTTTTCAACGTCTATAAGCCCTTCAAGGGGTATGAATATTTCAAAACCGGTCGCAACGGCCATAGCCGAATTTTTTTGTCTTTTTACGTCTTTTGCTATTGTAACATTTTGTATTTTAGCGATTCCTTTTACATAATCCTGATTGTTTTCAAGAACGTCTTTTTTTGAATCGTCAAGCACGTTGAAATTTGCGTTTATAAATACAGCCGGCGATATGTTCATTTCGCTTCTGATATTTCTGATTTTAGTTATGATTTCCTGTATCAAAAGCATTTCGTTTGTTTCTTTTTCAAAAACAAATTCTTTTTCGTATTTCGGAAAATTTGAATAAACTATGCTCTTATCATGTTTTGAAAGTATTGACCAAAGTTCTTCCGTTATAAACGGCATTACAGGAGAAAGCATCTGTATCGTTCCTTTAAGAACATACAGCAAAACCGAAAGCGCCTGTTTCTTTTCGTTTATATCGGTTGAAGTCATTCTTATTTTTGAAAGTTCAATATACCAGTCGCAGAATTTAGTCCAGAAAAAATCGTAAAGAACTCGTGAAGCTACGTCTATGTCGTAAACTTCAAAAGATTTCGTAACTGTTTCAATCGTTTTGTTATATTCCGTTAAAATCCACTTATCGGACATTTCTTTTACTATCGGTTTTTCAGGAATATCCACTCCTTCCATATTCATAAGAATAAATCTTGAAGCGTTCCATATTTTATTTGCAAAATTTCTTGCGCTTAAAAACGATTCGTCAGATATCTGCATATCTCTGCCCGGAGCGGCTACGTGGGCAAGCGAAAATCTCAAAGCGTCCGTTCCGTATTTGTCCATCATTAAAAGAGGATCTATGACGTTTCCGAGAGATTTTGACATTTTTTTGCCTGATTTATCTCTGACTATCCCGTGTATAAAAACATCCGAAAAAGGAATATCGTCTAAAAATTCAAGACCCATCTGAACCATTCTCGCTACCCACAAATAAAGAATTTCGTGGCCTGTTGCAAGAACGGACGTCGGATAATAATATTTCAATTCTTCGTTATTTTCGTTTTCACCCCAGTGAAATACGCTGAACGGCCACAAAGCCGAAGAAAACCAAGTATCAAGAACATCGCTATCCTGCATTATTTTTGTATTGCCGCAATGAGGACATTTTTCCGGAGTATTTTCAGAAACTATTTCAGGACATTGCCTTCTGTTATTATTTTCATCAACGCAATAATAAACAGGTATTCTGTGGCCCCACCATATCTGGCGGCTTATGCACCAGTCTCTTAAATTATCAAGCCATAATGTATAAGGTTTCTGCCATGACGGAGGATAAAATTTTACTTTTTCGTCTTTTGCCGCCTGAGAAGCTCTTTTTGACATTTCTTCAACTTTTAAAAACCACTGTTCCGACATTATCGGCTCTATCGTGGTTGAACATCTGTAGCATTTGCCGACTGAGTGGCTGTAATCTTCAATTTTTAAAATATAGCCCTGAGCAGTCAAATCGTTTACGACTTCTTCTCTTGCTTTAACTACCGAAAGACCTGCGTATTTATCCGCGACGTTTATCATTTTGCCGTCTGCGTTTATAACTTCTATTATTTCAAGATTATGTCTTCTTGCTATTTCATAATCGGTATTATCATGGGCCGGCGTAACTTTAACGGCGCCGGTTCCGAATGACGTATCAACTATATAATCCGCTACTATTTTTATTTCACGTCCGGTTAATGGTAGAATTACCGTTTTTCCGACAAGAGCGGTATATCTGTCGTCGTTAGGGTTTACCGCAACGGCTGTATCGCCGAGCATCGTTTCAGGACGCGTCGTTGCGACGGTTAAAAATTCATCGGAGTTTTTTATAGGATATTTTATATACCATAAACTCCCTTTTTCGGAATTATATTCAACTTCAATATCCGATAACGCCGTATTGCATCTTGTGCAGTAATTTACAAGTCTTTTGCCTCTGTAAATAAGACCTTTATCATAAAGTTTCTTAAACGCTTTTTTTACGGATTTTGAACACGCTTCGTCCATAGTAAATCTTGTTCTGTCCCAATCAAGACTGCAACCGAGTTTTTTAAGCTGGTCAAGTATGATATCGCCGGTTTCGTTTCTCCACTGCCACATGGTTTCAAGAAATTTTTCTCTGCCCAAATCGTATTTCGTTTTGCCTTCTTTTTTAAGAAGTTTCTCAACGACGTTCTGAGTAGCTATTCCGCCGTGGTCTGTTCCCGGAACCCAGAGAGTGTTATATCCCTGCATTTTTTTAAATCTTATGATTATATCCTGAAGACCGTTATTTAAAGCATGTCCCATGTGAAGAGAGCCCGTGACGTTCGGAGGAGGAATTACTATCGTAAACGGTTTTTTATTTTTATCCGGTTTTGACGAAAATATTTTTTCGTCTATCCAGAATTTTACCCATTTTTCTTCAACTTTTTTTGCGTCGTAAATTTTTTCAATTTCCATAATCGTTCGCCTTTATATTTTTTTGTATAAACATTATCAACGCAAAAATTCCCGCTAAAATTTTTGCCTGCTTTTGCTTTTAACTTACGGTTTTACTGCTGCTCAGGTTTTTTTTCTTCGGCATTAAGTTTGGCGGCAGCCTCATCATTGCCAAGCCGGGCCGCTTCCTTGTAATAATCTTTGGCTTTGGTAAAATCGCCTTTTTCGTCATATATATCGCCGAGCATTACAAAAGCCCAGTCATGCGTAACGTTTATGTTTATAAGTTTTTCAAGGAGATTTGCGGCTATGTCGTTTTCGCCTTTGCTTCTGTAATATCTTGCCAAATCATAAATGGTGGCCTGATGTTCAGGAAAAACGTTCAAAGCTTTATTATAAAATTCAAGCATATTCGCGTCATCGCCCATCTTTCCGAAACAAAAACCCATATTAAAATAAACGTCTGATAAAACGATCTTATCTATTCTCTGCGCTTCGTTTATGCTGTCCTCGTCAAAAGGAACAAGTTTCTCAAGAATTTTCAGAGCCTGTTTGTATTGTTTCTGATCAACAAGTTTATAAGCTTTTTCAAGCCCTTTCTGGTCAAATTCAAATTTCGGCTGTTCGGCCGAAGCTTTTACGGCAAAAACAAAAAATACCGCAATAAATAAAACTATTATCTTTCTCATACAATACCTCCGCATTTATTCCATACTTCAGCCGTCTCCATACACAAATAGACAACAATATTTTTATCGTATTTTTTGATCTTATGTATTATTGCCTCATACATTTCGGTTCTGAGTCTTTTTGTATATCTCAACTTATTGTCATCGCATAATAAAAGTTCTTCATCGAGAATTTTATTATCCGGGAACCTGTTTTCAATAACTTTCTTCAGTTCGGCCGGCATTCTTAAAGATCCTATACTTATCCATTTTATATATTTTCCATCTATAAAATCAAATATATTTTCAATTGTTTTTTCATAATCTTTGCGCCAGTTTTCATAAAAAATAACCGGATCAAAATGAAACCCTACGCCGTAGCCCGCTTCGGCGCATTTTTTAGCGGCTTTTAATCTTTCTTCAAGTTTAGGAGTAAGATGTTCGTTTTCTTCTATCATTTTTTCAGTGTTAACCGACCATGAAACTGTTATATTGTCCGCTCCGCCGATTTTTAATAAATTTGCGATATTTACGCTTTTTGTTTTGAATTCAAATGAAATATTCCGGTTTTCTTTAAAAAATTTTACTATATCGGATGAAAACAAAGTAATATCGTCAAAAACGAGAGAATCCGTAAATTCGCCGCTTCCGGCTCTTGGCAGGTCAAACATTTTGCCGTGTGCCGGTTTTATTTTATCAACATCAAGAAAATCTTTTATATTGCACGGGAAAATAATGCCTGAAACATTTTGATATCCCTGCAAAAAACAATAACTGCATTCATACGGGCATCCGTAACCGGTATTTAAAATTGAATAATTGCAGCATACCACATTTTTAGTGCACGGGCAGGCCTTAAAAAAATCAAATTTCTCTTTTACCAAAAATAAATTTTCTCTTCTTTTATTATACTTTTCCAGGGAAAATTTATTATCTTTTAAAAATTCCTTCAAAGATAAAATTTCCCTAAACACCGATGACGGAAAAAGAGTTTTGATTCTTTGATATAAAGAAGTGTTTTCAACTTCACGGGTATAATAAATATTTTCAGGATTAAATTCCCTCTGTTCTAAACAGGCTTTGTCGGAATTCTTAATATCTATATCCGGCAAATAAAAACTGTCTTTTGACGAAATAGAATAAGTTGAAGGATATCTGAGTTTTAAAAGACTTGTTTTTGTACCGCGGTAGTCGGAAAATTCAAATCCTTCAATAAAAGACTGCGGATCAATGCCGTCTCTTTTTGTTATTTCAAATACAAGCCTTGAAAGTTCTCTTATTTTATTTATGCCGAAAAACGGGAATTTGTTTTCAAGCAGACTTTTAATATATGAAATGTTGCTGTCCATCGTTTATAAAGTTGCATATTGATTTTGCAAGAGCCTGCCTGGCCTTTAATATTGCCGATTTTTGAGACTGTTCAACATCATTTCCGAATGGCTCGTTAACTCCGACGATATCTGTTATATAAAATACGGCTATGGCTTTTTTATTTATTGAGCATGAAGCGGAAAAAACCGAAGAACATTCCATGTCAACGGCGTTGATTTTATTTTTACTGAACCAGTCCTTGTATTTTTTTTCAAGAAACAAAGAGCTTGTGGTCGCGCATTTTACGTGCTGTATGTCAAGTTTGCTGTTTTTTAACAGAAATTCTCCGACCAATGAAGCCGACGGATAATATGAATCGGGATTTCTTTTCATTTCAAGCATTTCCGAGAAACTTTCAAAGTTAAAAACTTTTTTGACTATTAATTTGTCGCCTATTTTAACTTCTCCGGCTCCGCCGCAGCTTCCGAACAATACTATATTTTCACAAGCCGTATCTTTTAAATACAATACGATATCGCCTACAAGAAAATTATTTTTTGTAGAGATTATCGTAGCGCTTTCATAATTGTTCACTTTGGCAAAAAGGCCGGTAAATGTTTCCGCCGGGCCGAGTTCCGAAAATAACGTTTGATCCGAAGCCTGGCAAATTACGCACGTTTTCTTTATATTTTTACTTTCTATTCCGAAATAAGACAGTAATTCCGACATTATATAAGCCTCTGCAAAAAATAATACTTAAACTTCTTTTATCTTTAAATTATATTCCGCAACAACCACCGCCGCAACCGCATCCTCCGCCGTGTTTTTTTACGGCGCAGTCCGATGACGAATCGCATCCGCACAAATCATTTTTTGAACTTTTTGACGAAAAAACAGAAAACTTTTTTTCAATATCGGCGCTTTTGCATGACGGACATTCTATTTTTTCGCCGTCAATTGAAAAAATCAGTTTTTCAAACTCTTTACCGCACTTTTTACAAACATATTCAAACAACGGCATATTTTCCACCTTTTGAAGCTTGGAAGTTTAGAAGTTTGGCAGCTTAGTAAACTGCACCAACAGATTAGCTTTTTACCGATCGTTAATGTTTTTGCCAAGCTTCTAAGCTGCTCAGCTTCCAGCCTGTCTAATTTATTTTCCCTGAGCTATTTCAACGCTAACTCTGTGCCCCTTTATATTGCTGTTATTTAATGCATTGATAACCGTATCAACATGTTCCGTCGGAACTTCAACAAAAGAATATTTGTCCAAAATATCTATGCTTCCTACTACGTTTCCGTCAAGACCTGTTTCGCCGGCTATTGCTCCGACAAAATCTCCCGGTCTGACTTTTTTGCTTTTCCCGATACTTATGAATAATCTTGTCATACCGTGTTCTCTTGACCCGCCGTTGCCGCCTCCGAAACTTTTGCCTTTTTGTCTTCTGTTTGAGCCGCCGTCACGGCCTCTTTCATTATGTCCGCTTGCATACGAGTCTGTTTCAATATTTTCCTGCGCAGCAGCACCCTGATTATGCAGCATCATCTCAAACAAAGCTGCGGCGACGTCTATTGAAGTAATATCGTTGTTTATCAGTGATTCTATTTTGCTGATATATTTTTCTGAAGTGTTTTTCTTAATATTTTCTTTTATTTTTTCCATAAAAGAAGATATTCTGATATTTTCAACGTCAGCCATTGAAGGAATCGGAATCCTTTTTACGTTTACCTTTGTATATCTTTGAATGTCTCTCAGTTTATAAATATCTCTTCCAGAAACAAAACTGAACGCTCTTCCGGTTCTGCCCGCTCTTCCGGTTCTGCCTATTCTGTGGACGTAAGCTTCTATATCCTGAGGGATGTCATAATTAAAAACAGCGTCTACGTCATCAACGTCTATTCCTCTTGCGGCTACATCGGTAGCGACAAGAATTTCTATTCTGCACGCTCTGAATTTTGCCATTACTCTGTCTCTTTGAGACTGGTTCATATCTCCGTGAATTGCGTCGGCGGAATATCCTCTTGCCTGTAAATTGGACGAAACTTCGTCAACTTTTCTTTTTGTATTGCAGAAAACAAGAGCAAGTTTAGGGTCATACATATCAAGACATCTTGATAAAGCATCCATTTTCTGGTTGTCTCTGACTTCGCAGTATAACTGTTCCGTTAAAGGAACCGTGAGTTTTTCATGAACTACTTTTATATTTTCAGGATGCACCTGATATCTTTTAGTAAGCGCCAAGAATTCTTTAGGCATCGTAGCAGAGAAAAATACGGTCTGCCTTTCTTCCGGAAGACTTTTCAAGATTTTTTCTATATCGTCTCTGAACCCCATATCAAGCATTTCGTCCGCTTCATCAAGAACAACCGTGGTTGCATCTTTGAGAGAAATAGTTTTTCTTTCTATATGGTCTATAACGCGTCCCGGAGTCCCTATCACAATATGAGCTCCTCTTGAAAGAGCCGACATCTGCCTTACTATAGGCTGACCGCCGTAAACCGGAACAATATTTAAACCTCTTTTATACTTTGACAGCTGTTTTAATTCTTCGGCGACCTGAATCGCAAGTTCTCTTGTCGGGCACATTATTAATGCCTGCGTGGCTTTTATTTTCGATGATATTTTTTCAAGTATAGGTATGCCGAATGCGGCCGTTTTTCCGGTGCCGGTCTGGGCCTGTCCTATAAGATCTCTGCCTTCCATCATCTTCGGGATTGCAAGCGACTGTATCGGCGTAGCTTCCTCAAACCCCATATCCGCCACAGCTTTTAATATATCCTGTGAAAGATTTAATTCCGTAAATTTTAATTTATCCATAAAACTCCTTTGTTTTAATGCTTTATTTAAGAGCAATTATTTTTTTTGTTTCATCCAGATCAACGTCGGTATCGGCACATCCGTCTTTTGTAAGAGGGATAAACTGTGTGATTATTTTCCCTTTCTCCGTCATTTTAACCGCCTGAACCCCCTCAAAATAACACGCTATTCCTATAACGGCTTTCGGTTTCTCGGCGTTTAAAATATTTTCTATTGCCTTGCCGCCTTTCATTACGTAAACTTTTTTGTAGCCGAGTTCTTTCGCAAGAGCCGCTATTTCGGAAATCTTGCATCCTTTGCACATTGCGCAAACATAATAAGCGCCTTCGTCTTTTGCCTTACAGATTTTTGTATTTCTCATACAGTGCGGTATAAAAATCATTCTGTCGCTAAAAGCAACGCCGGCAAACTCTCCGCGCATTGACATATTTTTTTTGTCAATAAATTTTTTATAATTATCTTTGTTTATTTTTCTAAAATTTCTGCAAATATCCATTTTTCAGCTTCTGTATGATCCGTTAATTTTTACATAATCGTAAGAGAAATCACACGTATAATATTTTGAAGCCTCTTTGCCTGATTTAAAATCTACGGTTATTTTACATTCTTTGGCATCAAGTATTTTTTTTGCTTTTGATTCGTCAAAATTTAACGCCATTCCGTTTTTTGCCGTCATAATATTTCCTATGTAGACATCTATTTTAGACTGGTCAAAATCAACTCCGGCTCTTCCGGCCGCAGCCAGTATCCTGCCCCAGTTGGCGTCTGATCCGAATAAAGCCGTTTTTACAAGCGGAGAAGTAGCTATAGTTGAAGCTATCTTTTTCGCATCAGCGCGTTTTTTTAAATTTTTAACTTCTATTTCAACAAGCTTTGTCGCGCCTTCGCCGTCTTTTGCCATCATTTTCGCAAGAGACAAAGTAATTTCATCCAAAGCGGATTTAAATTTTGTCATATCGTTTTTTGAAAGTTTTCCGGTTTTACTTTGTCCGTTTGCCATTAAAATCAGCGTATCGTTTGTTGAAGTATCGCCGTCAACGGTAATGCAGTTGAAAGACTGTTCCGCCGATTCTTCAAGAAGCTTTTGAAGCTGTTTTTTTTCAATACCGGCATCGGTAAGTATAAAAGAAAGCATAGTCGCATGAAGGCCCTGAAGCTCCGGATGTATCATTCCGGCGCCTTTTGCGCAGCCCCATATTATTATTTCCCCTTTTGCGACTTTTATTTTTTTTGAAATAAATTTTGCAAAAGTATCCGTAGTCATTATGGCTTCAACGGCTTTTTTTTCATTTTTTTCTTTCGCCGTATTTACAAGTTCAGGCATTGCTTTTTTAATTTTTTCAACGGGAAGAAACTGGCCTATTACTCCGGTTGAGGCGACAAGAACCGACTCCGGCGCCTTATCGAGGCATTTGGCCGCTTCACAGGCTACCGTTTCGGCGTCTTTTTTGCCTTTTAAGCCGGTACACGCGTTTGCGCATCCTGAATTTGCGACAACCGCATGAAAAGATTTATATTTTTTAAGCCTTTCAATATCAATTAGAACGGGCGCCGCTTTTACGCGGCTGAAAGTAAACATCCCGGCTGCGGCTGCAGGCGTTTCGGAATAGAATATCGCCAAATCTTTTTTAGTGTTTTGTTTTGCGATTCCGCTGTGCAAACCGTTACAATAAAAACCTTTTGGAAGCATTAAATTATCTCCTTAAGTCCTGTTTCTTCATTCAAGCCGAACATAATATTCATATTCTGCACAGCCTGTCCCGATGCGCCTTTTACAAGATTGTCTATCGCCGAAACTATAACAAGCTTGTTCGTCCTTGCATCTACGCTTAATCCTATTTCGCAGTAATTTGTGTTTACAACTTTATTTATATTCGGAAGAATATTTTCGTCAAGAATTTTTACGAAATATTTCCCTTCATAAAATTTTTTGTATGCCCCTATCGCTTCGGAGGTTGTAATTTTTTTATTCAGATTTGCGTATATTACCGACAACATTCCTCTTTCAACCGGTATAATGTGCGGAGTAAATGTAACTATGGTTTTTTGTCCGAACAAATTTGAAATCTCCTGCTCAATTTCGGGAATATGCCTGTGTTTTCCGGCTATATTATAAGCCCTTGTGTTAGGATGCTCTTCTTTAAAATATTTTTCAACAGCTTTCCTGCCTGCTCCGGATATTCCGCTTTTTGAATCTATTATTATATCGCCGTTTGTTATAAAACCGTTTTTTACGGCAGGAGCTGTTCCAAGAAGTATAGTCGTAGGATAGCAGCCCGGGTTTGCTATAAGTTTTGCCGGTTTAATTTTGTCGCAGTAAAGTTCGCTTAATCCGTAAACCGCGTCTTTTATATAATCTTTGCCCGTGTGATTTACCGTATACCATTTTTCATAAGTAGCGGAATCTTTCAGCCTGAAATCTGCCGATAAGTCTATGACTTTTTTGCCGGCTTTAAGAAGTTTCGGCACTACTTCAAAAGCAACCGCATGGGGAAGCGCGAGAAAAACGACATCAGCATTTTCTTTAATTTTTTCAATATTTAAAGGTTCGCATTTTATGTTTAAATCTTTATATTTCGGATATATATCAGCCAGAAGTCTTTCCGGAGACGTCTGCCGGCCGGCAAGCATTGTCAATTTTACGCCCGGATGCTTTGAAAGTATTCTTAAAAGTTCTTCCCCCGTATATCCCGTTATTCCTATAATCGTAGCTTTTATCATTTTTTATATGTCCTTTAAAGTAAAAATTTATAACCGATAGTAACTAATACGGTTGAAAATTTAACGTCGCCTTCCCAGTAATTATTGTTTTCAAATTTCGCATTGTTATTGACATAAGACGCTTCAATCACATACGGTCCGTATTCAAATCCGCATGAAGCAATCCAGCAAAAACCGCCCGCCATTTTTTCCACATAATTCTGGTAAACGGCAAAGTAATCTACAAGTCCGTATCCGGCTCCCGCGCTTACGTAAAAATTAAAATCTTTATAAGAATTAAGAGGAAGAATCTGTTTTACAAGCAGATAATAATTAAGCATTGAAAAATTTTCCTGCCAGACATTCATGCAAAGATTGGCGTTTACGCCGAGGCCTACGGCCGTATAATTTTTTAAATAGTAAGCATAGTCCATTTTAACGGAAAATCCGTCGCTGCTTTTTTGCGAATCCGTACTTTGCAGTCCGTCTATTCTTCTCAAATCAAAATCGGCGGAAGAAGATGCGACTTTTCCGAGTTTAAAAGAAACTTCGTTCAATCCTTTAAGCGGTTTTGCCGCCAAAGGAGAAACCGAAAAAAAACAAATTAAAAATACAACGTATTTTTTCATATATATTTACCTCTGCCGGCAAAAAACAAATTTAAAATACGGCGCCTTTATCCGGCTTAAATACTCGAAAACGCCGATACCTGTGTATTTTATCTTATATATGCCGTGTTTTGCAAATAAAAACGGCAAAAATACATTGAATAAATTCTTGATTTTACCGTCAGATATCAAGTTTCTTAAGAATATCAAAAGCTTTATTGTAAAAATTTTTAAAATCTGCGGCATCATTATTTTTGGACTGCGAATATAAATAAACCGAACATTCATCCAAAATATTTTCTATTTCTTTTATAAGTTCCGGATTTATGTTTCTTGCTTCAAGGTCAAGTTTTATAGTATAAGTAGTAAGCCCCTCGGCAGATTCGCCCAAAACCGAGGCAAAATATTCAAGCATTCCCTTATACATAAGCGAATAAAAATCTTTTGCGTTTTTTGATTTTTTCGCTTTTTGGAAATATTTTTTTGAACGGCCGTATGCTTTTCTGTTTTTTAATTTCTGCTGGTCTCTGTTAACATAATTTCTGTATGTAAAAAATAATTTAATCAATACATATATTCCAAACAGCGCCGCAATAACTATCCATACCGTTTTTTTCTGCATGAAAGCATACGCTTTAAATATAAATGACAAGTCCGCGTTTTGAGGTATTTGAGAAGACTGTATATTTTGAACAGGCTGCGTATTTGAAATTACTTCATTTTGAACCGTATCTTTTCTTAACGTTCCTTCGGCTATATTAATTTTGATTCTTTTTTCCGGCAAAATTTTTATCTGCTTGTCCGCCATATCAAAATATTTTACGGGTAAAATTTTAATTTCACCTTCGCCTTTCTCCAGCGGCATTATAAGAGTCGCAAATTCTTTTCCCGTCTCTTCTTCGCCGTTTTTCAAAAGTTTTTCGGATGTTTCGTATTTTTTCAGATTATCGGATAAAACAATCTGCGGTTCTTTTATTGTTTTAACGTTTCCGCTGCCGGCAATTGTTATTTTCAAGTCAAAAGGCTCGTCAACTTTTTTTTGTTTTTTATCAATATCGGCAGACAGCGTAAACTTGCCGACCAAATCAATATTTTCCGGAACTTTTAAAACTTTAATTTTTATTTCATCTGTGGCAAGGTTTACGTTTCTTGCGCTCTTAAAAAAACTTGCGAAAAAATCGTCCTGCATTTTATTAAAATCTTCAATTGAAACCTGCACCGTCGCCTGTCCTATTGTCAAAATTCCTTCTTTTTGCGGAAACAGTTCCGTTGAAACTTCGCTTACGACATACTCTCTTCCCTTAATCTGAGTTCTGTAATTTCTTTGCGTTGTTTTGCCGTTAAAAAAACCGGCGAAATCAGGTCCGCGGTAATTCGGATTTGACAATATATTCACGGACGTCCAGAACGAAAAAGTATAAATTATTTTTTCATTTACGTACGCCGTATGTTTGTCTGTTTTTGCTTCGACAAAAACGGCTTTTGAAGTATCATAATTATAAACTTGTTTAGAATTGTTATGTTGATTTTGCTGAGGGGTATTCTGTGCATCAGGGTCATCTATGGAACTGACCGTCTGCGCTTTTTCAACCTTTATATCTATCGGATTTGTGCTATACGTCTGCCCGTTATAATCCAGAGTAAAAGCGGGTATTGTAAACATCCCGATTTTTTTAGGGCCCAAAGTATACACATAATAGACCGTATTTTTTACTTTGCCGTTTATAATTGAAATGCTTTTTGACTGAGACGTTGAAAAAACATTGAAGTCTTTTAACTGCGGAACTGCGTAATCCGGCAGAGATTTTGAATCGGCGGTCAATGAAACGGTCAGCTGTATTGTCCCGTTTAAAGGAACAGTTGTTTGATCAACCGACGCTTCCATTTGCAAATTATCAGCAGACGCATAAGACGCAAATAATAAAATAAATAATCCCGTTAATATATATCTGTTTATTTTTACCATGTTTTCCCGTTCCTTTTATTGCTTACAGCCTCGGCGTTTTGCTGCTTATTTTGATTTTGTTTATCCTGATTATCAAAATAATCCAATAAATATTTATCTTTCCCCTGCTGTTGTTTGTCCTGCTGTTGTTTGTCCTGCTGTTGATTATTCTTGTCTTTATCTTTATCTTTATCCTTATCTTGATCCTTTTTATCGTTCTGCTTATTTTGCTGCTGTTTGTCTTTTTTATCGTTCTTATTGTTTTTGTTATCTTTATTTTTATCGCTTTGTAAAAATTCTATGTTATGTTTTGCCTGAATATCTTTGCTGTTAAGTTTCAAAGAAGATTTATAATACTGCAACGCCAGATCGTTATCTCCTTTTCTGTAGGCGCAGTTTCCCATATTATACAATACGGCGCTTTTAAAATTTATATCCTGCGTATTATTTAATGCAGTTTCGTAAGTTTCCAATGCTTTATCAAAATCTCCGGCTTTATAATAAGCCGAAGCGAGATTATAATTTACAACCGGATCTTTAGGTTTTTTTGACTGTTCTTTAAGAAAACTTTCAACTGCGCCTTTAAAATCACTCTTTTCGTATAATCTTGTTCCTTTGTTCATATTGCCGCCGGCAAATGAAACGCCCGAAACGCTTAACAGCAACAACATAATAACAATTATTTTTTTATTCATAATTTTTACCGTATTCATAATTATTTTTCTTTCTTTGCCACAGGCATAAACAGAAAAACTAACAACAGCAAAATCCCGACTGACAACGGATAATGAAACCTGTCTTCCAAATTATTAAAAATACTGCCTGTGCCTTCTCTTTTATCAAGGCCGTTAAGCTGCGCGGCAAGGTCATTGACGGTAGGATTTTCGTTTAAATTATAATATTTCCCTCCGGTAGCAGAGGCGATATATTTTAAAGTATTATCATCCAATTTTGTTATTACCGTTTTTCCGTTTTCGTCTTTCAAATATTCTTTAAATTCATTTTTCTCGTCATATGTCGGAATAGGTTCGCCTTTTTGAGTGCCTATGCCTACGCAAAATATCGCCGTTTTGCTTTCATTTGCTGTTTTAATTGCTCCTTTTAAATCTCCGTCAAAAGATTCCCCGTCGGTTATAATAACTACGGCCTTTGTATTTGTAGGAATTTTTTCAAGACTTGCGCAAGCAAGTTTAACCGGTTCGGCAAGATTAGTTCCGGCAAACGGCACTGTGTTTGTGTCCAAAAGAGACAGAAACATTTCAAAAACTTTTATATCCGACGTCAGCGGACATTGCCAGTACGCTTCTCCGGCAAAAGCTATAAGCCCTACCCGCTGGCCTTTCAGTTTTTCGGTCAAATCTTTAAAAACCATTTTTGCTCTTGTAAGCCTGTCCGGTTTTAAATCCTGAGCCAGCATGCTTTTTGATACGTCAATAGCTATAACGATATCGCTTGCCAGCGATTTTGCTTCAACCTGTTTTAATCCCCATTTAGGCCTTGCTATCGCAACCGCAATAAAAAACAAAGCAAGAATAAAACATATGTTTTTTATTACTTCTTTCGTAAAATCAATATTTATAAGATTTGTCCAAAGAGAATTATCCGCAAAACCTCTTATATTTCTCTTTGATATTTTATAAGAGATAAAATAGACCGCCGCTATGGCGATTATTACCGCGGATAAATAAAGAAGCAATGCAAAATTTTCAAACATTTACGGCAACCTCTTAAAAAAAGTTTGTTTTAAAATAAATCCGGCGGTTAAAAACCAAAAAGCAGGTATCAAAAATTTAAGATACTGTTCGTTATAATTTACCGATTTCGTATATTCTTCTTTTGTTTTTTCCAGTTTATCAATGCTTGAAAAAGCGTCAGCCAAATCTTTTGAGGTTTTTGCGGAAAAATATTCGCCGTCCGTAGTTTTTGCGATTTCCATTAACAGCCCTTCGTTAAGCTCATCCTGCGCTTTGACTTTTCTTACGCCAAAAAACATATCCTGCACTTCATAAAAATCTTCGCCGCTTCCTATGCCTACCGTATATATTTTGACGTTGTTGTTTTTTGCAAGAGCGGATGCAACCATAGGGTCAATTTCTCCGGTATTGTTATTGCCGTCGGTAAGCAAAACTATGACTTTGCTTTTTCCTTCAACCTTTGAAAGCCTGTTGACCGCCGTAGCTATGGCGCTTCCTATAGCTGTTCCGTCGGCTTTTGTTATTGAAGTATTTATAGTGCCTATAAAATTTATCAGCGCGTCTTTATCAAGAGTAAGAGGGCACTGCGTAAACGCTATGCTGCTGAAAACGACTATTCCTATTCTGTCGTTAATTCTTTTCAATACGAATTCTTTTGCCCTTTGTTTTGCGGAATCTATTCTTGAAATATTTACCGTCGGATCAACGGCATTCATGCTTGTAGACGTATCCATAACAAGCATTATATCTACGCCTTCGGCAAAAAAAGTTTCATATTTTGAAGAGCTCTGCGGTCTCGCCAAAGCAAATACGGCCAGGCATAATCCGATAACGATCAATATATCGGGTATGACAAGCAGTTTTACTCTGAGACCCGTTGAATTGTTAAAATAACCGGTTGAAGAAAATTTCATTGAAATCTTCTTAAAGTATTTTCCTTTTAAGAAAAGTCCTGCAAGAATAAACGGAATCAGCGATAATAAATATACGTATAAAAATCTCATGTTTTTTCTATAAAATCCTTTGCTTTTTGGTAATCTTCGTCTATGTCCTGCGGCGACGGTATCACTTTTGCAAATTTAACAAAATCGCAGTTTATAAGATATTCTTTCAGCTGCCTGTTAAAATCTGACGGAGCTTTTTCTCTAAGTAAAGAATAAAGTTCTCCCGTAGTTTTTTCCATACCGTCAATATTATAAATTCTTGAAACATAAAATCTTAAAATATCCGACAATTTGTCGTAATATTCTTTTATCTGCCCTTTTTCTATAAGACCCAGAGATTTTAAATTTTCAAGCTGAGACAAAGCATATTCTTTCGGCGGAATGTTTTTTATTATTTCTTCAGCCGACGCTTTTTTTGATTTTTTTTGCTTAAAATATTTATATGCGAAAAACAACAGCGCAAAAACAGCAAGAATTATAAGTATGATTTTTACATACCACCATATGCCTCGCCCGAATTTAAAAATATCTTTAATATCGTAAATATCCTGACTCGGTTTTTTTGGATCAAGCACGCTTTTTATTTCAACCGGAAGAGCTTTTGTTTTTACGAATTTTAAATCACCGCCGACGTTATAAGGTATATCAACGGATAACAATTCTGCTTTCCCGGCTTTATACGCCGAAACAACAAAATCAATTTCCCCGTCTTGTCCCTGCCTCGCGTCAAGCAGTTCAAAATCGCCGAAATTAAGCGAATTTAACTTATCTTTTTCAAGACTGTCAATCGTTAAACCGTCCGCTTTGATTTTTAAAACGGCCTTATCGCCTACGGTTAATCCCGTCTGAGGTTCAAAGCTCTGCTCAAAGGCGAGAACATTTGCGGCTACGATAAAAAGAGATAATAAAATTATTATTTTTTTCATTTTTCAATATTTTTTCAAAACTTTAATTTCTCTTGCTTTAAAGAATTTAATTAATTCCGGTATATACGGTTTATCCGTTGATATATCTATAACGTCAAGCTTTGCCGTTTTGAAAATTTCATCAAGATAATCGTTATGCAGTTTTAAATTTTTATAATACTCTTTCTGCACTTCTTTTGATGAAAAATCAATATTTATAAGTTTACCCGTTTCCGCATCCTGAAGGGCAAATATTCCGTTTTTAGGTATTGACTGTTCTTTAGGATCCGATATTTTTATGCAGACAAGATCGTGTTTATTTGCGGTCGCTTTAATCAGCCTGTCAAAATTTTTATCCTGAAAATCCGATATCAAAAACACAAGCGATTTTCTTTTGCATAACTTATTAAGATATATTAAAGCATTTTCAATATTGGTATGTTTATTGCGAGGTTTATAGCTTAATATAACGTCAATAAGCCTTAATATATGTTTTTTATTTTTTTTCGGCTGTATGTATTGTTCAATTATATCGGTAAAAGCCAGAAGACCTGCTTTATCATTATTTTTTAAAGCCGAAAAAGCCAATACCGAGGTAAGTTCGGCTGTCAATTCGTTTTTCGTCGTATTTATGCTCCCAAACTGTCCCGAAGCGCTCAAATCAACCACAAACATTACGGTCTGTTCTCTTTCTTCGTCATATTTTTTAATATACGGCGTATTTCTTCTTGCCGTAACGTTCCACGATATGCGCCTTACGTCGTCGCCCGGAACATATTCTCTTACTTCGCTGAATTCAAGTCCCTGTCCTTTAAAAACGCTGTGATACTTGCCGGAAAAAACGTCATCCACAAGTTTTTTTGACCTGAGTTCTATTTTTTTAATTTTTGATAAAATTTCGGATTTTAACATAGCCATTTCAAAAACTGAAGTTATAAAGATTGGAATTAAAGCCGGACATACGCGGCGAAATAATATTTATAAAACGCCAAAGCTTCAAATTCCCAACTTTCTCAGCCTGCATTTTAGGGAACTTCAACTCCGTCAAATACCTGCTTAATGATATCGTCGCTTGTAAGCCCTTGGGCATCGGCGTCATAAGTAGTAAGAACTCTGTGTCTTAAAACATCATAACCGACATCTTTAATGTCTTCGGGAGTTACAAAACCTCTGCCTCTTAAGAATGCAAGCGCTTTTCCCGCAAGATTAAGATTAATAGTAGCTCTCGGAGACGCTCCGAAAGCTATAAGATTTTTAAGTTCTTTCAGATTATATTTCTCGGGTTTTCTTGTGGCAAAAACAATACTGACTATATAATTTTTAACTTTTTCGTCAACATATATTTCATCCACGGCTTTTTTGGATTCTTCCAAATCCTGCAAAGTTAAAACGGCGTTTGTCTCAATCCTTTGTCTTGACGAATATCTGTCCAAAATGGCTCTCTCTTCCTGTTCGGTCGGATAATCTAATTTTAATTTAAGCATAAATCTGTCAACCTGCGCTTCCGCCAACGGATAAGTTCCTTCCTGCTCAATAGGATTTTGAGTAGCAAGAACCAAAAAAGGATTAGGAAGTTTATAAGTTGTTTCTCCCAGCGTTACCTGTCTTTCCTGCATCGCTTCAAGAAAAGCGCTTTGTACTTTTGCCGGCGCTCTGTTTATTTCATCGGCAAGTATAAAATTAGAAAATATCGGTCCTTTTTTTACGGAAAAATCACACTGTTTTGAATCATATATTAACGTACCGGTTAAATCTGAAGGAAGCAAATCCGGAGTAAACTGTATTCTTTTAAAATCGCCTGAAACGGCTTTTGCCAGAGAATTTACGGCAAGCGTTTTTGCAAGACCGGGAACGCCTTCCAAAAGAATATGTCCGTCCGATAAAATACCGACCAGCATTCTCTCAAGAATATATCTTTGTCCTACAATAACCCTTGATACTTCGCTCAAAAGCCCCATCATTGACGAAGACTGCTGTTTTACTTTTTCGTTTAACGCTTTGATATCAATACTTTCAGCCATTTTATTACCTCTTTCTATGTAAAAAATTATAAATTGGCACTCAATACTATACTGTGCCAATTATATAAAATTAGCAGGTTAAAAATCAATAGTCTGACAGAAAATTCAGATAATTCTAATTGTTTTTAGTATTTTCTTCAAAATTGAAAAACGCCTGTTTATCCAGTTTGAATGTGTTTGAAAAAAGATATTGTTTTGCTTCCTGAATGTTTCCGAAAGATTCCGTAAATTTTTTTATTACGTTTTTATCGCTGTTGTTTAATAAAAAAGCTTTATGATAATATTTTCGCGCCAAATCACGCTCGCCCAATGACTCATAAGAAAGCCCCGAGAGAAACCATACCTGATCCCTTCTGTAAAGAGGATTTATTTTAACGACATTATCGAATTGTTTGATTGCGTTTTCATATTCTTGATTGGCTATATAGGCGACCGCCATATTGTACGACGTTCTGACATTCTGCGGATTTTTTAAAACCGCGTCTTTGTATAATGTATATTGGTTTGCGTAAACAAGACCTCTTTGATATGAAATAAACGAATAAATCAAAAATAAAAAAATAAAAAAAGCATACGCCATCTTAGAGTTTACGACTTTAAAAGATTTAAGAATAAGATATGCAAAAATCATGGATATTCCTATCATAGGCATATACATATATCTGTCGGCTATTGTATTTACAAGAGGAATGATATTGCTTACCGGTATATAAGATACGGCGGTAAAAAATAAAGCAAATTTAAAATATTTATTTTTTATTTTTAAAACGGATATTATACATGCCGCAACCGCAAACAACGTAAATAACGCGGAAAGCGGCATTGCTTTTGAATAGTTCACAAAATAATCAACCGATAAGTTTACGGGATATATTATATGCATAAAATTATGATAAAACGACGCCGTTATTACGCTTATATATGTTCCCGGATCGTTTAAAGGAGCGGTATTATTTTCTATACCGGGATATATTATGTTGTACAAAGGAACCGGAAATCTTTCTATCCAGAAAAAGAAAAAAAATATCATAGCCGTTATCGCCGTTGCGGAAAAAAGTTTTTTCATTTGGCTTTCTTTGTTAAAAAATATAACGTATCCTGACAATAAAAACGGTATTATAATCGCGTTTTCTTTGGAAAAAAGAGCGCAGGCAAATATTAAAAACATTAATATTAAAATTATATTTCTTTTATTTTTTTCGCAATTTTTTAATAAAATTATAAGATTCAAAAAAATAAGCGTAAAAAAAGCGCAAAGCAAATCCGCCCTGAAACTCGCAACGTTTATAACCTCGCTTTGTATAGGATGCAGCGAAAAAAATAATGCGGAAATAACGCCCGCAAATCTGCTTCCGAACAAATTTCTTACAAATAAAAACAATAACACGACGTTAAAACCGTGTAAAATTAAATTTACAAAATGGTATCCTGCCGGGTTTTGTCCGAAAATAAAGTAATCAAACATTAAAGAAACTACGGTAAGAGGCCTTGCTCCGCAGATTACCGGAAGTACGTCAAAAAAATTTACCGGATTTATAATTTTAAAAAAATTACCGATACTGTGAATAAAAGAGTTATCTATTATTAAACGGTAATCGTCTAAAACAAATGAATTATTTAAGGATTTTATTCTTATCGCAACGGAAATCAGGAACAAAAATAAAATAATAAAAAATGTTCTGTATTTTTTATATAATGATGCGCCCAACTACATCAACTCCATGTTAATTTGTTCCATCAATGTAATAAGCTTTACGTTGTCGGGCTGCAAACTGAATCCAAGTTCAATATAATCTTTCGCTTTGCCGAAACGGCCCTGTTTCATATTTTTCATGGCTTGTTTATAATACATATTTACTCTTTTATTGCTTGTTTCCTGAAGGGCGTAATATCTGCCCATACCGACGAAAACCTGGAATTTCGGATGCTTCTGAGCCAGTTCATATATTAAGTTGCTTGCTTTTTTAAATTTTTCATTTTTGAAATAATCAATTGATTCCAGAAATTTTTTCCTGTCCTGGGGATTTTCCAAACTTGCCATAACGATGTTGCATTCGGTTGAAAGTCTGGCAAAAGCAAGACTGTCTTTTGAACTCGGCATAAGTTTGGCTATTCTGTCGTTAAATAAAAATCCTTCGTAATAATTGCCTTCTTTAACAGTTCGTCTTAATTCTATAAGATAATCATTTACTATTGATTTCTTAAAAACAAGAATTTTCTCGTTTAACATCAATATTTTATTCTTTAATTCGCCGGCCTTAGTATCGCCCGGAGAAACTTCAAGTATCTGATCAACGTATTTCTCAGCTTCGTCAAAATTCCCGTCAATATAATTTTTTCTCGCCTTTATAATTAGTTTTGCATTTTGTTTTGCTATTTTTTCGGCGCTCATTGCAATGCCGGCAGATTCATTATTTAACAGAATATCTTCCTGCTGCGATTCTTTGCTTCTGATATCGGCAAACGATGCGTTAACCGCAATAAATAAAACAAGAGTTATAAAACTAATTATCCTTTTATTTGTCATTATCAGCCTCTTTTAAATAATTTTATATTTTTACATTTTTCAACCAAATTAAATATTTGTTTTTTATGCGGTTTTAATATATTTTCATTCGGAGTCGCTATTATATTAATATTCCAGTCGCTGCCTAAAAGATCAATGTTATTTATATCTGAAATTATAGTCTGCAAATTATTTCTTCCTTCAAACAACTTGTTTCTCTCGTCAAGCATTGTAATGATGGTTTTTAACAAAGATTCTATATCCAACGGCTTTACTACGTAATCATAAGCCCCGATTTTTATTGATTCTATGGCAATTTCAATTGAACTGCTTCCGGTTATCACTATCGGAACCACATCTTCCAGTATATTTTTTATGCTTTTTATCAATGATATGCCGTTAACATCAGGCAATCCGTAATCAACCACCAAAATATCGTAGTTTTCTTCTTTAGCCAGGTTTTCGGCTTCCGCTCCGCTTCCCACCGACGATACTTTAAGAAAGTTAGGTTCCAATGCCGAATGCAACGAAATTCTTTCAACCTCATCGTCTTCAACAATCAAAACTTTTGCTTTTATAACATTATCTGCCATTTTATATCCTTAGTTTACTATTTTTGCCGTTATGAAAATCGTAAGTTCGTATCTCGTCTTATTTTGTTCAACACCTTTGAATAAGTACCCGAGCAGCGGTATATCTCCCAAAAGAGGAACCTTTTTTTCAGTACCGTCTTCCGTCTCTCTTATAAGTCCGCCGATTGCAGCGGTTTCTCCGCTTCTCAGCATAAGAGTAGTCGTTGTTTTGCTTGTATTAACAACCGGTGTTCCGTCAGTGCCGCCGACCATTTCGCCGGTTCTGAAACTTTGCTCAGGCGAAACCTGAAGAACTATTGAACCGTCTCTGTTAATCTGCGGTTTAACTCTGAGTTTTATACCTACCTGTTTAAATGCCGTTGTTCCCGTAACATCTCCCGTTGAAGATGACGTTGTCTTGCTTTCAAGATAAGGAACTTCCTCAACTATATCTATGCTTGCTTCCTGATTGTTTAAAACAAGAAGTTTTGGATTTGTAAGAATTTTTGCCGTTTTATTTTCAATACCGGCTTCAATTACCGCGTCTATATTCCAATCTCCCTGAAGAATTGAAACGCCTATCTGTCCGAAACTCTTATTTAAACTTAATTTGCTGCCTGAATCGCCGTCTGAACTTGAAGACATATAAGAAAAATTAGGACTGCCAGTTAAAGGATTAGTATTGCCTGTGCCCGTTCTGTAAAGCTTGTTAATTTGCGTTCCTATTGATAAACCTTTTGAAATATTTACGTCTACTATCTTTGCTTCAAGCATAACCTGCTGGGTAGGAATATCCAAAGATCTGATTAATCCTTCCATTTTATCTATACTGTCCGCCAAATCGGTAATAATTATTGAATTTGTTCTTACATCGGATACAATTTTGCCGCCGGTAGACAATCTTGTTTCCAAAATCTTCTCCAAATCTCCCGATTTGGCATAATTACAAAATATTACTCTTGATACGGTTATATGATTTTTATCGTCTTTGCTTTTTATAACGTAAATATTTGCGTCTCCCTGTTTAACGTAGTATAAATCATACGTATCAAGAAGAGCGTTCAACGCTTCTTCCGCGGTAACATCTTTCAACGACAACATTATCTTTCTGTTATAAAGAGTCGTATCCGATATCAATTTCATACCTGTCTTCATGCTTAAAACATTTAATACCGTATATAATGTTGTTCCCTGAAAATCAATTGAAATCAGCGCGCTTGAAGTAACTTCATTGGATTTTTCTCCAAACGAAACTACAGGATTGAATAACAAAGTAATCAACAAAATTAAAGCAACCGATTGTTTTTTCATTTTATCTCCTCTAATTTAACATTTTTATTTTAAAAGTTTTTCCTGAATATTCAACTTCAACGGAACTCGGATTTATTTTTTTGATTTTTACGGTTTTTTTGTATAAATTTCCGACATGATACAAATTGCCTTCAATAATAGCAACCGGATTCTGTTCGTCGTATAATATACCGTCCAAAACTATTTCAGGAAGCCTTACGACATCTTTAACGACGGTCTGCTTAACAACAGTTTTTTGTTTAACAATATTTTTTTCGATTGATTTAACAAAAGGATCTCTCGGCGTAGGCAGCAAATCTTTCAAGGTCGGAATATATCCCATACCCTCAACGGACGCTATTACTTTGTTGGCTACCTCATAAAACAAACCTTTTTTTAATATGTCATTTACATTCTGAGCCTGCCTGCCCAGAAAATAATCATTAAGTGCGGAAGAATACAAAACAGGGCTGCATTCAAAAACGACATTATTATTCGCATAATCCAATTTGGATATTACCGAAAATTTTTCAATATCAAACAAAAGTCTGTACAGCTTGTCGTATGTAATATTAAAATCAAATTCCAGAACGATATTTGAGTTATTATCCTGCAAACTTTTAATTGATTCTTTAAATTCCGTTATATCATACTGCTTCAGCACAGAAATTACTTTCGATTTATAATTGTTAATAATCTCGTCGTTTGAAACGATAAATTCCTTATATACGGATACTATTTCGTTTAATTTTTGTTCTTTTTCGGATAATCTGAGTTTTGTTTCCTGAAAATTATCAAGCTGTTTTTCAATATTTTGAAGTCTGTCTACGACAATTTTCTTTTCGCTCAAAATTCCGCTGTATTTTTTAAACTGAACTTCATATACATATACCATTACCAATGATAGTACAAAACACGCTATTATAGACTTAATATCTTTTGCCGATAATTTTAATATCATAATCTCTTCCTCGAAGAAATCTGAAACTGAAGGTTAAGAGTTTCAAAACCCGGTTTTTTCTTATCAGGTTCCGTTATCCAGGATGCGATTTTTATACTGCCTGCGTTTATGAAAAATGATTTCTCAAACGACGATTTCAATTCATCTGTATAATCATAAAAACTTTTTAACTTACTCATTACATTCTGAGGTACATTTACCGAAATATTCATGTTATCGCCTGATACGGATATTGAGGTTGCTATCGCTTCGGAAGGCAAATTATTTGCAAACTCTTTAAGCATTAATCCGTATTTTGTTGAATTTGAAAGCATTTCGGAAACCGCTGAAAGTTTTGAATCATATTCACCCCATAATTGTTCCATCTGCAGCACTTCGGCGCTTCTTTTATTGTCAATCGTATTGATTAAATTCGTAATCTGCGATTCCAATTTACCGATTGCCACATTGTTATAGACGGTATACCCTGCCAATCCTAAAACAGTAAGTCCGATAACTAAAGTAATATAATTAACAACCTTAAAAACTTTAAATTTTAACTGGTTGCTTTTGATTACTTCGGTCGCTAAATTTACTTTATAGTACATTATCAATTATCCTTTTCCAATGCCAGCCCCAAAGCTACCGGCATAAAAAAACCGTATTCTTTCTTAACTGTTCCCTGAACTTTATTGTTTTCAAAAGGATTCCATTTCTCAGTAGGGATTCCCAGCGTATCTTTTATAAAAGAATCAAATCCTTTAACGACGGAACCTCCGCCGGTTAAAACTATTCTGTCAACGGCGACTATGGCCTGCCTTGTAATGCAATATTCTATCGTTCTGAATATGGTTTCCAAAAGATTGGCCGAACTCTTTTTAAAAACTCCTTTTATGCTTAATCCTACTTTGTCCCATAAATCATCGTTTCTTTTCAGGTATTCCGCCAAATCGTCAGATATCGGCTGTTTTTTTGAATGTTCAGACAAATCTTTCGGCTGTGCGTATAAACTTGCTATCTCCTTGGTAATATCCGCTCCGCCGAAAGCAATATCTTTCATAAAAACTATTTCCTGCTTATGCAAAACGACTATATTTGTAAACAAATCCCCTACGTTTACCAGAATTAAAGTCTCTTCCGATTTGTATTGAGGACCGAATGCGTTAAAAGCATTTGTTAAAGCTATTGCATCTATCGATACTCCTACTAAACGGGCTGTAGTAATTTCATTTACAACCTGAATTTTTTCATTTATTTTTTTCTTAGGCGTTGCGATAAATAATATGTTGTTTTCTTTATCGGATAATTCTTTTGTTACCATATAAGATTTAAACATTTTATTTAAATCATCATGAACGCTTTGTTCAATATTAGTTAAAACTGCGGCATCCATATCTTTTTGTTTTATTGATTTAGGCAGGATTACATTGCGCGAAATCGTATCAGTGCTGTTAACCGAAATAAAATAATTATCCCTGATATTCAATTCGTTCATAATATCGGTTAAAGTCTTTTTTTGGTCATCTATGTTATTTTTAACGTATTTCATCGCGCATAAAACAGATAGCGCAGATTCATTTTGCTGACCGATAAATTTACATACTTTTATATATTTTGAGCCTAAATCTATTCCGAACAACACAATCCCCCTTAAACCTTTATAATTCTAAAAAATCATACTCTTTGATTATACTATATTTTGTTTTTATTTCAATATAAAAAAAGTTAAATCGCTCAATAAAATAATGAAGCTATTGTATAAGTCCCGTGTCATTTTGTATGGTTTTGTGTTCTCTCCATCCCGCAAAACGTTTTCGCCACACATTACCGGGCGTCATACTTGACACGTAAAAATAATATGACACCGTAGAATATATAACATCGGAATTAACGGTTACTGAAGAAACTCCCATTATTCTGTAATATTGAACTGCCGTCGTAGTTGAAAAATCAACGTATGAACTAGGAGGAGAATTCACTCTGCGTATTTCCACTCGCGCGCATACGACCGGGAATGTCGGAGTAGTGTCATATCCGGCGGCTATTATTGTATTAATTTCAGTCGCTCGGCTCCAAGCTGCTGTACTGCCCAACGGAGGAATAGCGGCATCAACATAATTTGTTAGATTATCATCAGGACAAAATCTGTTAATCTGGCCTCTCAGCATTTCAACGACTCCGTCGGCCGCATAAAAAGTCCTTATTTTTGCGACATCGGCGGCAACCAACATATTTTGGGCTATAAACATTTCAATACATACAAAGCCTATTATAGTCAGTATAAACATTGATACCACGGTAACAATAATCACTGCGCCTTTATTATTTTTTATCATGACGGTAACCCGTAGCCTCTTGCGGCAAAATGAAATAATCTTGTATTTCTGTAAACCTCGCCGGTCGCCAAAGTATCATCAAAATCCAAACCAATCTTTACAAGCGTAAACCTGTTAACGCCGCCAAGCGTATTTGAAGGTATAAAATAATAAGCCAGTTTTAAACCTGTCAGCAGTTGTTCTTCGCTTACAAGAGTATGCCCCGTAATACTGTAATCTGAGTCCGTATAATATATCTGCAGCAAAAGCTCGTAATTTCCTTCTTTTGTCGTATCTCTTGTATTAGGAACTTGGTTGCATTCGTACGTAGTATCAAGATAAAATCTTCCCGATTTAACAGGATCTGTGCTGTCTTTAACGATATACTTATCAAGGACATATCTATTTTTTATCGTTCCGGTTCCGGTGTCCCAGTAAAGTTCCTGCCTGCCGAAATTAAGAGCAGTTGCCTGAGACGCCGCCGCAGTAGGTTCTATATTTATATAACACGCGTTTTCTATTGATTTTCTCAGATAAGTCTCGCAAAGTCTTATATCGCTTGTTTCTTTGGCGACTCCCGAAAGAGTTTTATAACTTTCGTAAGAAGTCAAAAGCAGAATATATAAAAAATACACTATTATTCCGGCTAAAATTATTGAAACTAAAACTTCTATAAGAGTAAAACCTTTTCTATTTACCATAAGGCACCGTCATATGAGTTTTAATTGATATTTTATGCCTGTTGTCAACGCCGAGTTCAGTTCCGTCCGGATTTTTGACTGGCCATGTCGCCAATACGTCTACCTTATGACAGTAACTTGCTCCTCCCAACGTGGCGTCTATTCCTACTGTTCTTGTTATTTCTACCGTTTTGCTTGAAGGCGTCTGCACATAATATAATTCCGTCGTATCTATAACAGGTGAAGCTTCATGTATTTTATATTTCATCTCTTCAACCATTGTTTGGACTTTGTTTAAGACAATATTATAATCAATCGCTTCCGTTTGAAATTTCCAAGCAGCCGTAAAAAAACCGAGTCCGTAAACCATAACCATAACGGTTAATACTATAGACACCAGTATTTCTATTAATGTTAATCCTGTTTTTTTATAAACCATATATTTCAACTTGTCCCTGTGACAAATTTTGTTTGCTTGATGTAGTTGAATTTATAACCGCTCTTAAAGTAACTCCGTTTGCCAAATCGCTGCCGTAAACATTCACCGTAAAATTATTGCCGCTTGCGTAAGAAAGGGCAAATTCTTTAAAATATTTGTTTTGAAACGCCGTGACATTAATTACCGAAGAACTCCCTGTTTTTATTATAGTCGGAATTGTACCGTTTTTTGCCCTGTATAACTTTGTCTGTACGTCAATTTGCTCCATAAGCTGCATTCCTTCTTTCATGGCGGCTTTTTTAAAGATGACCGGTTTAAATGAAACGGCTACAACCATAACGACAGCAACTATTATTATAACGACTATCGTTTCAATAAGACCAAATCCTAGGTTATTTTTTATTTTACATTCCACCTGACATTGCTCCCGCCATATTAAATATAGGCAGATACAGCGCTATAACCGCAATACCGACTATAAAGCCTAAAAATATAATTAACACCGGTTCTACAACGGAGCTTAATGTCGCAACGGCGACATCAACTTCATCCGAATAATAATCTGTTATTTTTTCAAACATCTCGTCAAGCTGTCCCGATTTTTCACCTACCGCCGTCATTCTGACTATTATCTTTGGGAACAAAACATGCTCGTCCATTTTACTTGAGAAAGTTTCTCCGGCTATAACTCCTTCTCTTATGTCTACAAGCAGACTTCTTACATAAGTATTGTTGACCGTACCGGTTGCAATTTGCAGAGAAGAAACGATGTCAACGCCGCTTTTTATAAGAGTTGACAGCGTCTGAAAAAATCTTGCAAAAACCATTTTTGTATATATCGTTGAAAATATCGGCACCTTAAAAAATAACTTATGCCATGCCATTTTGCCCTGCGGACTTTTCGTAATGATTTTAAAAGCTATTACAGCTATAATAATCGTAAGAATTAAAAACGGCATTTTGGCGATTACAAATCTGCTGAAACCCATAACAATTCTGGTTGGCAGCGGAAGCGTAGCGCCGAATGATGCAAACATTTCTTCAAATTTAGGTATAAGTCCCAGAACCAAACCGAAAAAAACCAAAATAAAAAAACAGCCGACAAAAACAGGATATGAAGCCGCCGATTTGATTTTTCTTCTCAGTTTAACTGTTTTTTCCATATATGTCGCAAGATCTTCTAAAACCTCGGACAGTTTGCCGGATTTTTCACCTACCAAGACCATCGAAAGAAAAGCATTGTCAAAAATTTTAGGATATTCGGATAATGATTCTGATAAAGTTTTACCGGCTTTTACGGATTCTGCGACTTTCTTTAAAGTCAGAGAGAAATACGGATTGCTCATCATTATCGCTATATCGCTTACCGCGTCCAATATGTTTACGCCGGCATTTACAAGAGTAGCCATCTGACGGCAAAACACGGCAATTTCATCGCCTTTTACTTTACCGCTTGATTTTTTCCCGCCGGATAGATTTATGGAATTTAATTTTGAAAACAAACCGATTTCTTCTTTTACTTCCAAAACCGTAAATCCGCTTATTTTCAATTTTTCCATCAACTGGTTTTTTGAATCCGATTCTTCTTTGCCGGTAATAACCTGGCCCGCCTGATCCATTACTTTGTAGGTAAACTTATTCATAAATTATCCTTACAATTTATTTTACGGCCGACGTTACCGAGAATACTTCGTCAACAGTAGTTATTCCGGCCAACATTTTGGCTACCGCGGCCTGTCTTAAAGTTACAAGTCCTTCTTTATGAGCCGTTTCTCTTATTTCAATATCATTTGCATTTGAAGTAATTAATTTTTTTATGGCGCTGGTCACCGGTAATAATTCAAAAATCGCGGTTCTGCCTTTATATCCGGTATCATCGCACGATTTGCATCCGGCTCCTTTATATATTTTGGCCGTTTTTTCTATGCCGAGTTTCTCATATACCGTATCGCTTAAATCTTTAACTTCTTTTTTGCAGAAAGGGCAAATCATTCTTACAAGTCTTTGCGCCACTATCAAATTAACGGCATCCGCAAGCAAGTAAGATTCCACGCCCATAAATGTCATTCTTGAAATCGTACTGACGGTATCGTTGGTATGAACCGTTGAAAAAACCAAATGCCCCGTCAACGCCGCCTGTATTGCAATCTGGGCCGTTTCCTTGTCTCTGATTTCTCCGACGAGTATTACATCAGGATCTTGTCTCATGAAAGCTCTCAAAAATCTCGCAAAATCAAGACCTATATCGGACCTTACGTGACACTGGTTTATGCCTTTAAGTTCGTATTCAACGGGATCTTCTACGGTTGATATATTCAAATCCTCGCTGTTGATGTGTTTAAGAGCGGAATAAAGCGTTGTAGTTTTACCGCTGCTTGTAGGACCTGTAACAAGAATCATTCCGTAAGGAGCGGCTATAGCGTCTTTAAAAAGAGTAATTTCTCTGGGAGTAAATCCTATATTGTCTATGCCCAAATTGGCAAAAAGTTCTTTTGCCAAAATTCTCATAACGACTTTTTCGCCCCATATTGTCGGAATAATTGAAACACGGATATCGGTTTTTACGCCGTTTATGTTTACACGGCATTTTCCGTCCTGCGGCAGCCTTCTTTCCGCTATATCCAGTTCGGACATAATTTTTATTCTGGAAACTATCGCGTTGTAATATTTTTTTTGAGGAGACTGGAATGACACCAAATCACCGTCCAATCTCATTCTGAGGCTTATGTCTTTTTCAAAAGGTTCAAGATGGATATCGCTGGCTCTTTTTGTTATTGCGTCAAAAAATATTGAATTAACGTATTTTACGACCGGCGCGGAATCCGCATTTGTATCTGCAATATCGTCGTCGCTTGTTCCGCCCTGCTGTTTGGCGCTCTCGTCTTCTATGTCAATGCTCATTGACGTTCTTACGTAATATTTTTCAATAAATTCCTGAACGTCTTTTTCGGAAGCAAGGCATACGGAAAGTTTTTTGCCGACCATCTTTTGTATATCGTCTTTAAATATAACGTTGGCGGGATCAACCATAGCTATAGTCAACGCGTCATCTTTAACTTTTATTGGAACAGCGGAATATTTTCTTGCTATTTTCTCGGGGATTAAATCAAGAACCGTTTGGTTTACTTCAGGAATTTCGGCTAAATTGCAGCGTTCAACTCCCAACGATACGGAAAGCGCTTTTAATAAATCTTCTTCCGTTACATATTTTTTTTCAACTAAAATTTCACCGATTCTTACTTTTCTTTCAAGGGATTCTTTAATGCATTCTTCAAGTTGTTCTTTTGTTATTTTTTTTGATTCAAGAAGGACTTCACCTAAATACTTTTTTCTAAGCGTGGCTAGAACCATTACTCTCTCCGTAAAAAAAATATTTTACTATGACAATTATACGTAAAAGCACCCGCTTTGTCAATGAAAAGCTGTTAATTTACAGAGTCTTTTTTATTTCTGAATAATTTATAATCAACCGTATCTTTATTAAAATGAAGAGGGTTGAAAGCGGATGAAGCTATAAGCCGCCATCCTGTTGAAGATGATGAAGCAACCCATGACCCGTTTTTGCCTCTGGGAATTTCCCAATAATCGGCAAATGTCGTAAAAATTTGTTTTTCCGTAGGCTTCTTTGACGTATAAGGAAGCGAATTGTCTATTAAATTTATTAATTTTGAAGCATTTTCAACTTCTTCCAAAAGATCAACAGCCTGCTTTCTGTATTCTTCGGTCAATTCTTTTTTGCCCAATTTTGCGGCATAGTCAGCCATTACCTGAATTGTCGTTATATGAAAACATGTTCCTTCAAACCAAATCATTCTGTAATTTTTTCTTCTACCCTGCTGGTTCGTAAAATCGTATCCCGAAATTTCCTGATTTTCTATTTTATCTGTAACAAGATACTGCTCATCCGCAAAATCCATAAGATAAAAAGGGTCTATACCCAATTCGTTTAAACGTTCGGGAGTCAAAGCCGTTATCGCCCACGATACCGTATCCAGAGCGTCGGTTCTGTCAACTCCTCTTTCATTATAGCCCATATTGAACGTTTTTTTATTTTTATCGTATATAAGTTTAACAAGCCATCTTTCTATATTTCCTATTTCGGCTTCAATATCTTCTATGCCGTAATTTGCTTTTTCAAAATAAGATTTAACGTCAACGTTTGAATTGTAATATATTTCCCTGGCCATTTTTAAAGCGGCATAATGGTCCACTATATTTTCGGTAGAATAAATTTTGCTCCAGTCCGGAGGAGTCCAGCCGTATCCCATACTGGCTGCTCCGAGTTCTCCGTCGGAAAACCTATAATGTTTTATTTCGCTTGCCCATTTCAAAGAGTCCAATCCGAATTGCAGAAAATCAAGTTTGCCGGTCAACGCCGTATATTGAAACGCCGATATAGTTATCCATATATTCGGACCGAGATGAACTCTGTTGCCGTCTATACCGGGAGTTAACCCCCATCTTTTTCTGGGAACATCCGTTTTATAAGCATTGTATAAACCGAATTTACTTTCGTCTTTTTTGCTGTAAAATTCTCTCTCGCAAACTTTTAAAATTTTAACGACTTTATTATTTTGGCCGGCAAGAAGATATGCAAGCGAAGCGATGGCGCTGTCATAAATAAACGCCTGAGCGTCAAGAACGCCTCCGCTGCCGAGTATAAAAGATCTTGAAAAAAAATCATAAGAATAAACGGATGTTCCTCTGTGGCTTTCGACAAGTCCGTTTACCGACGATGTCTGCCTGTCAAAAAAACTTGCCGTCTTCATCTGCAATTTATAATAGTCGGATTTTAAATCCTCGGGAGAAAACTGTTCCCTGTATTCTTTTGAAACAATTTCTATACAGAAAACGTTCTGTACGAATAAAAATAATATAAAAAGTATTGAGATTTTTTTCATGTTTAAAAAATATTTTTACGGCACATTTACAGTTTATTCAAATATTATATCGTCAAAATATATTACAAATCCGTTAGGATTATTGTCTTTGGAAGCTGAAAAAGCAAAGCCTCCTATAATATAAGACAAATCTTTTCCTTCAAGATCCAATGTATACTGCTGCCATTCTTTTGTTAATTCAACGGGACCCATTGACTGTGAATCCGAATCCGGATATTCTCCGGTGATTCCGCCTACTTTAAATTCCGATATTTTTTCTCCGCCGACAGCTCCTCTCGCCCAGAAAGTAAGTTTTTTTGCTCCCGTTAAATTATATCCGCCTTTCATATCGCCCCAGTTGTTTGCGGGCTGCTGCCAGAAAATGCCAACCCAGCCTGCGCCTTGCGACATCATCGGAGTATACGTAATTTTAACGCATGTTTTTCCGTTTTTAGGAGTTTCAACACAGGCCGTATTTAATTTGATATCGCCGTAATCTCCCATCCACCCTGACGGCGCAAAATGATTTTCTTTTGAAGCATTTTCAACATAAACGGACAAAGGAGCAAATGCTTTTACCGTTTCTTTATTGATTTGAACGCTGCCGCTATTTTGAGTTTTTGTCTGAATTGATGAACATGAAACCAGTAAAACACAAAATGATATCAATAACAAAGCCGATAATTTTTTCATAACATTTCTCCTTTTGTTATTTTCATAATTTATATTTTAACGTATGTTTATATTATACGTGTTATCTCTTTAAATTTCCAGTGTTTTTTATATTCCATAAAATAAAACTAATTATTTTTTCAAAAAAAAACACAACCTAAATCTATTCGTTTAAATTGTGCTGAAATACTGTTTACAAAAAATCTTATGATACGGAAACGTCTACGGTCGCAGATATTCCGAAACATGTTAAAGTTATAACGGCATCACCGGGCGCCAAAGCGGTAAATATAGTATTCTTTGAAGTTTCGCTTGAAAATTCCCCTATGCTCGGATCATTTACAGACCAAACGACAGGCTGGTCTATTATATTGCCTGATGCATCTCTTACTACGGCAGTTAATTCTTTATCCGTTCCTACTGTTATTTCTATTTTTTCAACAGGATCTATAGCAACCGTCATCAAAGGCGTGGTAAGCCTGCTTTTTTCGGCGCAGCCCGCCAACCCTATAAGGAAACAAAATAATGCCAGACAAAAAACTTTTTTCAAGACAACTCCTAAATAGAAAATTTGGTTTTATATTCCAATTTAAAACCGTCGTTATTATAAACTGCAAAATTAATTTTTTCGCTTACGTATTTTTTTTCCTCTTTTTGCGCAATCAGATAAGCGTCAACAACCGCGTAAAGCCATGTTAAAACGGCGACAGTGCCTAAAATTCTTGCCGTATCAAAATTTCTCTTGTAATTATCGTACTCTGAACCGGCAGGCGCTCCTATTTCCGAATACAACCTGTAACTTTTTTCGGCTTCGTTGTTAAAATAAAAAGCCGTGCAGGCGCTTGCCATAAATATACCGAAAATAATCCAGCCTTTTTTTTGCTGTTCATTCCAGCCCTGTCCCCAGCCGGGAAGAATCGCAGACCTTATAGCGGCGTTGGTAGCCGAATAATCCGAAAAATCAAATTTTTGGTTGCAAAGTTTCGCATGTACGTTTGAAACCGTAAATATTAAGCAAATAATAAGTACCGCTGTTTTCTTTATCATATTAAGTTCTTGTAAACCTTATATTATCTATATAAACGACTCCGCCTGTTGACGGTGCTGATCCTTTTCTTGCAAGCGCTATACCGACATAATAAACAAGTGCGTTCCATCCGTTATCTCTGGTTTTACTGGTTATTTCAACTCTGAATTTCTTCCATGTCGTAGGCGATATATCGTCTGACGTTATATCGCATAAATCAGTTTGCGAAGGATTGGGAATGCCAGGAACCGGAATATTTACTCTTAAAATACAATCCGAGCCCAATTGGCCTTTTGCCCAAAATTCCAAATAATTATATCCGCTGGTTGTCATATCTATTGTTTCAACGTTATAATTTTCCCTTGTAGCAAGACCGAAACCTGCATATTTTGACAGATTTTGGTTGTCACGCCAGCCTAACTGTATACAATAATAACCCAAAGCTCCGTCGGTATATTTCATATTAAAAGGTTCTATATTTTCGGAATCGCTCCATACAATCGGATCCTGAAGTCCTTTGGATTTTACCAAATCATCATATATCGTAAAAGTTTCAGGCCACGAATCAAGCCTGTCTCCTACACCCGTCAAAGATTCCAAAGGATATCTTTCGCAGGAAGACAAAACTCCCAGACAGATAAAGCTTACTGAAATAATAAAAAATTTTATTTTATTCATATCTTATCTCATCAAGATAAACCGTACATCCTCCGGGATTATCTTTTTTTGAAAAAACTACGCAAAAACCGCCTGAAATAGAACTCAAATCCGCCTCGGAAACATTTATTTTATATTCTTTCCATTCATTAGTCAACTTAATATTTTTTATCCATGCGACATCCGTATCGGCAAACGGCCCCGATATTCCGCCTATTTTAACTTCCGAAAGAACTTCGTTTCCCCTTTCGCCTTTTGCAAAGAACATTATCTTTTTGGCGCCAGTCAAATTATATCCGCCCTTCTTATCGCCCCAGTTATTTGCAGGATTCTGCCAATAAACTCCGACCCACTGCTTTATTGATTTCTGGTTTGGAGTATACACCATTTTTATACAGTAATTGCCTCTGTATTTTATGCTAGTACAAACCATATCCATTTTCAAATCCGCAACATCGCCCATCCAACCGGTAGGAATATAATGATTATTTTGAGTTCCGAAATCATCATAAACGTAAAAAGGTTCAAACCCGGAACCGATGTCAATAATCTTATCAACGCTTGCGCTTTGTTTTGCACAAGCACAAATAAAACCACAAACAAAAACTGATAAAAAAATAACTATATTCTTCATTTATTACTTTTTGGAGGCAGTTTTTAGACTGCCTCCAAAAAAACAATTCAATTATTCAAATATAACGTCGTCTATGTACATGATGAATCCGTTAGGATTATCATCTTTGGATGCTGCAAAACAGAAACCGCCGATAATATAAGAAAGATCTTTTCCTTCCAAATCAAGCGTATACTGTTTCCATTCTTTCGTCAATTCAATAGGACCCATTGACTGTGAATCTGAATCCGGATATTCACCGGTGATTCCGCCGACTTTGAATTCAGCTATCTTTTCTCCGCCGTTAGCGCCTCTTGCCCAGAACGTCAATTTCTTTGCTCCGGTCAAATTGTATCCGCCTTTTTTATCGCCCCAGTTATTTGCAGGCTGCTGCCAGAAAATACCCATCCATCCTGCGCCCTGTGACATCTTAGCGCTGTATGTAATCTTTATGCATGTATTGCCGCTTCTGGGCATTTCGGTGCATGCAAGATTAAGCTTGATATCTCCGTAATCTCCCATCCAGCCCGACGGTGCAAAATGATTGTCTTTTGAAGCATTTTCAACATAAACTGCAAACGGAGCAAATTTTGATGCGGCTTTTTTTTCAACGGCAGCACTTTTTGATCTCTGCTGAACCGGCGCTGAAAAAGCCACAGTTGTCGCGCTTGCTACAAAAACCGCTACTACTAATAAACTTAACAATTTCCTCATGGTTTTTTCTCCTTTTTTATTTTATGTAGTTTATACTACACCCTTATTTGTTTACTCCATAAGATTTCTTGTTTTCTTGAGTTTTCCGTCGTCTCCCTTTTTCAAAATGACGATTTCAACTCTTCTGTTCTGCTGTCTGCCCGCGCTTGTCGCATTTGACGCGACGGGAACTGAGAACCAATATCCTTCGGATGTAATCTTTCCTGCGCTGATACCGTTTTTAACCAGATAATCCGAAACTGCCTGAGCTCTTCTGTTTGAGAGAGTTATATTATATTCTTTGGTTCCGTAATTATCAGTATGGCCTTCAACTCTTATGTTGCGGTTTGGATATGCCTTTAATACTCTTATCGCTTCATTTAATATTTTCGTCGCTTTATCTCTTAAATTATATTTATCAAAGTCAAACAAAACTTTTGCCGAGAATCTCATTCTTAATCCTTCATCGGTTTCTTCAATATTCAAATCGGGAGTCAAAAGTCTTACTCTGCAAATTTCGGATTCAGCGATATTTCCGTAGGTATCGGTTACAAATAACTGCGCGTTATAATAAGCGTCCGGCAGATACTTATTCATAAAATCTTTTCCGTTCCATAAATCTGATTCCGGAGTTTCGCCCGTTCCGTCTATTATATGAACTATTCTTCTGTTATCGTCCGATAATTTTATCTGCCACGTCGCTACGCCGTTTTTAGCGTAACCTTTAGGATACAACGTTACTTTTTCGCCTTTTGTAGGCATAAAGACATCTGTTGACAAACTCAAAGCGGCCGTAGGAGGCTCAACTCTTTCTTTCTTGCCGAAACTGAACAATGCGTTGAAAACAAGCCTTGCATATATTCTTACTTCGTCAAAATAGCCGAGTTCATTTCTTGAAGTCGTATCTCCGTCTATTAACTGTAATATGTTTAAATTTGTTTTTCTTCCGCCGACATAATCAATACCGACGTTCATACATGGCATAATATCTCTTGATACCTGCGCCAAATACAACTCGTCATATGTCGCTCCGAAATCCTTATTCCAGTCTTCCGGTCCCCACGCGTCTCTTGCATATCCTAATTTAAATCTGTAAGGCGCTTTTTTAACGGTTAAGTTTGTTTTAAAATAACCGGTTATTTCTTTTAGAAATACCTGCGTATGAGTATAAGGCGTACTCATTCTTGCTACGTCTTCGCCTACTTCAAAATCGTATAAAAGTTCAACGTCGTTATCCAAGAACATTCTTGTCATAAAATATAAAGAACCCAAGTACCCTTTTGTCGGAAGCGCTCCGGAAACTACGCTTCCCGAATAATCTTCCCATACTGTCTGATGGTTTTCATTTACATATATCTGTTTATCCGTCCCTCCGAGATATCTTGTAAATTTTACTTTTGTCGCAAATGTTACAAGAGCATCTTCAGCAGGGTTCAAATTCCATTCGTCAAAGTTATTAGGCTCGTATTTAAAGAACCATGTTTCTGGAGTAGTATCATAAACAAACGTTAAACTAAATTCATCCGTTTCTCTGTTATCCCAGCCGGTTTCCGGTTTTCTCCACCATACCCAAAAAGGCTGTGACTGCCCTCTCGCCTCTATTAAATCGGGGCCGTAAGTGCTTCCGACGCCGGGAACCGCTCTGAGCAAAGGTTTTCTATGCATTGCGCCAAGCGTCATAGTTATATCTTTTGTAACTGCCTGCTGTACTTCAGCATCCAACTGTTGTTTGTTTCCCGCCGATAAGCCCTGATAAGTATATTTTAACGTGGTTAAATCAATTCCGAAAAGTGTTTTCGGCATTATAAATTTTACGGCTCCGCCGAAAGCGTCTGATATTTTTGTTCTGTCCTGCTTTATTACGTACTGAGTGCCGTTTGTTCCGGTACCGAGCGGAACTTCCGCGTCAACATAATCGTATTCTTCGTCTATTCTGAAAGGTCTGAACATCGCTCCGACCTGAAGCGTATTGCCTTTAACGTTAAAATCAGTGCTAAGTTCAGCCGTTCTCATTCTTTCATCCGGAGTACCGTAAGGTATAATATGATCGGCATAGAAAAAATTTATATTGCTTTGAAGTATATTTTTATATTTTAAATAAATGCCTCTTTTATAATCAAGAACCGGTTCTTCTCCGTATATAGCCGTAAACTCGCCAGCCGTTCCTTTCATATCCAGCTGGAACCACTCAGGAACCGCTTTGCCTGAAACTCTCAAATCGTTGTAAGCATCCGGACTAATCTGGTAGATATTAAACATATCTCCGTCATAGCGCCAATCGTAATGCGATTGATTGCGGTAATACCCCAAGCTTGCCCAGTCGTTATGCATTACTACTTTTGCCGTATTCCAAAAATATTTAGGAATTATAACCGAATTTTCGTACATTCTGTGCGCATTGTTTACGGTATTCCAGTATCTGTCGGCATATCCCATTAAAAAATCAAAACCAAACTGGGCATACACCCAATTAGTCGGTTTAAAAGCCACATCCAAAAATAAAGTTTGACCCCAGTTATCTCTCCAAGACTGGTCTTTTAAATTTGGATTTGTAGAATCGTATCTGAAATAATTTGTAAGATAATGATTTGTTGAATCGTTTGAAGAAGTGTACCATCCGTCGCCTAATCTGTTGAATATTCCTTCAAGTAAAAGTTCCGCTCTTATTGAAATATCCTGCACGCCCAAAGATTCGGCATCTATTGAACCGGAACGCCTGAAATCATTTCTGAAATATTCGGCATGCGACGCAGAGACGCAAAACATGCTGAAAAATAATACCATTGAAAGTATGTTTTTGATTTTCATGCCAGCCTATTATAATTTTTATAATAATTAAATGTCAAGTTATTTTTTACTTTTTACATATTTTTTACAAGACATTTTTATGCCGATATATTAAAAATTATATCTCAAATTTATTTGTCCGCCTAAACCGGTTCTGCCAATTGATCTTCCGAATACATCGGCATTCATAGTAAATTTTTCACTTAAATATTTACAGACTCCTACGCCGTACTGCACGTATGTTTCAATAGGCATATTAGGAAGCTTTGTATCATTTGCCTTAAAATCCAAATTATCCATTAAATTCCACACTATGCTCGTATTGGCATGCATCTGAAAAGTTTTAGTCATATTTGCCAATATTTTAAAAGCCGGTTCAATTTGCACGGGAGCGAGCAAATTCGTATCTACTTCTACGGTCGCATCCGTGGGGCTTATAAAATCGTAACTTGCCATATTAATGTATGAAAGAGACAGGTTAAGAGTCGGCTGGAATTTAAATTTGTTTTCATCGTCAAGATCAAAATTAAAGCCCGTTTTTGAAGCTATGCCTCTTGTAAATATCATCGCATTTTCACGTCCGTATTCACCTTCGCCCTGCCCGTTTATAAAACCGAAATTGACGGTCAAAGCAGAGAAAAATCTGTTTTTATACAAAGCTCCGGTAACGCCCAATATTCCGCCGTTCTGCGTTATTTTTGCGCCTTCATAAGTCTGTTCGGAAGTATTATAAGAACCGTAGAAAGAGAAGTTGCCGAAAAAACTTCCGCCGGCTTCCATCACTTCGGTGTCATAACCGAAATAAGCGCCGCTTGTCGTATTTGTTAATGTCAATAAATTATCAAGTTTTATATCTTCTTTAGAACCGTAATATCTTATCCATAAACCTTTTGCGTTATTATTGTTAACCGTATTGTCAACTATTTCAAACGCCTGTCTGTAAGATTCCAACTGTCCCAAATAGCCGCCGACTTGTACAAGAATGGGCGTAATAAATACAATCGGATTGTAATCGTACGTATAGTTAAAAGTTAAGACGCCGTTTTCATAATTTGTAAAATATTCAAATACCGGCCCCATAGCCGTCGTCTGCGTATATATTATTTTATCGGCTAAAGCACCTTCGGCTATCGTAATTGATGCCGTGTCATGTATGTCTTTAAGATCGTCATAAATATACAATCTGCTGACTTCAAGACTTCCGTTACCGGTACCGAGCGTTGAACCTACAAAATTATCGGCCTCTTTGTTTTTCAAAGAAACTCCGAGTTCCAGATACGAAGCTTCGCTGTCCGGCAGATTTAAATTTACGGCTATATTATCAATTTTGCCGTTTACAAGACTTAAAGTGGTATTGCCGCGCATATTAAATTCAATATTATTAAAGAATACGGAATTATATCCCATCCATAAAGTTCCGCTTGAAAGATTTACGGTATTACCAGAACCTGCAAAACCGCTTACGTCACTGTTTATCAAAACTGTTCCGGTAGAATACAACAGACCGTTTATATTGATAACGTTGCCCGTTCCGCTTGACGATATCGCGCCGTAAAAAGCCGCTATGCTGTCCTGCGCGACGTCAATATTAAGAACCGACCCGTTTGCGCTTGATATCGTTCCGCCGAAAACAACCGCGGTATTTGTGCTTGATATAACGAGATTTACCGTATTTGAACTTATCATCGCAATTGATGAAGAATTAACAAGATTCATTTCGCTTGAAAAAGTTTTTCCGTCAGTGATATTTATTTTACCCTGTCTTATGGTAGCCGTATTTGTTAAATCCGAAAAAAGATTAAGTTCGCCGTTTCCTAAAATTATATTATTATTTACGGTTCCGGACGTAAAATTGACAACGCCGTTATTTGTTATAAAAGTAACGGATATATCGTCAAGCGAAGTATTAAAAGTTCCTATTGAAGAGACCGTTATCGTTGACTGCGTTATAAGAGCATTGTTAGTAAAAGTTCCCGAAGATATTCCGAATGTTCCTATGCCGACAACATCCTGTAATATTGTTTCATCAACGCCTATAAAATAAATAGCGCCGTTATTTGTCAGTTCGGTATTGGCCATATTATTAAAATTTTCAAAACCTACCGTGATGGACCCGTTATTTACAAAACCGGCTCCTGCCGTTATATTACCGCTTGAAGAATTTATTACATTTGAGTTTATCCCGCCTGTAAATAAGATGCTTCCTTCATTGTTAATTTGGTTTGTAACCAAAACATCATCCGCACTTGTCATAAGAGTAGCCAATGATCCGATGTTTATTGTGTTTTGGTCAATTAAAAAACCGTCCGCATTTGTAACAAATGCAACAGGAAGAATATTTAATACGCCGTCTCCGGAAATATTGTTGTTATTTGTTCCGCCCGTAAATTCAAGAATGCCGTTATTTACAACGGCGCTTGAAGCTTTTATATCCGATGCGTTTGTATTGACATTCGCATTAGTGCTTATGTATATGCAGTTTGCAAAATCAAGCGCCGCATTATTTGTAACCGTTGAACTTGACCCTATAATAAAATCATAGGCTTTTAAATCCTGGTTATTAGTCAAATTTATATTGTTAACCGTTACGCTTGAACCTGCAACAGTAAGGTTTATTGCCTGATTATTTATCCAGCTGCTCGCAACTGCATCAGTTCCTGCAACAGTCAAAGAATTTGCGGTCGACGTTGAAAAAGTTACAGAAGATCCGCTGACTGAATTTACATACCCCTCCGAAGTCATAGTGCTTGTAAATACGGTATCCGATGAAATATCCGCGGAATATGTGTAATTTTCATCCGTGTTGCCTCCGGTAATTAAGGCAAAGCTTTTACTGTAGGCGGCCGTTATTATTGTAAGTAAACAAAATAAAAATAAGATTTTTTTCATCTTAATAAAATCTCCTGAAAATATAATTAAAAGATTATATCATTTTTTACAATAAATAAAAAAACTCTTTGAACTTTAAATTATTCAAAGAGTTTTTTTATTTTTAACATTAATCTATTATTTGATTATTTCCGTTACAACTTCCTCTTCCTGCACTATTGTTATTTCAACTCTGCGGTTTATCTCTCTGTTTGCCGGAGAATCATTAGGAACTAAATTTTCCGTTGATCCTTTGCCGATTACCGAAATTTTATTTTTAATTCCGTAATCTTTCTCCAAAGATTCCGCAACGGCATTCGCTCTTCCTTCAGAAAGTTTCTGGTTGTAGGCAGGCGCTCCGAGATTATCACAATGACCTTCTATTAACAATTCTGCGTCGGGATATCTTTGCAATTCTTTTATAACTTCCTGCAGGCTTGCTTTGCCTTTTTCCGTCAGCTCCGTTGAATTAAACTTAAACTGCAGTTTGCTTGTTAATTCAACCTGCGTTATTTTTCTTTCTTTTATTTTCTTTGCTTCTTCCGCGCTTACTATTTTTGATTTCATACTGTCGTATTCTTTTTGCAATTGTTTCAATTCTTTTCTGAGACCTTCTGAAACTTTCTTTTCATTTTCAAACTTTGACTGCAATTCGTCGTCAACAACGGTAACAACATCCTGTTTTTCTTTTTTGGGGCATCCGAATTTATATGTCAAACCTACATTTGCATATATCTCTTTTGATCTGTTTGCAAAATTAGTCTGACCGTTTGCAAATATCGTCCAGTCTTCAGACAATATATAATCGGCTCCCAATCCGCCGGTTATTGAGAACGGGAAAAGCGTTGCGCTCTTAATTTTCATCTTTGTATCATCCTGATAGTCAAGCAATGACACATACAATTCATTGTAGTCCTTAGTTAAAAGCTGTCTTGCTCCGACGTTTGCATACCAGCCGAACCTGTTAAGTTTGCCGTTGATTCCTACTCCCAATCTCGCCTGCGCCATTACTATATTATTGTCTTCAACTTTCAAATTAAGAGAATCCGCTCCGCTTTCTTCAAAACCGTTCTGCTTTATGTAAGACATAAACATTCCCGCAAAAGGCTTTAACGTTAATTTATGTTTTGCATCCGCATTTTTTGTTAAAAGTATTTTATATGCGCCTTCTACGTCAAGTGACGTGCTATATCCCTGATAATCGCTCTTTGCCGTTCTGTCCATAAACGTGATTTCTCTTTCAGTATTGTATCTTTCCCATCCGGCAAACAGCATGCTCTTGAATTGCCATTTATCAGTTTCATATCCTCCGTACAATCCGATATTTACGTCTTTCATGTTTGTTTTATCATGTTCCTGATTTAATGTAGATTCTCCGTATCCGGACGTTATTCCCAAGAACCATTTGTTTGAAGATATCATGTCAAATCCTACTAAAAATCCGTTAGTGTACGTCTGATATTCAGGGGAATTGTCATCTCTGTCTACTTTGTAATTATTATAGTAATATTCTCCCCATATTTTATCATGGAATCTTCCGCATGAACTGATTGCATTTTCTCTCGGCTGTATTTTGTCGTAAACATGCTCTATTTTTGAATTAAAGTAAGGAAGCAGAGCCGCATTTGAATATATTACGCCGGCGATGTCGTTGAATCCGGCTTTAAGAGCGTCCAAATCGTATGTGCTTGTGTAATAATAATACTGTTCCAGAGCATCCAATGCATTTGTTATATCTCCGCCGTTGCCTGTTGAAATCGCGTCTATTGATCTTGCGACTTCTTTTTCGTTATGCGACATATCTAAAAGCTCTGTGGAATTTTCATAATCTGAAGCGATTCTTCTGACCTGAAGTTGTAATGTATTTCCAACTGTTGCCGTACTGTATTCTATTCTTGAACCGAGTCTCAAATCAGGACTGTCAACGTCAAATCCGGTTATTGAAGAATTTGCAAATTCGCCCGTTAATGCTCCTGATGACGTTATAATATCAAATGTTTCATGTACATAAAATTTTCCGTCCAAATTGATTAGGTCAAGTGATGTATTATTACTATCAATCGTTGTTGTTCCTGAAACGTTTGTTGTATCATTGCTTATACCGCCGCTTTGCATACTTGCCTGTTCAAATTCAACTTCATAAGTTGAACTGCTTGCAAAAACTAAATCGCCTGTTATATTTGTAGTTCCTATTGAATTGCCAGGAGCAAGCGTTGAATCTTCCCCCATTACCAATGTAGTTACAGTTATATTTGAGTTTCCGCCCAACAAACTGTTTGTAAAGGTCATTGTGCTGTCAACTATAAAATCGTTCCCGCTGTCAATATTATTGACATACAAAGCCCCGTCATTAATATTTGCCAAATGTGCTCTGAAATAGTTTACAACTTCCATTGATGCCGAACCCGTTTTATTAAATGTTCCGAGATATTTTGTGCTGTCTACTTCATTTAATACAACGTCATATCCGTAAGAGCTTGGAGCTTTCGGATACAAAGCGCTGACAACAACGCTGTCACTGTAATGAATTCCATCTGTAAATTCGTATGTATCAAGATTGCTTGAGCCGGTTCCGTAAAGTTTGCCTTTAATATTTCGCGTCGTTCCGATTAAAGTCCCGTTGTTAACGTATGTATCTCCTTGATAGTAATTGTCATACATTTCAAGTTCCAATATTCCGTTACCGTCTTTTACTAAATTTGCAGGAGTTGTTGACTGTTGGTTGATTACTCCGTCAAGAGAAAGATGACCGTCTATAACATCTATATTTACATTATTTCCTTGCGTTGCTGTCAACTGATTGTTTATAGCAAAGCTGTTTGCAGAAGCTATAAGTTTTCCGCCGTCAAATCCTATTACATTGTCTCCGATATTGGATTCATCAGAAATCTGCAATGCACCTTCGGTTATTATTGTTTGGCCTGAGTAAGTATTTTCACCGGTAAGTTCTACAATACCTGCTCCTGTTTTGACAAGAGCTCCCGAACCGTAAACATCTTCATCCAAAGTTGAATCATTTACATCCTTAAACTCAAGAATGCCATTGTTTTCTATACCTTCAGTAATATCAAGATCTGCAGCATTAACTATAAATTTATTCCCGTCATTTATATCAAGCCCTGTCTGTGTAATACTTACTCCGTCAGCATTTTCGACATCTCCTTCAATATACAAAATGCCGTCATATGGATCCGTTATTGTAGTCGTGTTTAATCCTCCGGTAAATACCAAATCCCAGCCGTTTTGTATTTCTGCTGTGCCATTAAGCAAACTGGCATTTGTAATGAGTCTTGAATTTTCATCTATGTATATCAAGTTCTGTCCGATTGTCCCCGTATTTACGACTTGAGCCCCGTCAGTTATACTTAAAGTTCCGGAACCTGTTATGTTATTTGAATTGTCTCCCGTTACATTGAAATTTAACGTACCGTTATTTAAAATTCTGTTTGCAATGTACAGTAAATTTGCATTCGTACGGAGGGTTGACCCGTTTGTTATCGCTATACCTTCCTGTCTTATTTCGCCTGTATTGGTTAAATCTGTTCCATTTACTATACGAAGAATTCCGGTTCCTCTTATATCATTAGCATTAGTGTCTGCGCTTATTGTATGGTCAATAAATAAAGTTCCGTTATTTTCTATACCGTTAGCTATTGTTAGCGATTGAGCTGATGTTCTGAGAGTAGAATCTGAATTTATTCCCAAATCATTTTGAGTTATTGTTCCGTTATTAATCATTGCTCCGCCAAAAACAAGCAATGACCCTTCACCGGTTATTGTATTTGTATTCGTTCCGCCGTTTGTTACAATCATACCATCGTTATCTACAGTTGCACTTAAATCACTCATATTAGTCCTGAATTCAACAGCTGATGATATATCTAAATTACTTGCCGTTAATTGGGCGCCATTTTGAAATAAACCGGCGGTTACGTAAACTTCGTTCTGGCTGATAGACCCCAAATTTGTGAAGTCGCCATGAACAGATAAAACACCAGTTCCCGTTATTGTTCCGTTATTTATTCCTTCGTACAAGCCAAAATCTGAGTTATTTGTCACAACAGCTCCTGAATTATTTATCAGTCTGTAAGCTGACAGAAATCCTCTATTTGTTATAGCCCCGTTATTGAAAATCGTATCGTTAAAAGTTGCATACAAATTATCAAAAAGAGAACCGTTTGATACCGTTAAATTTTCCTGAGTTATTTGGGCAACACTTGTTACATTTCCGTTTATTGTCAAGTCCCCGTAATTTCCTTCAAAACCTGATATTACATTTGAATTTGTTCCGCTTGTTAAAACAAGATTTCCCGCATTATTTATATTACCTGTTAAGCTTGAAGCATTGCTTATCAAACCTGCTGTTTCGGATACTATATTTATGTTAGCCTGCTGTAATGTTCCGCTTGATTCGTTTATAAATGTTCCGTATATTTGAATATCTCCGGAACCGCCTATCGCTCCGCTGTTTAAAACATTTCCTACTTCAAACCCACTTCCTCTTAATGCTAAATTATTAATAGTTCCGTTATTTACTAAAGAATCTATGAAAAGATTTGAACCTGCATAATTTCTGACATATCCGCCGTTATCAATAAAAGCACTGCTGACATAAGTATGCGATGAATTTACAAAACTTCCGTAAACGCCTAAATGATTTTGATTAATAGTGTTGGAACTGCCTACAACACCGGTTATCAAAAGCGTTCCTGTTCCTGTTACGGGATTTACAATCGTTCCACCAGTAAATTCAAGTATTGAATTATTTGAAATGCCTGTGTCAAGTATCAAATCATCGGCATCCGTAATTAAATGCCCGCCGTTTTCTATAATTGCAGTATACTGAATAATAGTTCCGCCTGAATTATCAAAAACGCCGTTTGTTACAGTCATTGTTCCGAACCCTACTCCGCTTTGTCTGGTAATTGTGCTGAAATTTACACCACCTTCAATATTTAAAGCATTATCATTAAAAAACATTCCGTTATTTACTAAATATTCTGCATTTGCAGTACCGTTATTTGCGAAAAGGTTAGTATTAATAAAAGTACCGGCATTCAAAATACCTGCAGCAGTATTTAAAAATTCACCGTCATTATTAAAATTTTCAGCATCAATCAATCCGTCATTCTGACCGTATCTGTTGCTGTCAAATGAAACAACATCAACAGAACCTGTCTCATTATTTACAAAATCCCAATTATTTACAATTGAACCTTGCACTATAGATGAATTATTAAACAAAGTATATAAACCATCTATTCTGATAGTACCTGTTCCAATTATTGAGTTATAATTATATCCTGTATCTGTTATATTTAACAGTATTAAACCGTTATTTAGAATTCTTCCCTCTGCCGAATAAGTATCGATATCATCAATATCGGCATTTAATATACCGGCTTCATCTATATTTACGTTTGTTGCATTTATTTCAGCACCCGTACTATTGTAAAAAGTACCGGTTGTTATATTAACAGCAAACTGATCTATATCGGCAGTATTTGTTAAATCGCCTTCTGCACCGTTGTATGTCAGTGTTCCTGTACCTATTATCTTATCGTCACTTAGTCCGCCCGTAAATATAAAGTCGCCGTCGTTTGATATGAATTTATGCATATTTGAGTTATACGCATTTGTTATTACCGAAGCGCCGCTGGATATATATAATTCTTCCTGCGCCATATTCCCGTTATTGATAAAATCTCCGGTTATATTGATAATCCCTTCCGATGTTGTACCATATGTTATTGATCCGTTATTAACACCGTTGACTATATTTAATATCCCGTTATTTCCCAAATCGGCAGATGAACCAATTAAGAGATTATCCGTAAGCGTTATCGTTGCACCTTCAATATTCCATAAACTCGTAGAATCGTACATCGTTAAATTTGCTTGATTTATATTTTTTCTATTTTGTATCAAACCGTCTATAAACAAATCGCCTGTTCCGGTTATTTCATTGTCATTGATTTTGGCGAAACCTGTAAGTGTTAAACTTCCGTCGTTATATATCTTATCGGTTAAAATCAAATCTTCGGGATTCGCAGTCATTGAAGCATTGGAAGAAACCAATATTGCATTTTGAGTTATTGTTCTGCCTGTTTGTTGTGTAAAAATTGTATTGCCCAATAGCTGGAAATTACCTGATCCGTCTATAATATTTCCATTATTTACGGTTGCCATGCTACTTACATTAACTTGTAAAAGACCGTTATTATGTATACCGCCGTCACTGGCTGTTGTATCAAGTAAATTTGTTGTTAATAATATCGCATCCCAGTCTATATATATATCATCTGCCGTAATTACACCGTTATTTGTAACTGTTCCGCCGTCTATATATACTCTGCCTTGGGTAATATCTCCGTTATTTGTCATTGTGTTAGTTGCTCTTAACCAGCCTGTCCCGGTAACATCATTATCATTTGTTCCGCCTGTAAAAACTACCCATCCGCCGTTATTTGTAATGTCTCCTGCCAATGCAGAGGCATTGCTTTCCAATGTTGCATTAGCATTAACAAAAAAACCTTTTGATGCCGATACTGCGTCATCTGTACTGTTATCATTTACAAATACGCCTGAAACTGTTATTGTGCTTTGCGATATTGTTGCCGTACCATCATTATAAACAGTGCTTCCAAAACCAATGTTTAAATTACCTGTAGCTGAACCGCCAATACGGTTATAGTTTGTTCCGTCTGCAGTAATATTTAAAAGTCCGTTGTTATTTATGTACCCGTCAGCTGTATATGTGTCTATATCATCAATATCCGTCGTGAAAGTTGAACCGGGTTGTATTGTTAAACCTTTTGCCGTTATTGAACTGCCTGAAACGTTAACTACATCCAAATCATCATAAATATAAATATAGTCTTGAGTTATATCGGCATTATTTGTAAAATCATTAAACATTACATACAACTGGCCGGTTCCCGTTATTGTATTGTTATTTGTTCCGCCGTAAAGAACCAAAGTTCCGTTGCTTTGCATGCCTGATGTTGCAGTTATGTTTGTTGCACTTGCATTTATATATCCGTTGTTTGTTATTGTATCAAAATTTAAAGAACCTGAATCGCTGAATAAATATGAGGAACCATCAACAATCAAAGAATCAGCTTGCAAACTGGAATTATTATTAACGCGGATATTATTGAGATATATCAGTGACCCTGAAGTTGGAAGATTAAGAGCCATATTGTTATTCCAAGAGCTCATTGTCGGCTGCGTACCTGTTCCTTGAACGGTTAAAGATGTTGCTGTATTTGTATTCAACACAACCAAATAAAATTCGCTGCTCCAATAACCATCTACCATCATTCCGTATGAAGAAATTGTGTCGGACGTATTATTGGATGAGAAAGTATAATCCTCGGAAGTTTGCTCTCCTGTAATTAATGCAAAAACTGTTGACGCAGACATTGCCACCGACATAAACAAGACGACAAAAAATCTTACTGAACTCTTTAAAAAACAGTTCATCATTCCCCCGATAATATTAAATAGATTTTGTTAATATGATTATATTGCATAAACATGCATCGAAAGTTTACTAAAAAAAATAATATTTTGCAAATTTTTCACAATTGAACTATTAGCAATCAATATCTTTTGTAAAAAATATATTAAAAATCAATAAATTTACAATTTTTCAATATTGCCTGACATTATAATTGGAAGGTTTTCTTTTACTTTTTCAGGCGGCCAGTTCCACCACTTTATTGACATAAGTTTATCAATTGTTTTTTCATCAAAACGCTTTTTTATCGGCTTTGCAGGCATTCCGCCGACAATTGTATACGGAAGAACGTCTTTTGTAACTACCGCTCTTGTTCCGATAATTGCACCATCTCCTATATGAACTCCCTGCATAATAACGGCGTCATATCCTATCCAAACATCGTTGCCGATAACAATATCGCCTTTATTATCCCATGCGTTTGTTAAATTTTTCCAATCCTGCTCCCATTCGTTAATAAAAAGCGGAAAAGGATACGTTGACAAAGATTTCATCGCATGATTGCCGGACGTAAACATAAATTTAGCGCCACATGCTATGGAACAATATTTGCCGATTATAAGTTTATCGTTATTTATAGGATAGTGATACAAAACGTTATTTTTTTCAAACTGCGCCGGATCATTAACCCAGTCGTGGTACATCGTAAAATCCCCGACAATAATGTTTGGATTTTTCACAACTGATTTCAAATACACCATATCTTTAAACGGCTCTCTGGGATATATTAAGTCTGGGTTCATTTTGTTTCATCAAATCTTTGGAATTTTAGAAGCTAAATCAGGTAAATTATTCTTTAAATCCCATAGTAATACTTGAATTTTTTTAATTCTCTTTCCATCGCCAAAATCTAACATGTCTTCTCTTTTAAATACTTTAAGAATTTTATCCAAACTTCCAAAATTTTCAGATGTTATTAGAAATGCTTCTTCTGGATTTATAAGTTTTACATAAGCCCATAATTGTCCCAAATCTCTTAATGTTAATCTTGTTACCTTTGCTTCAACAAAAAACAATTTATATCTATCATTTTTTTTCACTATTCCCAAAACATCAATTTGTATATCAATTCCTATAGCAACATCACACTTAATATTATTTTGTAATAAAACTTTATCTAATCTCTGACTATGAGCATTTATAACAACAACCTCACTGTTCTTATAGTTATCTTCCAAGTATTTTTGTAACCATCTTTTTATAGGGGTATATAACTCTTTTTCATTTATTTTATTTATCATTTTACATATCCCAAATCTTTGGCTATATCTTTCCAAGAATTATAATGTTTGCCTCTGATAATTTCAGGTATAAAAATATCAGTTTCGGCAGGATGATGTTGCTTTATTTTTTTACTTTCTCTAGTATCCCAATAAAATTTATGTGTTGTTTTTTCAACATCTTTACCAACATTTTGTAAATTTTCTTTTAACTCATCTGATAAATTATGTAATGCGTTAATTTTATGAGCAACACTAAAACTTATAGGCAAAAATTCATTAGCAAATATTTTAATTTGGTGCTCCTTCTTCCAAAAATTCACACAACCTTCATTATATTTACGAAGATTCCCGTCTCTTATATTTGGATGAGCCCAATCAATATTTTGTACAGGAATATTTATTGTCTTTAAAAGGTTACATATATCAACAACCAAAAACCAATTATGAGGAACTTCTAAATAAACTCTATGCATATATGGAATTATATATGCTCCGCTTCTTGTTATATATCCAGTAACATCAGCAAATCCTCTAAAAAATTGTTTTTTCATATCAGAAGAATAATTAAATATATCATTATGAATTCTTATATTTTCATGCGAGACTGCATTGCCAACTAATCTTAATATTTCTCTAATTAAAAGATCTTCGTTCTTTTTCACAAATGATAAAGTAGTTACGCCTTTTGACTGAACAAAATTTATATTAGTTCCTATAAGTGGCTCTACTATATTTTTTATATCAGCAATACTTGCTTTTACATAAATTAAAACATCTTGTCCACTTTCCGTCAATTGTTTTTTATGAGGGATTTCAATTGAAACATTAGTTTCATTATCGCCACGTCTGATAGTTCCATTGCCACATACCATCCCAAGCAAATATGCCATTTCATTATTCATAAATTATATCCCGTATTAAAATCTGTTAAATATTGATTTGGTATAAAGGTTTTTATACGACTATAATTTTGATTATTTCCAAGGACAAATCCATTTCGAAATAACTTTTTAACAAATTCATTACGACTGCCTCTATTAGATTCTTCATAACCTGGTCTGCTTTGAGGTTGTTTTGGTTCTATAATATTACTTAAAGATTGTGGAATATTGTCATTAAAATTGGCATAAAATCTAAATTCTTTGCCCCATTTATTAGCTCCTTCTGGGTAGACATAATACGGTTTTTTAGATGAATTGTCTGGCAATGGATAACCATGAGTCCAATTAGTATAATCATTCTCAAAACCAACTCTACACTTTTCAATCATTTCAACTTCTATATTTGTTTTTCTTATAGGATTGACTAAATACCCAGCACACACATAAAATTCTTGATCTGTCATAAATATCACCCCTATTTTATAAAAATCATTAAATATTCATGAACCTTATTTATTCTAAACTTAAATGGATATCCTAATGGTCGCATATTATTATAATCATTCTGTCTGTCCCATATAATAATATCATCATATATGTATCCTATATCTTTCATAATATTTGCCAAATCACTATGCAAAGGATAAAACTCGCTTTTTTTTCTTATATCCATTACATTCACTACACAATAAGCCCCTTTCTTTAAAACTCTGTGAACTTCAAGAAAAACATCATGTATTTTGGTTAAAAAAACAGAGTAATCATTGATATTTCCTATATCATTAACTTTATCAGAGTAATTTTGAATATTTTTATTATCTACACTCCTTGTCATATTAAGGATATCCCAATATGGTGGAGATGTGAAACATAAATCAAAATGATTTTCTGACAACTTCAAAAGTTCAGTAATATTGTCATTAGCAATTATTTTAATATTTTTTTTATTTATTATCCTTTTTCTTGCTATATCACAAAACCCTACGGAAAGATCTATTCCTAATGCTTTTCTATTAAGAATCTCACTGGCTTTTGTTGTTGAACCTATTCCATTAAATGGATCTAATATGTTTCCATTTTTAGGAGAAAATGTTTTTATAACTTTTTCGCATAACGATAATGGAAAAGAAGCAGGATGTCGTAAGGCTTTTTCTTCAGGAGTTTTTGAAAGTCCTCTCCAAATGCTAAAAGAATTCTGCAACCATTCTTTCCCATTCAACTCATTTACTTTATTTCCCATTTTTATACCACCGATTTGACAATCTATCTTTCATAGAATTTTCAATAAACATTTTCTCTTCTGAATTAAAATTATACGTTTCGTAAACCAAGTTATCTAAAAAATCAATTAAATCATACCACTTATCTGTGAGATATTCTGTTTTTTCTATTTTTTCAACACAATCAATAATTTTATTGAATATTTTTTTATTTTTAATATTTAACGGTATTTTTTTGAGATATTTAGAATCTGAATGCATAGTTAATTTAGAATTGTTATAACAAAATTTTTGTAAATAAAAATTGCATATTTTAGAATGCAAAATACCTAAAAGATATTTGCACATTCCCACAGAACCATCGGTCAATATTGTAACAGTCTCCGAAGCATCCAAATTACCACCAAAAGCTGCAATTATACCAGATTCTGCACTATATATATTTTGAATAAAAATTTGGTTCCCACCTTCAGGAATAATATTTTTTTTATATCCAAATTTTCTTATATCTTTTCCAGTTATAGCATTTATTTTTTTTGATTTGCCTCTACCTATATATCCATTACAAATATCCGACAATGAACAAAAGGAATTTTTCAATTTAATAAAAATTTCTTGTTCTATATCCGATTGAAACTGAATAATTTCATTTTCATAAAAAGATTGTTTTATTTCATTGGATTTTATGAAATCATTGAAAATAAGTTTTTTAAAAACAATAGCATGTTCTTTCCCAGGAACAGTATTTTTAATAATTAAAACTATTTGTTCTCCTCTAACGTTATTGAAATACTGTTTTATATCTATAATTTCTAAAATGGTTTTTTCTTTTAAAATATATTTTCTTAAATTTGAATATGAATCAACATGTAAAAAGTTTTTTGGAATAATATATGCTATTATTCCGCCTTCTTTAACTAAATCAAATGCTCTAAATAAAGCGGCAACAAATAAATTGCTACCGGAAGAATTAACTTTCTGTAAAAAAGTATCATCGGCATTAATAGTATTTTGGGAATTCAAAACTACATAAGGTGGATTTCCAACTATACAATCCACTTCCTGTAACCCAAAAGCACTTTTTATTTTATTATACGAAATGCCAAGTGTATCAAGTTGTATAAAATTGCCACTAGAAACATATTTTTTGCTAATATCTATTGATTTTTTATCTATATCAGCTCCAAATATATTCCTATATCCTGCTTGATAAGCAGAATATAGAAAAGAACCAGTCCCGCAACACGGATCTAATATAATATCTTCTTTAGGTATATTTATTTCCATTAAAATTTGACGAGCTAGAAATAGATCTGTATAAAAAACACCACTATTTTTTTTATTATCCAATGACAAGAATTTAGCATATTTATCTGTCGCTTTTAAATAATCAATGTCTATATTATTCATTTTTTATTCCTAGAAATTATTTTCTTTATAGAATATCATAAAATACGTCCAAAATAAAACTCTTGATTTTTAGCTATTCCATTTAAAACAGCATCTATGACATTTTTTGGCAATAGTTCAACTTCTTCATATAAATATTGAGTACTATTATTATATTTATCTATAATAAATGTAGATGTTGACCTCATCCCATTTAATATCATGTCTTGCTTACATCTTTTATAAAAACTATCAGAACAAACTGTCCAAGAAATAGACAAATCTAAAATATATTGATTATTAATTTCTACCCAAGCATGAAATTCTTTGTCATTTCTAACACCAGTAAAATCATTAAAGTCCGACCATTTAAAGTCTTGCTTAAACAACATGTTTTGCTTATATCTTAAATTTCCTGATTTTACTGTAAAAACATAATCTGGCAAACGCTCTTGTAACATATCACAAGCTAAACAAGAAAGTTGTAAACATAAAAATGGTCTTTGAATAAAAAAATCTTTTCTTAAAATCGCAATTGTTTCTTTAAGTTGATTAATAAAAATATTTTCATCCATTATCATATACTTTAAATATTAGAAATAATATTTTCTATTTCTTTTCTTTTCTGTAAATTCTTTTTTAAGAGATTTCTTGCTTCAAAAGATAATTCATCTATATTCTCTTGAACTTTTTCTGCAACAATAGGAATCTCTATATCTAGAATATCAGATAATTTAAGTTGAATTTTAGGTTTTGGAGTATTTATTTTTATATTTTTTTTAACATTTATAATATCTTTTTCTTTGTGTCTTAAATATGAAACTATATAATTTACTGATATATTCAAATCTAAATTCAACCTAATACATGTTAAAAAACCAGATGGTATTGTCTTATATGTATCTTCTTTATAAAAAATTGCAACTTTAAAAATAGTGCCACGAGATGATAATAAAATATCATTATTTTGTAAAAGATATCTATTCTTTTTATAATCAGCAGAATTATAAAATAAACAATTTTCAAAAGAAATTTCATTATTTTGAATATCTGCTAATCTGATAACTCTATATCCACCATCTTTATAATCTCTTGAAAGTTTATCATTATTAAATATTGTTGCACCAGAAAATATGTCTGTGCATATGTCTTTTAGTTTTTGTATTTTCATATTTGATATTTTACAATAAATATTATAAAGATACAATATGCATTGACAAAAATATTAAATTTTAGTATTCTAATACTAAATATAATATTTCAATATAAACAAGGGGAATGTTCTTATGTCAAAAAAGTCAGCAGTCTGGACAGCCATACATCAAGATGGTTGGCAAGTTAAAACTGAAGGCAGTTCAAGGGCACATTCAATTCACAGCACACAAGCAGAAGCCAACAAAGTAGCTAAACAAATCGCTATAAACAATCATTGTGAACACAAGATTCAAGGTCGCGATGGTAAAATTATTAATACAAATAGCTATGGGAATGATCCTTGCCCACCAAAAGATAGAAAATAAAATAGTAGATTTGCTGTTGTCGTTAGACTTCAAAGTTTGAGACGAAATAAAACATCGCAAACATGCAGTGTACGTAAGTGAAACTGTACATAAGTGTTTGCGATGTGAAATTGTAGTCCAAAACTTGAAGCCGTTATAAGGAGAAAATTACCACTTATAATGAGCGAACGCCTTATTAGCTTCCGCCATCTTGTGCGTATCTTCCCTCTTCTTCATAACAGACCCTTCTTTCTTGCTTGCATCCATAAATTCCTGAGCAAGTCTGTCTGCCATAGGTCTTCCTGTTTTTGATCTGGCTGATTCCATAATCCAGTTCATTGCAAGAGTGGTTGATCTTATCATAGGAACTTCCATAGGAACCTGATACGTCGCTCCGCCGACTCTTCTCGGTCTTACTTCAAGAAGAGGTCTTGCGTTTTCAATTGCTCTGTTAAAGACTTCCAACGGTTCTTCGTTCATTTTTTCTTTAACGATGTCAAACGCCGTATACATTATTTTTTCAGCCGTGCTTTTTTTGCCGCTGTGGTCAAGTTTATTTATAAATCTTGCGACCAAAACGGAATTAAACTTTGAATCTCCGTTAGGCATTCCTCTTTTTTCTCTTGGTTTTAATGCTTTTCTTGGCATATTAACTTTCCCTCTGTTTTTTAATTTCTTTCTTTAATATATGCTTTAAGTTTTTCAGCCTCTAAGCTTCCAAACTTCTAAACTTCATTTACTTAGCTGCAGCTTTTTTATCTTTTTTTGCGCCGTATTTGCTTCTTGACTGTTTTCTTCCTTCAACTCCGGTTGCGTCAAGAGAGCCTCTTACAATGTGATATCTTACGCCGGGAAGATCTTTTACTCTTCCGCCTCTGATAAGGACGATTGAATGCTCCTGCAAATTGTGTCCTACGCCCGGAATATAAGACGTAACTTCATAACCTGACGTCAATTTGACTCTTGCGACTTTTCTCAAAGCCGAATTAGGTTTTTTCGGAGTTGTTGTATAAACTCTGGTGCATACTCCTCTTCTCTGAGGGCAACTCTTCAAAGCGGGAGATTTTGTTTTACTTACAATTTTACTTCTTCCGTCTGTAATCAACTGACTAACTGTTGGCATTTTCCCTTCCTCAATTTTATATTTTATTTTTCTTCTGCTATTTGCTGTTTAAGACCGGTTCCTGCCGGTATCAAATGTCCTATAGCAACGTTTTCTTTTAATCCTCTGAGTGTGTCTATCTGACCCGAAACAGCCGCTTCCGTCAATATTCTTGTTGTTTCCTGGAAGCTTGCGGCCGATATAAACGAATCCGATGACAATGCGGCTTTTGTAATACCCAAAAGCACAGGCTGCGCAACAGGCATTTTGCCGCCTTTTTTCTTTATTACTTTTCTTTCGTGCTCATACTTATATCTCAAAACTATTTCACCGCTTAAGAATTTGCTGTCTCCTGCTTCAGTTATTCTTACGTTTGAAAGCATCTGCCTTACGATAACTTCAATGTGTTTATCGTTAATGGCAACGCCCTGCAGTCTGTAAACCTGCTGAATTTCGTTAACAAGATATTCCTGAACGATTTTCGGGCCTTTAACTTTAAGAATATCGTGCGGATTTACCGCGCCGTCGGACAATGCTTCTCCCGCTTCAACTTTATCGCCTTCATAAACAACCAAATGTCTGCCCAGCGGTATCGTATATTCTTTTTCCATCTTTGTTTCGGAATCTATAACTTTAACTTTTAAGGCTCCTTTTTTAGTTGCCTCGCCGAATTTTACTACGCCGTCAATTTCTGAAACAACGGCAACATTCTTCGGTTTTCTTCCTTCAAATAATTCCGCGACTCTGGGAAGACCGCCGGTGATATCTTTCGTTTTCGCAAATTCCTGCGGAATTTTTGCCAATATATCACCTACTTTTATTTCCGCGCCGTTGTGAGCGACAAGCGTCGTATCAACAGGAAGCGGATATTCAACGACCGACTGTCCGTCTTTCTTAATAACGAGTCTCGGTTTATTCTTTCTTGTTCTGTCTTCTATTATAACTCTTTCTATTTGTCCGGTAATCTTTGATTTTTCCTTCTGTAAAGTTACGCCTTCTTTTATTCCGGAGAATTCAAGTTTTCCGTCAAATTCGGAGATAATTGATTTTGAATGCGGATCCCATTTTGCAAGAAGCACTTTGTTTGCGTCTTTTACCAAAACTTCCTGTCCGTCTTTTACGTTTATAATCGCGCCGTAAGGTATTTTATGTACCTGTCTTCTTCTCGGTGAATTTTCCGTAAATACGAGTTCCGTGTTTCTGCTGACAACCAATGTTTCACCGTTTCTGTTTTTAATTGATTTCAAATTATAAAAATCAACCGTCCCGTCTTTTTCGGCATATATTTCGGATTTCTGCACGACTCTGCTCGCCGCGCCTCCGATATGGAACGTTCTAAGCGTAAGCTGAGTACCGGGTTCGCCGATTGACTGTGCAGCAACTACTCCGACTGCGTCTCCGACTTCGGCAAGTTTGCCCGAGCCCGGATTTAATCCGTAGCATTTCGCGCATACGCCGTGTTCTGCTTCGCATGTCAAAACGCTTCTTATACCTATTTTGTCAATGCCGGCTTCAACGATTTTCTTCGCCTGTTCGGCCGTAATCATTTCGCCTCTTTTGACGATAAGTTCTTCTCTGATTTCATCGCCTTTCTGTATGATACCGATAACGTTATCCAAAGCGACTCTTCCGTAAATTCTCTCTTCTATTCCTTCAATAACTTCGTCGCCTGCCTGAAGGTTTCCGATAAATACTCCGTTTGGAGTTTTACAGTCGTGTTCTCTTACTACAACGTCGTGAGAAACGTCAACGAGTTTTCTTGTAAGATAACCCGCGTCTGCCGTTTTAAGAGCGGTATCAGACAAACCTTTTCTTCCTCCGTGAGTCGACAAGAAGTATTCCAATATCGTAAGACCTTCTCTGAAGTTAGAAATAATAGGCGTTTCAATAATTTCTCCGATGCCTCCGGAAAGTTTCTTCTGAGGCTTTGCCATAAGACCTCTCATACCGGCAAGCTGTCTTACCTGCTGTCTTGAACCTCTGGCTCCGGAATCTGCCATCATAAATATTGAATTAAATCTGTTTGTATTTGGTTTGTAAGGTTCTTTTTCATCCTTTTTCATTTCGTCAAACATTATGTCGGCGACTCCGTCCGTTACCTTAGTCCAGATATCTATGATTTTATTGTATCTTTCACTTTCGGTTATAAGACCGAGTTTTGCCTGTTTTTCAATTTCCTTAATCTGAGCTTTTGCTTCTTTTACCATCACGTCTTTTTTAGGCGGAACTTTCATAGCGTCTATTGAAATTGAAACGCCGGCAAGCGTCGCATATTTGTAGCCGAGTTTCTTTATTTCATCAAGCAATATAACGGTTTTATACTGTCCTAATGTTTTAAAGCACGTATCTATAAGAGAAACCAAATCTTTTTTCCCTACGTCTCTGTTTACATAACCGAGCGCGTATGAACCGTCGTCATTTTTCGGCAAATGATCGTTAAATATCACTCTTCCGACTGTTGTATAATTCGGATTTTCACCTTTATAATTTTTCCACTTTGACAAGTCTTTCTGTTCGTTATCTTTAAGTTTTGAATCTTTCAAGTTTGTAATACCAAGAACTTTTATTCTTGCATGAATATCAACTTCTTTCTGCTGGTATGCGCTTATAACTTCGGCAACTGACGAGAAAATGCTTCCTTCGCCGTGAACGCCCATTTTTTCCTTCGTTATAAAGCAGCTTCCCAAAACTATATCTTGTCCGGGAACCGTTATAGGTTTTCCGGATGAAGGCGACAAAATATTTTTTGTCGTCATCATAAGCATTTTTGCTTCAAGCTGCGCTTCTATTGAAATAGGGACATGAACCGCCATTTGGTCGCCGTCAAAGTCAGCGTTAAATGCCGTACATGTAAGCGGATGAAGCTGGATTGATTTACCTTCAACCAAAACGGGTTCAAACGCCTGAATGCCGAGTCTGTGAAGCGTAGGAGCTCTGTTAAGCATTACGGGATGTTCTTTCGTTACTTTTTCAAGTATGCTCCATACTCTTACATCGCCTCTTTCAAGGATCCTTCTTGCAGATTTTAATGTCGCTCCTTCCTGAGCAATGAGTTCTCTTATTATAAAAGGCTTAAAAAGTTCAAGCGCCATTTCTTTAGGAATACCGCACTGATGCAGTTTAAGAGAAGGGCCTACAACGATAACGCTTCTTCCCGAATAGTCAACTCTCTTACCGAGCAAATTCTGTCTGAATCTTCCCTGCTTTCCTTTAAGTGTATCCGACAATGATTTCAAAACTCTGTTGCCGGCTCCCGTTACGGGTCTTGCCATAGAATCGTTGTCAATCAAAGCGTCAACCGCTTCCTGTAAAAGCCTTTTTTCGTTATTTATCATAACTGTCGGAGCTTTTAACTGTTCAATATGTCTTAATCTGTTATTTCTGTTTATAATTCTTCTGTATAAATCATTCAAATCCGAAGCGGCGAATCTTCCGCCTTCAAGAGCAACTAAAGGTCTTAAATCAGGCGGTATTACAGGAAGAACAGTAAGTATCATCCATTCCGGTCTTGAACCGGATCTGTTAAATCCTTCAACGACTCTGAGTTTTCTTATAAGTCTTGCTCTTTCGGCATCCGAAGTCGTTTTTGCGATTTCTTTGCTTATGGCTTTCTGTTCTTCGTCAAGATTTATTTCTTCCAAAAGTTTTCTGACGGCTGAAGCGCCGATGTCAACTTTAAGATTTGTTCCGAAGCCCGATTGAAATTTCTTAATGTCGGATTCTTCAAGAAGCAAAGGAGTATCGGGTTTTGAGAAAGTTTTTAAAATAGGCATGTCCATTCTGAACATTTCAACTTTAAGCTTTCCTTCAAACTGTTTTAACCCTTCCGGATTTTTTCTAAGTTCGGTAAAAAGTTTTTCTTTTTCCCTGTCAAAAAATTCTATCTTTATCTTCCTGTCGGCTTCTGATATTAAAACCGTTTCCGATTTTTCAAAAGCAGAAGACAAAATTTTCTTTATTTCGGATTTCTGCGATGATTCAACGTCATAAAAATATACGCTGTGCGGTTTGAAATAGCATCTGTAATATTTTGAACCTTTCTTGATATTTTCAAATATTTTATTCGCTATTTCCGTTTTTTTCTCGCCGCTGAAATCAGCCATCGTTTTAACTTCTTTTTCAAGAATTTTTTTCAATTCTTTTTCGTCTTTTACTTCAAATTCTTCCGCGGCAATTCCGTCAAAAACATTTTTAAGTTCTTCTCTTACTACGGCGCTGTTCATACCGTAATTAAACAAATTAAATTCTTCTTCTTTTAACAATGTGCCTTTATGTAAAAAAGATACCGTATCCGAAGCGTCTCTTAAAGGATTGGTAACAACATATTTTGTATAATAAATAACTTTTTCAAGGTCCGATATTTTCATATTAAGCAAAATACCTATTCTTGACGGCGGTTTTTTCAAAAACCATGGATGCGCTACAGGAACTGCCAAATTGATGTGCCCGAATCTTTCTCTTCTGACCTTAGATTCCGCAACTTCAACTCCGCATCTGTCGCATATGGTCCCTTTATGTTTTATGTATTTATACTTTCCGCAGTGGCATTCCCAGTCTTTCGTAGGTCCGAATATGCAGTCGCAGAACAATCCGTCCCTCTCGGGTTTGAATGTTCTGTAATTAATAGTTTCCGGTTTCTTAACTTCGCCGTAAGACCATGACTTAATATCGTCCGGGCTTGCAACCGTTAATTTCACGGCATCAAAATCTAAGAAATTCAGACTTTGTGTTTTTTTCTTTGAATTTTTTTTATTTATACTCATTTATATTGTCCTTCCGTTATTCTCAAATAACTTAATTTGAGATTATTTTTTTTCTTCAACGACAGTTTCTTCCTCGGTGTCCTTATTGCTTAAAAGGCTTACGTTCAACCCTAAAGCTCTGAGTTCGTTTACAAGAACCTTAAACGATTCCGGCACTCCGGGTTCCGATATAGCTTCGCCTTTTATTATCGCGTCGTACATCTTGACTCTTCCGTCAACATCGTCGGATTTTACGGTCAAGAATTCCTGCAGAACGTGCGATGCGCCGTAGGCCTGTATTGCCCAGACTTCCATTTCTCCGAATCTCTGTCCGCCGAACTGGGCTTTTCCGCCGAGAGGCTGTCTTGTAATCAGAGAATAAGGGCCGGTTGATCTTGCGTGCATTTTGTCTTCAACCAAATGATTAAGTTTTAACATATACATTACGCCGATCGTAACTTTTTCCATAAAAGCTTCGCCGGTTCTTCCGTCAAACAATGTAATCTTGCAGTCTTCGGTCGGAAGATAATTCAATCTGTAATCTTCAAGAGCTTTGCTGAGTTCTTCACCCTTCAAACCTCTCTGTTTAAATTCTTTTTCTTTCTGTTCAACAAGCATATCTTTTGCTTTTTTTACCTGTTCCTTAACCTGATCTTCGCTTGCTCCGTCAAACACAGGGGTTACCATCTGGGTATTCAATACCTTTCCCGCCCATCCGAGCATGGCTTCCAAAAGCTGACCCACGTTCATACGGGACGGTATGGCAAGAGGAGAAAGAACGCAGTCTACCGGCGTTCCGTCAGGCAGTCTCGGCATATCTTCAACAGGAAGTATTCTTGAAACAATACCCTTGTTACCGTGTCTTCCGGCAAGTTTGTCGCCGACCTGAACTTTAAGTTTTGACGCTATATAAACCTTAACAATTTTATTTACGGAAACCGGCAGTTCGTCGCCTTTTTTAAATCTCTCTTTTTCCTTTTCATAATTTTGTTTAAGTATTTCTTCTTTTGCTTCATACAAAGATTCTATTTTCTTTGCCTCTGATTTTGAAACCTGCGCAAGAACTTCTTTCCTTTCTTTTTCAAGTTTTGCTTTTGCGGCTTTATACAAAGATGTCATTTCATCTTGTTTTTTCTTAACTTCTTTTTCGGAAAGTTTTTCTCTTCTTACAAACGATCTTACCGCCAAAATCTTTCCTGCCGTTCCGGGTGAAACTCTCAAAGAAACGTCCTGTACGTCTTCGGCTTTTTTACCGAACAAAACTCTCAAAAGTCTTTCTTCGGGAGTTGACTGCTGTTCGCCTTTAGGAGCCGTTTTACCTACGAGGATATCACCTCTCTGTACGTTTGCTCCGACTCTGATTACTCCGTCTTCATCGAGGTTGAGCAAGTCTTCTGCTCCGACGTTCGGAATATCTTTCGTTATTTCTTCAGGTCTGCCTTTTGTTGTTTCTCTTGCTTCCGTTTCAAATTCTCTTATGTGAACGGACGTAAATCTGTCGTCCTGGACTAATTTTTCCGACAACAAAATTGCGTCTTCAAAATTATAACCGTCCCAAGGCATGAAAGCTATCAAAAGATTTTGGCCGAGTGAAAGCTGTCCTTCTTTTGTCGCCTGTCCGTCGGCTATGATATCGCCTTTTTTAACTGTGTCTCCGACTTTTACGATCGGAATATGATTAATGCATGTGTCTTGGTTTGATCTTAAATATTTGCTTAACGTATGCTGTTTGACGCCGTCTTTGCTGTTCCATACGATTATTTCATCTGCTGAAACGGAAACGACTTCTCCGTCTATCTGAGCAGCAACCGATACTCCTGAATCTTTTGCGACTTTATCTTCAACACCCGTACAAACGAAAGGTCTTTCCGTAACAAGAAGCGGAACCGCCTGTCTTTGCATGTTACATCCCATCAAAGCTCTGTTTGCGTCATCATGTTCCAAGAAAGGAATAAGACCCGCCGATACAGAAACGACCTGCATCGGAGAAATATCCATATAATCGACTTTATCCGGAGACTTAAACAAGAAATCGTTATAAAATCTTCCCTGTACAAGTTCGGTAGTAAATTTTCCTTTGTCGTCTATAGGAGTATTTGCCTGCGCGACAAATAAATCGTCTTCCGTGTCTGCAGTCATATATTCAATTTTATTTGTAACTTTTGCGCCTTCAACTTTCTTGAAAGGCGTTTCAATCAAACCGTACTGGTTGACTCTTGCATAAGCAGACAACGAAGTTATAAGACCGATATTCGGTCCTTCCGGCGTTTCAATCGGACATACGCGTCCGTAATGGGTATAATGCACGTCTCTGACTTCAAATCCTGCTCTTTTTCTGTTCAAACCGCCGGGCCCGAGAGCAGAAAGTCTTCTCTTGTGCGTAAGTTCCGCAAGAGGATTGATCTGATCCATAAACTGAGAAAGCTGCGACGTTCCGAAAAATTTTCTGATTTGAGCGACAAAAGGAGTAATATTAATCAAAGATCTGGGAGTAACTGTCGCTTTATCCTGATTGTTCATATACTCTTTTACAAGTCTTGCCATCTGAACCAAACCGATTCTTACCTGGTTTTCCAAAAGTTCTCCGACTGACCTTACTCTTCTGTTTCCGAGATGGTCAATGTCGTCTAACCCTAGTTTTATTTTTTTACCCGCATGTTCAAAACTCATATCGCCGTTATAAATCATAAGAAGATACTTTATTGTGGTAACAATATCTTCTCTTGCAACGGTTCTTTTGTTTTCAGCCGGTATTGTCAAATTAAAATTATCTTTGTAATACTGGTAAATAGGTCCGAGTTTTTTAAGAATTTTATATCTTCCTATTGTCGTAAAATCGTATCTTCTTACCGATTTAAACAATAATTCGTCTAAAAATCCCTGCGCTCTTTCCTGAACGATAAATTCCTGTGTTTTTAAAACTTTATAAATATGATTTACTGCTTCTTTTTGTGTTTTGATTGAATCTTTTTTAAGAGTCAAAAGAATTGTCGTATCTTTAAATACGACAACGGTGGAAAGGCCTTTCGCTTTCATCTTTTCAATAACCGTTTCGGTTAATTCTTTACCGGCATCAAAAAGAACTTCGCCTGTCGCCTTGTCAAAAATATCGTCGGCAAGACATTCGTTTGCAAGAGTTGAAGGAGCCGCGTCAAGCGAAACTTCTTTCGTATCTCTGAACAAATTCAATATTTCAACGTCGCTTTCAAAACCTATTGCTCTTAAAAGCGTTGTTGCAAGTATTTTTCTTTTTCTGTCTATTCTTACGTAGAGAATGCCGTTTTGGTCAAATTCAAATTCAACCCATGCTCCTCTGTAAGGTATTATTCTTCCGAAATACAAAGGTTTTCCGAAAAGAGTTACTTTTTTTTCTTCGTCTTCTTCAAAAATAACGCCCGGCGAACGGTGTATCTGGCTGACGACGACTCTTTCGGCACCGTTTATAACAAACGTAGCGGTAGGCGTCATAAGAGGAATATCGCCGAAATAAACTTCCTGTTCGGAAAGTTCTTTCAGTTTGCCGTCTTCTTTTTTATGTGAAAGTCTCAATTTTATTTTTAAAGGGGCTGCAAAAGTCTCGTCTCTTGCTATGGATTCTTCAACGGAATATTTCGGTTCGCCGAAATCGTATGAAATAAAATCCATTACTAAACTTCCGTCTGAATTTGTCAGAGGGAATACGTCTCTAAAAGCGCCTTCAAGACCGTGTATTTTTCTTTTTTCCGGGGCTGTTTCAATCTGCAAAAATTCCGCAAAAGAATCTTTCTGCATCCCGAGCAATAAAGGCGGGTCAATCGGGGAACTTATTCTTCCAAAGTTTACTCTTTTCATAAGTTAATCCGTTTATATAAATTTTTGTGACAAAAAAGATAAAATTAAGCGTATATTATACACTTAATATTTATCTCTTGTCAATTGTTTTTTGATTCATTTTACAATTATTTTATACGTTTTGCTATTACCGCCGTTGATTGTTCTGGTTTAGGAACTTTACCCGTTTTCAATATCGTTATATAAACATTTCAACTTGTTAAAAAAATTAAATTACTTCAAACCTACAGTCGCGCCTGCTTCAGCAAGTTTCTTCTTCATATCTTCTGCTTCGGCTTTTGCTACGTTTTCTTTAACTGTTTTAGGAGCGCCGTCTACCAAGTCCTTAGCTTCTTTAAGTCCGAGGCCTGTCAATTCTCTGACAACTTTGATTACGCCGATTTTATTTGCGCCGGCATTTTCCAAAACAACCGTGAATTCAGTTTTTTCTTCCGCTGCTGCTGCCGGTGCCGCTGCTCCTGCCGCTGCTACTGCTACAGGTGCCGCTGCTGAAACGCCGAACTTTTCTTCTAAAGCCTTTACCAATTCCGCCATTTCCAAAACTGTCATTGATGAAATCGCTTCAATTAATTGATCTTTCGTCATAGCCATTTTACTAATCCCCCACTTTTATTTTTTAATTTTATTTTTGTTTTAACTGCTTTTTTATCTTTTGTTTCGTCTTTGTCTTTGCTCAGCTTCTCGTCTTCCAAACTTCCAAGCTTCCGCCTTTACGCTATTTGTTTTTCTTTAACCGCATTTAAAACATAAACTAAATTTCTTATAGAACCCTGCATTACGTTTACAAGTCCTGAAATAGGAGCATTCATGCTGCCAAGCATTTTGGCGATAAGAACTTCTTTTGAAGGAAGCGCAGCCAATGCGTTTATTTCGTTCGCCTGTAAGACTTTACCGTCTAAAAAACCTGCTTTGACAACAAATTTTTCATTCTTTTTTGCAAATTCCGAAACAATTTTTGCCGGAGAAACAGGATCATTGCTTTCTTCCATAACAAGAGCGATAGGCCCTTCAAAATATTCGCTTGCAATGTCAAGGCCGACTTCTTTTAAAGCTACTTTACCGAGCGTATTCTTTACGACTACATATTCGCAGCCGCATTTTCTCAGTTCGTTTCTCAATTCCGAAATCTGGCTGACGTTAAGACCCTGATACTGAGTCATTATCATGCCTTTCATCGCCTTAAATTTGGCGATTAAACTTTTGACTTCTTCCTGATTCTTAATATTTGGCATCTTTGTACTCCTCAAAACTATTATATTTAACAAAATTTAAAACTAAACATTCTTCAATGATTACTTCAAAATTTTATCACAAATAAAAAAAACTTCTCACGAGATGAGAAGTTTGTAAAATTAACCTATCCGATTATTCCCAGTCTCGGCAAGTACTTTCGTATTAAACCTTTCGGTCCTTGCTGTCTTTGACAGAAAAACTTATGACTGCAAGCGCTAAATTAATAACGCTTGCAGTCTATATTGAATCTGGCGACGACCTACTCTCCCGGCACCCTGCGGTGCAAGTACCATCGGCCCTGAAGGGCTTAACTTCCGAGTTCGGAATGGGATCGGGTGTGACACCAACGGTATAGCCACCAGAAATTTTTCAATTATTATACTGTGATTTAAAGAACAAATCAACTTAATTAGGCAAAACAACTAAACATTCAATCACTTGGATTAGAGAATGTGACCAAGCCAAACGGTCGATTAGTATAAGTTAGCTAAATGCATTACTGCACGTACACTTCTTACCTATCAAACCCGTAGTCTACGGGTGACCTTTAGGGAAATCTTATCTTGGGGAAAGTTTCACGCTTATATGCTTTCAGCGTTTATCTTAACCATACTTGGCTACTCGGCAATGCTCCTGGCGGAACAACCGAAACACCAGAGGTATGTTCATTCCGGTCCTCTCGTACTAAGAACGAGCCCCCTCAAATTTCCTGCGCCTACAGTAGATAGAGACCGTACTGTCTCACGACGTACTGAACCCAGCTCACGTACCTCTTTAATTGGCGAACAGCCAAACCCTTGGGACCTGCTCCAGCCCCAGGATGAGATGAGCCGACATCGAGGTGCCAAACTTCATCGTCGATATGGACTCTTGGATGAAATAAGCCTGTTATCCCCGGGGTAGCTTTTATCCGTTGAGCGACGGCAATTCCACACTGAACCGCCGGATCACTAGTTCCTGCTTTCGCATCTGCTTGACTTGTAGGTCTCGCAGTTAAGCACCCTTCTGCACTTGCACTCGACAGACCATTTCTATTGGTCCTGAGGGTACCTTTGAACGCCTCCGTTACTATTTAGGAGGCAACCGCCCCAGTTAAACTGCCCACCTAACCATGTCCTCCCGGTCGTTATAAACCTGGGAGTTAGAACCACAGAATTGATAGGGTGGTATTTCACATTGCCACTCCACACAGCCCAAAAGCCATGCTTCGAAGTGTCCCACCTATTCTACGCAATAAACTCCATAATTCAAGGCTAAGATACAGTAAAGCTCCACGGGGTCTTTTCGTCTAGCTGCAGGCAACCCGCGTCTTCACGGGTACCACAATTTCGCCGAGTCTTTCGTTGAGACAGTGCCCTCTTTGTTACGCCATTCGTGCAGGTCGGAACTTACCCGACAAGGAATTTCGCTACCTTA
>CAZASN010000003.1:0-249879 GCA_964487915.1 uncultured Elusimicrobiaceae bacterium | reverse complement strand
TAAATGAAATTGAAATATTGCAAAATAAAGTTATTTTAAAATCAAAACCCAGAGCGATTATGGCATCACTGACTACAAAATGTAATTTGAAATGCGTAATGTGTAATGTGATAGACCATAAAACCGATAAGATAAGAGAAATAGAAACTAAATTTTACGATTTTGTTGTTGCAAACATGCCGTATTTAGAAGAAGTTGTATGGCAGGGCGGAGAAGTTTTTTTATATGATAAGTTTAATTACTTGTCAGAATTGGCTTATAAACATAATGTGAAACAAAAAATTATTACTAATGCTTTATTGCTGAATGAAGATTTAATTAATAAAATTAATAAATATAAAGTAAACCTTCAAGTTTCAGTAGACGCCGTTGATAAAAAAACTTATGAAGAAATAAGAGTGGGAGCAAAATTTGAAAATTTATTAAAAAAAATAGAACTTTTAAAAAATCATAGGAATAAAAGGAATACAGCCATTTATAGTATTGAAACTGTGGTAATCTCTAAGAATTTCCAACAATTGGAAGATTTAGTTAAATTTGCAATATTCTATAAGTTTGAATTAATATCTTTTTTAAAATATATCGTTTATGAAAAAAATGATTTGCAGCTGTCAAGAGAACAAACGGCCGAAGTTGCAAATACAATCATTGCATTAAGAAAAAAATATCAAAATATATCTATAAAAACAAATATTGATCTTGATTACGGTTGTAAATATAATGATAAAAATATTTTAATTTCGAATAATAATCTGATGAAATACAAAAAAAATGAAATTTTTAAAAAAGAAACGCAAGAACAAAAATGTAATGATTTATTTTGTATATCTCCATGGACAAGAATTTATTTGGATTTTAAACAATATATAAGAATTACATGTTTATCAAACCAAATAAATGTTAAAAAATATAAATATGACGAAATTTGGAATTGTTCTGAAATGGTTGAATATAGAAAAAAAATAGTTAATAATGATTTATCAAATTGCAATGCTTTATGCAGAGGGTGCGGCGAATATACAGAAAGGGCAAAAATAGGACTATTTTAACAGAGGTTAAAATATTAATGGCAGATAAATTAAAGGCTAATGAACAAATGAACAAACACAGTGTAACTTCATTGTTGGAAATTGTGAAAAAATACAGACATTCCGGCAAGTATTCAGAAGCGGAAAAGTTAATCAATGAATATAAATATTTATTGCAGAACAGTCCGGAACTTAATTTTGAACTTGCAAATATTTATGTTGGTCTTGATAAAATTGAAAAAGCAGTAGAAATATTTGAAAAACTGCTTCAAGACCGTAATTTTGATATTATATGTACTGTTAAAGAATTGATTAAATTATATAATAGAAAAGGAGAACATTCAAAAGCGGTAGATTGCATTAATATTGCTGCAGAAAAAAATCAATATAATTTTTCTTTATTAATTGAAAAATTTATTCAACAAAGATTAATACCCGACGGTCAATCGGCGTTTGAAACTTTACAAAATGTAAAGAAAATAAAAAATAATGAAACTGAAGAATTTATTAAAAAGATTGAGTCAGTTGAAAATTCAAGGCAGCTTATAGCTCCTTACAGAGTTTTTTTTACATGGGGCATGCATTATCAATGTAATTACAGTTGCGCTTATTGTTATGCTCCAAAACCGCATGATATTACATTTAATAATAATAAAAATAATAAGGCTTTTTACCCGTCAACGCAACAATTGCTTGACAGTTGGAAATTTGTTTTTGATAAATATGGAATGTCACGAATAAGATTAGACGGCGGCGAACCTACAATATATCCGAATTTTTATTGTATTTTAAAAGAATTATTGAAAATGCACAGATTACAAATTAATACAAATCTGTCATTTGATGTTGAAAAATTTTGTGACAATTCCGATCCGGCAAAAGTAAGAATCGATGCGAGTTTACACTGTGAATACACAAAATTGGATGATTTTGTAAAAAAACTGGAGTATTTGAAAAAATACGGATACAAAATGGTTGTTTCATATGTAGCTTATCCTGATTTTATAAATAATATTCCGTTGGCAAAAAAAATTATACAAAATGAGATGAATATTCCATTTATAGTTCATCCATATTCAGGTTTTTATAACGATAAACAGTATCCGGCTTCATATAATGAAAATGAGAAAAGCATTATTTATGATGCGGACTATAAAAGTATTACTGAATTATCATGGAGAGCGGAAAGAAAAGGCAACTATAAGAACAATGCAGAAAAAAACAAGTATATAAAATTAACGGAACTTCAAATTGAAGAAAATGAACTTGCAAAACGGATAAAACAAACAGAAAATAAAAAGAATAAAGAGTTTAAATTATGCGAAATGGGAAGAATGTATGCAAGGATTTATCCTAATGGAAATGTTTACAGATGTTGCGCTTATGACGGGAACACGTATTTAGGCAATTTATTTGATAAAACAATTAAATTATTGGAAAAAGCCGAGAAATGTTATGATATAAAAGACTGCCGTTGTTGGAGATGTATGGTTCCCGGAGAAGAAAGCAGATGGCTTAATACATGGATGGATGATTGGGAAATTTCAATTTAGAGGTTTTACATGAAAAATATTTTGGAACAGGCGTATCAATTGCAGTATAATAAACATTTTCAAGAATCTACGGAAATGTTTAAAAAAGTGCTTGTAAATAAAGATTATTATCCGATTGCTATTTTTGAAATCGGCAAAAATTATAAAATGGCTAATAATCCTTTAAAAGCAATTGATTGCTTTGCAGAACTTATTAATTACGATAACACAAATGAAAATGCGGTAAAAGAATTGGCTCAAACCGCCTGTTTATCAAAAAATTATGATAAAGCCGAGTCAGTTTTAAAAAATTTAATAACAAAAATAAACAATGAAAGATATCTAATAGAATATATAAATATCTTATTTTCAAAAAATGATATTCAGTCGGCGGATGTATATATACAAAAGGCGTTAAACTTAAATAAAAACAGCATTGAAATTAAGTTTTTGCAGGCAAAATTGTTCAGAAACAATCAATATTTTACAAAAGCAATAAATATATATAACAATATTTTAGAAAAAACAGATGATAAAGAAAGCATTTATATTGAATTAGCCGAGATATATTTTTTAAAGGGACAATATGAAGAAGCGATAAAATATTTTGAAATGGCGGCCGATAAGAAGAAAGATAAATATATATATTTAAAACTGGTTGAATTGTATTATCTCACAAAACAGAATGAAAAATCCGATGATGCCGGAAAAAAAGCTTTGGCGTTAACTCCGCCGAATCAGTTTGATCAGGATACCATATTAAATGAAATTGAAATATTGCAGAGAAAGACAGTTCTAAAATCAAAAATGAAAAGATTATGGGTTACTGTTACGTCAAGATGCAATATAAGGTGTAAAACCTGCGGTTTATGGCACAATAAATGGGATTTGCCTTATAAAACCGCAAAAGAAGTGATGGATAACTATCCGTATTTGGAAAGACTTGTCTGGTTGGGCGGTGAAGTTTTTTTATATAAACATTTTGAAGAAATGTTTGATGAAGCGGGGAAGTGGAATAATCTAAAACAGCAAGTCATTACAAACGGAGTTGCGTTAAATAAAAAATGGATTGAAAAAATAATAAATACGCAAAATTCCGAACTTACATTTTCAATTGACGGGACGACAAAAGAAGTTTATGAAGAAATAAGGCAAGGTTCAAATTTTGAAAAATTGCTTGAAAATGTAAGATATACAATGAAAATGAAAAAACAATTCGGAGTAAAAAAAGATATAAGAATGAATGCCGTCATAATGAAGACGAATTACAGGCAGATTTATGATTTGCTTGAATTTGCGAAAAACGAAGGATTTAACCAAATATCCTTTATGGCGTTGCACTTTGATACCGCTCCGAATGAAAATATATTTTACGGCGAAACAAAAGATACGGAAGCTCTTAAATATGTTTATAAAGCGATACCGGTTTTAAAACAGAAAGCAAAAGAATATAATATAGATTTAGATTTGTTATTGCCATGCGGTGATGAAAGTTTTGATGAAATTGTATCTCAAAAAAATGAACAAGTCGCTGAAAAAAATTGCGAAACTGAAATCGCGGAGAAAATCCGTGATAATAATGCAATAAATGCGGAACCTAAAGATGTAATAGCGCCGGTAAACAGAGTATGTTGTAAAATGCCGTGGAATTATATGATGATATGCGACGAAGGCAATGTTATTTTAACGGGCTCTTGCGTGAGAAGCATAGGGAATATATACAACAATTCTATAGACGAAATATGGAACAGCGAAATTTCGCAGGAATATAGACAAAGAATGATTGATAAAAAATTTACCGAGGACAGTTGCAGAACGGAGTGTACAGGAAGATGGTAGAAATTACAAAAGAAATTATTATTGAGAATGCAAAACAAAATATAGCTGCCGGCAAATACGATATAGCTCTTGATATGCTTTCGCCGATATTAAGCACCGACGATTTAGCCGTTTCATTTGAATATGCAAAAATTTTATACTTTTTAAAAGAACATAATAAAGCGATAGAATTATTGAAAGAACTGAATAATAAATATCCGAATGATAATAATGTATTGGATATTTTATCAAAGTCTTACAAAGAAACCGGCAGAATAGAAGAATTTATTAATCTTTTGGAAAAATCTTTAAATGAAACAAATATTGAATTTTGCCTGGAATTGGCAAATGAATATTATTTGGAAAAAAATTATGAAACAGCGGCCAAATTTTACGGTAAATATTTGACTTCTAAAAAAAATGAAATATCTGTTGCTGCCAGACTTGCCCAGATATACAATTTTGTCGGTAAAAAAGCGGCAGCGACAGAGCTTAGTAAAGAATATTTAAATAATGAAGATGTTAAAAATGACAGATTTCTGTCAAATTTATTTTTAAATGAATTTGAAATAGCAATGGAAAAAACAATTTTAAAATCACAGCCTCGTATTATGTTAGTTTCACTGACAAACAGATGTAACTTGAAATGTCCGATGTGCGCAACAAGAGAAGAATCAAATTGCTGGGATATACCTGAAAAATTTAAAAAATATATAATAAAAAATTTGCCTAATTTAGAACTTATTACGTGGCAGGGCGGAGAAGTATTTTTATACAAAGGTTTTGAAGAATTGTTTTTAGAAGCCGCTAAGAATAAATATTTAAAGCAAATTATTATAACCAACGGTTTGTTATTGAGCGAACATTGGATAAATTTGTTGATTAAAGCAAGCTATTTGGATCTTACGATATCGGTAGACAGCATAGAAAAAGACACTTATGAAAAAATGAGACTCGGAGCGAAATTTGAAGTCTTACTTGATAACTTAACGCATTTAAAATCAGCAAGACAGCAATATAAACCTAATATAACTTTGACGATGCGGATAACTGTTTCTGACGAAAATGTTTATTCTTTGAAAAAAATGATGGATTTTGCAAAAGAATATCAGTTTGATATTGTTATTTTATCTCCTTTGGATATAGAACAACACAGCTTTACAAAATATAACTACTTTAATAAAACAAAAGAAGAACTTGAAGCGTTACAGAATTTAAAAATTGAAGTTTTGGCAAAAGCCGAAAAGAATAACATAAAAGTTATTGATTTGCTGCCGGATATAACACCTATATTGGATAGTTTTAATGTTAAATGCGATAATAATGCTGCGGATAATAATAATTGCGATAAAACCGATTCTTTCAATACGGAAGAAATTAAAGAATGCGAAACGGAATATTTTAAAGTTCCTTTCTGTTTACGCCCTTGGAGACAGCTTGCCACGACCGTGCACGGCAAAATAAGACCGGAATGTTTGTGTTTAAAAAATGTTGATTTTGTTTACCAATGCGAAAACTTTGATGATATTTGGAACGGAGAGAGTATGCAGGAATACAGAAGAAAATTGATAAATTCAGATAAGTCATGGTGTTGTAAGGAATGTATAAATAATACAGTTTCGGATGAACATAAAAAATTTGTTTGCGTATAAAATAATAAAATATGAATAAAGTTAAAAATAATTTAGATTTAAATACCCAAGAGATTAAAGATAAAAAAATTGTTTTGCAATCTTATCCGCAAAGATTGATCGTCACTTTGTCTACAAAGTGTAATTCCAGATGCATTATGTGCGAAGTTGTCAAAAAACCGTGGGATATACCGTTGAGAGTCGTTGATGAAATAAAATTTTTGCTTCCTTTTATGACCAGCGTAAACTGGCAGGGCGGCGAAGTTTTGATTCTTGATTATTTTGAAAAACTTTTTATTGAATCTTTAAATAATAAAAATCTTATGCAGACTATAGTTACAAACGGAATGCTTTTAAACGATAAATGGATTGATCTGCTTACGGAAGCAAATATGGAGCTTACGGTTTCTGTTGACGGGTTTGATAAAGAAACATATGAAAAAATCAGATACGGTTCAAAATTTGATATTCTCATAAAAAACCTTGAAAAATTAAACGAAGTGAGAAAGAAGAAAAATTCAAAACTTATTCTGAAAATGCATACGGTTGTTATGCGGTCAAATTATAAAAATCTTGAGCAATTTATTGATTTTGCAAAACAATACGGATTTGATTCTGTTTATATGATGCCTATATACGGCGGCCAGGATATTCCTGAGAATATTTTCATAAAAAATGAAACTGGTATTTTAAAAAATTTATCCTGCCAGCTGCAGAAGATTATTGATAGAAGCGCCGAATACGGAATAAAATTTATGCATTCTCTGCCTATTCATAAGGACGAACCTAAAAAAACGCATGAATCAGGCAGTTTAAATGAAACAAAATGCGAATGTACAAATAAAGCTGACAAGCATGAAGAAAATAAAGATATATTTTGTTATTTGCCGTGGAAACAGTTGAATATTGATCCTGACGGAGATGTAAGACCGGGCTGTTTATGTATGACAAAAGTCGGCTCCGTTATGGAAAATTCGATACTTGATATATGGAACAGTCAAAAAATACAGGAATACCGCGATAAAATTTTAAGAGGTAATCTTAATATATGCAGCGCCGAATGCGCAAATGGCAATGTTCCCGAAAATATGAGGAGAATTTAATGATACGCAACAGAATAGAAGAGGCAAAAAAATTAATAAACGAGAACAAATTAAAAGAAGCCGAGAAAATACTGGAAAGTATAAACGATAAGTACGCTGTTTTTGAACTTGCGAAAATAAAAATAATACAGGGCAATGACCATGAAGCTGAAAAAATGTATAAAAAAGTTTTGGCAAACGATTCTAACATGCATGAAGCTGATTTGGAACTGGCAAGGATTTACCACAGACAGAGACGCAACGAACTTGCTATGGAATATTACGGGAAATTTACGGATAAAATAAAAAATGATGTTTCAGTATTTAAAGAAATAGGCAGGCTTCACGAAGCTATGGGAGATTTGGACAGCGCTTTGGCTAGTATAGATAAGGCTTACCAGCTTGCAAAAGACGATATAATGACAAATTTTGAACTCGGTATTGCATACAGAGAAGCCGGTAAGGATAAAGAATCGTCGGATATATTTAAAAAAATGCTCCAAGACAGCAGAATAAAAAATGACAAATATCTTAATAATAAGGCTCTTAATGAATATGAAATATCAATGAGAAAAGAAATTTTGGAATCAAAACCGAGGGCCATGATCGGAATGATAATGAATAAGTGCAATATAAGCTGCAGAATATGCGATATATGGCGCGAAGGCGTATGGCAGGAGCCTGACAGGATATTAAAAGAAATAGTTGAACTGCTTCCTTATATGGAAGATATATGCTGGCAGGGCGGCGAAGTGTTTTTAATGAAAGGTTTTAATGAAATGCTGTCTGAGGGAGTAAAGTGTAAGAATCTAAACCAGGTAATTTTTACTAACGGACTTTTATTAAATGAAAAAAATCTTGAAATTATAGCTAAAGGCAACGTTGAACTTGTGTTGTCAATAGACGGAGCGACAAAAGAAAGTTATGAATACATAAGACGCGGAGCAAGTTTTGAAAAATTGTGTAATGTTTTGGAACTCATAAAAGAAGTAAGAAAAACAACGGGAGCAAAAATTAACACATATTATAATCCTGTTATATGCAGGACCAATTACAAAGAAATTGAAGAAATGGTTGAATTTGCAAAAAAATATGAATTTACGGCGATTACATTAAATCCTATAAGAGGTTATCCCGAAGAAAATATTTTTCAGCCTATAGATGAACAAGCCTTTGATTTTATGAGGAAAGTTATTCCTTTAGCCGAGACGAAGGCTAAAGAATACGGAATAAGATTTAACAATTGGATGCCGGTGGACTGCGGATGCAAAGAAATTAATTTTAAACATGAACTCGTGAATGATTTTATATCAGATAAGAAAAATTCCGATGAACAACCGAAAAAAGAAGAATTAAAAAATGAAGAAAAAAATAAGAAAAATAATAACAGAATGATATGTTATGCCCCCTGGCAGAGGCTTTTGCTGGATAATATGGGACAGACAAGGCCTTACGCCATGTGCACAAAATGGCTTGGCAGCACGGAACATTTTTCTCTTGCGGAATTATGGAACAGTAAAAATATGCAAATATACAGAAAAAAACTGGCGGAAAATGATTTTCATGATTTATGCCAGCCGGAGTGTATTTCAGGACAAATAAGATATAAATTATGCAGACCTGTTGAGGATAAATAGAATAATGAATAGATTTGATGAATTAATTGAAGAAGCAAAAAAAACATCAAATTCAGGCAATTTTATAAAATCTAACGAATTATATAATCAGGCTTTGGCGTGTAAAAATGATTTCTATATTTATTTTGAGATAGGTAAAAATTATTTTTACTTAAATGAATATAATAATTCTGAAAAATATTTTAATTTATATTTGCGGCAAAAAGACAGACAGGACCATATATCATATTATGCTTTTTTATTTCTTGCAAAAATATACAAAATAACCGGTTATTTCAGAAAAGCTCTTTCAATGTGCGAACAAGCAAAACATTGTATGCCTCATGATGAAAAAAAATCGGATGAATTATATAATGAAATAAACGATATAAATTTTTTATTTTATGAGAAAATTCCGAAACAATTAGACAATTCGGTATATGAAAGACTTGAAAAAAAATATACTGAAGCTTTAAATGTCAATAAAAATAATCAGACCGCCATAGTTAATTTGGCGGAATTATATTTAACTGCAAGAAAATATAAAGAAGTAGTTAAACTTGTCGCGGATAAAATAGACAATATACCCGAGAATGAAATATTTTTCAGAAATAAACTTGTAAATTTTTTGGAAACGGCTCAAGGCAGAACCGAACTTACGTCGAAACCTTTAAGACTCGGAATTAATTTATCAAATGCATGCAATCTCAGATGCATAATGTGTTACGTCAAAGATTTTAAATGGGAATTTCCTAAAGAAAAAATAAATGAAATAAAAGAACTTTTTCCGTATTTGGAAAAGATGATGTGGCAGGGCGGCGAAGTTTTTTCATTGGAATATTTTTTTGATTTATTGGCGGAATCCGCAAAATATCCAAATATACAGCAGGGGATAATTACAAACGGACAGCTGCTTAACGAACAAATTATAGATTTATTGGTTGACATGAATTTAGAATTAACCGTTTCTGTTGACGGAGTCAATAAAAAGACATATGAAACCATAAGAAAAAACGCCAGTTTTGAAAAACTTGTCCGAAATATGCAGTATATTTCAGGCGTCAGAAATAAGAATAATAAAAATTTTACATGGGGTATTAATTTTGTTGTTTGCGAACACAATGATGACCAGTTATTGTCGTTATTTGAGATTGCCCGCAGATATAATGCCGATTTTTTTTGCATTATGCCGCTGCGATACGGGGTAATGACTGAAATATATGATAATAATTCAGTTACAAAACAAATTAATGAAATTAAGAAGAAAAGCGCGGAATATAATATACAAGTTGAAAACAGAGTGATTTTACTGGAAGATGCTTTAGTCAAAGATATTCCGCTAAAAGTTGATATAAATGAATGGATTGGTTTTGAAAAACAAAATATTACAGCCAAGAATAAAAAAACAAGATTGGAATACACGCTTGAAATGCCAAATCAACGCAGAATGGATCAGATCGGCGCCCGTGATATAGATCAAAAAAAATATAATTTTAATAATTTAATATGTCATATACCTTGGCAGCAGTTAATACTTGATTATGACGGTACTTTTTGGCCGGATTGTCAGTGCAGATGCGATAAAAATAATAATATTATTAACTTTAAAGAAAATATTTCGTTAACCGATATTTGGAACTCAAAAGAAATGATTGCTTACAGAGATATAATAACAAAAGATTTGTATAAAACTTTATGCAAGGATCATTGCCGGGACGGAAAGATATGCGACAATTATTTCAGTATAGATGATATGATAATGAATGCCCAAAAATCAAAGGATACAAAAAATATAATGCTGGATATTTTGTATTTTATTAAAAATTTTTGCAACGATAAACAAAAAGATCTTTATTTTGACCGTATGTATGACCTAAATATACAGGATGAAAGATTTTTGTTCCAATATGCCCGTCATCTTATATCTTCAAACAGATTTGACAGATTGCTGCAATTAATTGAAAAATCCAACAAATTTCCGGTTTCAAATTTTGATTTTGTCAATGTTATAACGGATGAATACGCAGTTATACACGGATATGAAAAAGCCTTAAATTTGCTTTTTGATTTGAGCATAAAAGATGACCAAGCACTGAATAAAGTTATATTTTTTATTAACGGTATTCACAGCTATGAAAAAAGACAAACATATTACAAAAAATTATTTGATGCCGGTATGAAAGCAGAAAATTCAGATTTGCAATTACCTGATCTTGCCGGCGAAAGCCGGCAAGATAGCGGTAAAGACGCTTTAATGCGCAATTTTATCATAAAAAAATTATTGTTATTGTACAAGAAAGAAAAAAGGCAGGAAATTTTAATTAATATTTTTTATTTTATAAAGAACAGCATTAATGATGACAGTATTGTAAAAAAATATTACAGACAAATTTGCGTTATGCAGAAAAATAAAAACAGCATAACGGATAATTTATTGTTTGCATATATTGAAGATATTCAAACAGTAAAGGCAGAAGATTTGTCGGCATATTTAACAGGATTAAAAAAAGAAAATAAAGATTCGTTTTTAAATTTGGCAAGATACTGCATAAAAAAAAGAATGTTAAAAGAAGCCGTTAATATATACCAATCAATCCTGGAAATTGATAATATTAATGCTGATATATATCTTGAATTTGCGGGTATTTTATCTTATGAGTGCAATATGTTTCAAGATGCCGAAAAAATATTATTAAAAGCGATAAATCTGAATTTTACTGATATAAAAATTTACATAGATTTAGCAAGAATTTATGCTAACAGCGGAAAAATTGAGAAAGCATTTAAAATTCTTGAAAGTCCCGTAAATAAGTCGCTGTATAAAATGGAAGATTTGTTGGAAAATATTAAAAATTCAGATTACGATCTGTTGTATCTGAAATTTACGGATTATTTAAATGCTAAATAAAGAAATGTTTGATTCGGTTAAAAAATTAATAGAGCAAAATCGTTATAGCGAAGCATTGGAAATATTTGATTCATTATCTGAAGAAGATAAGAATAATCCGGATGTTATGTTTGAATTGGCTAAAATATATTCATCATTGGGGAATGCTGAAAAATCAATAAATTATTTAAAAGATATTATCAAGAACGATACTTCAAAAATATACGTATTTGATTTATTTTTTAAAATATACAAAGGTAATGATCTTGAGTATGTAAATTATCTTGAAACTGTCATTAATGAGCAATTTTCGGAAGAAATAAATATATATTTGGAAATGGCAAAATTTTTTATTGATATAAATAAAAATAAAGCTATACGTTATTTTGAAAAATATATTGCCGGAAATAATTTTCAAAATATAGATGTTGTTGTATTGCTGGCTAAATTATATGTAGGAACCGGAGAAATTGATAAGGCCGAAAAATTACTTTTAAAGATAAAAAATAATAAAGATAAAAATTATTTATTGGAATTATACAGAGTTTATTATTTATCCGGTAAAAAGAAAGAGGCATTAAATATTGCCGATAGTATGCTGAATTTATTTCAAGATATAGATACCGTGCATGAAGTGTCGGATATTTATTTTCAAGAAAAGAAATTTACTGAATTTAAATTTATATTGTTAAAATATCTATCGGATTACGGCAATGATGCAAAACTGAATTTTTATCTGTCTAAATGTTATGAAGCTGCCGGTGATATATTTCAAGCGACAAATAAATTATTTGATATATTGGCATTAAAACAGAATGTTTATGATACAAATGACGTCATAAAACAAATATTTGACTTAAATAAATTGCAGACAGAAACTAATTTAACTGATGCGTTTGAAACAATTATAAAACTTGAAAAATACGGATCGTCGCAATACAACTATGCTTATTTCAAAAATAATATTATTAATAAATTAATAGACGAAATGCAAAAATATATATTAAACGGCGATTATAAACTCGCTGAAAAAACGGCTGAAGTCGTTATTAATAAAATACCGTCAAAAAAACAAATGATTGACAATATTTTGCTCAATGAAAAAGAAATTTTACAAAAAAAAGAGTTTTTGGAATCAAAACCAAGGATTTTAGAAATAACTCTCACAAACAGGTGCAATTTAAAATGTATTATGTGTGAGAATATTAAGTCTGTTCCGTGGGAATTGCCTGACAATACAAAAAATGAAATTATTGAACTCATGCCTTATCTTGAGCAGGTTAATTGGCTTGGCGGCGAAGTTTTTTTATATAAACATTTTGACGAATTATTTGATATAGCCCATAAATATAATGTTAAACAAATAATTTCAACAAACGCACTTTTGTTGTCCGATAAAGTAATTGAAAAACTTGTCGATTACAATGTTGAACTGTCAATTTCAATAGACGGCGTTACTAAGGACGTTTATGAAAAAATCCGTCTTGGAGCAAGTTTTGACGCTTTAATAGCAAAACTTGAACTTCTAAATAAAATAAAACATAGATTGAATCCTTATATGAAAAAGAGATTATGCGTTGTTATTATGGATATAAATTATGAACAGTTGGAACAGTTTGTTGATTTTGCCCGTAAATATGAATTTGATTACATCACGTTTACGCCGCATGAGGGATATGTTGATAAAGATATCTTTTTTTATAAAAGAAATGATTTGGATAAGAAAATGAACGCGGTGTTAGCCTCCGCAAAAAAATACAATATAGATGTGGAAAACTGTATGCCTACGCAAAAACATATGGATATTTTAAGAATGAAATATCCGGAAGAAGTTGTTATAAAAAATATAGAGCTGAAAAAAAATAATAAATTTAAGTTTAATTTTTTTGCAATGGCGACTATGCCTGAAATATTGCCTGTCAAAAGATATGAAAAACAGATCAATTCAAAAAAAATATATTGTTATTCTCCATGGCAAAAATTATTTGTCGGATGTACCGGCTATGTTAAAGTGAATTGCAATTGCGCGTATAATTTAACCATAGGAACTATCGCGGTTAATTCATTAATGGATATTTGGAATAGCGAAAATATGATTAATTTGAGGCATAATCTGCTTATAGACGATACTTATAAGGAATGTTCGGAAAATTGCAAAGAAAATGTATTGCCGAGAGAGAAATTAAGATACAGGTATTAATTGCCTGAGACGATAAAGGTTATGTTTATGGAAATTTTTGATAAAATAAATTTTTTAAAAAACGAAAAAAAATATAAAGACGCTTTAGATTTTTTATTACGCTTGTTAACTGAAGATAATAAATTTGAAATATACAGGGAAATAGGCAAAGTTTATTATTCTATGGGAGATTACGAAAAAGCGCTTGAGTATTTTTTAAAAATTATAAATTCAGAAGAAAAATTTGATAAGAACGAGATTTATTTTGAAGTCGCAAAAATATATGAAATTACCGGTCAAAAACAAACTGCTGCCGGATATCTTGAGAAAATTTTAAGTACATTAAATCCTGAAGATAAATTGTTAATGCATGTTTTGGAATATCTGGTTAAAATATACAGAACTCTGCAAGAATATGACAAAGCGATCAATCTGTTAAATAAATTTAAAAAACAATTGAGTTCAAACAATTTTGATGAATTTTTAAAAGATATCTATACCGAATTATACCAGCGTTTTCCGGGAAATTATGATTTTGGCGGAGATTACGGCCGTTTAATCGCAATTTATAAAAATGCGTTAAACGGCAATCCTGATAATAAACAGGTTTTAGCGTTTCTGGCGCAAGTTTATAATTATCTTGGAATGTATGCCCAAACAATTAACCTGTATTTGCAAAACAAAGATAAGATGAAAGATGATCTTTTTTTTGAAAATAAATTTTTAAATGAATATGAAATTGCAGCCAAGAAGACGGTTTTACAAAGTAAACCGAGAAATTTAATGGTTGTTTTATCAAATAAATGCAATATTTCCTGCATAATGTGTTTGACAAGTAAAAGCAAGTGGGAGCTTCCGCAAGAAAGATTAGAAGAAATTATTTCAATGTTTCCGTATTTGGAAAGAATTATGTGGCAGGGCGGCGAAGTTTTGTTTTTGCCGTATTTCAAAGATATATTAAAAAAAGCTTTGCAATATCCTAATATGAGACAGAGTATGATCACTAATTTACAGTTAGCCGATAACGAAACAATGGAATTAATAGTTAAAAATAATATAGAAGTAACGGTTTCAATAGACGGAGTATCAAAAAATATATATGAGAAAATAAGAAGAGGAGCAAGTTTTGAAAGATTGACGGATAACATAAATATGTTAAATGCAATCCGAGACAAAATAAAAAATAAAGTAATATTAAATATGAATGTCGTTGTGATGAATGAAAATTTTAGAACGTTGTCCTTATTTGTTGATTTTGCCCATAAATACAGATTTGATTTTATTTGTTTTATGCCTATAGATTATATCCCTAAAAATCCTACGGAGAAAGAAAACAATATAAAAAAAGAACAGGATATTTTTACCAATAATTTCCCGGATGATATTAAAGAACTTTCTTTTCAAATGTTATTGGCAGAAAAGAAAGCAAAACAATACGGCATAAGAATTGAAAGCAGGATTAGAACAACGGCCCTTTCTGAACAGGATATTAAGTTATACGACAAACACGGAGATTTTTCGGAACAGAAATTGAATGTTGAAGCTCAATGTTTTGAAGAGAGCGGGAAAGAAGAAAAACAGAATGAAAAAAATAATATAAAAGAAAACAACGAGAATATACCGGAAAATTTCTCTAAAATGCTTTGTCATCTTCCGTGGTATAGTTTAACTTTTGATTTTGACGGTTCCGTAAGACCTGATTGTCAGTGTTTTATAGAAAAAAATATAGGGCATCTTGGAAATGAAACAATAGAAAAATTATGGAATAATGAAAAAATGCAATTTTACAGAACAACTATAATAAATAACAGATGCGAATCTCTGTGTAATGAGAATTGTATTTTGGGAAGGATAACCGAATTTCATTTGAAACTATTGTGAAAAAATCATGGGATTGAAAATGTTGGAAAAAAAAATAGAAGAAATAAAAGAATTTATTAAAAACGGTTTTTATGATAAGGCTTTGAGCCGGCTGAACGAAGTTATGGATGATAAAAACAATGCCGAAAATGTTTCGGTTATGCTTGAAATGGGACAAGTGTTTCTTGCTAAAAAAGATTTTGATAAAGCACGCATATGGTTTGAAAAAGTTTTGAATATTGATAAACATAATATATATGCGACGGAAGCGATCCTGCGTTTGTTATATAACATCGGCGATTATAACGGCGTTGCCGTTTATTTAAAAAAAATTGTTTTGGAAAAAGAAAGATTTTTTTCTATATTGGAAAAATTTATCAAATTTTTATTTGAAAATTTGAATAAATGCAGTAAAGCGGGAGATACGGATATTATCGGTAAAGTAATAGATATTTTAAATTTATGCGGAGACAGCATCAATAACGATAAATTAAAAAATATTCTTGTAAATGAATCCGAAATATTCAATAAAAAAATTATTTTAAATTCAAAGCCGAGAAATTTGATAATTTCAATTACAAGCAGATGTAACATTAAATGTAAAATGTGCAAAATTCCTCTTAATCATTGGGATTTTCCTAAAGATAAAATACATGAAATTTATAACCTGTTGCCTACGTTGCAAAAAATTGTATGGCACGGCGGAGAACCTTTTTTATATCGGCATATAGATGAACTTATAGCTAAAGCCGGAGAATATAATATTGAACAGATTGTATCCACAAACGGACTGCTTTTAAATGAAGAAAGAATAAAGAAAATCATAGATTCTAAAATGGAATTGAATATTTCTATACACGGATTGACAAAAGAAGTGTACGAATCAATACACTGCGGCGCTTCTTTTGAAAAATTATTAGATAATCTCAGATTGATCAAAAATATCAAAGAACAGTCAAAATCATATGTGAAATACGGATTAAAATTTTTAGTAATGAAAACAAATCATGAACAACTGAAAAATTTATGCGATTTTGCGCGCAAATACGGTTTTAACCATGTTTATGTCAATACGCTTGGATATGATACGATTAACAAAGAAAATTTTATTTATCACTATAAAGACGCCGATATCATTAAAAATGTAATAAAAAATTCCGAAATGTCGGCTTTGGAATTTCAAAAGGCGAATATTTTTTATGAAGCGTGGCTTTCTGATATCGGCGAAAATAAAAATGAAATGCCGGTTCTAAACCGAGCCGAAAATAAAACATCCGGCCATAAAAAATTTTGTTGCTACATGCCGTGGCAAACTCTGCAGATTGATGCAGACGGTTTTGTCCGCAATAACTGTTATTGCGAGAATTTGGTCATAGGAAATATAAATGAACATAGCATATCCGATATTTGGAATAATGAAAAAATAACAGAAATAAGAAAAAATATCGTTAATGAAGGATTTGACGAAAGATGTTCTCCCGATTGTAAAAGCGGACGAGTATCGGAATTATATTTAAAAAATCGTTTTTAATAAATAATTTAATGTCATTCGGAAATGAAATTAATGAAAATGAATTTGGAAAAAAATATCGCAGCCATAAGAAAATATAACCAAGCCGGCAATTTTGCCGAATCCAAAAAATTGTTAATGTCTTTGATATCCGATGAAAAAAATAAAGATAATATTCGGATTATTTTGGAAATGGGACAGCTTTTTTACGGGCTGAATAATTTTGATAAAGCGCGTAAATATTTCAGCAAAGTGTTAAAAATCGACAAATCAAATATATACGCTTCCGCCGGAATGTGCAGATGTATGATTGCTTCCGGAAAATATTTGAAATTGCAAAAAAACATAAATATCATTAAAAGAACAACAAATAAAAAACTGAAAATAAAGATAATAACTCAAATTATTCAGGAGATATTTTATAATAAAATTTTTAATAAAAATTTTATGGATACAAATGATGAAAAATTGTTAAATATCATAAAAAACAATATAAATGCTATTGAAAAAAAAGAAAAAATCCGTATTGTAAGAGATATAAGTTTATATTGCAGGCAGCATAATAAAGAAAATCAAGTCCAATCGCTGTTGGAAAGTATAATAATGAAAGATCCGTATAATCATGAAATTAATGTTTTATATCTGAATTCTCTTACGGTTCAAAAAAAATACAGACAGGCTTACAAATTCCTTAATTCATTAAAAATAAAAAATAAAACTTTAATTAAAAACGATATTGTGAATAATTTAATAAAAATGAATATTGACAATAAAGACGGTCTTGAAGGACTGGATGCGGATTCAATGTTGTTGCTTTATTTTAAACTAAAAAAAATAAAATATCTGCAAAATGATTCTTATTTTATTGAAAAACTGAATTCTCTTTTACGTAAGATACTGGTGTTTATCAGGCAACAAAATTATAAAATTGAAAATAGTATTTACCGTAAAATTCTTAAAAAAATAAATAAAAATGATTTTAATATTCATAATTCTCTGATCAATGAAATTGAATGGGGAAGAAAAAAAATAATTCTGGCTTCAAAACCCAGAGTGGCTCAAATTATGGTAACCGATAAATGTAATTCAAAATGCAATATGTGCGATATAGGGAATAAACATAAATGGGAATTGAATGTCAACGGATTTAAAAATATTTCTAAACTCTTAAAATATCTTGACAGCGTTACATGGCAGGGCGGAGAAGTTCAATTCTATGATAAATTTGCGGAATTGGTTTCTTTGGCAAGAAAATATAATGTAAGTCAGCTTATCATAACAAACGGAATAAACTGGAATGAACATGTTTTGAAAAAAATAATCAGCGGAGATATAAGCATCGCGGTCTCAGTTGATGCGTTTGATAAAAAAACGTATGAATATATAAGAGGCATTGACGGTTTTGACAGGGTTCAGAAGTTTATACAAATGGTCAATCGTAACAAAACTGACCAGAATAAGTTAAAATTATACACTACAATTATGAATTCAAATATAGGCCAGATGAATCAAATTGCTAAATTTGCCAAAGACAATAAAATTGACGAAGTTGTTCTTTCTCCGCTGAAAAAGCTTCAGGATAATGACTTTTTTTATAAAGAAAATGTTTTTTTTAAAAAAGACGGGGTTAAACTTGCCGATCACAACGATAAAATTAAAAATGTCAATAAAAACCTGGAATATCTGAGAAAAGAATTATCCGATAACAATATAAAATTTGTGTCTTTTATACCTGAAATTTCAGAAAAACAAATTATTAAAATAAATGATTCTTCTGTTGAATCTTGCGCGGTTAACGAAAAAAATGACGATTTTTGCTATGCTCCCTGGAAATATATTGCGGTAACCGAAAAAGGTTTTATAGTGCCTAGTTTTTCGTGCGGACAACCGATGATATTGGGGGATATAAATTCAAATGATATTTTTAAAATATGGAATGCAAAAAAAATGCGTTCTGTAAGAAAAGATATCATTAATTCCTGTGCCGAAAAATGGTGCGGCACCTGCAAATCCGTAAACTGTTGAAAAATAATTAGATATGAGGTTTTGTCATGTATTATAGCGAATATTTGAACTTGAAGACAGATTTTGAAAAAAAGAACATCAGCTATGCTGATTATGAAAAATCTCTCAGAGCTTTGGTAAATAAAATAATAACGGATTTACAGCAAAATAATATAAACGGCGATGCGAAAAAGGCTCTTGGCATAATAAATGATTCCAGAAAAATTGAAGTTCCTTATATTATCAAAAAGCGTTTTGATAATATTTTATTAAATGAGGAAGAAATAGCTTTGAAAAAGACCGTGCTTGAATCAAAGCCGCGCGTGCTTTATTGCGTTGTGACCAGCCTTTGCAATATAAAATGCATAATGTGCCAGATAATAAAAAAGAAATGGGAACTGCCGGAGCGCGCCGTTGACGAAATAATAGAGCTTATGCCTTATTTGGAAATTGTAAAATGGCAGGGCGGCGAAGTATTTCTTTATAAACGGTTTGAAGAACTTATGGATCATGCGGGAAAAAACAATGTTTGCCAGGAAATAGTTACAAACGGGCTTCTTTTAAACGAAAACATCATAACCAAACTTGTTAAATATAACGTTGACCTTTATATATCCGTAGAAGGAATTACTAAAGAAATTTACGAATCTGTCAGAATAGGAGGAAAGTTTGAAACTCTTATTAATAATCTCAATATTTTAAAACGTATAAGATCCGAATTTCCCGGTAATTTTACAAATTTGGGATTAAACGTTTTGGTTATGAAAAAAAATATCGACCAAATAGAATTTTTTCCGGAATTTGCAAGGGAATACGGATTTACGAAATTGTGCGTTAATGCTTTCGGTCCTGATTTTATTTCCGATGAAAATATATTTCATTATAATAAAAATATTGAATTTGAAAGAAAAATAACTGATATAAAAGAAAAATTGGCCGCAAAATGTAAGAATTTCGGAATAGAACTTTTTGATTGTCTGCCGTGTTTTAAATCTGAAAGCGAATTCGTAACTGTTTCGGATAATGTCGTTTCAAACGGCGCAAATGAAACAAAAAATTCTCAAATTGAAAATATTTCTGCAAATCGTCTCTTATGCCATATCCCGTGGCAGAAAATTTTTATAGATTCTGACGGGACAATAAATCCGGAATGTTTTTGCGACAGAAATAAATCAGCCGGCAATATAGACAGAGATAAACTTTCGGATGTTTGGAACGGCAAAGTTATGCAGGAATACAGAAAAGTAATATCAGACAATTCTTACCATTCAAGATGCGCTAAAAATTGCGTCACCGGAATAACTCACAGTAAATCTTTAAAGAATGTAATAAATCCGAATTTATTTTGGTGGCTTAAATAACAAATTGCATGATTAAAAAGACTGAGATTTTTATCGGTTTATTTATAACGTTCATTATGGTATAATCATTTCTATAAAAATGATCAAAATACTGCATAAATATATCGTTAAAGAATTTTTGAGCTCGTTCATTTTCGGGCTTATTGTTTTTTCAGTGACAATTTTACTGGAACAGGTCATTATGCTCATTGATTTGTTTTTGTCAAAAGGCGTTTCCTTTTGGATAGTTTTTAAACTTTTTTTGCTGGTTATCCCCAATATTTTATCTCTTACGATTCCGATGGCTATTTTATTCGGAGTTTTGCTTTCCTACGGAAGGTTTTCGGAGGATAACGAAATTACGATAATGCGTTCAACCGGAGCGGATTACAAAACCCTGTCAATGCCGATTATAATTTTTGTGATAATTATAAGCTGCGGGCTTGTTTATTTTAATCATTCGTTTTCACCGTCAACCTTCAAATATTTCAGAACCCTTTATAAACAGATTTTGGTTGAGACGCCTTTGGCAAAATTCAATGAAAAAACAATTACGCAGCTCGGAGAATATAAAATATACGCCCATAAAGTAAATCCTGAGAATAACGTGTTAACCGGCGTTAATATATATAAATATTCAAATAATGATGCAAATCAGGATATAATTCCTTGGAGAATCGCATCGTCTTCGGCTACCGTACGCGTTGAAAAAGGAATCGTTAAATTTAAATTATTCAACGGATATTGGCAGAAAACCGATCCGAAAGTGCCTGAAAATATGCTGCACATTCATTTTGCTTCTTATCAGTTTGAAATACCGGTAATGAACAACATAAATTCGGCGGATATGACTTTAAAAGAGCTTACTTCTTCAAAGATTAGTAAAAAAATAAAAACATTTAACAAAGATGATGACCAAATTTATAAATATAAAAATGAATATTGGACAAGGTGGGTTTTAGCCGCGGCTCCGATATTTATAGCCATAGTCGCCATACCGATAGGCATGATGGCAGGAAAAGGCGGAAAGGCGGCAGGATTCGGACTTAGCCTTTGTATTCTTTTTGTATTTTACATGCTTTTGATTGTAGCTTTAAATATCGGAGAAAAAGGGTATATTCCCTCGGCAATTATATTGTGGCTGCCCAATATCGCCACATTGGCTGTCGGAATAATATTATTTAATAAAATGAGTAAAAAATGAAAATTTACGTTTATATATCAAAACAGTTTTTAAAACCGTTGTTTTACATAACTTTCGCATTCGGATTTATTGTTTTAATTTCGGAGTTATTCAGGGAAATGAATTTTTACATGGAAAAGAAAACTCCGTTTATTACCATTGTTGAATATTTGCTTTTTAATTTGCCTTGGTGGACTATTGACGTTTTTGCGCTGTCAGTTTTGCTTGCGCTGCTTTTTTCTCTTGGGGATTTGGCAAAAAGAAATGAAATAACGGTTTTAAAGGCTTCAGGAATAAATATATGGAATTTAATCGCTCTTTTTGTTTTTTTAGGTTTTTGTTTGGGTATAATAGATTTTGCGGCAAGAGAGTTTATAATACCTAAAACGGTTGCGGCCGCATCGTATGTCAGAAACGTCAAAATTGAAAAAAATGATATTGATGAAAACTTAACCGGAGAATATAAAAATATAATAGTCGCTCTTAAAGACAATACAAGAATGTCTGTCGGATATTTGAACGTGGCAGACGGATATATGAAAAATGTAATAATAGACGAATATTACAGTAATTTCTATCTTAAAAAAAATATAGTGGTCGGAGAAGCGTTTTATAAGAATCGCGGCTGGCTTTTAAAAAACGGAGTTGAACGCATTTTTGACGATTCAAATAACTGGCGGGAAAACTATTTCCAAAATAAAATTTCCTCTATAGACATTAAACCCGGCGATTTTATCGCTAAAGATACGAGATATGAACAAATGAATCTGAAAGCTTTCAAAGAATATATACAAAAAAACCAAATGTTAGGAAAAAACACTTTAAAGGACCAGATAAAATATGATATGCGTTTTGCCAGCGTATTCAGCCATATAATCGTTATGATGATCGGAATTCCTTTTGCATTGGGGCTCGGCAAAAGATTCGGCAAAATAATCAGTTTTACTTTTGCGTTAATATTTTCATTTATATATTGGACTCTTCAGGGATTTGCGTTAACTTTGGGCGAACATCAGGTTTTAAGCGTTGGATTGGCGGCATGGCTTCCGAATGTGATATTTTGTATTATAGGGCTGTATCTTTTATCGCGTATAAAAACATAGTATAATAATAAAAGGAAATACGATGAACAGAAAATCTGCAATAGGAATTTTTGACTCAGGGCTTGGCGGACTTACGGTAATGTCAGCCGTTACTAAATTGCTTCCGAAAGAAAATATAATTTATTTCGGGGATACCGCTCATGTTCCCTACGGCTCAAAGTCAAAAAAAGTCGTTACGGGTTTTGCTCTTGCAATATCAAAATTTCTTGTAAAACACGACGTTAAACTTATAATTGTGGCTTGTAATACTGCGTCTGCGTTCAGTCTTGCAGATTTGAAAAAGAAAATAAAAGTTCCGGTAATAGGCGTTATAACGGCCGGTTCGGCAATGGCCGTTAAAAATACAAAAAACAAACGTGTTGCCGTTATAGGAACAGAAGGAACGATAAAGAGCGGAGCATATTTAAAAGAAATAAAAAAACATAATAAATCAGTAAAAGTTTTTTCGCAGGCCTGCCCGCTGTTTGTCCCTCTTGTTGAAGAGGGCTGGTTTGACGCTAAAATAACAAAAGATATAATAAAGGAATATTTGACGGGAATTTTGAAGAAAAAAACAGATACTATAATACTTGGATGCACGCATTATCCTCTTTTAAAAAAATCAATACAGGAAGTAATCGGCGGAAATGTCAGAATAATTGACTCTGCGATAGCTATAGCGAACGAAGTTAAAAATCTTTTACGTGACAAGAATATTGAAAATGACGCGCAACAAGGCAGACATGTTTTTTACGTAAGCGACTGTCCGGAAAAATTTAAAAAACTTGGCAGTACTTTTTTCGGTAAAAAAATAAAAAATGTAAAAAAAGTTGAGTTGGAGAAATAAATGCGATATAAACTTTCTGTTTTAGGCAGTTTTTCGTCTGCTCATTTTTTAAGAGAGTATAAAGGAAAGTGCGAAAATCTTCACGGACACAATTGGAAAGTAAGAGTGTGTTTATCGGGCTGCAAACTTGATTCAGCGGGCATGCTTATTGATTTTACGGACATAAAAAAACATTTGGCAGCAGTAATGTCGGCGCTTGATCATAAATGTTTAAACGAAACGCAGCCTTTTGATAAAGTAAATCCTACAGCCGAAAATATAGCGGCTTTTGTTTTTGAACAAATGAAAAAATTAGAGACGGATGACATAAAAGTTTACGAGGTTGAAGTGTGGGAAAGCGAAACGTCATCGGCAATTGTAAGCAAATGAAAAAAAAAGCGGTAGTTCTATTATCCGGCGGTTTAGATTCAACGACTGTTTTATATTACGCGTTGTCAAAAGGATATGAAGTTCACTGTCTAATTTTTGATTACGGACAAAAACATAAAAAAGAAATAAAAACAGCCTCTGAAATCGCAAAAATGCTGAATCTTGATTATAATATAATCAAGATAACGATACCTTGGTGCAAAAGTTCTCTTGTAGATAAATCGGTCAAAATTCCCGAACATAAAATAATAAAAGAGGGGTATGTCCCGACGACTTACGTTCCGGGCAGAAATACAATATTTCTTTCATACGCCGTATCTTATGCCGAAACAATTAAAGCGCGGGCGATTTTTCTCGGCGTAAATGCCGTTGATTTTTCTTCATATCCGGATTGTACCCCGTCTTATTTGAATGCCATGGACGGAGTTTTAAAAGCTTTGAAAAATAATATTAAAATAATAGCTCCGATAGAAAAAATGTCAAAAAACGGGATAATAAAACTCGGTTTGAGACTAAAAGTTCCTTATCAATATACATGGAGTTGTTATAACGGAAAAAAAATACCGTGCGGAACATGCGATTCCTGCAAACTGCGCGCAAAAGGTTTTGAAGAGGTTGGAATAGATGATCCGGCAATCGCAAAAAAAAGCTCCCGTAAATGAAATATTTTTTTCTTACCAGGGAGAAGGCATTTATGCCGGCATCCCGCAGATATTTGTAAGATTTGAGGGATGCAATATAAGATGTTCTTACTGCGATACAAAATATTCTTTAACCGTAAACAATAAAAACGGCGATTACTCGCCTGATGAATTGTGCTCCGCGGTTATTGAAATAATTAACAAAAATAAAAAAAAATTTTTCGGATTTATGCCTTCAGTCTCTGTTACCGGAGGAGAACCTCTCATACATTCAGGCTTTCTGAAAGATTTTCTGGAACGCATTAAAGAAAAACAAATAAATGTTTATCTTGAAACCAACGGCACTTTACCGGAAGAGCTTAAAAAAATATATAAATTGTGCGACGTTATTTCAATGGACATAAAATTAAAATCGGCTTGCGGGAAAAATTTTTTGCGCGAGCATGAGCAATTCTTAAAAACGGCGTATAAAAAGATTTTTGTAAAAATAGTCATATCAAAAAATACCGAAAAAAAAGAATTTATAAAGGCCGTAAATATGATTGAGTCCGTTTCAAAAAATATAAAACTGGTTTTACAGCCGGATTCAAATAATATAAAAAAGTACTTTAAGATTGTGGAATTTTACGCCGCTGCATCTGCTAAAATAAAAGACGTAAGAATTTTGCCGCAGATGCATAAAATATGGGATATAAAATAAATGACATTATTTAAAAATGAACTTTCGGTTTTCGCCTCAAAATTTATAGAAATTATTAAAGAAAAAGGATTGGATGCTTATTATGATTCGGATTCTTTCAGAGATTATATGGTTCAGATATCATTGAAAAATTCTCTTGTAAAACTCGGGAAAATAAACATTTACTATAAACCGTCAAAAAAATCTTATTCTCTTGTAAATCTTAACGTAAAAGATGAAACCGCAGTGAAAATTATAAATAAATCGTGGGAGCAAATAAACGGTTTTGAAGTTCATAAAGAAGAAACCGGCATTTATGAGGCGTTTGCAGACGGTTCTTTCATAAACGGAAAAACGGGCTGCGGAGCCGTTATATTTTTGGGAGATAAAAAAATAAAAGAAATATCAAAAAATATCGCAGATACTTCCGCACGGCAGTTCGGAGGAGAATTGTGCGCCGTTATAGAAGTTATAAACTGGTGTAAAGAAAATAATATAAAAAAAATAAGAATAAATTATGACTATCTCGGAATAGAATATTTTGTAACGGGAAAATGGAAACCTAAAAATATTCTTGCCGTAGAATACGTAAAAACTGTTATTGCTTCGGGCATTGATATTTTGTGGAGAAAAATAGACAGCCATACCGGCAACATAAAAAATGATATTGCCGACAAACTTGCAAAAGCCGGCGCAAATTTGTGATTTATGAAAATTTTTCCGCAGCATAAATTTTAAAAAATAATATCGGATGCGTTTATATTTAAAATATATACCGACAAAGAAATATCTGATATTTTTCAAACCTTAAAGTTTTTTATTGTTCCGATAAAAAACATATCATAAAAGTAATCAAAAAATTATTGAATTTTATATATAAAAAATGTAAAATCTTATTCATAAATCAGTATTTAATATGAGGAGACATAATGATTAAGGCATTGATGGGCGCGATATTCGGTTCGCAAAACGAAAGAGATATAAAAAAAATTAAACCGATAGCAGATAAAATAAATTCGTTTGAATCACAGATAGAAAAACTTTCCGACGAAGAATTAAAATCAAAAACGCAGGAGTTTAAAAAGAGACTTGCCGACGGAGCGACTTTGGATGATATCTTGCCGGAAGCGTTTGCGTGCGTAAGAGAAGCGTCAAAAAGAACGATCGGTCTGAGACATTTTGACGTGCAGATGATAGGAGGATGTATTCTGCACAGCGGTAAAATTGCAGAAATGAGAACCGGAGAGGGAAAAACGCTTGTTGCAACTCTTGCGGTATATTTAAACGCGCTTGAGGGAAAGGGCGTCCATGTAGTTACGGTTAATGATTATCTTGCCAAAAGAGACAAAGAATGGATGGAACCTATATACAATGCTCTCGGAATGACTGTCGGGAATGTTTGTCATGACGTTTCAAATGAAGAAAGAAAACAGGCTTATTTATGCGATATTACTTATGTGACCAATAATGAACTCGGATTTGATTATTTGAGAGACAATATGGTCGTTTCAAAAGAACAGAGAGTACTGAGACCGTTAAATTATGCGATTATCGACGAAGTTGACTCAATTTTAATTGATGAGGCCAGAACCCCTCTTATAATTTCCGGAGCAGGAGAACAGTCAACAGATAAATATTACGTCGCAAACAGAATAGTTCCGATGTTAAACGGCAGATTTATAACGGAAGCGGAGGAAGTAAAAGCAAAATACGACGGCGTTGATTTGGCGAAAGGTTATGATTATCTTGTAGACGAAAAAAATCATACCGTAGTTTTGACGGAACAAGGCGTACAGAAAGCTGAGAAAGTTTTGGGATTGAAAAATATTTATGATGATATGCAGTCTGAATGGGTTCATCATTTAACTCAGGCAGTAAGAGCGCACAATCTTTATAAAAGAGACGTTCATTATGTTGTAAAAGAAGGAGAAGTAATTATTGTTGATGAGTTTACCGGAAGACTGATGCCGGGAAGAAGATGGTCCGACGGACTTCATCAGGCCGTTGAAGCCAAGGAAAACATGCAGATAGCTGAAGAAAACCAGACTATGGCGACGATAACATTCCAAAATTTTTTCAGAATGTATAAAAAAATTGCCGGTATGACAGGTACCGCCCTTACCGAAGCGTCCGAATTTTGGGAAATTTATAAACTTGAAGTAGTTGAAGTTCCGACAAACAATCCTATGATAAGAAAAGATTATCCGGATGTTATATACAGAACCGAAAGAGAAAAATACAATGCCATAGTTGACGATATTGAAAAATGCTGGAAAGCGGGACAGCCAGTTCTTGTCGGTACGCGTTCTATTGAAAAATCGGAAAAAGTTTCTGAAATTTTAAGAAAAAAAGGAATACCGCACAATGTATTGAACGCTAAATTTCACGAACTTGAAGCGCAAATAATAGCTCAGGCCGGCGCAAAAAACGCCGTTACTATCGCCACTAACATGGCGGGAAGAGGAACCGATATCGTTCTCGGCGCCGGAGTTGAAGGGCAGAATACTATAGTTAAAGAATTGGGCGGTTTATATATAATCGGTACGGAAAGACATGAGTCAAGAAGAATTGATAATCAGTTAAGAGGAAGATCCGGACGTCAGGGAGATCCCGGAGCTTCGCGTTTTTATCTTTCAATGCAGGATGAACTCATGAGGCTTTTCGGTTCGGACAGAATGTCTTCGTTAATGCAGAAACTCGGATTAAAAGAAGGAGAAGATATTCAGCATCCTTGGATTTCAAAAGCGGTTGAAAATGCGCAGAAAAAAGTTGAAGCCATGAATTTTGATATCAGAAAGCAGCTTATTGATTTTGACAACGTAATGAACAAGCAAAGAGAAGCTATTTACAATTTGAGAAACGAAATATTGGAAGGGGAAGACGTTTCTGCGACAATACAGGATATGCTTCTTGAATCGGTTGAAGAAAAAGTTGACATGTGGGCGCCTGAAAAAGCGTACCCTGAACAATGGGAATGGTCAAATTTTAAAGCTTGGATGGCAAGATCATTTTCAATTAATTTTGAAATGCCGAATTCAGAAGATTTAAACGTTTTAAATAAGGAAGTTTTAAAAGAAATACTTATTGAGAAAATAAAAGAAGCATATGAAAAAAGAAAAGAACAGCTTACGCCTGAACTTTTGGGACATATTGAGAGAATGGTTCTGTTACAAATGATAGATACGGCGTGGAAAGATAATCTTTATGAACTGGATCAGCTGAAAAAAGGCATAGGGTTCAGAGCTTATGCCCAGAAAGATCCGAAAATAGAATATCAGAAAGAATCGTTTATTTTATTTGATAATATGATGAAAAGAATCAGAGAAGCGACAATAGAGTATGTGTTTAAGGTACAGGTTAATATTGCTCCCAAACCGGTTTTTAATCAACAAAAAATGGTTGAAGGGAAAAATGAAACGGCTGCTGATTCCGGAAAAGAAAAAAACAGCGCAGGCAACGGCGGAAAAATAAGCGCTAAAGATATAAAAAAAATAGGCAGGAACGATCCGTGTCCGTGCGGCAGCGGCAAAAAATATAAAAAATGCTGCGGTGCGAACGTTAAATAAGTTTAAGTAAAAAATAAACTATGCATAGGTGAGCTGTGAGACAATTTAGGTTAAAATACTTTTTGTTGTCTATAGTAACAGGAATCCTTATAGCGTTGTCATTCCCAAAACTAAATGCTTTTTATTTAACTTGGATTGCATTTGTTCCTCTTATATATTCTGCTCTCAGAAATTGCGTAAAAAATTCATTAATATACGGTTTTTTAGCGGGATTTGTCTGTAATGCGGCGGCATTATATTGGATATTTCCTTTTATGCTGTACAATACCGGTTCAATAAGTCAATCCTTAATCGTATCGGTTTTGTTATGGTCGTATTTGGCGTTGTATTTTTCTTTATGGTCAGGTTTTTTAAGTTTTACCAGAAGGCATTTGTATCCTTTTTTATCAATAATTTTTGCCGCCTGCTCATGGGTTGCGCTTGAATTTTTAAGAACATATTTTTTAACAGGTTTTCCCTGGAATTTGTTGGGATATACGCAGAGTCCTTTTCTCCAAATAATTCAAATAGCCGATGTTTTAGGTTCATACGGAATATCATTTGCAATAATTTGCGTTAATATGCTGCTGTATTATTGGTTATATTCAAAAACCAACAGAAGAAAGTATTTATTGATATCGGCGCTTATTATTACCGTTTTGATAAGTTACGGCTTAATACGTATGAGCAGGTTCAATTCTTCTTACGGTGAAAAATTAAATGCAGGGATTGTTCAACCCAATATTGATCAGTACAAAAAATGGAACAATGATTATAAAATTGAAATAATAACGACATTGGAAAAAAGCGCAAAATTTTTTGAAGATAAAAATCTTGATATAATAGTTTATCCCGAAACGGCATTGCCGGGATTTTTGCAAAATAATGACGAAACAGATATACAAAATATGATAAAAAATATTTCAAATTCGCAAAATATCAGTTTAATAGGCGCGCCGAGTCTGGCAAATAATAAAATATATAATTCAGTGTTTGCAGTCAGCAGTAAAGAAGTCATAAATATACACGATAAAAATCATTTAGTTATTTTCGGCGAATATATACCGTTTAAAAAAATATTGTCTAAATTTTTCGGCGTTTTAAATTCGCTCGGCGATTTTTCAAAAGGCAGCGTAATGCAGGTTTACAGCTGCGGTAAAATAGTTGTAGGTCCGACTATATGTTCCGAAAATTTCTTTCCGTCATTATCAAGAAATCTAGTTTTAAACGGCGCTAAAATTTTAACCAATCATACGAATGACGCGTGGTTTTTTGACACGTTTGCCCCGTATCAGCATTTTGTAATGAACATTTTCAGGTCGGTAGAAAACAGAAAGAACATAATAATATCGGCAAATTCCGGATTATCGGGAATTATAGATTCAAGCGGGAATATTGTTTTAAAAACGCAAATAAATAAAAGCATTAATATTGCCGGAACAGTATATCAAAATGATTATATTACAATATACACAAAATTCGGCGATTTTTTTGCGGTTATGTGCATATCTGTCACATTATTTATTTTAGTAATAATTTTTATAATATAAAGAGGCCAGAGAATGCTTAAAGAATTTAAAGAAAAAATAAATACGTTAAGGGGGTCTCTTTGATATAGACGGTAAAATAAAAGAGATTTCTGATTTGGATAAGGTTATTTCGGCGCAGGATTTTTGGTCTGACCAGAATAATGCTAAAACGGTTATGTCAAAGCTGGACAGATTGAAAAATTTGGTTTCCCAATGGCAAAATTTAAATGAAAAAGCAAACGAATTGTCGGAAATAGAACAGCTTTTAGAAACAGAGACTGACGAAGAATTGAGCGAACAATTGCAACAGGATACGAAAAAATTAGAGACAGAAATAAAAAAATTAGATATAAAAACAAAATTATCCGGACAGCACGATAAAAATAACGCGATTGTTTCAATAAACGCCGGCGCCGGCGGAACCGAATCATGCGATTGGGTTTCAATGGTGTTCAGAATGTATGCGATGTGGGCTGAAGACAAAGGGTTTGTTTTAAATACGGTTGATATGCTGAGCGGAGACGAAGCGGGAATAAAAAATATAACTTTCATCGTTAAAGGAGAACATGCTTACGGGCTTTTGCAGTCTGAAATAGGAGTTCACAGGCTTGTAAGAATTTCGCCGTTTGACGCTAATAAAAGAAGACATACGTCATTTTGTTCGGTGGATGTTATACCTGAAGTAGAAGATGAAATAGATATAGTAATTAATGATAAAGATATAAGAATTGATACATACAGAGCCGGCGGAGCCGGAGGACAATATGTCAATAAGACGGATTCAGCCGTCAGAATTACGCATTTACCTACTAATATTGTAGCACAGTCGCAGACGGAAAGATCTCAGATAAAAAACAGAATTACGGCAATGAGTCTGTTAAAGGCCAAGTTATACGAATATGAACAGGAAAAAAACAGACAGGCTTATGAAAAACATTATGACGAAAAAGGATTGATTGCCTGGGGCAGTCAAATCCGTTCTTATGTCTTTATGCCATATCAGCTTGTTAAAGATCACCGTACAGAGTACGAAACTTCTCAGGTCGCAAAAGTTATGGACGGAGATATTGATGATTTTATCAACGAATATTTAAACTGGAAATTAATGCAGAAAAAATAATTATAAAAAAGAGGAAAGCTAATGAAAGAGTTTACATTATTTGTTGACGGCAAAGATGTCGACACAGGTAAGTATGAATATTTCCCTTATGCTGACCAGGTTATTCTTGATTTTAAAAAAACTTACCAGACTATCACAAAATTAAAAAAAGGCGAAATTCCCGAAGATGTTGATAAATATATTTATGCGAGATATTGTGTAGGCGATAATGAACTTAATAAAAAGGCCATAGAAGCCGCATATAGGGCAAGTAAAAAATTTAGAGATTTTCATGTGTCTAAAAGGAAAAAAATACTTTATGATATTAGTAAATATCTTACTGAAAATAGAGATGAATTTGCTAAATTATTTGCAATTGAAGGACATCCATACGGACTTGCCGGCTGGGAATATGGCGGGCTTGAAAAAGTTTTTTCTAGAGCATCTATTGATAGATATAAAGATGAACTTTGGGATGAATTAGGACATGAAGGAAATGAGAGAATTTATTTGGTGAGAAAACCGGATGGAGTAGTAGTAGTAGTACCGCCTAAAAATGCATCCGCAAGCAATTCGTTAATAGCAGCATATGCATTGCTTGCCGGTAACGCTTTGATAATAAAACCGCCGTTAAAAGCCCCAATAGCTACAATACATCTTTGGAAAAAGGTCGTTAACAGAGCATTAAAGGAAAACAATGCACCAGATGGGATAATGAATATTATTCTGGGGAATTCAAAAACTATGATGGAAGAATGGATTTCAAATTCAAAAGTTAACGATATACTATTTTTTGGCGATAGCAAACAGGGACTGGAAATAGGTATAAAAGCTTATGCGAATAATAAAAAAGCAATATTAGAGTTGTCAGGTAATGATAATTTATTTGTATGGGATGGGTGTGATGTTGATGGAGCAGCAACATCTGCGGTAGATTGTTTTTTAGGTTCAACGCAGATATGTATGGTTCCTAAAACATTAATAGTTCATGAAGATATTTATGAAACATTTAAAAATATGATGGTAGAGAAAACCATATCTTTAAAATATGGATTGCCGTCAAATCCAGAAACATGTCTAACGCCGGTTTCAAAAATGTCAGAGTGTGAAGAAGCATTACAAGATGCTATATCTAAAGGTGGAAAACTATTGTGTGGCGGTAAAAGAGTTGATCATAACGGGATTGAAAATGAAAAAGGATTATATTTTCAACCGACATTAATTTCTATAGATTCGGATAATCAATCTTTACTTGATATTAAGTGTGTTAGAGAAGAAAATTTTTTCCCGGTTATTCCTGTTATAAAAGTAAAATCAACAAAAAATAATAAATTTGACAGAGATAAAGATATTTTTGAACAAATGATATACTTTGCAGAAAAAAATGAATATGGACTTAGGGCATCCGTATGGGTTCAATCAGCTTATTATACAAGACAATTTATGAAATATTTAGATAAAAGCGGTTTGTTAAGAATAAATTCCAAACATGTTGAAGTTTCATCATATCTTGCAAGTCATGGCGGCATCGGAAAAACAGGCGGTCCTCACGGAGAAATGAATTATGTTTGGCAGAAAACAAGTCATTTACAAGGTATAAGTTTAACTAGACAGGAGAATAAGAGAAACTAATGAATTATTACGCTTTAGCTCCAACCATAACTTCAGTTTTATTTACAGGCATATCTTTATTTGTTTATTTAAAAAATAAACAAAGCAGATTAAATATTACATATTCAATATTTTGTCTGGCTATTTTTTTGTGGTTATTCCCATTTTCAATGATGTATTGGTGTAAAGATCATATTTATGCTTATATGTGGGCTAAAATTGGTTTTATAGGCGTTATTTTGATTCCGGTTACAATGTTTCATTTTGTAACAACTTTTTTGGAAAATAAATATAAAAAATACGTTCCAATTTTATATTATTCAGTAATTCCAATAATACTAGGCGGAATTTTTTCAAAAGTTTTTTATCAAGGAGTTAAAGAACATTTTTGGGGATTTTATCCATCTGCCGGCGTGTTATATTTTATTCCACTGACGCAATTTTCGATATTATTTACAATAGCCATATTATTGTTAATAAAAAATTTAAACAATGAAAAATTTAGTGCAGTTAAAAGACAACAAACCAGATATCTTTTAGCGGCATTTTCCATTACGTTGTTTGGTGCTGGAGATTATATTACTAAGTATGATTTTGTTGAGATATACCCGTTCGGATATATCTTAATGTTAATTTTTATTGTAATTATAACATGGAGTATAATTAAAACAAATTTAATGGATATTAAATTAGTTCTGACTCAAACAGGAATTTTAGTTGTTTTGTATGCTATGGTTTTAGGTATACCGTTTTATATAGGATTTAGAACAGGCAAGTGGTTTTTGGCTTCGCTGATGTTGTTTGGATTATCAACGGTAGGACCGATGATATTAAAATATCTGCAAAGAAAAGCAGAGAGAATATTATTGGCCGAGCAAAATGCTTATCAGCAATTATTGGTTCAGGCCTCAAAAGGCATGATTGAACAACAGCAGTTGCCTAAATTGGCACAGTTGACGGTTAGAATTATTAAAAGATCTGTAAAAGTTAATTTTGTGTATTTATTTATATTGGACCATGAAAAAAACAAATACGTATGTTTAGGCGCAAGGGGTGAAGTAAATAAAAATTTAGATATAAATTTTTCGGAAGACAGTAAAATCTGCGGGTATATGAAGTCTGTAAAAGATCCGTTTTTATTTTTTAGTTTAACTAAAGATTTAAGAAAATCATTCTCTGATATACATGATGATATAAATTTAATAGTTCCTTCAATGTTAAGAGACAAACTGATAGCTTTTTTAGTGCTTGGAGAAAAAACCAATAAAACCGTTTATTCATCGCAGGATATAGAAGTTTTTAAAACTTTGTCTAATCAGGCGGGGCTTGCAATAGAAAATTGTAATTTTTTGGCTGAAACTCAAAAACAGCAAAAAAGGCTTTTTGATGCAGAAAAATTGGCTTCAATCGGAGGAATGGCTGACGGTATGGCGCATCAGATAAAAAACAGATTAAATGTTTTTTTAATGGGTCACACAAATATAGATTTTGAAATAAAAGATTTTGAAGAAGCAAATAAAGAACTTATTGATACAAAACCGCAGATAAAAAATATGCTTCAAGAAATCAAAACTACTATTTCTAAAATGGAAGAAAACGTTAAAAAAACCGATACTATAGTAAAAGGAATATTGAATTTTGCCAAAACAACAGAAAAAGATACCTATTTCGGATATTTTGTATTTAAAGAAATAGTTGAACAGTCGGTTGATTTAATGAAAGTAAAACACAGAACCGAAAATATTCCCATAATATTATCAATCCCGAAAGAAGATAAAATTTACGGAGTCAGGTCCCAGATACAGGAAGTCGTCTACAATTGTTTGGATAATGCATATGAAGCGGTTCTTGAAAAACAGCAGTTATACAAATTGGAAAATATTGATACTGATTTTAAACCGGAAATAAACGTAAGTTTGCAGTTTATTGACGGATTTGTAAATATAGCAATAAAAGACAACGGAATCGGCATAAAAAAAGAAAACGAAGCTAAGATTTTTTCGGCTTTTTTTACTACAAAACCGTCAAGCAAGTCGGGTTCCGGCATAGGAGCTTATGTAACAAAAAGGATGATAGAAGAAAATCATAAGGGTAAAATTGTTTTTAATTCAAAATACAGGCAAGGCACTACCTTTTTAATAACATTGCCTATGTCAAAAAATATTAACGAACAAATCAATAAAACGGCCGAAGTCGTTTAGATACATACAAATGTATTCAAAAAGCCATCCAAAATATGCTATAATAATGAAACAGTGGCAGATATAAGCAAAAATATAGAACAAATCCGCAACAAAATAAAAGAAACATCAAACGGTAAGAATGTTTCTATAGTTGCTGTTACTAAAACTTTTGGGGCAGATTGCATAGAATCTGCGTTATTATATGGTATAAATAATATAGGAGAAAGCAAGATTCAGGAAGCTTTGCCTAAATTTGATGTTCTTTCTAATAAAGGAATTTTTAAAAATATCAAAAAGCATTTTATAGGACATCTACAGTCTAATAAAGCCAAAAAAGCCGTATTGAATTTTGATTTAATACAATCTTTAGATAGTAAGGAATTAGCGGAGAATATTAACAGACATGCTGAAAATATAAATAAAATTCAGGATTGTTTACTTGAATTAAAGATTTCTCAGGAAGTAACAAAACACGGCGTTTCTAAAGAATATATAGAAGATTTATATATTTATTGTATTGAAAAGTGTAAAAATATAAAAATTTGCGGAATTATGACGATTGCGCCTTATTTTGATAATAAGGAGAAGTCCAGACCGTATTTTAAAGCGGCTTATAACATTTTTACGGATTTAAAAAATCAATTTGATAATAAAGATTTTTTAATTTTATCAATGGGAATGTCCGATGATTATGAGATAGCTTTGCAGGAAGGGGCAAATATGGTCAGAATAGGTTCCGCTTTATTTGGAGAAAGAATATATGATAAATAAAAAATTTTATGATAAAAAAGTTGTTTTTATAGGATCCGGTAATATGGCGGAAGCAATAATTTCCGGTTTTATAAAAAATGATATAGTAAAAAGTTCTAATATTATGTGCAATGATATCTCTGAAGAGAGATTAAATATGCTTGCTCATAAATATGCGGTTTCAATACAGCAGGATAAATCTCAGGCGCTTGAAAACGCAGAAATCGTTTTTCTTTCAACTAAACCTCAGCAATTTAACAATATTTTAAAAGAACATGCGGGTGAATTGAAAAAGGCAAAAATAATAGTATCCGTAGCGGCCGGTATAACAACGGCTTTTATTGAAAAATTTTTGCCTGATAATATTATTGTCAGGGCTATGCCTAATACTCCGGCATTAGTCGGTAAAGGCGCCATAGCCGTTTGCGGCGGAAAAAATGCTGGCAAAGAAGACATACAGGATATAGCCGATATTTTTTCAGTTATAGGAAGAGTTGAATGCGTGGAAGAAAAAATAATGAATGCTATAACAGCCGTTTCGGGTTCGGGACCCGCTTATGTTTTTTATCTGTCGGAAATGATGCGTAATGCCGCAGAAAAATTTGATATTCCCGCCGATGTCGCCAAACATCTTGTATATCAGACTATATACGGCGCAGGTAAAATGCTTATAGAAAGCGGATTGGATGACACCGTATTAAGAAAACACGTTACGTCTCCGGGCGGAACTACGGAAAAAGCAATAGAAGATTTTGAAAAAAATAACTTTAAACAAATCGTTCTTTCGGCTGTGGAAAAAGCTAAAACAAGAGCAGAAGAACTTTAGATATATTTTAGTATTAAAAAAGAGGTGCCAAAAATGATCATTAAAGTTAGAGTTATTCCGAATTCAAAAAGAAATGACGTTGTCAGCAGAATAGGGTCAATTCTGAGAGTTAAAATAGCAGCTCCCGCCGTTGAAGGCAAAGCCAATGAAGAGTTATGTGATTATTTATCGGATTTTTTTGATGTTGGAAGATCTAATGTTTTACTTAGAAAAGGCGAACGCGGCAGAGAAAAGACTATAGAGATTACAGGCAGAACCGAAGAAGAACTTGAAGAAGTGTTGGGTACAATCCCGTAAACTTAAATTCAGAGAAAATTAAATGCAAAAAAATATAGCTAAAACGTTATTTTGGCAGGCAAATACTCTTTATTTACTTGACCAGCTTGTTTTGCCCGGAAAAGTTTTATATAAAAAGTGTAAAACATATAAAGATGTTTCCGAGGCTATAAAAAATATGATAATAAGAGGCGCTCCGGCGATAGGCGTTGCCGGCGCTTTCGGCATAGTTCTTGCCGGAATAAAAGCGTCAAGGTTTTCTCCGCTTGAAAAACTTTCCTATATAAAAAAAGCGTCAATACTTTTGATTTCTTCAAGACCTACGGCGGTTAATCTTAAGTGGGCTATTGAAAGAATGGTAAAAGTAGCCGAAAAATCGGTTAATCTTAATCCTCAGAATTATATAAATGTTTTAACTGATGCCGCTTTTGAAATATATGACGAGGATATTGCCGTAAATAAAAAAATGGGCGAGTTGGGCGCAAGGCTTCTGAAAAAAGATTCCGTTGTTCTTACTCATTGTAACGCCGGGGCTCTGGCAACCGCCGGTTACGGAACGGCGCTTGGAGTGATAAGAACCGCTTATAAAGACGGAAAAATAAAAAATGTTTTTGTGGATGAAACAAGGCCTTATTTGCAGGGAGCAAGGCTTACGGCGTGGGAGTTGCAGCAGGAGAAAATACCGTATACCCTTATAACTGACAATATGGCCGGATATATTATGAAAACAAACAGGATAGACGCCGTTATAGTGGGAGCCGACAGAATTGCTTTAAACGGAGACGTTGCAAATAAGATAGGGACATATTCTTTATCCATTCTTGCAAAATATCATAAGATACCGTTTTATGTAGTTGCTCCGGTGTCAACAATAGATTTTAATACGACGTACGGTTCAAAAATAGTGATAGAAGAAAGATCGGCCGATGAAGTTTTAAAAATAAACGGCAAAGAAATAGCTCCGAAAGGCACAACTGTAAGACACCCGGGATTTGACGTAACGCCGGCATCAAATATTACTATGATAATAACTGAAAAAGGCGTTTTTAAACCAAACAAAATTTCAACTTTAAAAAAGATTAAATGAGGAAAGAAATCAAGTTTGAAAAACTTACTCCTGATTTGATGGTATCTGACGTTGCCGAAACGGTTAAATTTTATATTGAAAAACTCGGCTTTAAATTGAAAATGCTTATTGACGATAACGGAAAAACTGCCGATATTGTTATTGAAAACAATAAAAAGTATACTTACGCGATGGTTTCGCGCGATGAAGTTTTTGTAATGTTTATGCGCGGAAAGACTTATAAAAAAGATATAAAAGCTTTAAAAAACGCTAAAAAAGGGTTATCCGGAACTTTGTATTGCGATATTGACGGCGGAGTTGAAGAACTAAGAAACGATTTTTTTGAAAAAGAAGTAAAAATAGTAAAAGATATTGAAAATACGATATACCGTATGAAAGAATTTTATATTGAAGATTGCAACGGATATATAATCGGATTCGGGGAGAAGGTTAAATAAAAATGGAAAACAACGATAAAAAAGATTATTCTAAAACTGTAAATCTGCCTAAAACGGATTTTGCCATGAAGGCGAATCTGCCTCAGCGTGAACCTGAGTTTATTTCAAAATGGCAGGATTCAAAAATTTATCAAAAGATGAGAGCAAAAAATAAAGGTAAAGAAAAATTTATTTTGCATGACGGACCGCCTTACGCAAACGGTAATCTTCATTTGGGACATGCTCTGAACAAGGTTTTAAAAGATCTTGTCGTAAAATATAAAAATATGAAAGGTTTTGACACTCCTTTTACTCCCGGATGGGACTGCCACGGGCTTCCGATAGAAACTCAGTGTCTGAAAGAATTAAAAACCGATAAAAATAACGTTGATAAAAAAGTATTCAGAAAACAGGCTTCAGATTTTGCAAAAAGATTTGTAAATATACAAAGAGACGGTTTTATACGGCTGGGCGTTTTTGCAGACTGGGAAAAACCGTATATTACGCTTGATCATAAATATGAAGCTTCCATAGTGAAAGTGTTTGGAGAGCTTGCGGAGAAAGGCTTTCTTTTCAGAAAGAAAAAACCCGTTTACTGGTGCGCTTCATGCGAAACTGCTCTTGCCGACGCCGAAGTTGAATATGCCGATCACAGTTCTGATTCAATATTTGTAAAATTCCAAATAATTGAATTAAATGCCGGTTTAAAAGGCAAAAATTTATCAGATTATTCTGTTTTAATATGGACTACAACTCCTTGGACGCTTCCTTCAAACGTTGCATTGGCGTTTTCACCTAACGCAGTTTATGCGGCCTGTGAATTTAAAATCGGAGATAAAACTGAAAAATTGATAGTTGCAAAAGATTTGCTTGAAAACGTCAAAACTAAAATAGGCGCAGACTCATATAAAATCAATGATGAGTTTTCAGGGATAACCCTTGAATATATAAAATGCAAAAATCCGGTAGTTGACAGATTGTCAACAGGTATTTTGGCCGATTTCGTAAGCATGGAAGACGGAACGGGAATAGTCCATATAGCTCCGGGACACGGGCAGGAAGATTATCAGGCGGGAATAGCTTATAATCTTGAAATAGTTTCTCCTTTAAACGACAGAGGCCAGTTTACAAATCAGGTTCCGGAATTTGAGGGAATAAACGTTTTTAAAGCAAATCCTCTTATAATAGAAAAACTGCAAAAAGAAGGGAAAGTTCTTGCAAGTTTGAAAATAGACCATTCGTACCCGCACTGCTGGAGATGCAAAAAACCGGTCATATTCAGAGCGACGCCGCAGTGGTTTATGAGCGTTGAACATAATGATTTAAGAAAAAATCTTTTATCGGAAATAAAAAATGTAAGCTGGATACCGAAATACGGGGAAAACAGAATAACTTCAATGATAGAAACAAGGCCTGACTGGTGTTTAAGCAGACAAAGGCTGTGGGGCGTACCTCTTCCTGTATTTTACTGCAAAGAGTGCGGCGAAGCGATAGTTGATAAAAAAATTATAGATAAAGTCGCGCAATTATTTGAGCAACACGGCGCAACGATATGGTTTGAAAAAACAGCCGAAGAACTTCTGGAAGGCTTTGACGTAAAATGTCCTTCGTGCGGTAAAAAAGAATTCAAAAAAGAAGAAGATATACTTGACGTATGGTTTGATTCAGGCGTTTCTTCAGAGGCTGTTTTATCAAGCGGCAATTATGAAGATTTGCAATTTCCGGCAGATATGTATCTTGAAGGAAGCGACCAGCACAGAGGCTGGTTTCAGACTTCTCTTCTTCCGGCTGTGGCATTAAAAGCAAAAGCTCCGTATAAAACAGTTTTAACGCACGGTTTTTTGGTTGACGGACAGGGTAAAAAGATGTCAAAATCCTTAAAGAACGGAATGGAACCCGAACAGATAATAAGCAAATACGGCGCCGACGTTTTAAGGCTTTGGGTAGCAAGCTGCGACTACCGAGAAGACGTAAGAGTTTCCGAAGAAATATTAAAAGGACATATAGACGCTTACAGAAAAATAAGAAATACTATAAGATTTTTGCTTGGCAATATAGGCGATATGTCTTATTGCGACAAACTTGATTATAAAGATTTAAACGAGATAGATAAATATGCCCTGCATTGTTTAAATGACGTTATAAAACAGGCGACGCTAGGTTTTGAGAATTATGAATTTCATAAAACCGTAAACGCCGTAAATAATTTCTGCACCGTATTTCTAAGCGGTTTTTATCTTGACGCTTTAAAAGACATAATGTACTGCGACAAGCTTAACAGCAAAGACAGAAGAAGCGCCCAGACGGCGATGCTTGAAATCGCGACAGTTTTGACAGAACTCTTGGCGCCGGTGTTGTCGTTTACTATGCAGGAATCATGGAATGAAATAATAAAAATAAACAAAGGGCTTCCGGAATTTGTGATATTATCCGAATATCCCGAAGAAAATCCTTTGTATAAGCTTGACGGCGAAAAACTTGCAAAATGGGAAAATCTTGTTTTAATAAAACAAAAAGTTTTGGCTGAAAACGAAAAGTTGAGACAACAGAAAATAATAGGTTCAAATCTTGAAGCCGGCCTGACGGTTAAATACGGCAAAAAGTATGAATCTGCTTTGGAAAACGAAAATCTTGTAAAAGTCGTTATGGGCAGCTGGGATATAAAATTTGAAAAAACCGGCGATGAAAACGTTTTGGAAATAATTTCAAAAAAATCGGATTTTTTGAAATGTGAAAGATGTTGGAGACATATTGACGACGTTTCAGACGGGCTTTGCAAAAGATGCGCGGCAGTTTTGGAGTAATTTCGGATTTTAAATGATATATTATAATGCCGTTGGTTTTCATGATTTTTTGAAAATCAACGGCTCTATTAAATAGCGGAAGACAAATGGTATATTTAATTTTAACGTTTATTTATGTTTTTGCCGATCAGATAACAAAATTTCTGATTATAAAAAATATTCCGGCAGGTTCCGGAATCAGCGCCGGCGATTATCTTAATATAATTCATGTTACAAATACCGGAGTCGCTTTCAGCATGTTTCAGGGGGCGAATTTTGTTTTCACGGTAATCACCGCATCGGTTGTGGCCGGCGTATTATGGTTTATATTAAAATATAAAAATGAATTGACTAAATTTCAGATTCATGCGATGGTTCTTGTAATTTCAGGCGGAATAGGCAATTTAATTGACAGAATTTTCAAAGGCGCCGTGATAGATTTTATAGACGTCGGATATAAAACTGTTTACAGGTGGCCGGCGTTTAACGTGGCCGATTCATGCGTTTTTATAGGCGTATTTCTTTTTCTTTTCTCAATGTTGTTCCAAAAAAACAATAAATCATAACAAATCAAAAAAAGGATAAATCACAAATCATGTTCAGACCTAAGTTATTTACGTTGTTGAAAAACAGACCGGAAGAATTTAAATTTCAAAATATAATGAGAGAGATTATGGTCGGTCTTATAATATCTTTTATTTCCATTCCTTTGTCTATCGCTCTTGCAATCGCTTCGGGAGTCAGCATTGAAAAAGGATTGATAACCGGCGTTGTCGCCGGCATCATAGTTTCTGTTTTCGGAGGAAGCCGCGTGCAGATTGCCGGACCTACCGGCGCTTTTGTGGTAATCGTATACGGAATAGTTCAAAAATTCGGCGTGGACGGGCTTATAGTCGCTACCGCGATGGCAGGAATAATTCTTGTAGTTATGGGATTTTTAAAATTCGGCAGCGTTTTAAAATATATTCCGGATCCTTTAGTTATAGGTTTTACAAGCGGCATAGCGGTTGTATTGTTTTCTACGCAGATTAACGATTTTTTAGGATTAAATCTCAGAAATATTCCCAGCGAATTTATACCGCAGTGGAAACTTTATTTTGAAAATATAACGAATATAAATTTTCAAACCATCGCTTTAGGAATAGGCTCGCTCCTGTTTATTGCTTTTTATCCCAAAAAATTTAAATTTTTACCGGGAAGTCTTGCCGTTATAATAATAACTACTATTGCAGTAAAAGTTTTTAATTTTAACGTTGATACCATATATACTCATTTCGGAGATATATCTAAAAATATTTCATTTGCTCCCAAAATTCCTTCTGTTACGGTTGATATGTTCTTGGAATTGCTGCCTTCGGCGCTTATAATAGCTTTTCTGGCTGCGATAGAATCACTGCTTTCTGCTGTTGTCGCAGACGGTATGATTGAAAAAAAACACAGGTCAAACACGGAAGTTATAGCTCAGGGATTTGCAAATTTTGCTTCTTCGATTTTCGGAGGAATTCCCGCTACGGGCGCTATCGCCAGAACTTCCGCCGGAATAACAAACGGCGCAAAAACTCCGGTTGCCGGAATTGCAAACGCTTTTTTTATTTTTATAGCTATGATTTTGTTTATGAAATACGTTCAGCTTATTCCTATGGTTGTTTTGGCTGTTATTCTTTTTAACGTGGCGTACAGAATGGTTGATTTCAGGGCGTTTTCAGAAATAAACAAAGCTCCGTTGAGCGATTCAATTGTTTTAATAACGACTTTTCTTTTAACGGTTTTCGTAAATCTTGTTTATGCCATAGAAATCGGAGTTATTCTTGCTTCGGTTCTTTTTATGAAGAGAATGTCCGATATGACAAATATAACGGCTATTGACCAGGAAAACGAACTTGAAGACGAAATAGAAGAGGCAGGCGGAGACATAGACAAAAAAATATTTGTTAAAGACGTGGTCGTTCATGAAATCACAGGCGCGTTTTTTTTCGGCGCGGCAAGCACTTTTGTTGAATATATGGAGAATATAAAGCAATGCAAGGTTATAATAATAAGAATGAGAAAGGTTCCGGTTATGGATGCCACCGGATACAACGCTTTATATAAAATACATAAAAGATGCAAAAAAACAAACACCAGGGTAATTCTCTGCGGTCTTGAAAAGCAACCGTTAAAATTACTTACCAGATATAATTTTATAAACGACATAGGAAGAGAAAATATATGCTTGAATCTTAATTCGGCGCTTATACAGGCGGATAAATACGTAAAATCTCTTTCTAAAAAATAAATTAATTTTTAATGCTCTTAAAATATAAAAGACACTTGCCTTTGCGCGGACAAGTGTCTTTTACATGTTTTTATTTTGAATTTATTTCGCTTTTCCCTGGTTTGCGACCGCTTCCATCGCTTTTTTTACAGCTTCCGGATCGCCTACATAATAACTTTTTACAGGTTTAAGATTTTCATCCAATTCATAAACAAGAGGCATTGCCGTCGGAAGATTTAAATTTACGATATTTTCATCGCTGATATTGTCAAGATATTTTATTAATGCTCTAAGGCTGTTGCCGTGAGCGGCTATTATTATTTTTTTGCCGGCTTTAATATTAGGAACTATTTCGGATTGCCAAAAAGGAAGAACTCTGGCAACTGTATCTTTGAGACATTCCGTAAGAGGGATGTCTTTTTTATCCAAATCTTTGTATCTTTTATCGTTTCCTGCGTAACGGGGATCAGATTCTTTCAACGGTTCGGGCGGAGTATCATAACTTCTTCTCCATATTTTAACCTTTTCTTCGCCGTATTGTTTTGCCGTTTCAGCTTTATTCAAACCCTGCAGCGCCCCGTAGTGTCTTTCGTTAAGAGTCCATGATTTTTTTACCGGTATCCATAAAAGATCCATTTGATCTAAAACATTATTTAAAGTTTTAATGGCTCTCTTTAAAACAGAAGTATACGCCAAATCAAAATCAAAACCGTCTTTTTTCAGCTGTTGTCCTGCCGTTACGGCTTCCTGTACTCCTTTTTCGGATAAATCAACGTCGGTCCATCCGGTAAATCTGTTTTCTTTGTTCCATGTGCTTTCGCCGTGTCGTATTAAAACAATCTTATACATCCTTTTACTCCTCCCGATTTTAATTTTATATCAGCAGATATTATATTTATATCTTATTTATTTGGCAATATATTTTTTTGAAAATAACATTGAAACGCCGAATATTACGCAGGATATTATTATTATCGTAGCTCCGACAGGCAGGTGAAAAATGCTTGAAGCAAAAAGCCCCGAAACGCACGCCCCTACGGCAAACAGAGACGACAGGATATACATTGTTTTTATTTTATGAGTAAGCTGGTAAGCGGTTGAAGAAGGAAGGGCTATCAAGCTGTAAATTAAAAGGCCTCCTATTGCATGCAGATTAAGGCTTACAGTAATTGACGAAAATATTAAAAGCGCGTAAAAAATATATTTTTCTGATATGCCGCATGAGCGTGCAATTTCTCTGTTAAACAAAACCGCTACTATCCCTCTGTGGAATAAAAACGCAAATGCCAGAAGAAAAACTATCATTGCCGCAGAGAGTTTTATGTCCAGCCACGAGGTCATCAGAATATTGCCCCATATGAAAGACAGAATTTCCGAGTTTGAATTTTGTTGCAGCCCTATAAACAAAAAAGCTACTCCCAGAGTAAAAGAAAATAAAAGGCTTATGCTCATATTGTTATTCAGTTTGGTTTTATCCGAAAGAGGACCTATTATGAAAGCGGATAATATGCAAAATATAAAACCAGCCAAAAGAGGATTTATTCCGAAAGCGATTCCGACTATTGCTCCGGCAAATGCCGAATGAGCCATTGTCACGCCGATAAACGGAATGTTAAGAAGCAGAATCCAAACGCCTATTACACCGCATGAAATTCCGCCTAGAACCGACATTATAAGGGCTCTGTTAAAAAATGAAAAATTGAAAAAATCTAAAAATTCCGTCATAAATTATAAAAATTCCTGAATTCTTTATTTGCAAAAACATATTCTTTTTTACCGTAATCAATTATTTTGCCGTCTGCCATCAGAATAACCTTGTTGCAGCATTTGGGCATCTGCGAAAGATTATGAACCACTATAAGCATCGTTATATTTTGCTCGTGGTATATAAAATCTATTAAATTTAAAATGTCCGTTTGCGTTTTTTTATCCAGATTTGAAAGAGGTTCGTCCATAAGTATCAATTTCGGATTCTGTGCAAGGACTCTTGCTATGGAAACTTTCTGGCTTTCTCCTCCGGAAAGTTGTCCGACTGGTTTATCTATAAGATTGAAGATATTCAGTCCTTTTGAAATATCTTCGACAGTTTTTTTGTCAAAGTCTGTAAATTTTTTGAATATCCCGAACTGGGCCGTAAGTCCTATTGATATTACTTCTCTTACCGAAATAGGCATTAAAGCGTCAAAATTATTATTTTGCGGTATGTATCCTATTTTTCTTTTTATTTCTTGGTTTAGCGCATTTCCGAATATATTGACGGTCCCCTGCGAATACACAGTTAATCCGTTTATCGTTTTTATAAAAGTAGTTTTGCCTGCGCCGTTAGGACCTATTACGGCAACGCAGTCTCCGTGTTCTATTTCAACGTTTATCTCTTTTAATACGGCGCGTTTATTTTTTATTGCGGTCAGATTTTTAACTGAAACAATATTTGTCATCAGTTTACAACCTTGTCAATTTTAGCCACGTTATCCTTAAGCGTATATACGTATGAGTCGGCCAGAGGGAAATTGCTTATAACCGTGTATTTCAAATTTAAATCTTTATTTAACATTCTGCCTACGTCCGTTCCCAGCTGTAAATTATCTACAACGCATACGGCTTTTTCTCTTTTTGCTTTTTTGATTAAAGCCGACATGTCGGCTGTTGATATTTTTTCGGGTTTCGGATATACGGCTACTACGTCAAAACCGAGCCATTTCATAAAATCTGCTATCATGTTGTTGCATACTATTTTTTTATTATGGTATCTTTGACCGGTTCTCTCTATTTCTTCGGAAAGCCTGTTTATTTTAAAAACGTATTTTACAAAGTTTTCCTCATAAAATTTTTTATTGTCGGAATCCAGAATAGAAAACATTTCTTTTATCTCTTCGGCCCCTCTTATGTTTATGTAAGGAATCATTAAATTTCCTTCGGTTTTGAATTCCTTATACAATATTTCGAGTCTGGCTATTTTATATTTAAGATCTTTTACCCACGGCTGCCAGCTGTGGTATAAAACTATATTGCTTTGGGATATGTCTTTCATTTTTTTTGCGTCAATGTCGTTATTGCTCGGGCATGCAGTCGGCTCAAGTATCGTTATAACGTCTATTTTATCTCCGCATATTTCGCGTATAAGGCTTGACAGGTGGGAGGTGGTAACTGAAACTTTTAGTTTCTTATGAACTCCGGCAAAAGAGTTTACCGGAAAAATTACGCAAAAACAAATAAAAAACAATAAAAATTTCAATTTCATTTATTGAACCCTTAATTTTATGATTTTATGAATCTGTATTCGATTTCACCTTCGGCGATAACTCCTAATTCAGATTTTACCATTATTTCCAAATAAGAGTTTTTCGTTTCTAAATAATACAGGCTTTTTTTATATTTTTCATTTTCCTGTTTAAGCGACTGTATTTTTGAAATAAGATGGCATTTTTCTTTGTAGTTTGAATATATCTTTAATGCGATGCCGTTAAATAACAGAAATAAAACTGCTATAGCCGGAACAGAATATCTTATTTTAAAATATTTCATCATTCTATAAATCCTCCGCCGAGAACATAATCTCCGTCATAAAAAACAGCCGACTGACCGGGCGTTATTGAAGCCTGCGGCTGATCAAACAGTATTATATCATTATTTACGGTTGCAAGAGCGGGTTCGTGCATTCTTCTTATTTTCACGTATGCCCTGAATTCTTTGCTGTGTTTATCCGATATAAAATTAATGTCTGTTATCTGCGCGGTTCTTGAATAAATTTCTTTTTTTGGCCCGACTACAACCGTATTGGTAGCAACGTCAAGCCTTAAAACATATACCGGTTCGGGAGTTGTTATTCCCAAGCCGCTTCTTTGCCCTATTGTATAATAAATAAGTCCTTTATGACGTCCGAGTTTTTTGCCTTTACTGTCAACTATTAAACCTGGCATCACTTTATTTTTAAAGTCTTTTATGTTTTTTTCTAGAAAATCCCCGTATGTCGTATTTATAAAACATATTTCCTGACTGTCCGGTTTTTTTGCGACTTCAAGTTTTGCCTTTGCCGCAATGTTTCTTATTTCGTTCTTAGTGTAATCTCCGAGAGGGAAAAGCAGTTGTGAGAGTTTTTTCTGCGACAGTCTGTATAAAAAATAAGTCTGGTCTTTGGATTTATCTTTCGGGATTTTTAATTTAAATTCATCCGAAGTTTTTTCTATAGCCGCATAATGTCCGGTTGCCAGATAATCTATACCGTTTTTTTCAGTGTGTTCCAGCAACAATCCGAGTTTTATTTTCTCATTGCAGAGTATGCAGGGATTTGGAGTTTTTGCCGACAGATAAGAGCCGGTGAAGTTGTCTATTATTTCTTTTGCAAAATCATTCTGCATGTCAATGACTTCGTGTTTAATCCCTAACATATCGCAGACAGTTTTCGCGTCTTTTATGTTTTGTAAAGACCCGCATGAAGGGGAATTTGGTTTATAAAGATTTAATGTTACTCCGGAAACGTCAAAACCCTGTTCTTTAAGAATGTAAGCGCATACCGAGGAATCTACTCCTCCGGACATAGCAACCGTAACTTTCATCGTTAATCCTGCCTGTTATTCCATACCGGAGACATTTTTCTTACTTTTTCAACCATTTTAGGAAGAACTTCAAGAACGTAGTCAATATCTTCTTCGGTATTTTGTTTGCCGAGAGAAAATCTTATCGCGCCCTGAGCGGCAACTGGATCAAGGCCTATAGCCTGTAAAACATGAGACGGTTCCGTGGAACCTGATGCGCATGCCGATCCGGTTGACACGGCTATTCCTTCCATATCAAGCATTAAAAGAAGAGATTCGCCCTCTATCGACTTAAAACTTACATTGAGCACATTCGGCACTGAATTTGAAAAATCGGTATTTATTATTGATTGGGGAATTTTTGCAATAATTCCGTTTTTTAATTTTTCTCTTAGTTTATTGTATTTTTGAGTTTCCTTTTCAATTTCGCCGTTTGCAAGTTCAAGAGCTTTTGTCATGCCTATGATGCTTGCAATGTTTTCCGTTCCCGGTTTTAATCCGTGTTCATGATGGCCGCCGTGAAGAATAGGAGATATTTTTGTTCCTTTTTTTACGTATAAAATACCTATTCCTTTGGGACCGTAAAATTTATGCGCCGATACGGACAGCAAATCAACTCCGAGTTTTTGAACGTCTAGTTTTATTTTGCCGGCTGTTTGTACTGCGTCCGTATGAAAAATTACGGGAAATTTTCTGTTTTTATTGCATTCTGATACTATTTGCGAAATTTCTTCTATAGGTTCAATAACTCCTATTTCGTTGTTTGCGTGCATTATGCTTATAACAGCGGTTTCATCCGTTATTTTTTCTTTTAATACGTTAAGCATGACTTTTCCTGATGAATCAACAGGAATATAATCTACCTTATAACCGTTTTTTTCAAGATATCCGCATGTATGAAGAACGGCGTGATGTTCTATAGAACTTGTTATAATATGTTTTCCTTCGGATGATTTTAAAACTCCCATGATGGCCATGTTGTCCGATTCGGTTCCGCAGCTTGTAAAAATTATTTCATCGGGATACTGCGCATTTATAAGTTCGGCGAATTTAATTCGTGCGTCAGTGAGAGCGTTTTTAGCATCCTGGCCGAATTTATGAACCGAAGAAGCATTGCCGTAAATATCGTAAAAATAAGGCATCATCGCATCTACGGCTTCTTTTCTCGTATAAGTTGTTGCGCTGTTATCAAGATAAACTTTTCTTTTTTTCATTTTTTGCCTTCTTTATCATTTTTTTTGTATCATTTTTTTGACTAACGTGCTCATTTAAAGTAGCAGCGAACAAATGTGTTCCGTCTCCCTTTGAAACAAAATACAAATAAGACGTTTTTTTCGGGAACAATACCGACATAATCGTTTCTTTTCCCGGATTGCATATAGGTCCGGGAGGAAGTCCGGCATGTTTATATGTATTATACGGCGAATTAAATTTCAAATCGTCAAACGTAAGACGTTCTTTATTTATTCCCATAGCATATAAAACGGTTGAACATGATTCAAGTCTCATTTTTTTTGCAAGTCTGTTGTAAAAAATACCTGCTATTACCGGTCTTTCGTTTGCGGATACGGCTTCTTTTTCAACAATCGACGCCAAAATTATTATATCTTTTTTTGTCATATTAAGTTCTTCTGCTCTTATTTCTAATTTTTTTGTCCAAAATTTGTTAAATTCGTCATTCATTATTTTAATGATGTCTTTTTCCGTCGCCGCAGGATCTATGAAGTAAGTTTCGGGAAGAAGGAAACCTTCCATATTTTGCTTTTTTGCCGTTTCGACAAAAACAATGCGGCTGCCTATATCTTTTTCTTCCAGTAATTTGCCTATTTTGTCAATGTCAAATCCTTCGGGAATTGTTATTTTTACGTTTAAGCTCTGACCGTTTTTTATTTTTTTTAATATTTTAAAAATACCGTCTTTTTTATTAAATTCGTATCTTCCGGCTTTAAGTTCTTTTGACCATCCGAATAATTTTACTATTGCGACAAATACCCCCGTTGATTGTATCAAATCGGCTTCTTTCAATTTGACTGCCATTGATTTCGGAGATATTCCTTTCTGAAAAATTATTTCAATAGTTTCGTTTTTGTTTGAACATGAAAATAAACTTAAAGATATGACAAAAACCATAATTAATGCTGTTATTTTTTGTTTAACCATTTTTCCGCAAACTCTTTATTTATCCGGTCATTAGTGTCTTTTTCCGCCATTTTGGCGGTATTATCCGGTTTTTTTATATTTTTTTTTAACCCTTTAATTATAAAATCTTCAACCGAGCTTATTTTTGCGCAGCTTCCGCCTATTCTTCTTTTTATGCCTTTGTCATTTGTGACAATAGTTATATCGGCCGGATTTTTTGAATTTTCAACAAGTTCTACTATCACATCGTCAGCGCGCATTTGCCCGTCGCTGAAAATTATACGCATTCCTATTATATTTGAGATATTATATCCGTCGAATTCATACGGATTTTTGTTTTTGCAGTCAAATACTATTGTTACGGGATTTTCGCCCTGAGGCCGGTTTGAATAAATAAAATTTAATAAATTATTTCTGGATTTTTCCAGAGTTGTTGTCTCAAACAAATGAGCATATTTATCATTTTTTATAACATTGTACCCGTCAATTATGTATTCCATATCAATTCAGGAAACCGTATTTATATCCAAGTATGTCTGCAAAATAAAAGTTGCGGCTATTTTATCTCTTATATTTTTTCTTTTTTCTCTTGATACGTTTGCTTCTTCGGTCAGCATGCGTTCAGCCTGAAGAGTTGACAGCCTTTCATCTATTGAATCTATTTTTATGCTGCCTTCCGCCTGTTTTTTCAGTTCTTCTATAAATTCTTTTGTGAACTCCGTCATTTCTCCTTCGCTTGTGTCAAGCCTTACCGGCAGACCTATAACTATGCAGGAAACATTATTTTCTTTTGATATTTGCAAAACGGACAAAACGTCATTTTTAATCCCTTTGCTTTCAATGACGTTAAAAGGCTGCGCGACTATACCCATTATGTCGGATATGGCAAGCCCTATTCTTTTTTTGCCGTAATCTATGCCCAGTATCCTGCCCATTATTTGTCCTTCTTCTTTTTTGTTTTATTTTTTAAATTTAATAATTTGACTCTAAGTAAATTCAACGCGACGTTTGAGGCTTTTTCTATAATATCGGTTCTTGTTCCGGTAAAAATATATTTTGAAATTTCAGATTCGCCTCCGCAGCCGGTTCCTATATAAACCAGTCCTACCGGTTTTGTTCCGGTTGCTCCGGAAGGACCAGCAATACCGGTTATAGAGACCCCGCAGTCTGATTTTGATAAATTCAGCACGCCTTCAAGCATTTCTTTTGCGACTTGTTCGCTTACTGCGCCGAATTCGTCAATAGTTTCTTTTTTAACTCCGAGTAAACTTATTTTTGATTCGTTTGAATACGTAATCAGCCCTTCTTGTATGCATATTGAACTGCCGGGTATTGATATTAATTTGCTTGCTATTAATCCGCCGGTGCACGATTCGGCGGTTGAAAGAGTTTTTTTATTTTCAATCAACAGTTTATGCACTGAACTTTCGATCGTTTCATTGTCGTAACCGAAAATATTTTCTCCCAGAATATTAATGAATTCGCCTTTTATGTTTGTTATTGTTTCGTCAATAAGCATTTCGTCTTCGCCTTTAACAAATGCTTTTACGGTAATAATAAACTGGTGGGCGAGTATTGCGAATTCAACGTCTTTATTGTCACGGTACATATCAAGAACGGGTTTTATTTTTTCATCTACCAGAGACTCCGGCATATCGCATACATGAAGAACGAAAGATTTTTTCATAACCGTCTGGTAGCTTTTAAAAAAAGGCAGCAGATTTTCGTCAAACATTGGCTGCATTTCTCTCGGAGGTCCCGGCAGCAAAAATATCGTTTTTCTTATTTTTTTACCGTCTTCTTTTAAATATTCAAAATGCAGCATTTCTCCCGGAGCCGTGCCGAATCTGTTTTCCAAAACTTTTGCATTTTTTATTATGTAAGACTGTCTTTCGTTGTTTTGCGAGGGAATAATTCCGCGTTTTTCAAAATACAGAGCTATTGATTTAAGGACATTATCGTCCTTGTAAGTTTTTAACTCCAGAATATCGGCTACCGTTTCTACGGTTATGTCGTCAAATGTCGGACCGAGACCGCCTGTTATTATTATTACCGAACTTCTTTCTTTTGCCAGTTTTAATACTTCCGATAATTCGTGTTTTCTGTCGGACACTGTTGTTATCAGCGACAAATCCAAACCGAGTAAGGCCAGTTTTTGACCTATAAACGAAGCGTTTGTGTTTAATTTGCCGGTCAATAATTCAGAACCGGTACATATAAGTTCAATTTTCATTTTAACCCTAATTGTAAAATTCCGATTTTTCCTGAGATACAACCGGATTTTTTACCTGTCCGAATCTCATTTCATATTTCATTATATTTTCTTTAAGAGCTTCCGAAAGCCTTTTTGCGTGCAGAGGCGATAAAAGGATTCTGCTTCTCACTTTTGCCTTAGCATTTTGAGGTTGGACAAAAATAAAATCTATAATAAACTCTGTTTCAGAATGAGCTATTAATGCCGAATTTGAATATGTCCCGTTTGCGGTTTGCTCGTCAATTTCAATTTTAATTTCTTGTTTTTTTAGTTCTTCTGCCATAATAGTCTCCTAAAATCCGATTGCTTTTATAATATCCTGCATATTCGCTTTAACTTGATGTGGTTTTTGTGAACACATAACGGCTCTGTCAGGATCTTTTAATCCGTGTCCCGTCAAAATACATACGGCTTTTATATTTGTTTGATTATTAAAATATCCTTTTCTTGTATATTTTAAAAGACCTGCAAATGATGCAGCTGATGCCGGTTCTGCAAAAACACCTTCGTTAGAAGCAATCATTTGATAGGCTTCAATTATATCATCATCGCTCACCATATCTATAACACCTTTTGATTCGTCTCTGGCTTCTTCTGCCGTTTTCCATGAAGCGGGATTTCCTATTCTGATAGCCGTAGCAAGCGTTTCAGGCCTTTCAATAGGATGTCCCATTACTATAGGAGCCGAACCTTCAGCCTGAAATCCCATTATTTTAGGCAGTTTATATTTTTCGGGAAACAATGAATTATATTCTTTGTATCCTTTCCAGTAAGCCGTTATATTGCCTGCGTTTCCTACAGGCATAAACTGATAATCCGGAGCCTGTTCAAGCGCTTCGCAAATTTCAAATGAACCGGTTTTTTGTCCTTCAATTCTGTAAGGGTTAACGGAATTGACGAGAGTAAGAGGATAATTCTTGCTCAAATCTTTTACAAGCTCAAGCGCTACGTCAAAATTTCCGTCTATTGCAAGAACTGTTGCTCCGTGCATGACGGCCTGTGAAAGTTTTCCGAGGGCAATTTTTCCTTCGGGTATTAAAACTACGCATTTTATACCGGCTCTTGCCGCATAAGCGGCTGCCGAAGCGGAGGTGTTTCCGGTTGAAGCGCATATAACGGCTTTGCTGCCTTCTTCAACGGCTTTTGAGACGGCCATAGTCATGCCTCTGTCTTTAAAAGAACCTGTCGGATTTAATCCTTCATATTTAAAATATATCGTTCCCGGAAACCCTATCTTTTCCGATAAATTCCTTGCCGGAATAAGCGGAGTATTTCCTTCATGCAGAGTAATTACCGGAGTTTTTTCGCTTACCGGCAAATATTTCTTATACTTTACTATTAATCCTGTGTACATAAAATCTTCCTTTTTTGTAATTTTTTATCTTAAAATTCTATCTTTTTAACACATAAGTGTCAAACTTCAGACCGTAATTTTAAAAGCGGTTTATTATGATGAAAAAAATGTTTAAATTTGGTAAAATATCAAAAATATTTTACAAGGATCGAAATATGAATTTATCAAGAAAAATTATTAAACGGCATTTAGTTTCAGGCGTAATGGAAGTCGGGCAGGAAATAGGTTTAAAAATAGACCAGACGTTGACGCAGGACGCTACGGGAACAATGGCATATCTGCAGTTTGAAGCGATGGGCGTTGCTAAAGTAAAAACAGAACTTTCCGTAAGTTATATAGACCATAATACTCTTCAGTCGGGTTTTGAAAATGCCGACGATCACAAATTTTTACAGACTATAGCCGCAAAATACGGGATAATATTTTCTCCTGCCGGAACCGGAATATGCCATCAGGTGCATCTTGAAAGATTCGGAATACCCGGAAAAACTTTGATAGGTTCAGACTCACATACTCCCACAGGCGGAGGAATAGGAATGCTTTCATTTGGAGCCGGCGGCTTAGACGTTGCCTGCGCGATGGCCGGGCAGCCTTTTTATATAACAATGCCTAAAATAGTAAAGGTAAATCTTACGGGGAAATTAAGACCGTGGGTAAGCGCAAAAGATATTATATTGGAATTGCTGAGATTATTATCGGTTAAAGGCGGAAGAGGAAAAATATTTGAATTTGCCGGCGAAGGGGTAAAAACTTTATCCGTTCCGGAAAGAGCAACCATAACGAATATGGGAACGGAACTCGGCGCCACCACTACAATATTTCCGTCTGATGAAATAACGAAAGATTTTCTGAAAAAACAATCAAGAGAAACGGTATGGACTGAACTGTCGGCTGATAAAGACGCTCAATATGACGAAGAAATAAATATAGATTTAAATACATTGGATCCGTTAATCGCAATGCCTCACAGTCCCGATAACGTAAAGAAAGTAAAAGAACTCAAAGGAACAAAAGTCGATCAGGTCGGAATAGGGTCATGCACAAATTCTTCTCTTGCGGATATGATGCTTTGCGCAAAAGTTTTAAAAGGAAAAAAAATAAACAAGGATACAAGTCTTGTAATTTCGCCGGGTTCAAGGCAGGTTATGTCAATGCTTGCGGCTTCAGGCGACTTGTTTGACATAATAGATGCCGGCGCAAGAATTCTTGAATGCGCATGCGGACCGTGCATAGGTATGGGGCAGGCTCCTAAAACAAAAGCGGTTTCTCTTAGAACTTTTAACAGGAATTTTGAAGGCAGAAGCGGAACAAAAGACGCTCAGGTTTATCTTTGTTCTCCGGAAGTCGCGCTTGCCGCGGCTTTGACCGGCGAAATAACAGATCCGTGCGTATATTTTCAAAAGAAACCTGAAATAAAACTGCCGGAGAAATTTTACGTTAACGACGGACATTTTCAGATGCCTGCAAAAGATTCTTCAAAAGTTGAAATTGTCAGAGGTCCGAACATAAAACCTCTTCCGATATTTGAAAAATTGAATGATACCATAAAAGCTGACGTCGTTTTAAAAGTCGGAGATAATATTTCTACGGATCATATTCTGCCGGCCGGCGCAAAAATTTTACCTTTGAGATCAAATCTCCCTGCAATATCGGAATATACGTTTGCAAGCGTTGATAAGGATTTTGTTTCAAGGGCAAAAATATCTTCAAACGGCGTTATAATCGGAGCCGACAATTACGGACAGGGTTCTTCCAGAGAACATGCCGCGCTTGCCCCGAGATATTTGGGGATAAAAGCCGTTCTTGTAAAATCTTTTGCCAGAATTCATCTTGCAAATCTTATAAATTTCGGAATATTACCTCTTACTTTTGCCGATCCGCTTGATTACGATAAAGTAAAATTGGGAGACAAAATAGAATTTTCGGATATAAAAAATATTATTAAAAATAATAAAGAGTTAATAATAAAAATTGAAGGCAAAAATATAAAGCTTAATTACAATTTTACCGACAGACAAAAAGAAATTATTTTTGCCGGCGGTTTGTTAAACTGGATAAAAGAGGGGATAAAATAAAATGGAAAATGCCGAAATCAGAAATTTGGTTTTGCAAAAAGTTTCCGCGGCCAAAATTGCTTCGCAAAAACTCGGTTTATTAAGCTCCGAGCAGAAAAATGCAATTTTGCTGGCTATGGCGCAAGCTCTTAAAAAAAACACCGAAGATATTATTTTTCATAATAAAATTGACGTAGACGTAGCAAAATCTCAGGGATTTGACGATGCTTTGACAGACAGGCTTACGCTTAACGAAAAAAGAGTAAAAGAGATGGTAAAAGGCATCAGAGATATCGTTAACCAAAAAGATCCCGTAGGCGAAATAATTGAAAGCAGAACATTAAATGACGGGTTGAATATACAAAAGATAAGAGTTCCTTTGGGCACAATAGCGATGATATATGAATCAAGACCGAACGTAACCGTTGACGCTGCGGCGTTATGCATTAAATCGGGCAATGCGGTTATTTTAAGAGGCGGGTCTGAAGCGATTAATTCCAACAAAATTCTTTCAAAAATAATTTCCGGAGCAGCGGAGGCAGCCGGAATGCCTGCCGGCGCGATTGCTTTTATTGATATCACGGACAGAACGGCTATTTCCGAATTGATAGTCCTTGATAAATTTATAGATTTATTAATCCCCAGAGGCGGAGAAGAATTTATCAATTTTATAAAAAAACACTCTACAATTCCCGTATTGTCGCACGGAAAAGGATTATGTCATACATATATAGACAAAGAAGCGGATATAAAAATGGCAGTGAAGGTTGCGGTAAACGCAAAGTGCCAAAGACCCGGTGTCTGCAACGCTACGGAAACATTGCTGGTACACAGGGATATCGCCGATAAAATATTGCCTGAACTCTGCGCTAAATACGGCGAATTAGGCACGGAAATAAGAGGATGCCCTTTGACAAAAGCAATAGTTCCGACCGTCATTGACGCAAAGGAAGAAGACTGGAGCACGGAATACCATTGTTTGATAATATCAATTAAGGTTGTCAATTCTCTTGAAGAAGCTATAGCTCATATAAACAGATACGGTTCTAAACATTCCGATTCAATAATTACGGAAAATAAAGAAAGGGCTGAAAAATTTATAAAAGAAGTTGACAGCGCCGCCGTATTCCATAACGTTTCAACAAGACTTCATGACGGCGGAGTTTTCGGAATCGGCGCTGAAATAGGCATTGCGACAAACAAATTGCACGCCAGAGGGGCCATGGGAGCCAGAGAATTAACGACTACAAAGTTTATAGTAAGAGGTAAAGGACATATAAGAAATTAAATTTGGAGGAAATTAAATGGAAGAGAAAATCAATGTTGAAGAACTTGATGAAAGGATACATAAAGAAGGCCTTCAAATAAAAAAAATTGCGGACGAAATTTCAAATGTCATAGTGGGACAAAAATATGTAATAGAAAGAATGCTTATCGGTTTATTGGCCGATGGGCATATTTTATTGGAAGGCGTTCCAGGTCTTGCCAAAACATTATCCGTAAATTCTTTGGCTAATGCCGTTCAGGCCGGTTTTAAAAGAATACAATTTACGCCGGATTTGCTGCCTGCCGACCTTATAGGAACGATGATATATAATCCGCAGAAATCGGATTTTACCGTAAAAAAGGGACCGATTTTTACGAATATTATTCTTGCCGACGAAATCAACAGAGCGCCCGCAAAGGTGCAGAGCGCTTTACTTGAAGCCATGGCGGAAAAACAGGTAACGATAGGAGATACTACTTATCAGCTTCCGTCTCCGTTTCTTGTTATGGCGACGCAGAATCCCATAGAACAGGAAGGAACTTATGCTTTGCCGGAAGCCCAGCTTGACAGATTTATGCTTAAACTTAACGTTGTATATCCCGATATAAAAGACGAAAAAATTATTTTGGACAGAATGACGTCAAAAGAAAAAATAAAAACAAAACCAGTTTTAACGTTAGATGATATTCAAAAGGCCAAAGACCTCGTACATGAAGTCTATATTGACCAAAAAGTTAAAGATTACATAGTTGATATTGTTTTCGCTACAAGACAGCCTGAAAAATACGGTTTAGATAATATAAAACCGCTTATATCCATAGGTTCTTCTCCCAGAGCAACCATAAATTTGACTCTGGCGTCTAAAGCGTATGCATTCTTACAGGGCAGAAGTTTTGTAATACCGGAAGATATAAAAACAATAGGGATGGATGTTTTAAGACACAGGATAATTATAACTTATGAGGCGGAAGCCGAATCATTAAAATCCGACGATATCATAAAACAGATATTCTCTGAGATACCGATACCGTAATAATTAAGTTTTTCGGGATACTATGGATACGAAAGATATTTTAAAGAAAAAGATAAGACAGATAGAAATAAAATCAAACCGTCTGGTCAACAGCGGGCTTGCCGGGAAATATCACAGTACATTCAAAGGCAGAGGTATGGAATTTGACTCGGTCAGAGAATACCAGTACGGCGATGATATACGAAATATAGACTGGAACGTTACAGCAAAACACCAGAAACCTTATATTAAAGTTTTTACCGAAGAAAGAGAAATGACAGTTATATTCCTGATAGATATGTCGGCTTCTTTATCTTTCGGAAGCATAGACCAGACAAAAATGTCGCTAGCCGCAGAAATTGTGTCTGTTCTTGCTTTTTCCGCGATCAAAAATAACGACAGAGTCGGAATGTTGTCTTTTACAGATAAAATTGAACAGGTTTTACGGCCTAAAAAAGGTAAAAACAACATTCTGAGAATGATAAGGGAACTTTTATATTTCAAGCCGCAGGGAACGAAGACGTCAATATCAGTAGGTCTTAAGGCGATAAATGAAATATGGCAGAGAAAAGCCGTTGTGTTTTTAGTTTCAGATTTTCAGGACAGCGGCTATGAAAAAGATTTAAAATTAACAGCGCAAAGACACGATTTAATATGCGTTAATATTTCGGATCCGAAAGAAAAGGGAATACCCAGAATAGGTCTTATAGATTTTTATGATCCGGAAAAAGATAAAGTTTTTACCATAGATTCTTCCGATAAACGAATGATAACGGATTATTACGGTAAAATACAGTATATTGACGAACAGAGAAAAAAAATGTTTTCAAAGAGCTCCGTTGACGTAATAAATATAATGACAGGTTCGGCTTATATGCCGCAGCTTACAAAATTTTTTGCAAACAGGCAGAGAAAAACGGTTTTGGGTTGATAAATTGAATAAATATAAAATAATATTTTTATTAAGTTTTCTGTTTCTGTCGGCCGAGGGCGTATTTGCTTTTGTAACGTTTCCGGAAGCGGTATTAACATCCGACAAAACAGAAATAATCACCGGAGAATCAATACAAGCCGATATTGAGCTTTTTGTTCCTGATTTTGTTAACTTACTGCAGAGTGAGGATGACGTTTCAATTCCGGGATGGGATATACAGGAATTAATAATAAGAAAAGATTTAACCGAGGAAGGAAAATACAAAGTTAAACTTAAAATAACCACTTTTGACGGCAGAATTAAAGAAATACCGCCTGTAAGATTCTCATATGTTAATAAAGACGATGCGGCAGGAATTGAACGCAGAGTTTTTTATTTTTTCAGCAATTCGCTGCCGGTAAACGTAAAAAATATATTTAAAGACAGCGATTTTTCGGAAATAAGAGATATTAAACAGGTTAAAAAAATGCATATTCCGGCGGTTTATTATTATATCGCCGTATTGTACGGATTGTTTATAGTATTTTTTATATACAGAAACGTAATAAAATACAAGACCGAAAAACATATAAAACTCAATTATTCGTTTACCGGCAGAGAAAAAGCCGTAAAAAACATGAACAGATTATATATGAAGTATCTTGAGTCGGACGCGCGGGTCAGGGAATATTATTTTGAATTAAGCGGAATTTTAAACGGTTTTATTTCCGATTCTCTGGGGATCCGAGGAGAAATGACGGACGGCGAATTATTGAATTTGATAAAAAATGAAAACAATAAATTTAATAAATATTCGGATGAAATTTTGTCGTTGTTTGAAAAATACGATAAAATAAAATATACCGGTAAAACGGATTCTGACGGCAGAGAATTTTTTGAAGATTTTATACGGACAAGAGATTTGATAGAAAAAATTCAGATTTAACGGAGTAACAGATTGCATTTTGCCTCGCCTTTATTTTTGATGCTGTTTCCTTTGATGATTGCAATTGCAATTTACAATCATTTTAAAAACAGACACAGAAATAAAAAATTAATAAATTTTTCAAAATACGAAATAGTTAAACAAACAAGATTGTCGTATAAAATAAAGATATACGCGAAACTGCTGGCATTTGTTAATTATCTTATAATAATTATTTTTATCATTGCTTTGGCGAGACCTCAAATAGGCGAAAAAACGGATGAAGTTTTAAACCAGGGAACGGATATAATAATTGCTCTTGATATATCTTCAAGCATGGATGCTTTGGATTTTAAACCTATAAACAGACTGGAAGCTGCCAAGAAAATAGCGGTTGATTTTGTCAAGACAAGAAAATACGACAGAGTCGGAATAGTCTTATTTGCAGGACTTGCTTTTACTCAGGCTCCTCTTACTAATGATATTGTGTCTGTTGCCAATATGCTGATGTCGGCAAAAATCGGGATGAGTTCAATAGACGGAACGGCTATAGGGTCGGCGATAGCGACCGCCTGCAACAGATTGAAAGACAGCGAAGCCAAAAGCAAAGTCATAATTCTTATAACCGACGGATCAAACAATATAGGAGAAATAGACCCTATAACGGCGGCCGAGATTGCAAAACAATTTAATATAAAAATATACACAATAGGAGCCGGAGATCCGCAGGGAGCCTATTATCAGGTTATGGATCCGGTTAAAGGAATGACGTTTGTAAAAATGGAAGAACAGAACCTTGATGAAAATACCCTTAAAGAAATAGCGTCAATTACCGACGGACGTTATTTCAGAGCCGATAACGCAAAAATGCTTAAAGATATTATTGCCGTTATAGATAAAATGGAAAAAACAGAACTTAAATCATTGAAATTTAATTTATACAACGATATTTACAATAAATTTATAATTTTATTGCTTTTATTGATGTTTTTAAAAATATTTTTGGAAAATATTTATTTGAGGAAATTAACATAAAATGTTTGCGGATAAAGAATATTTAATTTTATTATTATTGCTTCCTGTGACTGCATTTTTTATGTTATATTTTTTTCGTAAAAGGAAAAAAGATATTTTAAAGTTTATGACGTTTAAGATGTTTAATGAAACGGCGGGAATAAATATAAACAGATACAAATTAAAAAATATTTTTATGCTGATAAGCCTCTTTTTTGTAATAATCGCGCTGGCAAATCCGCAATTCGGAGTAAAAACCACCGTCGTTTCAAAAAAAGCCGCGACCATAGTTATAGTTATGGATGTTTCAAAAAGCATGCTTGCCGAAGATTTAAAACCAAGCAGGCTTGAAATCGCAAAAATCTCGCTGTCAAATTTAACGGCCGGTTTTAAGGGAAATAAAATAGGGATAATCGTATTTGCCGGTTCCGCTTTTTGGAAATGTCCGATTACGGCAGACATAATAGCGGCAAATAATTTTTTAAATACGGTAAGCGTTGACGATGTTCCGTTGCCGGGTACAAAAATATCAAAAGCTTTGGATTTGGCTTTGGACAGTACGGCCGACATTCCGGAAGGAGCAAAAGCGGTTCTTTTGGTTACGGACGGAGAGGATGATGACAGCGGTTTGCATGTGTTGATAGAAAAAGCAAAAAAATACAGAACAAAAATATATACAATCGGAATAGGAAATACCGAAGGAACCGAAATCCCTTTAAACAACGGCGAATATATGAAAGATAAAGACGGCAATACCGTAATAACCAGGCTTGACGAAGAAACATTGCAGTATATTTCCGATGAAACCGGCGGAAAATACATAAATCTTTCGGAAAACCGCGACAGTATTTTTAAAATATTGCAGATAGCCGATTCTCTTGATAAATCAAAAGACGAAATCAGCAAAGAAGTAAAAAGAGAAGAACAATACCAGATATTTTTATTTTTAGCTTTTATTTTGTTTTGTATATCTTTTTATTTGTCTGTTTTCAGAAGAGAGGGAAAAAATGAATAAATTTAAAATATTTATATTTATTCTGTCAACGTTTTTTATGATAGGAGCGTATAATTATTTTATAAGCATCAAAAAGATAAACAACAAAATCGCGGATGAATTAAAAAACGGGAATTTTAAAGATTCCGAACCCGAGTTGAAAAAATTACTGAAAAAAAACGAGGATAATTATATATTGAAATTTAATTACGGTAATTTGAAATATAAAATCTCAGACTATGAAGAAGCATTGGATATATATGAAAAGATGTTGAGGGAATATGAAATAAATAATACGGTAAAATCCGAGATATATTACAACATCGGCAATATTTATTTTATTTATGACGACTATGATAAAGCCCTGGAATATTATAAACATTCGCTGTTTCTTAATCCCAAAGATGCGGATGCAATATATAATACCGAGTATATTTTAAATTTAATCAGAAAAAATGAAGAAATAGAAAAAATGACGGAAGCCTTTAAGAAAGATTTAACCGAACAGAAAAATAAAATAAACGGCGAAGAATCAAAAATTAACGATATTTTAAAAGAAACAGGCATACAAAAACAAATTAAAAACGAACAATTGCAAAAAACATATAAGGATACAGAAGAAAAAAATAAGATTAACGCCAAATATATAAAAGACGATTTGAATTATTTAATGCAGGAACGGCAAACTCTTTTGTCGAAAAAAAATGATTTGGAAAAGACGATTTCCCGCATGCAGGAGCAAACTTCCGGCAGCTATTTAAGCGAAGAACAAATATCCGAAAATTTAAAACTCAAAGAACAGAAAAAAAATCTGGAAATGAAACTGAGAGAAAATTTAAAAAAATCGGATAATAAAGTTAATATGCTTGAAAAACTGGAAGACGATTTGTTTCAGGAAGTCGTAAGACCAGAAAAAGTAATAAATCCGAAAAAAATTATTGACGGATATTTCGCTCCGAGTTATGCCGACGACAAGAAAGTTTTAATAGAAGAAGAAAAAGAAGTAATATACCGCAATTTAAACCAGGTTGATTATGACGGTATAGAAAGAAAAGAGGAAAAGAAACAGATAGTTTATAATGTTCCTCCTTTGGACGGAGACATCAATAAAAAATCAAAGTACGCGTATGAACACGAAGATATTATTGAATATCAGAATCAGCAAAAAAACAATTCGTATGTGCGCAATGCTTTTGAACAGATAAATTTACAGAAGCAAAAAATACTTGAAAATTCAAATAACGAACAATCCGAGATTTTAAAAGAAATATCCGAGATTAATAAAAATATTCTGCAAAAAAATATTAATGACGAAAAACAGCTTATGCGGCAGAGACAGGAAGCGGTAAATTCTCTTAACCTGATGGATGCTGAAAAAGCGGATATTGAAAATGAAATTAATTCTGTTCAGGATATTGCGGCAAAAAACAATCTGCAAAACAAATTAAACGATATGCTAAATAAAAAACTTTTAAAACAACAGGAAATCGGCAGACTTGAAAATAATATAGAGTCGCTGCAGAAACAACGCATAAATATAAAAAACGAATTTGAAAAAAACATGCTTGATATAAAGGAAAATTTTGTAAACCGCCGATTGGAAACTGCAAAAAAACTGGAAGACGCGGCGAAAGAATTAAATGATATATATATAAAGCACGACGATATTTTAAAGCAGAAAAATTATGAAAATATCAATAAAAATATCCCTCAAATGCTCAGATATGAGCATCAGATTGACAATAACGCGTTGATACAGAAAATGGCTGCGGATAAAAAACAACTGCTGAATAAGAATTATAATAAACAATTGGAAGTTTTAAAAAATAATGCCGCCGAATTGGATAATATAGCCGGAGATAAGAAAATGCAAGAGTACGATGAAATGTTATCCGGCGAAAAAAATAAACTTGATATGCAAAATCAACTAAACGAAAAACAAAAAGAAAATATTGAAAAATTCCGCGATTTATTGGATGAAAAATCAAAAGTTAAAATAGAGAACGATGTGTTGGCTGTACTTGAAAAACAAAATTTAATACAAAAAACCGAAATTGAAAAATACCGTCGGCAAATTGAAGCTCAAATAGATAATATATTAAAAAAACAACAGGAATCAGTTTCTCTGAGCGGACAAAAAAAAGAATTGGATGCCGCTTATGATGAAATTTTGAATAAACAAATGAAATTGAATTCTGAAAGGAAGGCTGTTGAAAAGATGTCTGACGAACAGCGTAAGAATGAAAAAATCAATGAATTAATGAGTAAGGAACAAGCCGTTGAAAAAGATAAATATAATATAGAGTCGCAAAGGCAGGAACTTATTCAAAAGATTAAGAAAGACATGAAAGATTTCAAAGCTGAAATGGCAAAAGAATACAACCGTAATACGGAAAATTTGCGGCTTCAGAATAAGTTGGAAGAAGAATTGCAGCAAAAAACGAAAGAGTTGGAAAATATTTTACAGCAAAAAGCCGATGAAAAAAATTCGGCGCAGGTTCAAAACAATAAATACGAACTTGAAAAAACGATTTTAAACAAAGACGCTAATCAGGAAGATTTGAAAAAAATATCTGACAGGCAAAATCTCGCCGAAAAAAAATTAAATGAAAATATTGATATGAAACTTGCAAAAGCTAAAAACGAGGAAAAAAGGCTTATTGAAAAACAAATTGAAAACAATAAGAGGCAGATGCATTTGCTGGAAGACGCCATAAGAAAAGAAAAAGACAATAAAATTAAAGAAGATTTAATAAACAATAAACGGTATTTGCAGGAAAACACGGAAAATTTGGAAAAACAAGCAACAACTGATTTTGAAGATGCAAAAGATGATTTTCAAAATATTCTTGAAAATCAGAAAAAACGGTCTTTTGAAAATATGAAAAACAATGATAAACTGACGGATTTAAATAACTATAAAATTGAAAAAACGAAAGATTTTGATATCAGAAAAAACATAAATGAAATTGAAAAAGAAAAAAATGCGTTGGAGACGGAACAAATTCAAATTAATCGGGAACAAAAAGATCTTCTTACTCAGCTTGAATCGACAAACAGAAGTTTGAAAGAAAAAGTGCAGGCTCAAAAAAGACTTGAACAGTTAAGACAAAAATCAAAACAATTGGAAGAAATAAAGAAATCAATAGAAAATGAAGAAAATAAAATAAATGAGTCAACAGAAAATAGAAAAGAAGAAAGCATTAAAAAATTCGAAAGTATTGAAAAAGAGCAGAAATTTATCCAGGATGCGATAAATGAAAACAAAAATAAAATAAAAGAGATAAGCGAACAAAAGATAAACATTCTTAACGCCAAATCAAAAGAGAGCATAATGAACGAGATGTGGCGCAATCAGAATAAATCAGGCGTTAATCCCGAAAGCAATAAAATTAAGCAGGAACAGTTGGAAGCCGCTGCAAATGAGTTAAAAAAACAGCAGGAAGAAACAAGAAAATTAAACAATAAATTACTGCAGCAGCAAAAAATGCTGGAAGAAAACATAAAAAATCTTAAACAAAACATAAAAATAAAAAATGAAATTCAGGAAGAAAAAAACGAGAATAAACTTCAGGACAGCGAAAATGCCAAAAGAGCGGCCGCATTAAAGAAACAAATGCAGAAAATACAGACAAACATAAAAGATATAAACAAACAACTTGATAAAAATAAAGAAGAACAGATGGAGACCGAAAAAAACAGACAGAAAGCCGAGCACGGACAAAAATGGGCAAACAGCGAGAAAGATATTTTAAGCGCCGAATTGAAGAAACAACAGGATAATTTAAAAAGCGAGAAGGAAAAATTAGACCGGATTTTGAAAAAGCAGGCGGAACTTGAAAGAGAAATGGAAAGATTAAAAAGGCAATATAGCGAAAATAAAAATGAAAATATAAAAGAAAAAATGAAAAATGCCGAAAGAGAATTGATCAAAACAATGGATCAGAGACTTCAAGCCGGACGAACATTGAATTCAAACGAAATTAATGAAATTAAGGAGAAGCATAAAAATATGGAAAAAGAATCGCGGGAATACGGGAATAAAGTTGCGGAAGCCGACGCCAAACTTAACAAATTAAGGAAATCGGAAGAAGAGTTAAAAACGGAAAAAAATAAACTTTCGGACGATTTTTCAAAATCAATGGCTGAAATGACGGATTTGGACGCAGATTTTGATTCGGAACAAAATGAAAACATCGCCGATGCAAATAAAGATGTGAAAGGACAGAAAATAGGGAATCAGGATTTAAACCGCGTTTTGAATTTTTACGGCGATATGGATAAGCCTCAAAATGATAAAAAAATAAAAGGACAGGAAATTGATGCGAATCAGAGAGACTGGTAAATGCTGAAAAAAATCATTTTATTATTTATTTTATTAATACCGGCTTTTGTTTTTGGCAATGAGATTTTAGATGTTTCGCTTGATAAAAGAGAGGTTTTTGAAGGCGAAAACATTAAGTTGATTGTTGAAATAGCGCAGAATATTAAAAATTCCGATAATTTTCAACTGCCTAAAATAGAAGATTTTTTAATTTTATCAAGAAAAGATTATATAAAAAACGGTAAAAAATATGTGTATGAATACGTGATAACTCCTAAAACATACGGTTTTTTTACAATACCGGCAATAACCGTTTATGATTCGGATAAAAATGAAATTGTTTCAAATCCGATAGAAATAAAAGTCAACAAAACGAAAGTATCACAGGCAGTTTATACAGCCAGCGATGCAAACACTTTTGTTAAAGCATATACTGATACAAATGCCGCATATGTGAACCAGCAGGTATATTATACCCTTGAATTCGCAACAAGGTATGATTTGGCTTCAAATCCGAATTATCTTCTTCCGATGTTTAGAGATTTTTGGAAAACAAAATCGGATATAAAAAGCGGATATGAACTTATAAACGGCGAAAATTATTTTACATTTACCGTTACAACGCGTCTCTATCCTATGAGAGAAGGCATTATAATAATTGATCCTTCGGTTGTTGATGTAAAATACCTGAACGGCAGCAATAAATATTCTTTCAAAACCAATCCGATAAAAATAAAAATTTTCCCTCTTCCGCAAAAAAATATTCCGGAAAACTTCACCGGCGCGGTCGGTAAATATGATATATCATCTTCCGTTAATAAAAAGAGCGTAAAAATCAACGAACCCGTTAATTTGTCAATAAATATAAAAGGAAACGGCAATATTAATTCCATAGCCGAACCAATTTTTGAATTGTCAAGCGATATAAAAAAATACGCCACTTTTGTTAAAGTTGAAAATGATCCCGTCATAAGTTCTAAAAAATTTCAGTGCGTTCTTATCCCGTTAATGAGCGGACAAAAAAATATTCCGGAAATTACTTTTTCTTATTTTGATCCCGATTTGAAAAATTATGTCGTTATAAAATCTTCGGCGATATTTTTTGACGTAAGCAGCGAGACATATGACGCCGCTGCGCGGCAAAATAGTCAATCCGGACAGGAACCGGTTATACAAAAAACTTTTAAACCGGTGAAAGACGTTCTTTATGCAAAACAATACAAAATGCTTCTTATTAAAAATAAATTTTTTCTGTCAGTTATGAGTTTGTTTTTATTATTCGCCGCATCTTCTTTCATATACAGAATTGTTATAATCTATATGCAAAGAGATTATGAAAAGATTCAAAAAGTAAAGGCGTACAAAAAAGCCGAATATTATCTCAAAAATTCGTATGATTATTTACGAAAAGAAGAGCAAATAAATTTTTATACATGTTTGGAATATGCGGTTAAAATGTTTTTAAGATCAAAAACAAACATAGAATATTTAAATATGTCAAAATATGAAATAGAAATAAATCTTAAAACGGCCGGCGATGAACCTGAATTTATTAAAAATATATCCGATATTTTAAAAGAATGCGAAATTTATAAATTCAAATCGGTCAAAGCCGATATTTTGGAAATGAATAAGATATATTATAAGACAAAATACATTATAAAAGAAAAAAAATAATATGAATAAAATACTGACATTTTTTTTATTATTATTGTGCGTTTTGCCCGTTTTCGCGGCCGAGACGAATAATGACAGGATAAACAAAGCTGCGTCTTTTTACGGCAAAGGCGATTATAACGAATCTATAAAAGAATATGAGATTATGATTATGCAGGGACTTTATAATCCTTATATATTTCACAATTTAGCGAATGCTTATTATAAAACCGGCGATATAGGAAGAGCTTCTCTGAACACGGAAAGAGCTTTGCGTCTGGCTCCCAGAGATAAAGATATACGTTATAACAGAAAACTTTTAGCCGAACTTGCAAAAGAACCGGAACCGAATACGGCTGAATTTATAATTCAGGAAATGTCTTTCTTGGTTTCTTTAAATGAGATAACCGTCATAACATCCGCGTTGTTTATGTTTCTGTGTCTTTGTTTCGGGCTATATTGTTTGAAAAAACAAAAAATATTTTTTAAAGGCGTAATTTTATTTTCGGCGTTATTTGCATTGAGCGGAGTTTTGTTTTATGTTAAATTTAACGAAGAGTATATAATGCGTGAAGCCGTAATCCTTACGGATACGCCTGTAAGAAACAAGCCTATTAAAACCGAAGAAACGGCTTTTGAAGTTTATGCCGGAAGAAAGGTCGTTATTTTATCGGAATTAGGCAAGTGGGTTAACGTGAAGCTTCTGTTGGACGGATTCAGCGGTTGGATTGACAAGAATTCACTGGAGATAATATAAATGCGTAAAATAGGAGTATTCGGAGGTTCATTTGACCCCGTGCATAACGCCCATATTGAGACCGCCCAGCAAGCCGTTGCCGAATTCGGATTGGATTTTGTTATTTTTATTCCTTCATATTTGCCGCCGCATAAATTAAGACTGCAAGCTTCATCACAAGACAGACTTAACATGCTTTCATTGGCTGTAAAAAATAACGGTAAATTTTTAATTGATACTTTTGAAATTCAAAACAAAAGAATTGTTTATTCATTTGAAACGTTGGATTATTTGCAGAAAAAGTATTATAAAGATATCTTAAAATTAATTATAGGTTCCGATACTTTTAATCAATTGGACGAATGGGAAAAACCGGAATATATAGCCGAAAAATACGGTTTTTTGGTAATGAAAAGACCGGATATAGTCGTTGACTTGGACAGCAAATACCGTAAATATGCCGTTTTCTCGGAATTTTTCATGAAGAACATTTCATCAACGAAAGTCAGAGATATGATTAAAAATAATGCGGCTGATATTGAAAAACTGGTTCCCAAAGAAGTTTTAAAATATATTAAGGAAAAAAAATTATATGGAAAATGAAATTTTTGATTATTTGTATAAACATTTGAAAACCGAAAGATACGAGCATACGTTACAGGTTTATGAATTGGCTTCAAAATTAGCGGCAAATTATAATGAAGATGTTTATAACATACAAATAGCGGCTCTTTTGCATGACTGCGGAAAATGGATGACGGCCGACGAATCAAAGAATTATATAAGCGTTAATAAGGTTAAAATAAAATATTATCCGTTTATATTAAAATATGCGCCTCAGATACTGCATGCGTATATATCGGAAGATATAGCAAAAAAGAAATTCGGCGTAAAAAACACGGAAATACTGAACGCCGTTAAATATCATACGGTAGGAAGAATCAATATGAGCAATGCGGAAAAAATAGTTTTTATAGCCGATGCTTTGTCTCCCGACAGAAAATTAAAATTTAATATAGAACACGATGTCGTATACGGAGATTTGAACCGGACTTTTAAATTTGTTATGCAAAATAAAATTCAGTATGTCGTTTCAAAATTTAAAGTGCTGCATCCCGATATCGTAAGTATATGGAATTATTATAATAAATAAATGCTTAAAAAAATTATTCTGTTTTTTGTTTTTTTATTAATTGCGGCTTCATCTCTGATTTATTATGTTTCAGATGTGTCAAAATATATATATGCCGGAAAAACGATTAACGTTTTAATCGTTATTGAAGGCAGCGTTAAAACATATCCGGGTACATTGAAGATAGCTTTGTTCCAATATAATCCGCTTAAAAAACGCGTTCAAATTTTATTTATAAACGAAAATACCGCGATTTTACGCAAAAAATTAAAAACAAGAACTCTAAAAGAATTATTTTTCAGACAAAGCAACCCAAACAGGATTGATTTTATTAAACGGGAGATTATGAATGTTTTTCAAGGCATGGTTAAAATAGATTATTACGTTTATTCCGATACCGACTCGCTGAATGCTTTTCTGAAATTATTAAATGAAGCCGAAATGAAAAATAAATTAGGAGACAGCTGTTTTTATATCGCTTTGAATTCCAGAAATCATTTAAACGGCATAATAACGAGTATCAAAATAATCAAATACGCCGTTTCAAATATTAACAGAAGTTTGATTCCCGAGGCGGTGAAGTTTTTAAAAAATAAAAATATTATTATTCAGACCGATTTTAAACCGGTTGATTTAATACAGATTTACCGCGTGATAAAAAACATCAACGCGGGAAAAGATATTATGTTTATTGATATGCCGACCGTGATAAGAAGAAACAGAACTGAAATAGACCAAGAAGCTTTTGACAGAGTAATTGAAATGCTGAACGGAACTTATCCGGATAATGAAGCCGAAAAAATAAATCTTCAAGTTTTGAATTCTTCAAATAAAAGCAGGCTGGCGGAAAAAGCGGTAAATCTTTTGAGAAAGAATTCATTTGACGTTTTTTATTGGGGAAACGAATCGCGCAAAAATAAATTTACGGTTGTTTTAGATATGATAAATAATCCTGAAAAATCAAATGAGATAGTTAATCTGCTGGGATGCGGGGAGATATTGGTCAGTACAAATCCGAAACCTTTTGCCGATATGACGGTTTTGCTGGGCAATGATTGTATTTTATATGACAAACTTGATAAAATAAACTAAAAACAGGAGACAGTTATGGTAAAAATTGATTTTTTGAAATTGGCAAAACAGGCTCAAAAAATTGCGGAAGACAAGAAAGGCGAAAACGTTATTATTATTGACGTAACCGGTCAGACAGCCATTGCTAATTATTTTGTCATAATTACAGCTTCTTCCGTTCCTCAGATTAATGCCATAACAAATGAAATAGAAAAATCTCTAAAATATGATTTCGGCGTTATGCCGGTAAGAAGAGAAGGCGGTTCGTCACAGACATGGAAAGTTATTGATTTCGGCGGACTTTTGGTTCACGTTATGCATCCTGACGTAAGAGCAAAGTATAATCTTGAAAACATTTGGAACGCTTACGACAGTCGGCCTAAAGAAGCAAAAGTTAAAAAGACTGCAATAAAAAAATTCGCTACGAAAAAGAAAACGCTTAAAAGTAAAATTTCTAAAAAGAAAATCTATAGAAGCAAAGCAAAAAAATAATAAATAACGCCGCTTTTCATTTTAATTTTAAACGCAACGCATTCAAAATAAAATCGGCATAACATAAAGGAAAAAATGGCGTCTGAATTTGTTCATTTGCACAATCACACGGAATATTCTCTTTTGGACGGATCCGTCCGTTTAACCAAAGACGGCAAACCCGGAGAATTATTTCAGCTTATAAAAGAATATAAAATGCCGGCTCTTGCAATTACCGACCACGGCAATATGTACGGGGCTATGGAATTTTATTGGGGATGTCAAGACTACGGAATTAAACCGATTATAGGCTGCGAAGTTTATGTGGCAAAAAAATCAAGACAAGACAAAACAAAGGAAACCGGCGGATATCATCATCTTGTTCTTCTTGCAAAAGACATGGAAGGATATCATAACCTTATGATGCTGGTAAGTCTCGGGTTTACAGAAGGATTTTATTCAAAACCCAGAGTGGACAAAGAACTGCTGGCTAAATACTCAAAAGGACTTGTCTGTCTTTCCGGCTGTATAGCCGGAGAAGTTTCAAGTTTGCTGCTGGACGGCAATACAAAAGAAGCCGCCGAAACCGCTAATTTTTACAAAGATATATTCGGAACCGATAATTTTTATCTTGAAATTCAGGATAACGGGCTTGAAGACCAAAAGAAAATAATAGCTCCTTTAATTGAACTTTCAAAAAAAACAATGATACCCCTTGTTGCGACAAACGACTGCCATTACCTGAAAAAAGAAGACGCTTATTATCATGACGTATTGTTATGCATAAATACGAATAAACTTGTGACCGATCCGGACAGAATGAGATTCGGTTCAGATTTGTTTTATTACAGACCTCCCGAGGAAATGATTGAAACTTTTTCATATGTTCCCGAAGCGGTCAAGAATACGCTTATAATCGCGGATAAAACGGATTTACTCATTAAGAAAGACCAATTTTTGCTTCCCAATTATACCGTTCCCGAAGGATTTACTCCCGATACATATTTGGAAAAATTATGCAGGGAAGGATTGAAAAAGAGATATTCCGAAGTAAAAAAAGAGCATTTAGACAGATTGGAACACGAATTAAATATCATTAAAAAGATGGGTTTTGATTCATACTTTTTAATTGTTTGGGATTTTATAAAATATGCAAAAGACAACGGCATACCGGTAGGACCCGGAAGAGGATCCGGCGCCGGTTCAATCGTTGCCTACACTTTGGGCATAACCGATATCTGCCCTTTGAGATATGATCTGCTTTTTGAAAGATTTTTAAATCCCGACAGAAGAACAATGCCTGATCTTGACATTGATTTTGCGGATTTCGGCAGGGATAAGGTTATTGAATATGTCCGCAATAAATACGGACACAATAACTGCGCGCAGATAATAACATACGGATCAATGAAAGCAAAAATGGTTGTTAAAGACGTTGCCAGAGCGATGGGATTTTCTCCTTCGGAAGGCCAAAAAATCGCAAACGCGATTCCCAACGGATTGTCTATCGGCGCGGCAAAAACAAATTCCGAAGAGCTGCAAAAAATTATCAAAAGCGACGAAAAAATAGCAGAACTTATAAAAATATCGGCTAAACTTGAAGGCATCAAAAGACATACCGGCGTTCATGCCGCAGGCATGGTTATAGCGCCTGAGGATATAAGACGTTATTCTCCGCTTGCAAAAGGATCAAAAGACATAGTCACAACCCAGTATGACGGAAATACTTTGCCGAATCTCGGATTGTTGAAAGTTGATTTTTTGGGCCTTAAAACTTTGTCCATCATAGACGAAGCGGTAAAACTGATAAGATTAAAAGATAAAAATTTTGACGTAAACAAAATAGATTTGGAAGATAAAAAAACTTACCAGCTGTTGCAGGAAGGCAAGACTTACGGCGTATTTCAGCTTGAATCTGACGGAATAAGAAATCTTACCAAAAGATTAAAACCTACAAATATAGACGATATTATCGCTTTAATAGCCCTTTACAGACCGGGACCTATGGACGCCCACATGCCGGAAATTTTTGTTGACTGCAAGCACGGGAGAAAGAATATATCTTATGATCATCCTTTGCAGCAGCCGATATTAAAAAACACTTACGGCTGTATAGTTTATCAGGAACAGGTTATGCAAATGGCTATGGCCGTAGGAGGTTTTACTCCCGGAGAAGCAGACGGACTCAGAAAAGCCATGGGGAAGAAAAAACCGGAAGAAATACAAAAGCAGAGAGCGAAGTTCATAGAAGGCGCCAAAAATAAAAAAATAGACGAACAAATTGCAAACAAAATTTACGATAATATGGAAAAATTTGGCGGATACGGATTTAATAAATCACATTCCGCGGCATACGGCTATGTCGCTTATCAGACTGCTTTTTTGAAAACTCATTATCCGCTTGAATTTATGACCGCCATGATGAATTCGGAAGTAGGATCGTCAAAAGCGAAAGAAGGGGAAGAAAAAAAGTTAGTTTCATATATAGAAGACGCCAAACAATTCGGCATAAAAGTTTTACCTCCGGACGTACAGTTTTCGGAAGGAAAATTTTCGGTTGAAGGGAAAAATATAAGATACGGGCTGGTCGGCGTCAAAAATGTCGGCGAAGCGCCTGCGGACGCAATCGCCGAAGCAAGAAAACAACACGGGAAATTTGCTTCTTTTGAAGATTTTCTTGAAAAAGTTGATTTGACTACGGTTAATAAAAAAACAATAGAATCGCTTGCCAAAGCGGGAGCGTTTGACGGTTTCGGCAAGAATAAGCTTCAGGTCAGGGCAGACATACTGGAAAGCATGGAAGAAGCGCTTTCAGCAGCGGCAAAAAATAAAAAAAATGCCGATTCCGACCAGGGTTTTTTGTTTGAGCCGGAAGAAACCTTAAGTAAAAAAAATTCATCGTCGTTTAAAAAAACGGAACCTTTGGAAGAATCGCTGTCTCTTGAATATGAAAAGGAAGTTTTGGATTTTTATGTTTCAGGGCATCCGCTTGATAAATACAAAAGAGATTTAATCGCTTTTTCACAGTACCGGTTTGACAGAATACCGATGCCGCCTGAAAATAACAGTCTGGCTACAGCGAAAATAATACGTATCGCAGGTATGATTACCTCAGTCAGGATGTTAGTGACAAAAGAAGAGAAAAAAAAATTCGCCAGTTTTGTGGCCGCTGATTTATACGGAGACATTGAATGCGTTATGTTTCCGAAAACATTTGAAAAACTCGGCAATTACCTGAATGAAAAAAATGTAACCGTTATAAAAGGAAAATTGCTGAATAAACAGGGAAAAAGGCAGATAGTTGTTGAGGAAATGTATACGATTGATGAAGCAAAAAAGAAATATACTCCCAATTTGGGTTCTCTTCACGTACATGTTTCAGAGATTTTATTGGATGACGAATTATCCGAAAAAATAATAGAAATACTTAAAAAATATCCCGGCAAATCAAAAGTTTTTTTGGATATTAAAGATTATCAGAACGGAGATTATTTAATTGAAACCGAATATAATGTAAAATACAGCGACGATTGTTTAAAAGAACTTGAAAATTTATTGGGAGAGCAGTCTACAAGTCTGCAATACGGCGAAGAATAATTTTTTGTTTTATGACGTTTATTCTGATTATTGACAACGGTTTTTTATAATAGTAGAATCTCAAATGAGATAAGTCGGTTTACAATACAATGAAGTATGGTATTACTGATGTTTTATTGTTTTTCATTATTTTTCGGATTACAATAAAAAACCACCAAGTTATAAAAATACCGAACACAAAAAATCATATTATTGACAAGAATTTGCCATAATAGTAAAATCGCAAATTATTTGTCGGTAGTAGCTGGTAATTAGCGGATATAAAGGAATATTTAGAATGACGATAGCACCAAATATTTTAACGACAGTTTTTGGAATACCGATTACAAATACCGTTCTGATGACCGTTGTTACCGATATAATTATAATAGCCGTAATTTTTGCATTCAGATTTTCGGTTTCTTTGTATCCGGGTAAATTTCAGAATATTTGTGAAATGGTGGTTGAATATTTTTATAAAAACACAAAAGACGTCGCGGGGGCAAGAGCCGAATATATTTATCCGTGGGTTACGACTTTTTTTATTTTAATATTCATATCAAACTTTATGGGTTTGATTCCGGGCGTTGAAACCATAAGATTTCACGCCGCAGGTTCAGAACACGAAGGTTATGCTTTTTTAAGAACCGCGACAAGCGATTTAAATCTTACGCTTGCTCTTGCGGTTATTTCTTTGTCGGTAACGCATATATATTCAATAAAATATACCGGCGTTAAATCATATATCGGCAGATTCATATCTTTTCAGATGCTTCCTATATTTTTATTTGTCGGACTTTTGGAATTTATAGGCGAGTTTACAAAAATTCTTTCTTTTTCATTCAGATTGTTTGGAAACATATGGGCGGGAGAAGTGGTTTTTGGAACCGTTACTTCAATTATAGGTTCGCTTCCGATGCCGTCTTTTTTTATAATTTTGGCGCAGTCTCTTGCAAAAGTTCCTTTTATGCTTTTGGAGACTTTGGTCTCTCTTATACAGGCTATAGTTTTTGCAATGCTTACGATGGTTTTTATGAGTATGATGACGGATAAACAACATTAGTTTGAAGATATATTTTCAGGAGGAAAAAATGACAGTTACATTAGCAGGCGCAATGGTAGTAGCAGTCGGCGGAATCGGCCCGGGAATAGCAATAGGTTTGATAGGCGCAAAAGCGGTTGAAGCGATTGGAAGAAATCCGGAAGCTACCGGTAAAATTTTGACAAACATGCTTATAGCTATGGCGTTTGCGGAATCAATCGCGATATACGCTTTGGTTTCTGCGTTTGTTTTAAAGTAAAAAATTATGGATATACTAAATTTATTCGGATTAGAAACTGATTTATTTATAGGGCAGATTTTAAATTTCCTTATAGTCTTTTTTCTTTTGAAGTTTTTTTTGTATAAGCCGGTAATGGCTATGCTTGACGAGAGAAACAGAATAATAAGGCAGGGGCTAGAAGACGCGGAAAAAGCCAAAAAAACTTTAAACGAAGCCGATAAAAAGAAAAATGAAATTTTAAGAGCCGCCAAAACCGATGCCGACAAGATTTTGGAAAACACAAAAAATACCGCGCAGATTCTTAAAGACAAAAGCGTTGAAGACGCAAAAAAACAGTCTTCGGTTATAGTTGACGAAGCTAAAAAACAGGCGCTTGAAGAATTTGAAAGAACAAGCAGAAAAATAGGACAAATGTCTGTTGATATTTCCCGTAAGATAGTTTCAAAAGTGCTTTCTGAAATTTTTACCGAGCAGGAAAAATCGGCGATTTTGTCAAAGGCCGTTGAAAAAATAGAGAAGACCGATTATGATGAAGAAACAAATTAAAAAACTGGCTGACTTAATAGTTGAAAGCGGAGACGCGTCCGATAATGTAGTAAAATGGATTTTTGACAATATGTCAAAATCGGACATGAAACTTTTTTTAAGATATATAAATAATGCCGAAAGACAAAAGACCGCGGTCGTAAAATACGCCGGAGATTTAACCGAAGCCGCAAAAAATAAAATTTACGGCAAATTTCCGGGCAAAAGAATTGTTTTTGTCAGACGGGATGAAGAGATTGGCGCCGGAATAAAAATAAATTTCGGCGATTATTCCCTTGATTATACGGTATCCGGCATGATTGAAAAAATAATGAAAGATATAAGAGAGAATTTATGAAACCAGAAGAACTTATAAAACAAATTGAAGAAAAACTTAATTCCGCCGACATCAGTCCGGAACTTGTCAATTACGGAACGGTTGATACCGTAGGAGACGGGATTGTAAGGGCTACGGGCCTTTCCGGGGTAGGATACGGCGAAGAAGTTGAATTTGAAAATAAGGCGAAAGGACTTGTGTTAAATTTAGACGAGGACGCCGTTTATATAGTGCTGTTGTCAGATATTGAAGTTACAAGAGGAATGAAAGTTACTACAACAGGAAAAATTCTCGGTATAAAAGTTTCCGAGAAACTGATAGGACGCGTAGTAGATCCTTTAGGAATTCCGCTTGATGAAAAAGAATTGAAAATAGACGACGGTAAATTGTATCCTTTTGAAAAAATAGCGGCCGGTATAATTGAAAGAAGCCCGGTTGACAGACCTATAAAAACAGGAATAAAAGCTATTGATGCGATGATCCCCATAGGAAGAGGCCAGAGAGAGCTTATTATAGGCGACAGAAATACGGGAAAAACCGCCATTGCCATAGATACTATAATAAACCAGAAAAAACTTGATCTGGGACTTAAGAAAGTAATATGCGTCTACTGCGCCATAGGTCAGAAAAGATCAAATGTGGCCAGAATAGTCGCAAAACTCAAAGAAGAAGGGGCGCTTGATTATACTATAATCGTTTCGGCTACGGCGTCGGATACGGCCTCTTTGCAGTATATAGCTCCTTTTGCCGCATGCGCGATCGGAGAATACTTTGCAGACAAAGGAGAGGACGTTCTTGTAGTCTATGATGATTTGACAAAGCACGCCTGGGCTTACAGACAATTGTCTCTTTTATTGAGAAAACCTGCCGGAAGAGAAGCATATCCCGGAGATATTTTTTATCTGCATTCAAGACTTTTGGAAAGAGCCGTAAGACTTTCGGATAAAAACGGAGGCGGCACTTTAACCGCGCTTCCTATTATAGAAACGCAGGGAAACGATATGTCGGCTTATATTCCGACAAACGTCATATCAATTACCGACGGGCAGATATATCTTGAAGCCGATTTGTTTAACGCAGGAATAAGACCGGCTTTAAATGTGGGCTTATCTGTTTCAAGAGTAGGAGGAGCAGCACAGACTAAGCCTATGAAGCAGCTTGCAGGGCCCGTAAGGCTTGAACTGTCGCAATTCAGAGAACTGCAGAGTTTTGCGCAGTTCGGTTCAGATCTTGACGATGATACGTTAAAAAAACTTCTCAGGGGAAAAGTTTTGACGGAAATTTTAAAACAGCCTCAGTATCAGCCTTATGACGAAGTTTCGGAAGTAATAGCGATATATTCTGCTACTTCGGGCTGCATGGATGACGTTCCGATAGAGAGAGTTTTGGAAATAGAAGGAAAAATAATTGATTTTATAAAAACTAATTACAAAGAACTTGTGACAAAAATATCGGGAAACAAAAAACTTGACGAGACTACTCTTTCGGAACTTAAAAAAAGAATAGAAGAGTGCAAAAAAACCGTTATTTAAAAATTATTTTTTGAGGACAAAATGGCTGAAAGTTTGCAGCAGATAAAAAAAAGAATAAAAACGGCTGATAATATAGCGCAGATTTCAAAGGCTATGGAAATGATAGCCGCATCCAAAATAAAAAAAGCCCAAACGGCTGTTGAAAAAAACAGGCCGTATGCCGAAAGAGTAAAAACGGTTGTGCAAAAACTTTTGACCAAACACGGCAATGAAATAGAAAATTCTTTTTTTAAAAAAGAACCGGCAACGGGTAAAAAACTCGTTTATATACTGTCGCCCGACAAAGGTTTATGCGGAGGGCTTCTTGCGAATTTATTTTCTGAATTTGTTTCAAAAGTTTCTAAGCAAGATTATGTCGTTACCGTAGGAAAGAAAGCCCAGATGTTTTGCGTTAAACGAGGATTTAACGTTGTAGCGTCTTTCAATATGGGTACGACTTTTCCTAAATATTCCGAATTTACGCATATGCTGAAATTTATAGAAACTTACCATTCGCAAAATAAAATAGACGCTGTTGAAGTCGTTTATACTAATTTTAAAAACCGTATGGTGCAAAATCCCTTAACGGAGATTCTTGCTCCCATATCGATAGATAAAACTTTTGTAGATAAAGGCATTCATATATTTGAACCTTCTCCGAAAGAAGTTTTTGAAAGTCTTTTGCCGTATTATTTTGAAGTTGAATTTTATGATATGATTATGAACGCTTATGCGTCCGAACAGGCGGCCAGAATGCAGGCAATGAGCAATTCAAAAGAAAACGCGAATGAAATTTCGGGTTTTTTGACGACTGTTTATAACAAGTCAAGGCAGGAAAGAATTACTAATGAAATTCTTGATTTGGCAAACGGTCTTATAAGTTAAAAGATTATAAAGCAGCGAGGATACAGTAATGGAAAATAATATCAGAAAAAATGAAGGTTTTGTTATCAGAATTCAGGGTCCGGTAGTTGACGTAAAGTTTCAGAATGAAACGCCGGATGTCTATGAGGCTCTTCACATTGAAAACGCAAACGGAACAAAACTTGTTCTGGAAACGATGTTTCAGCTTGACAATTTTGAAATAAGAGCTATCGCGCTTGGTTCTACCGACGGATTAAAGAGAGGCGCAAAGGTAGCAAGAACAAACGCTCCTATATCCGTTCCGGTGGGAGAAAAAACACTCGGGAGAATTTTTAATGTTTTGGGAGATTCTATAGACGGTCTTGAAAAAATAGATAATAAAGTTTCAAAATTTGCCCCAATACATAAACCGGCTCCTAAACTATCCGAACAGAAGACGGTTCCCGAAGTGCTTGAAACAGGAATAAAAGTCATAGATTTAATAGCTCCTTTTACAAAGGGAGGCAAAATAGGAATATTCGGCGGAGCCGGCGTAGGCAAAACGGTTGTCGTCAAAGAACTTATAAGAAATATAGCGATGGAACATGAAGGGCACTCTGTTTTTGCCGGAGTCGGCGAAAGATCAAGAGAGGGAACTGATTTGTGGATTGAAATGAAAGAGTCAAATGTTCTTGATAAAACCGTTCTTGTTTTCGGTCAGATGAACGAACCGCCCGGAAGCAGAATGAGAGTCGCTTTAACGGGACTTACGATGGCGGAATATTTCAGAGACGAAAAAGGCGAAGATGTTTTGCTTTTTATTGACAATATTTACAGATTTGCGCAGGCAGGCAGCGAAGTATCTGCGCTGCTGGGAAGAATGTCATCCGCAGTAGGATACCAGCCTAATCTTGCTCAGGATATGGGAGAACTTCAGGAAAGAATCGCTTCAACCAATAAAGGCTCGGTAACTTCGGTTCAGGCTATTTACGTTCCTGCCGATGATTATACCGATCCCGCTCCGGTAACCATCTTTTCGCATCTTGACGCAACAATTACTCTTGACAGGGCAATCGTTGAGCAGGGATTATATCCGGCGGTAAACCCTCTTACTTCCTCCTCAAGACTTGTAGATCCTAATGTCGTGGGTCAGGAACATTATGAAGTAGCTATGAACGTCAAAAAAATACTTCAGAGATATAAAGATTTGCAGGATATAATAGCTATATTGGGTATTGACGAATTATCGGATGAAGACAAACTTACGGTCGCAAGAGCCAGAAAAATACAGAAATTTTTAACTCAGCCTATGTTTGTGGCCGAAACTTTTACCGGCCTTGACGGAAAATATGTTAAACTTAAAGATACCATAAAAGGCTTTAAAGAAATTATTGAGGGCAAACATGACGGCATATCGGAACAAAATTTCTATATGGCAGGTACGATAGAAGAAGTTGTATCAAAAGCAAATATAAAGAAATAACAGGTAAAATCCAATGACAAAACTGTTTAAATTAGATATACTGTCTCCCGAAGGCACTGTTTTCAGCGGCGAAGTATCGCAGATGACATTGCCGACCGAAAGTGGTATAATAACAATTCTTCCTGAACATTCCGATTTAATAACAAAATTATCGGGGGGGCAGGTAGAGATAGAAAGCGAAGGGGAAAAAAAGTTTATTTCCATAATGGGCGGTTTTCTTGAGATATCGGGCAATGTCGCAAGCATAATGGCCGATTTTGCCGTAAGATCCGAAGAATTAGATGAACAGAAAATAATTCAGGCTCAAAAATATGCGGAAGAACAGCTCAAGAAAAAAGATATTTTAAATTCGGCGATAAACGAGCATAATTTGCAGAAAGCGATTTTGGAACTTAAAATGTTTGATAAAAACAAAATAAAAAACAGAAACAGAGGTGCTAAATAATGAGATGTTTCCTGTTATTGTGTGCTGCATTTTTTTCTTTATTTGCTTTATTTTCATGTTCTTCAACCCAAAAGCCTAAAGAAGAATCCTTTCCTATATCCGTAACAGAACCCGGCGATCAGATTGCATCGGAAGATCCTTTTTATACAGAAAAAAGACTTGTTCTTGTGACAAACGGAGTGCCAAGAGAATATGAATATGTAGTTAATGATAAAGTTGTCGCCAAAGAAAAATTGGATAAAAACGGGAAAGTTATTTTATTTGAAGGCGAAACTCCGAAAGGTTTGGTAAAACAATATGACATGGACAAAAAACTTGTGGCGGAAATTAATTACAATGCCGGAAAACTTGAAGGCGTCAATAAAAAATATTACCCAAACGGAAATTTAGAATACGTAAAGAATTACAAAAACGGAGAGCTTGAAGGCCAGGTTTCGGAATATTACGATAACGGAAACAAAAAAAGCGAAGCGGTTTATAAAAATAATCTTTTAAACGGGACATTAAGAAAATATTCTCCTACCGGCACACTTTTAACTTCGGCACAGTATTATAACGGGGTATTGGACGGCGTTTACAAAGAGTTTTTTGTTACGGGAACAGTCAAAACCGAAACCGAATATTATAACGGCAAAAAAGAAGGATACAGCAAAGAATATTTTTCAAACGGGATATTAATGAAAGAATACAATTATTCCAACGCCAAACTTGCCGGCGAAACAAGAATATATTATGAAGACGGCGCTATTAATAGAATAGAAAAATATAAAGACGGAAAATTAGACGGCGAAACAAAAATATACAGCAATAATAATTCTGAAATTCCGTTGTATATAGATGTTTACAGCAACGGCAGGCAAATTTCAAGAACGGCATTTGACGGCACGGGAAAACAAATTTTTAAAATAAGATATTAATAAGGAGTTTTGTATGTCAGGTCATAATAAATGGGCCAGTATTAAGCACAAAAAAGCCGCAACAGATTCAAAAAGAGGCAAAGTATTTACGAAAATTATCAGAGAAATCGTTGTTTCTGCAAAAGAAAGCGGAGGTAATCCCGAGAACAATGCCAGATTAAGAAAGGCAATAAGCGATGCAAGAGAAGCCAATATGCCTCAGGATAACATAAAAAAAGCCATACAGCGCGGAACGGGTGAAATTCCGGGCGTAATGTATGAAGAAATAACATACGAAGGATACGGTCCGGGAGGAGTTGCTCTGATCGTTGAAACGACCACTGATAATAAAAACAGAACATCCGCTGAAATAAGAAAAATATTTTCAAAACATTCCGGGAATCTCGGAGAATCGGGGTGCGTAGGCTGGATGTTTTCAAGAAAAGGATACATATCGGTAGACAAATCAAGTTCCGATGAAGATACGATTATGACGCTTGCCCTTGAAAACGGCGCCGATGATTTTTCGGTTGAAGACGAAATTTATGAAATTTATACAAAACCCGAAGAAACTGAAGCTGTAAAAAGCGCTCTTGCCGCAAAAAATATAAAGATTTCAAATTCTGAAGTTTCCCTGATTCCCCAGACATACGTAAAACTTACGGGCGAAGACGCGGAGCATATGATAAAACTTATGGATGAGCTTGAAGAATACGACGATGTAAAAAATGTCTTTGCCAATTTTGATATTTCCAAAGAAGATATGGAAAAATTCAGCGTATAATGAATAAAAAAAACGGTATGATTATTATTGTGTCGGCTCCGTCCGGCGCCGGTAAAACCAGCATCTGCGACGCCATAATAAAAGATGATAAAAATATAATTTATTCTGTGTCCACTACTACAAGAGCGCCGAGAGCCGGAGAAAAAAGCGGAAGAGAATATTTTTTCGTTGACGAGAAAACTTTTAAACGGGATATTAAGTCCGGTAAATTCGCCGAATGGGCGAAAGTACATGACAATTATTACGGAACAAGCAAGAAAGTATTGCACGGAACCTTGTCAAAGGGCAGAGACGTTCTTCTTGATATAGACGTGCAAGGCGCTTTGAATATCAAAAAACAATACAAACACGCGTTAATGCTGTTTATAATGACTCCCACTTTAAAAGAATTGAAAAACAGACTTATAAAAAGGAATAAAGATTCCGTTGAAACAATCAAAACAAGAATTGAAAACGCCAAAAAAGAAATAAAATATATTTGCAAATACGATTACTTGATAATTAACGACAAACTTAAAGAAAGCATCAGTAACGTAAAGGCTGTTATTAAAGCCGAAAGATTATCAATAAAAAGAAATAAAATAATATTTTAAGGAGCGGGACAATGAATTCGGCTGAAAAACCTTTAGATCAGGTGTTTTTTGAATCACAAATGGGAAAATACGACGTGGTAAAACTTGCGATTGAATGGATAAAAGTAAAAAAAGACGAAGAAGGATATAAAAATCTTTCGCAGACTCAGCTTCTTGATAAAGCCGTAAGAGACGTGCTTACAAAAAACACTCAGGAAGTAATGGCTGAAATTGAAGATTTGAAAAAGAAAAAAACAGTAAAACCCGTTAAGCAGGAAGAAAAATAGTAATGGCAACACTTAAAGGTAAAAACGTAGTATTGGCTGTTTGCGGCGGCATTGCCGTATATAAAGTATGCGATTTGGTCAGAAAACTTATTGCTATGGATGCCGCGGTTTTCTGCGTTATGACCGAAAATGCAAAAAAATTTGTTTCTCCTCTGACGTTTCAGACTTTATCAAACAATAAAGTTTATCACGATATGTTTGATACGTCTTCATGGGATATAGAACATGTTTCGCTTGCGCAAAAAGCGGATATTGTTGTTGTCGTTCCGGCCACTGCAAATACTATAGCAAAGCTTGCGCACGGTTTTGCGGACAATCTTGTCTGCGCGACTGTTCTTGCTACAAAAGCTAAAGTTCTTGTTTGTCCCGCGATGAATACCAATATGTTTGAACATCAGGCGACTCAGAAAAATATAATGACGCTGAAAGATTACGGTTATAAATTTGTGGAGCCTAAAACCGGAAAACTTGCCTGCGGAATTATAGGCAACGGTAACTTAGCATCAGTTGAAACCATAGCAGAAACAATAATTGAAGAAATTGCCTGAGATTAAAAATCTATGACAAAAACGATTCTTATAACATCAGGACCTACCAGAGAATATATAGATCCCGTTAGATTTATTTCAAACGCTTCTTCCGGTAAAATGGGAAAGGCAATAACTGAAACGGCGTTAAAAAAAGGTTTTAACGTGATTGTTGTTAAGGGCCCCTCCGAGTCAAAAATAAAAACATCAAAAAAATGCAAAGTAATAAATGTTGTAAGCGCAGAAGAAATGTTTAAAGCGGTAAAGAAAAATCTGAAATTTGCAGATATTTTTATCGGGGTCGCGGCAGTTGCCGATTATACGCCGGTTTCATTTTCTAAAGTAAAAATAAAGAAAAATCAAAATATATTAAATTTAAAACTTAAAAAAAATCAGGATATAATAAAATACGTCGCGGAACACAAGGGTTTTAAAACCGTAGCCGGATTTGCGCTTGAAACAAACAATAGTATTGAATATGCGGCGAAAAAACTTAAAGAAAAAAAACTTGATATGATTGTCGCTAACGGGCCGGAAACAATATCGTCCGATAAATCAAATCCCGTTTTATTGTTTGCGGACGGAAGAGAAAAAAAACTTGGACGCGGCACAAAACAATACGTAGCAAAAGAGATTATTAATGAAATCATCAAAATTGAATCTTATAAAACTTGCTAAAACGGCAATTAATGAACATAAAAATTGGGGAGAGAATGAAATTTTTGCAGATAAAGAAATTTCTAAGCCTGATATGGGAAAACTAAAAGAACAAAAACGTGTACAGTCTGCCGGCGAATTATTGGAAATATTCAGAAAAAAAATATGCGATTGCAAAAAATGTTCTCTCGGTAAAACGAGGTTGAATTTTGTATTCGGTGTAGGAAATCCAAATGCAGAAATTATGTTTGTAGGAGAAGGACCGGGTTTTCAGGAAGATCATAAGGGAGAACCTTTTATAGGAAGGGCGGGCGCTTTGCTTGATAAAATTATAGAAGCTATGGGGCATACGAGACAGTCCGTTTATATAGCAAATATAGTCAAATGTCATCCGATGAAAGATCCTACGAATCCCGAGTTAACAAATAATGACAGACCTCCTACGCAGGAAGAAATGGCAACATGTAAGTCTTATCTTGATAAACAAATTGAAATAATTACTCCTAAAGTTATAATAACGTTAGGTTCATCTTCTACAAGATGTTTGTTGAATACAGAAGAAACCATAAGTAATTTAAGAGGCAAATTTAAGATATATAACGGCATAAAATTAATGCCGACATTTCATCCTGCCGCATTGCTTAGAAATCCAAATTTGAAAAAAGATACATGGCAGGATATGAAAGAAGTTCTGGCCTATTTAAAACAGAGATAATATGAAAGTTGTTGAAGTCGTTATTCCCATACCTTTAAATAAATCTTTTTATTATACTGCGCCTTCCGGTTTGGATATTGAAAAAATAACAAACAGAAGGGTTGAAGTTCCTTTCGGCAGCAGGATTGTTACAGGTTATGCGCTTGAAATAAAAGAGACTTCTGACAAACAGATAAAATTCAAAGAAATTATCCGCGTTTTGGACAATGAATCAGTTATTACGAAAGAAATGAAAGAAATGTCGTTATGGCTGGCCGAAACTTATATTTGTTCCGCCGGGGAAGCTCTTTCAACAATAGTTCCGGCCTCAATGAAAATTCCGAAAAGAAAATCCGCCTCAAAAAACAGTAAAAAAATAAAGACGGAAAATCCCGGTTTTAAACTTACCGGATATCAAAAAGAAGCCCTTAATAAAATATATGACGCAATGTCGGTAAACCATAACATAAATTTTTTGCTGCACGGCGTAACAGGTTCAGGTAAAACCGAAATTTATTTAAGAGCGATTCAGAAGGCTTTGGATAATAATAAAACCGCTATTTTTCTGCTTCCGGAAATAGCGCTGACTCCTCAGTTTATAAGTATCGTAAAAAAAAGGTTCGGCGACATCGCTGCTTTATGGCACAGCGGGATATCAATGCTGCAAAAATACAGAATATTTGATTCGGTTAAAAACGGAGACGTAAAAATAGTTATAGGCGCAAGATCGGCGGTTTTTTTGCCTTTTACCGATTTGGGTTTAATAGTAATAGACGAAGAACACGAATCAACGTATAAACAGGACAATAAACCTTGTTATGACGCGAAAGAAATCGCTTTATGGCGCGCCGGATATAACAATGCGGTGTGTATTTTCGGCTCTGCTACGCCTGCAGTTGAAACGTATAAAAAGAGTCTGGAAGGAAATTTAAATCTGCTTGAACTTCCGGAAAGAATAGACAACAAACAAATGCCCGCGATAGAAATGATATCTTTGAAGGATATAAAAAACAAAGGATCCGTATTGTCAAATAAATTAATTTCAGCCATGAAACAGGCTTTGGCAAGACGGGAGCAAATCATAGTTTTTTTAAACAGAAGGGGTTTTTCTCAGACTTTAATGTGTAAGAAATGCGATACCGTATATCAGTGTAAAAATTGTTCAGTTTCTATGGTGTATCATAAAAAACCCGAAATATTAAAATGCCATTACTGCGGTTCGGAAATAAAATTTCCGATAAAATGCTCTAAATGCGGAGGAAAGGAATTCGCAATTTTCGGAGTGGGAACTCAAAGAGTTGAAGAAGAATTAAAAGCGATTTTTCCTCATACAAAAATATTCAGATTAGACGGCGATACTGCTACAGGAAAAGAAGTGTATAACAAAGTTTATGAAGGCATAAAAAACGAAGAATACGATATATTGCTCGGAACTCAAATGGTAGCCAAAGGTTTTGATTTTTCCAGAATATCGCTTGTATGCGTAATTGACGCCGATACGTCTTTATATCTGCCGGATTTTCGTTCTTCTGAAAAAACGTTTCAGCTGATTACCCAGGTTGCCGGCAGGTGCGGCAGGGCCGATATCAAAGGCAAAGTTTTAGTGCAGACAAAATATCCGGACAATTATGCGCTGGCGAACGCGAAAGGATACAATTATAAAAAATTTTACAACCAGGAGATAGAACTCAGGCGCGAATTGGATTATCCTCCTTTTTGCGACGTCGCAAAGGTAACGGTAAGAAATAAAGACGATAAAAAAACTTTTAATGCCGTTAAATATTTGTATGATTATATAATTGAAGAAAAAAATAAATCAGGTTATAAACTAACCGTGCTTGGCCCGTCTCAGGCGTATATCGCCAAACAAAACGGAACGTACAGATGGCAGATAATTTTAAAAGGTAAAAAAATTGAGATAAAATCAGTTTTGGAAAAAATTGCAAATTTAAAAATGCCTGCCGGAACCTATGCCGGCTTGGAATTAAATCCGGGCGATTTGCTATAATTAAATAACATGAATTTTAGCTGTAAGGGGGAAATATGATTATATTAACGGTAATTGCGGCGCTTGCGGTAGGTGTCGGTTTATTTTTATGGTCAACATACAACAGGTTTGTCGTTTTAAGAAACAGAGTAAAAGAGGCCTGGAGCGATATAGAAGTTTTATTGAAAAGAAGATATGATTTGATTCCTAATCTTGTTGAAACCGTAAAAGGATATGCCGCTCATGAGAAAAATACTCTTGAAGCCGTTATTCAGGCCAGAAATATGGCGATGGCCGCAAATAAAAGTTCAATAGAAGAACAGGCAAAGACCGAAAATATATTAAGCGGCACATTAAAATCATTGTTTGCTTTGAGCGAAAGTTATCCGGACTTAAAAGCAAACGTTAATTTTTTGGAATTACAAAGAGAACTTGTGGATACTGAAAATAAAATTCAGGCGTCAAGAAGATTTTATAACGCAAACGTATTGTCGTTGAATACAAAAATTGAACTTTTCCCGAGCAATATAGTCGCAAATATGTTTAATTTTGAAAAACAGAAATTTTTTGAACTTGACGAAAGCGAACAGGCTGCCAAAAATCCTGTTAAAGTATCGTTTTAAAAAATGAAAACAACATACGATTTTATAGATTCAAATACAAGAAAAACTTTCGTTTTGCTTGCTTTGTTTCCCGTCAGTCTTGCGCTTATAACTTACGGGTCAATGGTTTTATTCTCATATTTTTACATTACGGAGCAATCGGCCGGAGTTTATTCGTTTAAAAATGTTTTAAATTATGTTGACGGCTATTTCTTTTCCGTTTTCGCAGTAGTTTTAATTTTTTCGGCGTTATGGACCGTGATTTCCTATTATTCGGGACATAAGTTTATATTGTCGTCTTTAGATTCTCATGAAGCCGATCCTGAAAAATATAAAGAAATAATAAGGATAGCCGAAAATACGGCGATAACGGCGGGAATTGCGACTCCGAAGATATATATACTTGAAGAGCCCGGATTAAATGCTTTTGCCACGGGAAGAAATCAGAAAAATTCATGCATAGCCCTGACTACGGGCATTATATCAAAACTTGACAAAGCCGAGCTTGAGGGCGTAATAGCTCATGAAACGGCCCATATTCAAAACAGTGACACAAAATTGATGCTTATTATAATTTTGGTTATAGGTTTTTTTACTCTTGCGGGTAATTTTTTAATAAGAATACCGTCAAGAAACAGAGGCGGAAAAAATAAAGGGGCGGTTATTGTTTTTATAATAGGGCTTATATTATATATCTACGGAACTGTTATTGCGCCTTTGATAAGACTTGCCGTTTCAAGAAGAAGAGAATATCAGGCCGACGCTACCGCCGCTCTTATTACCAGAAATCCTCAGGGATTGATTTCCGCCTTGAAAAAAATAACGGCCGATTCGTCAGTCGCTTCATTTGACGGAAAAGAATCAATGGCGGCAATGTGTATAGAAAATCCTTTAAAAGAAAAAAATAACGGTTTTTCGGATTTATTTACGGGTCTTTTTTCAACTCATCCGCCCGTTGAACTCAGAATAAAGGCTCTTGAAGAAATGGACGGCGTTTACGGACGGGATTAATCATCTTCCGCCGCCGCCTCCTCCTCCGCTTCCGCCGCCCGAAAATCCGCCTCCTCCGCTTCCGCTTCTTTTTGAAGACGAAGAAACATTCAACGCATTTGCAAAATTGCTTATTCCGTTTGTAAAAAATATGCCTTTATGCGTGTGAATTCCTCTTGTTCTTAAGGATTCGTCAAGCATCGTTTTATCAAGTATTTTGCCGAAAGAAGTTATCCATTTATTATCCATTTTGAAAGCGATTGCAAAAGGCAGATAATCGCAGAATATTTTTTGAGCGTTAGTCGGGTCGGATAATTCAACTCTGTATTCCTCAACGCGCGTAATATATTCTTTGAAACCGTCTATTTCGTCAATAAGAGGACGGCCTTTATCTGTATATCTTTTAAAACTTTTTGAAACTAAAACTGATATGATTACAAGCAAAACAAATGTGACCGTGAAAATTAACGAATCGTCCGAGAAAAAGAATTGAACGTTTCCGGAAACGATGCTTAAGGCAAAAGACAGAAAAAATGTTAAGAACCAGTGTATTGAATCTTCTTTTGAAACAATTACGGCAAAAAACAAAGCGGCAAATATAAGAATACCGGATATGTGGGCATACATGGTAAAAAATAAAATGATTGCGCAAAGCGGCAAAGACCACAATATGTTTTTTTTAAAATATTCGCCGTTTTCCTGCGTTTTAAGAGACGAAACAAGATTTTTCTTGGTTTCGGCTATTAAGGGAACATATCCTTTTAAAATTACAGCCGACAGAGAATTCATCGGGAATAAAGTTTTATAAACAGCCTGTTCTTCGTCCGGCAAATCCGGAGATGTTGCGTTGGATTTATTTTTTAAAATATAAGCAGACTCCAATGAATTATATTCTATTTCTATTATTCCTTTCAAAGCAAGAGACATTAAAACTGCGGTGAACGATGCGGACGCATTCATATTTGAGACGTATCCGGCAAAAGCCGGCGAAATGTCAGGAGGAGTAAATCTGCGCAGTATTATGCGGTCTTTTTGGTCGGGTCCTATATAAAAACGTTTTATTATTTTTGAATATATAAACGGCAATATGATCAAGATTACAGCTATAATCAAAATTCTTTTGTTTTTGTCATAGAAGGAACGTTTTATTACGGCATTTTTTGAAAACGGCACCGCCACTGAAAAACCTTCGTTCGGATTGAGAATCTTTGTTGTTTCAAAACGCAATCCGTCCGTTTGGCGGGCATTGTGTTCTTTTGAGCTGTATATGCCTGTATATAACGAAATATTTCCTTTAAAAGGCGTTGCGTTTTCAGGAAGTATTAGTTCAAAAGAAGATTTTTCTATTGTAAAAGGCCATCCGTTTCCCGTGACGTTCCAGAAAATTTCATCGTAATCTTTAAAAAATCTTACGGCATTTTCAAATTTGTATGTGAGGCAATATTTATGCAAACCCTGAGAAATAAAATTATCATTGCCGAAATTTACTGTCAGCATTCCGTTTCTTTTTTGCGTAAAATACGGATGAGTCATTCCGTCCATTGTCAGATTTATTACAGTAATATTGCCGTTTTTTGCGAAAGGAATATTTCTGTAAATTCCTCTTTTAATAGATTTATGTTCCGCATTTACGGTTATATTTTCCGTAACAATTGCCGAAGCATCTGCGTTTACCGAAAGTTTTACGTCAAAAGCCGTAATTTTTTCTTCGGCTTTCAAAGAGGTAAAACATAAAAGACACGCCAAAACCGCAAATATTTTTTTCATAATAAATAAACGGTTAAATCTGCGAATAAAGATTAGTCATTTCTATAGCGGTTACCGCCGCATCGCTTCCTTTATTGCCCGATTTTGTTCCCGCTCTTTCTATCGCCTGTTCAATGCTGTCAGTGGTTAGAACTCCGAAAACAACCGGAACTTTGCTTGATATTCCTACCGACGCTACGCCTTTTGACACTTCGGCTGAAACGTAATCAAAATGAGGAGTTGAGCCTCTTATAACGCAGCCTAAACATATTACGGCGTCGTATTTTGAAGATTCGGCAAGTTTTTTTGCTACGGCCGGAATTTCAAAAGCGCCCGGGACCCATACCGCCGTAATGTCTTCTTCTTTTGCTCCGTGTCTTACAAGCATGTCAATGCATCCGGAAACGAGTTTATTTGTGATAAATTCGTTGAATCTTGATACGACAAGCGCGAATTTTTTGCCCGACGAGTTTAACTGACCGTTAATTGTTTTCATTTTATTTTTCTCCTTTTAAAATTCATTAAAAAAATGACCCATTTTAATTTTTTTTGTTTTGAGATAGCGTCTGTTAATTTTATTTGACGGTATTTCTATCGGAACCCTTCCGGTGACTTTTAATCCGTATCCGTTTAAGCCTATTATTTTTCTCGGATTGTTTGTCATAAGGCGTATGCTTGATATGCCGAGTTCGCATAAAATCTGGGCGCCGACTCCGTAATCTCTCAAATCAGGCGCAAAACCGAGAGCTACGTTTGCTTCAACGGTATCCATTCCTTCTTCCTGAAGTTTATAAGCTTTTAATTTATTTGTAAGTCCTATTCCTCTTCCTTCCTGATGCATGTACAAAACTACGCCGAGTCCTTCTTTTTCTATCATTGTCAAAGCCCGTTCAAGCTGCTGGCCGCAGTCGCATTTTAAAGAGTGGAAAATGTCGCCTGTTTCGCATGAAGAATGAACTCTTACAAGAACGTTTTTTTTGTTTCTGACGTCTCCTTTTATTATTGCAAGATGCGTTTCTTTTTTTATTTTGTCTTCAAAAAGAGAAAGCGTAAAATTGCCGTATTTAGTGGGGAAGTTCACGGTTACTACTTCTTTTACAAGTTTTTCGGTTGATCTTCTGTATTTAATAAGTTCTTCAACCGTTATAATTTTCAGTTTATGTTTTTTTGCGAATATCAAAAGATCCGGAAGCCTTGCCATGGTGCCGTCGTCATTCATTATTTCGCATATTACCGCCGAACCGTCAAGCCCGGCAAGAAGCGCAAGATCCACCGAAGCCTCGGTATGTCCGGCTCTTACCAAAACGCCTCCTTCTTTGTATCTCAAAGGAAAAATATGTCCTGGTCTTTCAAAATCGGAAGGTTTGCTTGCGCCGTCGGCGATAGCTCTTATTGTTTTTGCTCTGTCGTAAGCCGAAATTCCCGTTGAAGTTCCGTTTTTATAATCAACCGATTCTGTAAAAGCGCAGCTTATTTTGTCATGCGATATTACTCCGTGTTTTTTTTCAACCGTTTTTATTTCAAGTTTATCAAGCCTGTCTCCCTTTACCGGAACGCAGACAAGCCCTCTGCCGAATTTCGTCATAAAATTTATTATCTGAGGAGTGACTTTTTGGGCCGAACATACCAAATCTCCCTCATTTTCCCTGTTGGGATCGTCAACTACTATAATCATTTTGCCTTTTTTAATGTCTTTTACCGCCGCTTCAATTGTCGCAAATTTAAATTTTCCCGGTGTTTTCATGTTTACCCGCCTTTAAATAAATCCGTTTTCTTTCAATAAATCTACGGTTATATCTTTGTTTTGTTTATTTTTGTTCAAAAGAATCTTTTCTGTATATTTTGCAAGCACATCAATTTCAATGTTTACTGTATCTTTAATTTTTCTTGAATTAAAAACCGTTCTTTTAAATGTTTCGGGAATCATTGCAACCGAAAAAGAATTGCCGTTAATTTCAGATATTGTAAGGCTTATGCCGTCAATTGCTATAAATCCCTTGCTTACGGCGTACTTTCTTATAAGCTCATTTGAATCAAAGGATATAATATAAAATCTTCCCGAATTTTTTATATCCGTTATTTGCGCAGTCGTATCTATGTGTCCTGATACTATATGCCCGCCCATTCTTGAATTTAATTTTAAAGCTCTTTCAAGATTTACCGGAGAATCTTTTTTAAGAATAGAAATATTTGTTATGTCGGCCGTTGTCGGGCTGTAATCAAAAGATAAAAATTTCCCTTCAATAGAAGTCACGGTAAGGCATGCGCCGTTAACGGCTATGCTGTCGCCGGTTTTTATGTCGTCAAGAGACGTTTCAATCGTCAGTCGGGAATCAGAAAATTTTTTTACTTTTCCTATATCTTCTATTATTCCGGTAAACATCAGAATGTACCCCGTATTAAAATATCGGTTCCTATTTTTGTAAAATTCATTTTTTTAAATTTCAGTCCTTCGCATACTTTTGAGACTCCGTTTCCTTCAACGGGAGTTACGGCGTCTTTCCCGCCTATAATCACCGGAGCCGTAAAAATATACATATCGTTTACTTTGCCTGTCGCAAGAACTGAGGCGTTCAGCGTTCCGCCTCCTTCAATTAAAATCCTTTTTAACGATAAATCGTTGAGTTTTGTTATTACGGAGTTAAAATCATTTTCTATGAGTTTAAAATCCGCCGGAATAAGCTTAACGCGCGGTTTAATGAAATAAGACGGTATTTTATCCGCGGATAAGTCATAAAATATTATTGTCGGAATATTTCCGTCTATAACGTTGTAATCTTCCGGTATGGAAAGATTTTTATCAAATAAGACTCTTACCGGATTTTTGCCTTTATTTCTGCTTGACAGAACGGGATTGTCTTTTATAACGGTATTTGTTCCTACGATGATCGCATCGTATTTTGTTCTTAATTTGTGAACAAAATCTCTGGATTTTTCACATGTTATCCATTTTGAGTCGCCTGTTTTTGAAGCGATTTTTCCGTCAGCAGACATTGCGTATTTTATAGTTATATGCGGTTTTGTTTTTTTTATATGCTCAATATATTGTTTGTTCAGTTTTTGCGCTTCTTTTTCAAGAATTCCGCATGAGACCTCAATCCCGTTTGCGCGCAGTTTTTTTAAACTCAGTCCGCATGTTTTAGGATTCGGGTCGGGCATTGAGCAAATAACTTTTTTTATTTTTGATTTTATTATCAGATCGCTGCACGGCGGACGTTTGCCCCAGTTATTGCAAGGTTCAAGATTTACGTATAAAACTGACCCTTCGGCATTTTTTCCGGCCGCGCTTATTGCTTCGTCTTCCGCATGAGGGCCGCCGAAAAAATTATGGTAGCCTGTTGATATTATTTTGCCGTTTTTTACAAGAACAGCGCCTACAAGAGGATTAGGATAAACTTGACCCGATCCTTTTTTTGCGAGTTTAAAAGTCAGTTTGATTAAATCTTTTTCATTTAATGCTTTCAAAATAAAAAACCTCAAAGTTATAAAATAACTCCGGGGTATAAATAAGACTGCCGTATATTGTTTCTTCTATCATCCGGACTTTACCGTCGGCATCTGATTTTCACAGATTCAATCCGTTTTTATCAAAACGGAGTCGTAGGCTTGCCGGAAAACCCGGCTTACTACCGGTAAGGAATTTCACCTTCCCCGAAGAACTGAAAATATTTAAGCAAATTTGCGATATATAAGTCAACCGCCGAAAGTATAAATATTTAAAATATTATTGTATAATCATTCTAAAATGAAATATATAACGATATTTGTTACGACTCCGGATAAAAAAGTATCAAAAGTTATTGAGGAACAACTGCTTGTTAATAAGCTTGTTTCATGCGTTAGTATAATTTCTCCTGTTAAATCTTCTTATTGGTGGAAGGGGAAAATTTGCAAGTCCGACGAACAATTGCTAATATGCAAAAGCGTTAAAAATAAACTAAAAAAAATAATAAACGTCGTGAAAAAAAATCATCCGTATGAAGTTCCGGAAATAGTATCGTTTGATATATCGGACGGTAATTGCGAATATTTAAAGTGGATAGCAAATATAACAGATTCAAGGAGATGAGTGTATGTTAAAAAATCCGATAATGTTAATAATCGTGTTAGTAGTAGGAGCTTTACTGGGGTCTTTTTTGGGAGAATTTATTTCAATAGTTTTGCCTTCAGGAGCAATGAAGGATTTATTTATAAAAGATTTGTCGGCAGGCCTTATGCCGTCCACGTTTGATTTAAGAATAGTGCAAATTACGTTCGGATGTATGCTGAAATTAAACGTGATGTCTTTGGTCGGAGTCATTTTATCCGCTTTTATATTCAGGAAAATGTATGACAAATAAAATCATACTTGCCTCGGCATCGGAGAGGCGTATTCAATTGTTAAAAAAATGGGGATTAAAATTTAAAATATATCCCAGCAACATAAAAGAAGTTTCAAATCATAAAAGACCTTCGGCTATTGTAAAAGATCTTGCTTTGCAAAAAGCCGAAAATGTCAGAAAGCAATTTAAAAACAGCGTCATAATATCCGCCGATACGATTGTCGTTTTAGACGGGAAAATAATAGGCAAACCGAAAAACTGCGAACATTCGGATGAAATTTTAAAAAATTTAAACGGAAGCATACACAAGGTTTATACGGGTGTTGCAGTTTTAAGCCCTGAAAAATCAGTAGTGTTTTATGATGTTGCGAAAGTCAAAATGAAAAAACTCAGCGAAGAAAAACTTAAAACTCTCGCTGGAAAACATATGGATAAAGCAGGCGCTTACGCGGTACAGGATAAAAACGATAATTTTGTTGAAAAAATATGCGGAGATTATTTTACGGTCGTCGGGCTTCCTTACGTTAAACTGCGGGAAGAACTGAAAAAATTTTCAATAAACATCAAATAATTTACGTTTAAATTTTATCGTTTATAGTTATTTTTACCGAAGTTTCTTTTCTTATTTTATTAAACCAGTCATTTAAGATTTCGTTGTTTCTCATTTGCAAAACATAATCTTTTGTTATTTTCGGATTTTCATTTTTCAGACCTGAAAATTCGGATTCGCTTATGCCGGAAACGGCGGAAGCTATTAAAACTTTCATTTTATTTGCCGCAATCTGTTTTTTTCTCATATTTTCAAATTCTTTCGGCGTCAGTCTCAAATTATTAAGAACATTAAAATAATATCTCGGGTCAAAGACTCCTTCTTCGTTAAGAAAATATTTATGGCTGCGTATATCCATTGCAAGTTCTTCTTCGGAAACCGTAATGCCGTAGTCTTTTGTCTGCTGCCATAATATTTCGTCAAGAACCAGCGTATTTATTATATTTGACTGTATTTCTTTTAACGTATCGTCAGTAACATCGGGATTTGATTTTCTTATGACATCAATCGTGTTATTATACATAGCATAATATATTTTGTATGGGATTTTATACCCGTTGACTACAGCGACCGTGTCAAAATAATTTTTTTCACCGAATAAATAACTGCCGAATCCGACAAAAGTTCCGGCAAAAAAACCGATAATTGTTATTAAAAAAATTTTAATTTTGTGTTTTATTAAGAAATTTATCATTTTAGTCAGCCTCTTTTTCAGTATTAACAGTTGAATTTTCGCCGTTATTGAGCATTAAGCTTCTTCCTTCAAATACGGCGCCTTCGCTTATTGATATCATTTTTGTTTGAATATTTCCGATAATTTTAGATTTATTAAACAATTCAACATATTCCGTCGCAGTAATATTGCCTTCAACAGTGCCGCTTACAAGAACATAATTTGAATTTATATCGCCTTTTAACGACGCGGCGTCTCCTATAATCACGCCTGCCGATTTTTCAATATTGCCCGTCATTTTTCCGTCAATTCTTATTGTTTTGTCGGTTGAAATATTGCCGTTTAAGACCGTATTTTGTCCTATAAACGTTTCAATTGTATCAAATTTATTTTTTTTGGTCATCTTTATATTTGTCCTGTTTTGTTTATTTTAAATAACTGCTTAAAAATTTTATCGGATTTACCGGTTTTTTGCGGTAATGAACTTCATAATGAAGGTGGTTGTCCGTTGACCTGCCTGTGCTTCCCATTTTTGCTATCATTTGCCCTTTTATTAAGGATTCGCCTTTTACCACAAGAATCTTGGAAAGATGAGCGTATACCGTTCTGTATAAATTGCTGTGCTGAACAACTATAACATTTCCGTATCCTACTTCTCTTCCCGCAAGAATTACGGTACCGTCCGCGGTTGAATAAATAGGAGTGCCTTTCAGGTTTGCTATATCTATTCCCGAGTGAAAGAACCTGTATCCGAAAATCGGATGAGTTCTGAAACCGTAAGGCGATGAAATAATTCCTTCGCAAGGCCACATTGAAGGAGTATATCTGAATTTTATTCTTTGAGCGTTTATATGCATCATCACTTCCGAATAACTTTTTAAAGTAAATTTATATTCTTCAAATAATCCGAGAGACTGGTTTATTATATCCTGATATGAAAATTTATTGAAGTTGCCGGATAATATCGTTGACAATGCGCTTGATTCTATCGGAGTGGGGCCGCCGTATCCCAATCCCTCTTCAATGATTGCTTTTTTTGAATTCATTGCCAGCAGAGATCTTATTTGTTCGTCGTTTTGTTTGATTTGCGCAAGTATTTCTTTCGATTTTTTTATTTCATCAGAAAAAAACAGCATGCGGACTTTCATTATTTCGTTGTCGGCTTTAATTTTTACGTAATCTATATGCCGGCCGGAAATAAAACCGGCCCATAAAGTCAGCAAAGTCCATGAAAACCCGAATATCAATATAAACAAAAGAGAGAAGTTTAATTTGATAGGTTTGATTTTTCCGTGATGAATAAAAATTACAGTTGTTTTTCTTTTTAATTCAGCGATGATTGATCTGAAATATTTCTTCATAAACGCAATAAATTTTAACACAAAAAAAGAATTATATCAATATTATTTATTATAAATATTAAATATTTTACGTTTATACACAGTAATTTTATTGTCTATTATAAACGATTGGTTTAAATAAAATACATCCGATTTATTAAAATCTCCAAAATTCGTTTTTTTATTTAAAACATAGTTTTCAAAATATGCATCGTCTCCGATGCATATTATTATATTTGTTTTGGGCGGAAGTTTAAAGTTTTCAAAAAATTTTATATCAATATGAACATCATTGGCATGTAAAAAGCTTTTCCATATAACGGCTTGATTTTCTTTATTGATCGTTAACATAATTTCATTATATTTTTTTAATTTTTTTATATATTTTAAAAGCGTAAAACAATTGTTCAAATTATAGTCGGGAATTATTTCTCCGTTAGCATTTATTTTTAGAAGAGAAAGATGTTTTTTGTCCGGAAGATAGAATAATGTTTCGCTGGTATTGTTATAGATACGAAAATTTTTTGACCCATAACTTAAGAATATTTTATCAAAACCCAAATTTATATTATATGAAAAACTGAAATATTGAAGAATGGATAATATTATAACAATAAATAATAATATTGTTTTTGTTTTCCGGCGTAGATATGTTAAACCTATTGCGGTAATAACAGAAAGAGCCGGAATAAAAGCTGTTCCGTATGCTATTGATTTGTCGCATGGGATAAGCATTAGCAGTATCCACGGAAATATAAAAAACAATAAAAGAGTGTGTTTGTTATTGTTTGAGTATTTTTTTATGTAATAAAAGAGTCCTATTAATAACAAAACAAACAGCGGTATAGAAAACATTTGCTCATAAAGTCCTATTGTAAAGACGCTTATTTTTTTAAATTCAAAAATATTGCCGTAATCCATAAACGGTCGTAGCAATATTTTTTTCAGAATATTCAATCTGAAATAGTGAAAAGAAATCAAAAAGAAAGTTATGAGATTTGAAAGAATGATGTTTAATAGTATATTTTTTTTATTTTGATATTTTAGAAAATATATTTTTATAAGCACATAAGTTAATGACCCGGGGAAAAAAATTATAAAAGAATCCTTAACCAACATTCCAAAAGCTACGGAGATGCCGTATAATAAAGACCATTTTCTATTTGTGAAAAAATCCGATTTTATCAGCGTATATATGTTTAGACTGATAGGTAATATCAGGTGATAATCGTTTATTCCGTAAACTCTGCTGAGAAGATAAATTGCCGGAGTCAGGGAGAATAACAGTATTGCCGTAATGCCGGCAATTTCGTCTTTTAGGAGTTTTGTGATTTTAAATATCGTTATCAGAGAAATTATAAAAAAAATATAATTTACAATTATTATCGTCAGATCAAAATGTTTTGTGCCGATAATATAAAATATAATTTTAAACAAAAAAGTTATAGCGGGCGCATTGTATGCAGGAAGGTTATAAAAAATTTCAAGAAAATGCGTCGCCGAATCAAGTTCAGTTATTAAAACAGGCGTGTTTTTAATATACCATATAATATTACCTGCAAGAAAAGATAATGCAATTACAAATATTAATATGTAAGGGTTTTTAGCGTTTAAATTTTTTAACATTTTGATTTTCAATTATATTTCTTTTCCGCTAAAGGGTACAAGCCAGTCCGATATTTTTTTATCAAGAAGATTTTTATCCGTTTTTAAAACTTTTTTAAATTCTTGGCCCCTTATAACTTTTGCATTTTTTATTTTAGATTCAAAGTCTTCAAAAAACTTACCGTAATTGCCGCCGTGCGTTGCAAAAGGAACTACCGTTTTTCCTTTGAAATCAGTTTGCGATAAAAAGGAAAGGATAGGGGCGGGAACCGTATACCACCAGACAGGACCGCCGATAAAAATTAAATCATACTTATTAATATCGGGGATATTGCCATTTTTTAATTTCGGATAATTTTTTGGATTCATTTGTTTTTTTGCTGTAATATATATCATCGGAGAACCTGGATATTCATTTTCTGTCTTGATTTCGTATATGTCTGCATTCATTTTTTCTTTAATTATTAACGCTATTTCACGGGTATTTCCGCTTAAAGAATAATAGATGACCAAAAAACGTTTAAATGATTTATTTTCAGCTGGGATATTGTCATTTTTTAATTTTGGATTTTGAATGTTGTCTGAAGCTCCGAATGCAAAATTAATGAAAAATACAGAAATTGACGTGATTAACAAAAATGTTGAAAATAAATGTCTGAACATTTAAATTGATGCTCCCGTAATATTTATAAATCTTTAAATTTTTCCGTCTTTTTTTTATGGTCGGCCGTATCATAACAAAATTGATTGCAATAAGTAACTTTATTATTGACTATGGCTTTTCGGTATGTTACGATATTTTCATTATTCCAAATGCCGCCTTTGCTTGCCAGCATTAGAGGCATTGAATTACAATCAATTTTCACAACATTGTCAAAATCAAAAAATATCTGAGTCCATGGCGCAAAGCAAAATAGATTATCGTTATCGTTTTTATTTGGTCTTTGAGAATCATTTTCTTTTATTTCAGCTTCGGATGCTTTTGGTAAAGGTTTATCTTCATCAATAAAAATATCGGTTTGTATTTTTATTAAGTTTTCGTATTCTGCTTTTAATTTTTGAATATTAGCGTATGTTTCTTTTTCTTGTTCAACAGTTAAAGACAAAAATTGATTATCATGATTGCAAATTATTTTTTGAAAACTTATTAAGTTAAACCCGTATGATATTGCAAAAATAACTAAATTTTCAAGCTGTTTATAATTTATAGCCATTATTACGGACGTTATTTGATAATGGAAATTTTTAATTTTTTTATATTTTTTTAATATTTCTAAATTTTCTGAAAGTTTTTTAAAATTTGCACCCAATCTTATTTTTTCATATGTTTCAGGATCGGCAGAATCTATTGATATAGTCAAATCCGTGTCGTATTTCATAATCAAATCAATCAGTTGGGCATCCAGCAGCAAGCCGCTTGTAATAATATTTTGTTTTACTTCATGTTTGCCGGCCAATTCAAATAATTCTTTAAATTTCTTGTGTAAAAAAACTTCACCGCCCTGCCATGTAAGAGTTTCAAGATAAGGAATTGATTTTTTTATGAATTTGATAAATTTTTCATTTATTGTATATACGAAATTTCTTTTAGGAATGTAACACATAATGCATTTTAAATTACAAGCCGATGTTAAAAGCACATGCATCTTTCTGGGTTTTGATTTTAATGATGTTTTTCTTTGTAGTATTTCTATTTCATTGAGAATGATATTTTTGAATTTTAGATTTTTGCTTTTTTTAATCAAAAAAATCAGTTTATCCTTAATTTTGTTTTTTTCATAAACGGTCAAAATGCCGCTTTTTAAATTTGTGCACAATATGTCAAAAAAAATATCTTTCAGATCATCTGTTTTTATTATTTTTATTAAATATTTAATAGTTTCAAAAGAAGACTTGTTAGTATTATAATGTTTTAATATATCTTCTTTCAGAGAGATTTGTTTATTATAATCTATATTATGCAGATATCTGAGAATGATATCAATTATAGTATTTGTAAGGTCGTTCTCGGGGGGGATTTTATTTTTTATTACATATTGGAAGAGTTCAAATAATATGGCGTTTTTATCAGAAAAAATTGGGCTTTGCAGTATATAATTGATTGCGGATATTATTTGTTTTTTATTAGTGAACACAGTTTTGGTAATAGGGTAAAAAGGATCTTTTATTATTGACAGACATAGATCGTATTTTTTGTTTATTATCAGTATATCGGCAAAAATATACCGGATATCAAGGTCATTTTTATCTGCTTCAAATATTTTTTGGAGGAATTTAATATCTATATGTTTTTTTAATTTATATAAACACTTAATTTTCCCTTTTTGCGCATAGATATTATTTTTCTCAATAGCCAGAACTTTTTGAAAACATTCCAATGCGTCGTTAAATTGCGACAAACCTAATAATGTTTGTCCCAATTCAAGATTAAAAATAATATCTTTTTTTAAGTTTGAGTTGTTTTTTGTAGCATTTATAAGTAATTCAAACGCTGTTTTACTTTGACCGTCGCTGTTATAATATCTGACTTTTTCAAACAAATCTTTTATATTTTTCATATTGCCTTTTTGAATTTGTACGGATATTTAAGAAATTTTACACAATTGATATTTTTATGTCAAAAGGTCAATAATTTTTTAATTTTGTTTTTTATTTATTGTGTTGAAAAAAAAGGTTAAATAATTATATAATACTTAATAATTTATTTAACGGGAATTTTACATTGAAAGCTTTTATTTTGGCAGCCGGAGTAGGAACAAGACTCAGGCCTTTAACTTTTGAACTGCCCAAACCGATGATACCTTTGGTAAACAAACCGGTTATGGCCCATACCATTGATAATCTGAAAAGGCATAATATTTCAAATATCATGATGAATCTTTATTTTATGCCCGAAATGATTGCGGATTATTTCGGAAACGGCGAAAAATTTAACGTCAATATTTCATATTCAAAAGAAGAAAATTTATTAGGAACCGCAGGCGGATTAAAAAAATGCAAAGATTTTTTTGATTCGACTTTTATTGTGATGTCAGGAGACGGTTTGTCGGATATTGATATTACTTCTGCAGTTGAGTTTCATAAGAAGAAAAAGTCGTTGGCAACAATGGTTTTAAAGAAAATAGATTCAAAATTTGAATACGGCGTTACGATAACGGACAGAAAAAACAAGATTGTCGATTTTGTTGAAAAACCAAGCTGGAGTTCGGTGTTTTCTGATACCGTAAACACAGGCATTTATATATTTGAGCCGGAAATATTTAAATATATTCCCGACGGAGTTTATGATTTCGGCAAAGACTTATGGCCGAAACTTTTAAAACTTAAAAAACCGATATACGCCTATCTGATGAACGGATATTGGACGGATATAGGCAATATCGGCGAATATAAACAGGGAACCTGCGACGCGTTAAAAGGAATTGTCAAAATAAATATAGACGGTTCAAAAATAAAAAATACAAATGTTGTATCAGGAGAAAACTGCAAAATTGATACAACAGTTAGATTTATAGGGAAATCAGTCATAGGCGCAAATTGTTTTATCGGCAAAAATGTTATAATTGAAGACGGCACCGTTATCGGCGAAAATGTTCAAATTAATGACGGGGCAATAATTAAAAATTCAATTATATGGTCAAATGTAAAAGTCGGAAAAGAAGTTAAATTGTATTCAAGCGTAATAGGAACTGACGTTCCGGATAAATTATCCGTATATAACGGTTTATTATTTAATATGCAGTAAAAAGGGGAGAATTATGGCAAAAAACACAGGCGGATGGTTATTTACATCGGAATCGGTTACTGAAGGCCATCCGGATAAATTATGCGATGTAGTTTCCGACAGTATACTTGATGCGATAGTTGCAAAAGATCCCAAAGCCAGAGTGGCATGCGAAACTTTTGCATCAAACGGGCTTTTGATTGTAGGCGGTGAAATTACGACAACTGCCGAAATAGATAAAATGAAAGTCATAAAAAACGCGGTAAAGGGAATAGGATATACAAATCCAAAATACGGTTTTGACATTAATACATGCAAAATAATGGATGTTATAAATACTCAGTCTCCCGATATTGCGCAGGGCGTTGATACCGGCGGAGCCGGCGATCAGGGATTGATGATAGGATTTGCCTGCAAGGAAACGCCGGAATTAATGCCGCTTCCGATAATGCTTGCCCACAAACTTGCGATGAAACTTACGGATGTCAGAAAAAAAAGAATTTTAAAATATTTGGGACCTGACGGAAAATCACAGGTTACCGTAGAATACAAAAATTGGAAACCTTACAGGGTTGAGGCCGTCGTTCTATCATCCCAGCATACCGATGAAATTCTGGATAAAACGGGCAAACATATAACAGAGAAATCAAAGAAAGAAATTTTTGATAAAATTATAAAACCCGTCGTCGGTAAATGGATAGATAAAGACACAAAAATACATATTAACCCTACGGGAAAATTCGTAGTCGGCGGTCCTTTGGGAGATACCGGGCTTACGGGCAGAAAAATAATCGTTGATACATACGGCGGAATGGCTGCGCACGGAGGCGGAGCGTTTTCAGGCAAGGATTCGACAAAAGTTGACAGAAGCGCGTGTTATATGGCAAGACATATCGCAAAAAATATAGTCGCATCCGGCATTGCGGATAAATGCACGGTTCAGCTTGCTTATGCCATAGGAATAGCCGATCCGGTATCCGTAATGGTTGACACTCATCATTCGGGTAAAATTCCGGGAGACGTATTGGTTCCGGTAGTAAGAAAAATATTTCCTTTAACTCCTCAGGGAATAATAAAATATTTGGATTTAAGAAAACCGATATTTGCAAAAACGGCGTCCTACGGACATTTCGGCAGAAACGAATTTAAATGGGAAAAAACAAATAAAGTCGCGGAACTCAAAAAAGAAATATCAAAACTTAAAAAAGGATAAAACATGAAATACGACATAAAAAACATAAAAACGGCTTCCGAAGGCAAGAAAAGAATTGAATGGGCCGAAAGAGAAATGCCTGTTTTAAGGCAAATCAAAGAACGTTTTTCAAAAGAAAAACCGTTGAAGGGAATAAGGCTTGGATGCTGCCTTCATGCGACAACCGAAACGGCTAATTTAATGATAACTTTAAAGGCCGGAGGCGCCGAAGTTTATTTGTGCGCTTCAAATCCGCTGTCAACGCAGGATGATGTTGCGGCTTCTCTTGTTAAGGATTACGCAATACCGACATTTGCAATAAAAGGCGAAGATAATAAAACATATTACAAACATATCAATGCCGTTTTGGATACAAAACCTCAGATGACGATGGATGACGGAGCGGATCTTGTTTCAACTGTTTTTTCAAAAAGAAAAGATTTATTAAAAAATATAATAGGCGGCACCGAAGAGACGACTACCGGCGTTATAAGGTTAAGAGCGATGGAAAAAGACGGTGTTTTGGCATATCCTATTATTGCGGTTAACGACGCTATGACGAAACATTTTTTTGACAACAGATACGGAACAGGACAATCCACGCTTGACGGTATTATAAGGGCTACAAATATCCTCATAGCAGGTAAAGTTTTTGTTGTTGCAGGATACGGCTGGTGCGGAAGAGGACTTGCGACTAAAGCCAAAGGAATGGGCGCGCATGTAATAGTTACCGAAGTTGACCATTTAAAAGCTTTGGAAGCAAAAATGGACGGATTTGAAGTGATGCCGATGATTGACGCAAGCAAAAAAGGCGATATTTTTGTCACGGTTACGGGAGATTTGAACGTTATAGACGAAAAACATTTTAAAGTTATGAAAGACGGAGCAATTGTTTGCAACAGCGGACATTTTAATTCCGAAATAAATATTCCCGCCGTTAAAAAGATGTCAAAATCGGTAAGAACCGTAAGACCTTTCGTTGAAGAGTATGTCTTAAAAGCAAATAACAGAAAAATTCATGTTTTGGCGGAAGGAAGACTTGTAAATCTTGCGTCGGCCGAGGGACATCCGGCAAGCGTTATGGATATGTCGTTTGCCAATCAGGCGTTGTCAGCCGAGTATATGCTTAAAAACGCAGAAAAACTGGAAAAGAAAGTATATTGCGTTCCCGAAAAAATAGATACGGAAATAGCAAAGTTAAAATTAACGGCTATGGGAGTAAAAATAGATACTTTAACGCCGGAACAAAAAAAATATTTATCGTCTTGGCAGGAAGGCACATAAAATACGTTTGACTTATTTAATAAATAAATATATAATCATAAACTCAATATATTAAAGGTGGTTTTCATAAAATGAAGAACGGTAAGAGTTATCTTCCGAAAGCGGAAGAAATAAAAAGAAAATGGCATTTTATAGATGCTGAAGGTCAGGTTTTAGGAAGATTGGCTGTAAGAGTATCTACGTTATTGACCGGCAAAAGAAAAGCGATTTATGCGCCAAGCGTGGACTGCGGAGATTTTGTAGTGCTTACAAATGTTTCAAAAATGGTTTTAACAGGAAAAAAGCTTGAACAGAAAACGGCGTTTTCTTACTCTGGATATCCCGGAGGCGGAAAGTTGGTTCCTTATTCAAAATTGATGGCTGAAAACCCGGATAAAGCGTTTCGTATTGCCGTAAAAGGAATGTTGCCGAAAAATAAATTGGCTGATAAACAAATGACGCGCATGAAATTATTTAAAGGCGCGGAACATACGCACCAGGCGCAAATTGAAAAATAGTTAAATTAGGAGATATAAAAAGATGAGTAATGCGGGTTATTTGACGGCAGGAAGAAGAAAAAACGCTGTAGCTAGAGTTTTAACCTCTAAGGGCAGCGGTAAAATTGTTATAAATGATAAAAGCATTGATGAATATTTCGGCGGTTTGGAAAGGCATAAAAAAATCGCCTTAAAACCTTTTGAATTTTGGCCGGGTATGAAAAGTTACGATTATTACATAAATGTTTACGGCGGCGGCGTTTCGGGTCAGGCCGGAGCTGTAAGCCACAGCATAGCCAGAACAATACTTGAATTGGATCCCGCATTGAAAGATACCCTTAAAAAAGAAGGGTTGCTTACAAGAGATTCAAGAATGGTTGAAAGAAAAAAATCGGGAAGACCGAAAGCAAGAAAAAGATTCCAATTCTCAAAACGTTAATTTTTACATATCAAAAAAGCCTCTCTGTTTTCAGAGAGGCTTTTTTTTATTTTTAAATGAATATTTTTATCTGTAATTAGTGAACTGAAGCGGAAGCGGGAAATTTGCGGTTTTTAAATATGCGATGACTGCCTGTAAATCATCTTTTTTCGCGGATGAAACTTTTACTTTTGAACCTTCTATCTGCGTATTAACTTTTATTTTTGAATCCTTTATGAGTTTTGAAAGTTCTTTCGCTTTATCGGAAGGAAGCCCGCTTATAAGTTCTATAACCTGTCTTACCGTTCCTTCAAACGCCTGCTCTTTCGGCTTGTAATTCAATGTTTTAAGGGATACTCCTCTTTTGGCAAATTTACCCTCTACAATGTCTATAAGCGCTTTCAGTTTAAAATCATCATCGCCTATGAGAGTTATTTTTTTGTCGGTTTTATTGTAATCAATTGAAGATTTTGAGCCTTTAAAGTCAAATCTCTGCGCCAGTTCTTTTTGAGCCTGGTTGATTGCGTTTTCAACTTCCATAAAATTTACTTCCGATACTACGTCAAATGAAAATGTTGATGCCATCTTAAACCTCCTAAATTCTTTCCAAACTTATTCTGGAAAGTTCCGGGTCAATTTTTATTACTCTTACTTTTACCGTTTCTCCTACAGCTATTACGTCGTGAGGATTTGAAACAAACTTACTGCTGAGTTTTGATATATGGACAAGTCCGTCCTGATGAACGCCGATATCAACGAAAGCTCCGAAATTCGTTACGTTTGTTACTGTTCCGTCAAGCACCATATCTTCTTTTAAATCTTCAATAGAATTTATCTCGGCGCTGAATTCGGTTGAAGAAAAATCTTTTCTCGGATCAACACCGGGTTTTTTTAATTCGGCTATTATGTCGTTCAGCGTAAGAGTTCCTACGGTATCGGTTACGTAATCTTTTATGTTTATTTTTGAAACAAGCGGCTGATTTCCGACCAATTCTTCAGAAGGAACCGATAGATCTTTCGCCATTTTTTCAACTATAACGTAATTTTCCGGATGTATCGCCGAATTGTCAAGCGGGTGATCTCCTTTCGGAATTCTCAAAAAACCGGCGCACTGCGTAAAAGTTTTTTGTCCCAGCCCCGAAACATCCAAAAGTTCGTTTTTATTATTGAACAATCCTACTTTTGTTCTGTATTGTACAATATTTTTTGCCGCAAGTTTACCTATTCCGGCAACGTAGCTTAAAAGTTCCGCAGATGCTGAATTAAGATTAACTCCTACATAGTTTACGCAGGATTCAACCGTATCATCCAGAATTTTTTTCAGATGGGTTTGATTGACGTCATGCTGATATTGTCCGACGCCTATTGATTTAGGGTCTATTTTTACAAGTTCCGCAAGCGGATCCTGAAGTCTGCGCGCTATGCTTATGGCTCCTCTTACAGTTACGTCTAAATCCGGGAATTCGCTTACTGCCAGGGGGGAAGCAGAATAAACGGAAGCTCCGGCTTCGCTTACAATAACGGCTTTTGCCGTAAGATTGTTATTTTTCAAAACTTTGCTTATGAACTGGTTTGTTTCTTTTGAGGCTGTGCCGTTTCCTATCGCTATAAGTTCAACTCCGTATTTTTTTATCATTGAAACAATAGTATCCTGCGATTCCTGGAATCTGCACATAGGTTCATGAGGAAATATTGCTTTATATTCTCTGAATGTTCCTATTCTGTCTATTACTACGACTTTACAACCTGTTCTAAAACCCGGATCAACTCCCATTATAGTTTTATGCCCGGCGGGGGAAGCAAGCAGCAAGTTTTTTGCGTTTGTGGCAAAAACATTAATAGCTTCTTTATCCGCTTCTTCCATTTTGGTTAAAAATACTTCAACCTGCAGCGACGGGTAAAGATATTTTTCAAAAGCCGTTTTCATTGCGGTAAAAATTTCAGGGTAAAATAAAGCCATGTTTGTTTTTACGATTTTTGATGAAATTATATTTATGGCTTCTTCGTTGTCTATTTCTATTTTCCATGATAAAATTTCTTCTTTTGCTCCGCGGCGTATTGCCAGAATTCTGTGAGAGACTATCGTTTTAACGGGTTCCGAATAATTATAATACATTTCAAATTTTGTTTTCTGGTCTTCAAGCCCTTTTTTAACTTTTGATTTTATAACGCCGGTATTTAATATAAGATTCCTTATTAAACCTCGTATTAACGCCGTATCGGATATTTGTTCGGCAATTATGTCTATCGCTCCGTCTAACGCCTGTTTTGCCGTTTCAATTCCTTTTTCTTTATTTAAATATTTAGAAACAATTTCATCCCGGTTTCCTTTGCCTACGAGAATATTCTGCGCGAGAATTTCATTTGCAAGCGGTTCAAGTCCTTTTTCCTTTGCGATTGTCGCTTTTGTGGTTTTTTTCGGTTTAAAAGGCAGATAAATGTCTTCAAGTTTTTGTTTTTCTTTGCATTCCTCTATTTGGACCTTCAGTTCCGGAGTTAATTTTTTTTGGTCTTCTATGCTTTTTAAAATAGTTTCTTTTCTTGTTTCAAGTTCTATGTAATATTGGAGTTTGTCGGCGATGTTTCTGACTTCTGTTTCCGTAAGATTTCCGGTGCGTTCTTTCCTGTATCTTGAAATAAAAGGAACCGTGTCGCCGTCGCCGAGCATTGCGGCCGTAGCCGAAACCTGCGCCGGATTTATGTTTAAGTCGTTTGATATCCAATTAATGATTGATTGAGCGCTCATGATGAAAGTAAATCCTTTTTTAAAATTGTAAATAGAAAAGGAGCTAACAATATAAAATTAAAACTTATATATGGTTAGCTCCATCTAATTTATTTGCTTTTCCCGAGAATTTTGAAAACTTTTGTTCCGCAATCCGGGCAAACGCCTTTAACGGCTTTCATGCCGTTTTTCATAATAGTTTCTTCGGCGTTTTTTACTTCTACCTGTTTTTTACACTTCATGCATCTTGCTTCTGCCATTGTGAACCTCCGCAAAATATGCTTACATTTTTTACTGCTTGCATATATAATCTACTCTTTTTTATTTGATTTGTAAAGTATAGGCGTTAAGTAAGGCAGGCAAACGGCAAACGGTGAATTAATTAATAAAAATTATAAGTGCCGGCGTATTGTGTTTTTTATGTTTTACCGTATGAAAATTTCTTGACAAAATGTATATAAGTTTATACGATAGATAGGGTCTTAAAACATACTGCCCGTAACGGAGACAAAAATGATAAATAAAGATTTATTTAATGAAAATCAAGAAACTTTTGTGTCTACAAAAGCCAAAGGTTTTGTGGTAATTCCCAAAGTTCCTGAAAAATTAAAAGAGCTTCTTGAAATAACCGAAAATTTATGGTGGTGCTGGACCAGCGACGCCATAGAATTATTCAGAAGACTTGACAGAGACGTATGGGAAGACGTTTATCATAATCCGAAAGCTATGCTTGGCAGAGTAAGCCAGTCTCGTTTTGAAGAATTGTCGGAAGACGACAGTTTTATATCGCATATGAAAAGAGTAAAAGAAAATTTGGATAAATACCTCACTATGCCGACATGGTTTGATGGGACATTTCCGGAATATAAAGATAAAAAAATAGCTTATTTTTCCACGGAATTCGCAATACATGAAAGCCTTCCGATATATTCCGGCGGTTTGGGTGTTCTTTCCGGCGATCACTTGAAATCGGCAAGCGATATGGGTCTTCCTCTGGTAGGAATAGGTTTGTTGTACCGAAACGGCTATTTTAAACAGTATTTAACTAATGACGGATGGCAAATGGAAGAGTATGCGATAAACCATTTTTACAGAATGCCTATGCGTTTATTGACAAAAGAAGACGGATTTCCTTTATTAATAACTATTTCTTTGCCGTCATCTCCGAAAGTTTATGCCAGAGTCTGGGAAATAAAAGTCGGAAGAGTTCCTTTATATCTTCTGGATACGGATTGTCAGGAAAATTCTCCGGAAGACAGACTTATTACGGGTGAATTGTACGGCGGCGACAAAGAAATGAGAATAAAGCAGGAAAAACTTTTGGGAGTCGGAGGAGTGCAGGTTCTTAAAGCTTTGAATATAGAGCCTTCGGTTATTCATATTAACGAAGGACATTCCGCATTTTTGCTTTTTGAAAAAATAAGAATTTTAATGGACGAAAAAAAGTTGTCTTTTAAAGAAGCGCAAAAAGTTGTAAAAGCGACTTGCGTATTTACGACACATACTCCAGTTCCGGCCGGCAATGAAGTTTTTTCTCCGAATTTGGTAGCCACTTATTTTGAGCCTCTTTATAAACATTTAGGCCTTTCAAAAGAGCAGTTCTTAAGTTTAGGCAGAGATTTTAAAACAGAAACGTATGAAAAAGATTTTTCAATGACTATACTTGCGTTAAAAGCATGCGGAAAAGCAAACGGAGTAAGCAGGCTGCATGCGACGGTATCAAGGCAGATGTGGCAGAATATCTGGCCTGAATTGCCGAGAAAAGAAATTCCTATTACTCATATTACAAACGGTATTCATACAAATTCGTGGCTGTCTTATGAATTTGCGGGTTTGTTTGACAGATATATGGGCAGCGACTGGAAAGACGAACCGGCAGACCAGACTTTATGGCAGCGCGTGGCAAATATCCCCGATGCCGAACTTTGGAGAAGCCATGAGAGAAGAAAAGAAAGGCTTGTTTCGTTCGCAAGACACAGACTTAAACTCCAGTTGGAAAGAAGAGGCGTATCGGTACAGGCCGTAAAATATGCCGATGAAATACTTGATCCGGAAGCTTTAACTATAGGTTTTGCAAGAAGATTTGCCACGTATAAACGCGGCAGTTTAATATTCAGAGATTTGTACAGAATAAAAAAGATTCTTTTAAATAAAGAAATGCCTGTTCAGATTATAATTGCCGGTAAAGCTCATCCTAAAGACGATAAAGGAAAGGAAATTATCAAAAGCATAATAAAACTTGCTTCCGATCCGGAACTTAGATTTAAAATTGTGTTTTTGGAAGATTATGACATGAACGTAGCGCATTATCTTGTGCAGGGCGTGGATGTATGGCTTAATAACCCTTTAAGGCCGGAAGAAGCTTCCGGAACAAGCGGAATGAAAGCGGCTGTAAACGGAGTATTGAATTTCAGCGTTTTGGACGGATGGTGGTGTGAAGGATATAACGGAGATAACGGCTGGATTATAGGTTCAACCGAAACTTATCCTGATTTAGAGTATCAGAATGAAGTTGAAAGCAGATCAATGTATGAAATGCTTGAAAAAGAAATAATACCGTTGTTTTATAAAAGAGGGCAGGATAATTTGCCGAGAGGCTGGATACAGAAAATGAAAAACTGCATGCAGACGATCGGTCCAAAATTTAACACAAACAGAATGATAGAAGAATATACGAAAAATTTCTATATTCCTTCAATGATTGATACGATAAAAATGCAGGAAAATAATTTTGAAATTGCAAAAAAGAAAACAGTCTGGCAGGATAAAATTGAAACCAACTGGCCTAAAGTTTCAATTGTAAATATGTCGGATGATATGAACGGATACAACATTAAAATGAAAAATAAAATGAAAATAAGGGCAAAAGTGTTCTTGGGCCAGATAGATAATGAAGACGTTTTTGTCCAGCTGTGTCTTGGTTATTTAGATTCCAAACATGTTATGAGCGATGAAGAATACAATAACATGAAAATGATATCAAAAGAAAATGACGGATCGTATATATACGAAATTGAAATAGAAACAAATAAAGTGGGACATTGCGGGTATATAGTAAGGGTTGTTCCTCAATATATGGGAGTAATTGAATACATTCCCGGTTTAATTAAATGGTTTTAATATCAGATTTATGAAAACAACAGAGCTGATGATATTTGATTTGGACGGGACTTTGGTTGATTCAAAGGATGATTTGACCGCGGCTGTAAACTTTATAAGAAGAAAATATACTCTTTCTGATATAAATTCAACAGAAGTAGCCTCATATCTTGGCAACGGAATACGCAGGCTTATAGATTCGGTTTTGCCTAATGAACTATCAAAAGAAGATAAACAAAACGCTTTTTTAATGTTTAATGAGTATTATTCTGAGCATCTTTTGGATACGACTTATGTTTATCCGGGTATTTTTGATATGCTTAAGGCTCTGCCAAGTATAAAAAAAGCGGTTCTTTCCAATAAAACCGAAGTATATACTAAAAAAATAATAGAAAAACTCGGATTAGCCGAATATTTTATAAAAATATGCGGAGGGGATACTTTTCCCGAGAAAAAACCGAGTTGTCTTCCCATAAATTCAATAATAAAAGAGCTAAACGTAAAAAAAGACCGTACTGTTATGGTGGGAGACGGTATAAATGATATTTTATGCGGCAAATCGGCCGGTATTTCAACGATTGCTGTATTATACGGGTATTCTTCCAAGGCTAAAATAGAGGCAAATTCTCCGTCTTTTATAGCTTCCAACCCTTCAGATATTCTTGATTTTTTACAAAAATAAACAATCCTCCGGTTTTTTATAAAAAAAGCTTTTGGGGGATTTTTTTATTTTTATTGGCTTTTTACAGGTTTTTTCCATACTTTGATTTTTCTTCTTTCCAGGTTTTTTATTTTTTCAAAAATTCAAAAATTTAATTTTTTTCTTAAAAAATTAATTATACTTTTTATAGTATATTAAAAATAAAAAACTTTCATGTGATTTTGATCATTTTAAAATTTATTTTTTTCGCTTTCCATTTTTTCTAATCATTATTTTCTGAAAAATTAAAATCCAAAAACTCAAAAAAATTGCCAAAATTTCAAAAAAACACAAAAAATGTAGTTCCGATAAGATATATTATGTTAAGTTATGCTGGTGTTTTGGAATTTGTTTAACATTGAAGTAAATTGTTAAATATATAATTATTATTCTTAATTATAAACATAAATTTTAATATAATTGATATTTTATTTTAACAGTTATACATTAGCATTCACATTATTGTGTAATAAAATTTAAATTTATAAAAAAAATTGAGAAATTGTTATTAAATTTTGCAATAGATCATAATTTGGATTGGTTATTAATCAAAACCTATTTTTTTAGTTAAAAATCCATCCCATAATGAATAAACAGGTTATATTTCAATTATACCTAAAACGATATAATTAAAATCGCTAATTTTTCCCCAAATTTAAAGACAAATATAGCTTTGATTAAATTAAAAAATATTTAAAAGCTAATAAATTGTTAGCTATAATTAAAAAAATATTGAAAAATATCTTAATATAATATATACTTTCCGGCGAAGTTAAATTTCACAAAGGATGGGCACGAGACTATGAAAAAATTTTTCAATGTTTTTTGGATGTTGGCGCTTGTTATTTTCGCCGTAACAGCAACAGAAGCAGCGACAAAAACAATTATTGAAAAAGATGCGCAAGGAAATGAAATAAAAAGGACAATTACAGAAACTGACAAATTTGGAAATGAAACGACTACGATTGTAAACAATGAAAATGCCGTACAAACACCTGCCCAAACAACAACAGCGCCGGCAGTAGAACAGACAGCCCCTGTCGCAGCGCCAGCGCCTCAGCAAACAGCCGCACCGGCACCTGTAGCTCCGAAGCCTGTTATAAAAAAGGAATTAAAAAAAGGGTCTAATATTCTTTACGGAAGATTAGGATTGGCTATGCCTTTGAACAGTCCTGACGGAAAAATATATCTTCCTAGCTCAGAACCTTTAGATATGAGTTGGGGTACTTTAACTATTGAATTAGGCGCCACATATTTGCATTTCTTATCAGATTATTTTGCGCTTGGAGCTGAATTCGGTATTGATGCTATTTTGCCGAAAACTGATACAAATGCACACTTTGAAGTAAGTCAATCTACTGTTTTTGCCGATTTTTTACTTTTAACTCATATATATTTAAATAATCCGAAAGAAGAAACCAGATTTTATGTGCCTGTAGGTATCGGATTCGGAAGCGCGTCATATACTGTAAAAGTTAATAACGAAAGTGCAGATGCTTCAGGAAGCGGCGGTTGTTATGTAATCGGTATAGGCGCAAACTGGAGAACACAGACCGGAAACATTACCGGCGGTGAGTTGAGATATACGTCTTCAGGTCTTGACGGTAATGAAGCTGATTCAATAAAAGATCAGAATATAAGTATTTTAAGCATCAATTTCTATTACGGATTTGATTTTTAAAAAATTAAGTATAAAAAATAAAAACCGGCATATTTCTTATGCCGGTTTTTTTTATTGTTTAATAACTAAAATTAGAGATTTATCAATTATGGTGTGCATTTTGAGAATGTTTTGAATTTAGACAAGACAAAAATTTGTTTTTTTATTGTTGTCGTTAGAGATTTATCAGTTTGAGACGAACCGAAGTAATTTTAAAAAGTTCAAAATATACGCAGTTTTGAGAATGTTTTGAATTTAGACAAGGCAAAAATTTGTGAGCGTATACTGTAAAGGAGCGGAGCTCCGAGGTATCCGAACAAATTTTTAACGCAGTATAAATTCAAAAGAACTCAAAACGCGCCCCAGAGAGGAGTTGAACCTCCAACCTTATCCTTAGGACGGATCTGCTCTATCCAGTTGAGCTACCAGGGCATTTTGCGATTAGTACTTCAAAATTGAGAAAACTTCAATGTCTTTTAACTTAGATTTACCGTTTAAAAATAACAATTCCGTAAGAAAAACGCAAGCAACAATATTGCCTCTTAATTGTTTTATCAATTCAACCGCCGCAGAAGCCGTTCCGCCTGTTGCAAGCAAATCGTCAACTATCAGAACATTTTCCCCTTCTTTTACAGCATCGGTATGAATTTCAATAGAGGCAGTGCCGTATTCAAGAGCATAACTTGTTGAAATAGTTTTATAAGGAAGTTTCCCTTTTTTTCTTATAGGTATAAACGGAAGATTTAATTTTTGAGCGATAGAAATGCCGAATATAAAACCTCTTGATTCAAGGCCCGCGACTTTATCAATTTTCTTATCTTTATATTGTTCTGCAAGAGCGTCAATGGTCTCGTTGTACAGTTTTATGTCCGCAAGAATAGGAGTAATGTCTTTAAAAATAATACCCTTTGACGGAAAATCAACAACATCGCGCATTGTTTTATTTAATTTGTCTATTAAATTCTGCATTAAATTCTCCTGTCTTTTTGAATATCGGCATATCTTGATTCTCTCTGGTCAAGAATAAGTTTGTCAACATCTGATTTTTCAGCAAGTTTTAATTTAATGAAAATACCTTTAAGTCTTTGAAAAGCTTTTAATTCAATCTGTCTTACTCTTTCTCTTGAAAGTTTAAATTTTTTACCGACCTCGTCAAGAGAGCAGTGGGCAATTCCGCCCAGACCGAATCTGAGTTTTATAATTTCAGCTTCTCTTTCCGGCAGAAAATCCAAAGCTTTCTGGACGTTATTTGAATTTCTGATAATTTCTGTTATTGCTTCGGGAGTTTTTAAAATCGTGTCTTTAAGAGTGTCTTTTTTTGATGATTCGCTGTCTTCATTGATAGTTGAATCCAGAGAATCAATATTGTCAACCGAAAAAATCGTCTTATTGATTTCATTTGCCTGATCTATTGATATTTTCATTTTATGGGCTATTTCTTTTATGGAAGGTTCTCTGCCCAAATTACCAAGAAGCTGGTTCCTGATTTTTTTCCACTTATTGATAATGTCAAACATATAAGAAGGAATTCTTATGGTTTTTGAATTATCTTCAATGGATTTTCTTATAAACTGTTCTATCCAATATGTCGCGTATGTTGAAAATTTTGTATTTTTTTTTGTATCAAATTTTTCAACGGCTCTGACAAGTCCCATATTCCCGTCAGAAATAAGGTCCATAAAATCAACGCCTTTTTTTGAAAATCTTTTTGCTATCGGAATTACAAGACAGTAATTTAACTCAATCAGCCTGTTAAAAGCTTTTTTATCGCCTTTTTTCGCTTTTTTCCAAAGATCCTCGTATTCTTTTTGGTTTGCCGGCTTTATCGTTTTGAGTTCTTCAAAATATGAATGCAACGGATCAATTACCATAGTAAAAACTCCCCGTAATTAAAGTACTTTTGTACATTTATTATCTTCGTCAACAAACACATATTTTGGATTTATAGGTTTATCCGACAGTTGGAATCCCATAATAATAATTACTTCGCCCTTCTTTATAAGATGCGCCGCAGCTCCGTTCATGCATATAACTCCGGAACCCGGCTGGCCTGCTATAACGTATGTTTCAAGCCTTGCGCCTGAAGTATTGCTTACCACAAGAACTTTTTCCCCTACCCAAAGTCCTGCTTTATCTATTAATTCGGAATCAATCGTTATGCTTCCGGTATATTCCAAATTTGCTTCCGTTACAGTTGCCTTAAAAATCTTTGAACTTAATACAAACTTCATTTTTTTATCTCCAGAGTCTAATTTGCCGGTGTAATTATTGCTGCTTGGTTGCGTTTTTTTCTGCTTCAGTCTGGCATTCAATGCAGTATCTTCCCCACGGCATTGCGTGTAATCTTTTAATCGATATCGGCGAACCGCAGCATTCGCAAAGTCCGAAAGTGCCTACGTTAAATTTTGCAAGGGCGTTATCAATATCTTTTATTGCTATCGCGCTTATTTCGTCAAGTTCAAACTGCATTTCTCTTTCGTTATTTTGCGTGGCTGTGTCGGCTTCATCTCCGATTTCGGTGTCAGTTTCGGCCAGTTTTCTAGAATTTAATTTATTCATTATAGAAACTTTTTTTTCAAGAAGAATTTTTTTCAACTTTAACAAATCTTTTTGGTTTAATTTATTCTCGGCCGTTTTTGTAACGATTTTTTTATTTGCTGCTTTTTTGGGCATTTTCTTTTTTATAATTTTCTTTGCAGCCGCTTTTTTTGCAACGACGTTTTTTTTAACTGTTTTTTTTGTTGAAGCTTTTTTTACAGTTTTTTTCTTTGCGGCTTTTTTAGTCATTTTTCCCATTTTGACTCCCCCGGAATTTTTGCTTATTTTATTTGGCTGCATTTTATTTTAATTGGCAAAAACTTTTACCATTTTTAATTTTTCGCCTTCCTGCCCGCTTATTCTGATGCCTTTTGCCGCCATGTCAAGCAGGTAATTGCATATTTCCTGCGTTATTCTTTCTCCCGGAATTACAACCGGTATTCCCGGAGGATAAGGCGTAAGAGTCTGCGCGGAAACATGCCCGACGGCTTTATTTAAAGGAATTTTTTTTATGTCGTGCGATAAAAAAACTTCTCTTGGCGTCATAACCATTTCGGTTGAAAGAGAAGGAATTTTTAATATCCAGTTTTTCTGCGTTCCTTTATATTTTTTACTTATGTCTTTCAATGCGTTTACGAGCGCAACAACGTCGGATTTATCAGAACCTATTCCCATTATAGCTATTAAATTAAACGTATCAGAACAATCAACCTGTATATTGTATTCCTTTGCAAGAATAGCATCAACCTCGTATCCGGATAATCCGGTTTTTGTAACGTTTATTGTAACTTTTGTGACGTCAAGGTCAAAACCCATCTGGTTCATTTCGGCTCTTGTAAAACATTTCATATTAGGTATGTTGTGGTTAATTTCTTTTCTTGCCCATTCGGCTGCAGCCATTACTTTTGAAAGCATTGCGCTTCCCTGAAATACAGCCTGTTTTCTTGCGACATCAAGACTTGCCAGAGTAAAATAACTCGGGCTTGTCGTTTGAAGCATTGATACTATTTTCTTTACTCTGTTTATATCTATAAGTTTTGAATTAAAATGCAGCACCGACCCCTGAGATAACGCCGAAAGTATTTTGTGGGTGGACTGTACTACTAAATCCGCTCCGGCATCTACTGCCGACATAGGCAAATCTTTATGAAACTTCAGATGCGGACCGTGCGCTTCGTCAACAAGAAGAATTTTGCCTCTTCTGTGACACAGTTCGGCAATTTTTTTTATTTCGGTAACTACGCCGTTATAAGTAGGACATGTTACAAAAACGGCTCTGGATTCCGGGTATGTATCAAGAGCATTTTTTACCTGATCGTAGGTGGAATTAAATATTATGTCAAGATTCTGTTCTATTTTAGGCTGTATCCATATAGGCCATACTCCTGAAAGAATAACGCCGGCCATTATTGATTTGTGCGAACTTCTTGAAATTATTATTGAATCTCCGGGATCGCATGCGGATAAAAACATCGCTATATTGCCGACGGATGTTCCATTTACAAGAAATAATGAATGTTCAACTCCGTAGGCTTTAGCCATTAATTCCTGAGCTTTTTTTATCGGACCTACCGGATCGTGTAGAGAATCAACTTCGTCAAAAACGGTTACGTCAAGCCCGTAAATATCAGGTCCCGTAAAATCTTTCAGTTTTTTGTCAATGCCTCTTCCGTTTTTATGTCCGGGAGTATGAAAAGAAACGACGTTTCTTTTTGCATGTTCCAAAAGAGTGTCAAACAACGGCGTTTTCAACTGATGTTTATTATTCATTTTAAATTTACCTTAAATAAATTTATTTGACTGTCTGTTTATTGAAATCTCCGTCTTTAATCCGTTTTTCTCAAGCAAATCCAAAAAAGGATCCGGATCAAGTTCTTCAACGTTGACCATTTTTTTAACGTCCCATGTTCCGTTTGCTATTAAAAGCGCGGCTACTACAGGCGGAACTCCCGCAGTATAGCTTATTGCCTGCGATTCAACTTCGTTGTAGCATTCTTTATGGTCGCAGATGTTATAAATAAAAAGTTCTTTGTTCTTTCCGCCCTGTTTTCCTTTTATAAGGCATCCTATGCAGGTTTTGCCCGTATAATTTGGAGCCAGCGATTTCGGATTTGGAAGACATGCCTTTACTACTTTTAACGGAACGACTTCAAGTCCTTCGGATGTTCTTACCGGATGTTCCGAAAGCAACCCCAGATTTTTTAATACAGAAAACACATTTATGTAATGGTCTCCGAATCCCATCCAGAATCTTATTGATTTTGCCGGAATATTTTTTGAAAGAGAATGAAGTTCGTCATGTCCCGTAAGATAGACTGGAAATTCCCCTACTACCGGGAAATCGTATATAAGTTTATCTGCATGAACCGGTTTTGAAACCCACTGTTTGTCAATCCACGTCCATACTTTGTGGAATTCTCTGAAATTTATTTCGGGATCAAAATTTGTGGCGAAATATTTGCCGTGGCTCCCGGCGTTGACGTCCATAATGTCTATAGTGGCTATTTTATCAAAATGATGTTTTAACGCAAGCGCGCAGTATGCGTTTACCACGCCCGGATCAAATCCGATTCCTAAAATCGCGGTAACTTTTTTTTCTTCGCATCTCGGTTTTCTTTTCCATTCGTAATTTTCATACCACGGCGGATTCTCGCAAACTTTCGCCGGATCTTCATGGATTGCAGTATCTAAATAAGCGGCGCCGGTTTCAATGCAGGCTTCAAGTATTGACATATTGCAAAATGCGCTCGCAAGATTTATTACGATTGATATATCTAATTCTTTTATTAATTTAATTGTTTCTTCAATGTTAAAAACGTCTATTTGTTTTGCGGTTATTTTATTTGAAGGGATTTTATAATTTTTCTTTCTTTTAATGCTTTCAAGTATTTCTTCGCAGCTTTTTAATGTTCTTGAAGCGATGTACATTTTTCCGAAAGAATCGTTATTCATCGCAAGTTTATGACAAGCTACGTGTGCGACGGCTCCTGCGCCTATGACAAGAACATTTTTTTTCATTTAAAATTATGCCTCCATCATCTATGATAAATTTTTCTTAAAATCCGTATAGTCAAACCGTCTTATAATTTCAGTTTTGCCGTTTAATCTTTTTACCGCTATCGCAGGCATCGGAAGTCCGTTAAACCAGTTTTTCTTTACCATTGTATAACCGGCAACATCAGATATTACAATATTATCACCGATTTTTAAAGGTTTTTTAAATTTATACGTCCCGAATACGTCTCCGGCAAGGCAGCTTCTTCCGGCCACGATATATTCGTATTTGTTTTTTTTGTCAGTGTTAATTTTTGCCGGAATATTATATATAAGTAAATCAAGCATATGCGCTTCGGTTGACGCGTCAATTACCGCGATATCTTTCCCGTTGCGGGTAATATCCAAAACGGTTGCGTGAAGCTCGGCAGAGTTTGTTATCGCCGATTCTCCCGGCTCCAAATATATCTGAACTTTATATTTGTCTGAAAAATTCTTCAGCACGGATATGAATTTTTCAATGTCATAACCTTCTTTTGTAAAATAGATTCCCCCTCCGAAACTTACCCATTCCAATTTTTTTAATATTTCGCCGTATTTGGAGCCAATATAGTTAAAAGATTTTTCAAGATTTTTTACGTCGTCATTTTCGCAGTTAAAGTGAAACATCAAACCGTTTATTTTGTTTATGTTTTTTAAAATATCGTTTTTATTTATCACTCCGAGCCTTGAATTTTTTCTTGCCGGATTTGCAAGATCAAAATGACTGTAGCTTATCTGCGGATTTGCCCTCAATCCAAGATTTTTATTTTTTACGCTCTTGTAATATTTGTTTAGCTGCGAAACGGAATTGAAAATTATTTTTGTTGATATTTTTTTTAATTCTTTTATTTCATTTTCGGGATAGGCCACGCTGTAAGCGTGGACTTCTTTGCCGAAAGTTTCATAACCGAGTTTTGCTTCGTAAAGAGAACTGCTGGTTGTTCCGTCCATGTATTTTGACATTAATTTAAAAACGGACCACGTTGAAAAACATTTTAACGCCAGCACGGATTTTGCTCCGGATTTTTCGCGGACGTATTTTATTTTTTCAAGATTTTCCAGTAATTTTTTTTCGTCAATTAAATAATAAGGCGTCTGTATTTTCATTTTTTTTATAATAATAAAAAATAAGGATTAGTAAGTCTATAAAATATACTTTTTTGTGTCAATTATTTTTTGAGTTATTTTATTTAAATTTTGCTAGAATATCCGCAAAATACTTTAGGGAGGTTTGAAATGATAAAAAGTTTTGTTGATGAATTCAAAAAATTTATATCGCGCGGAAATGTTCTTGATATGGCTGTCGGTATCATTATAGGAGGCGCTTTTACAAAAATAGTAAATTCGCTTGTAGCCGATATTTTAATGCCGCCTTTGGGTCTTCTTCTTGGCGATATTGATTTCAGCAACTGGTTTATAGTTTTGAAAAAGGGAACGGAAGACGCAGGTCCTTATGTTTCAATTGAAGCTGCAAAAGCAGCCGGAGCAAATACTCTTAACGTAGGTTTTTTTATTAACAGCATAATAACTTTTACAATTGTGGCTTTTGCGATTTTTGCTTTACTGAAAGTAATAAATAAATTAAAAGAAGAACCGGCGGCTGAAGCGCCGGCTCCGTCAACCACAAAAGAATGTCCGTTTTGCTGTTCGGTTATAAGCATAAACGCCGTCAAATGTCCGAACTGTACAAGTGATTTAAAAAATAAATAAATACAGAAGCCGGCAAGGCCTTCCGATTTTGAATTGTTATTAATAATCTTGTATAATTATACGTCTTTTAATTTTTACCGATATATGTGTTTTTGGGGGTCTGTTATATGGTGGCTAATGCCGTGATTTCAAATAAAAAGGATTTACCTGAAGGGCTTTGGACAAAGTGCAAGAAATGCGAACAGATTATATTTCAAAAAGATTTTGTTGAAAATTATATGGTATGCCCGAAATGCGGGTATTACGTCAGGCTGAATTCACAGGAAAGAATAGCTTTATTGACTGATAAAGACTCTTTCAAAGAAACGGATTCGGGTTTAAAACCGGTTGATTTTTTGGGTTTTCCCGGATATGCCGAGAAAAAAGATTCATACAAAACAAAAGACGCCGTTGTTACGGGTGAGGCAAAAATAAACGGGTTTCGCGTAATGATTGCGGTCATGGATTTTGAATATATGGGCGGCAGCATGGGTTCTGTCGTAGGCGAAAAAATAGTAAGAATGATAGAAAAAGCCATAGAAAAGAAATTGCCGGTTATAATAGTTTCTTCTTCAGGCGGAGCAAGAATGCAGGAAGGTATAATGTCGCTTATGCAGATGGCTAAAACTTCTGCCGCGCTTGCCAAACTGTCCGAAAAAGGGCTTCCCTATATTTCGCTTTTGGCTGATCCGACAACAGGCGGAGTCGCCGCTTCATTTGCGATGCTGGGCGACGTTATAATAGCCGAGCCGGCCGCTCTGGTCGGTTTTGCCGGTCCCAGAGTTATTGAACAGACGATAAGGCAGCAGCTGCCCAAAGGGTTTCAGTTGTCTGAATTCTTAATGAAACACGGCATGGTTGATGTCGTTGTTGAAAGAAAACATTTGAAAGACACGTTGACCAATATATTGAAGTTTTTTGTTTCAAAAAAATGATTTTTCAAAAAGTAAACGAATATAAGAGCATGAAACCCGGGCTTGAAAGGATTGAAGATTTTCTGTTCAAATCCGGAATTGAATATAAGAAATTAAAATATATTCATATAGCCGGAACAAACGGCAAAGGCTCAACGGCGAAGTTATTATCGGAAATATTAACTGCGTCGGGATATAAAACGGGATTATATATATCCCCCCATATTGTAAAAATAAACGAAAGAATACAGATAAATTCTCAATATATAAAAGATACAGATTTAAGAAATATAGATAAGAAATACAAAAAGCTCTCAAAAGAATGCGGGCTGACTTTTTTTGAGCATATTACGGTTTTAGCGTTAATATATTTTACGCTGAAGAAAGTTGATATAGCCGTTTTGGAAACGGGGCTCGGCGGACGTTTTGACGCCACAAATGTAATAACGCCGGAAGTAAGCGTTATTACAAGCGTAGGGCTTGACCATACGGAAATTCTCGGGAGTTCTTTGTCTGATATAGCGTTTGAAAAAGCCGGAATTATAAAAAACAACGTTCCGGTTGTCTGCGGTTTTATGCAGAAAGCGGCGTTAAATAAAATTTTGTCCGTTGCAAAACGGAAAAAAGCCGAGCTTTATTCGTTCGGCTCAGATTTTTCGGCCCAAGAAATATCGTATGACTGGCGGAAAATTTACCAGAAGATAAAATATAACGGACTGGGCATTAAATTTTATTTTACTCTGGGGCTTTTGGGTAATGCGCAAATTTATAATTTGGCTGTTGTTTTATGTGTATGCGAACTGCTTAAGCGAAAAGGCTATAATATAAAATTTGCAGGACTGAAAAGCGTTTTAAAAAATATAAAATGGACAGCCAGATTTGACATAAGAACAGTAAACGTGTACGGCAAAAACATAAAACTGTTGATAGACGGCGCTCATAATTTTCAGGCCGTTTCAAATTTTTTGGAGTCGTATAAAAAAAGTCCGTTTGCAAAAGAAAAAAGAAAAATTATTTTTGCGGTAATGCGCGAAAAAGATTATAAAAATATCGTAAAAAATATATCGCAAATCGCCGGAGAAGTTTATCTGCCCGACATAGGCAGCGAAAGAGCGGTTGATACAAAAACGCTTGAAAAAGAATTTACAAAATATATTGACGGCGCAAAGATATTAAAGTTTAAAAGCGTCAAAGAATGTTTTAAAAAATTTAAAGATAACGATGTTGCCGTTGCCGTCGGTTCGTTTTATCTGGCCGGCGCAATATTAAAATTCACAGAGGACAAAAATGGCTAAATTTTACTTAGGTATAGATTTGGGCGGAACCCAGATTAAAATTGCCGTCGTCAATGACAAAGCTGTCATTATTGAAGAAATCGTTTTAGACACGGATATTCAGGCAAAACCGTCAAAAATTATAAAAGATATCGTTTCTTCCGTAAAAAATATGAAGCATTATAAAAAAGTTCAAACCATAGGGATAGGCATTGCCGGCGACGTTGATTCAAAAAAAGGCGTTTTAAGATTTTCCCCTAACCTGCCTAACTGGAAAAACGTAATGCTTAAAAAAGAAATGGAAAAATTGACCGGTAAAAAAGTTTTTGTTGATAACGACGCTAATACGGCGTGTCTTGGCGCTTTCTGGCTTGATTTAAACGGTAAAGCGGCTAATATAGTATGCGTTACTCTTGGAACGGGAGTCGGCGGAGGAATGATTTTAAATAAAAAATTATATATCGGAACAAGCGGCACGGCCGGAGAAATAGGACATATGACCGTTGAGCCGGAAGGTAATAAATGCAATTGCGGAAACAGAGGCTGCGCAGAAACCTACATAGGCGCAAAATATCTCGTAAGAAGAGCTTTGCAGCTTATGAAAGAACACAAATCATACAATATACTTAAACTTGCCGATAACGACGAGTTTAAAATAACGCCTAAGATTTTATCTCTTGCGGCTTCAAAAGGCGATAAAGTCGCTAAAATAGTATGGGCGGAAGCGGGCGAAAAACTTGCCATTCTTCTTGCCGACATTATCAATTTTATAAATCCGGACCATATAGTATTGTGCGGCGGAATAAGCAAGGCGTGCGATAAATTTTATGAACCGGTTTATAAACAAATAAAACAAAGAGCGTTTAAAAGCGCCGTTGATTCCTGTAAGATTGTCGTATCAAAATATACGAACAAACTCGGAGTCGCCGGAGCCGCGATGCTTGCCAAAAATTAACAGATGCCGACAATTCAAAAAAAATTATTACATTCATTTATTTGCGGTGTTATTTTATTTTTTATGTCTGCCGTTAATCTGTACTGTTATGAAGTTGAAATGAAAGCCGATACCGTTACCTACCAGCAGGAAAGCGGCTTGGTTACCGCGTCGGGCAACGTTCAACTTGACTGGCTCGGCAAAGTTTTAAAAGCAGACAATATAGAAATCAAAGTACAGGTAAAACAATTGGACGCGCAGGGAAATGTGTCCATAGCCGAATCAAGCAATACTATTTTTACCGATAAAATACGATACGATATGGATAAACAGCAGGGAGAAATGACAAACACTTTCGGCTGTTCTTCCCCCATCTTTTTCAGAGCAGAAAAGATGTACAAAATTTCATCCGACACTTATAAAATAGAAAATGTAACTATCTCAAACTGCGACCTTGACAATCCGCATCATTACGCTTACGCAAAAAACGGATTATTTGTAGTTGATAAAAAAATAACTATTTCAAAAGCGGTTTATTATGTAGGCGGCGTTCCGGTATTTTATTTTCCAAAATATACAAGAAAATTAAACGACGACGATCCTTTCAGATATGAAATAGAGCCCGGTTACAGCAATGAAGGCGGAGCGGCTCTTAAACTTGCATTGAAATACAGGTTTACAAAAGAATTTGATTCAAAACTTTCGCTGGATTATCTTGGAAGTTTCGGCGAAGGAATAGGACTTGAACTTTCATATAACATAAAAGACAAAATAATGGCTTCGGTATATTCATACAGCATATTTGACAAGAAAAATAATTCGCAAAGATGGATGCTGCAGCCTTCATACCGTCAAAATATTAACGATTTATGGACAATACAGGCTCACGCCGAATTTCAGAGCGATTCATATTTTAATAATATTTACCAGCAGGATAACTGGAACAGAGTATCAAATCAGAGAAGGTCGTATTTTTCCGCAACCAGACAGAGTCCGTCTTCAAATTTAAGAGTTTTAACCGAATTATACCAGGTTTATAATATTCAGGATAAAATAACGTCAAGTTCTTATTTCTTGCTCCCTCAGGTATACTACTCAATATATCCTAAAAAAGCGTACGGCGTTACGAATAATTTTACGTTTAATTTTGAAAACAGAACCAGATATGAATTTGTTTATTCAACAAGCACAACCGATTTTAATTACCAGTTTGCAGGTTTTGACTATAACCTTACAAAAGATTACAGAATAACAAAAAGATTTACTTTAAAGCCTACGTTCGGCGTTAAAGAGGATATTTATTCAAACAAAAATCCGGATGACGACACTATAACCGATTTAACAAGATTTTACGGATCGTTGAACGCAAGATACAGACTTACCGGATGGATGGACTGGAACCTCGCTTATAATCTCAAATACAGGCTTCAGACTATGGACGCTTCGTTTGTTCATGATTCTTCAAGCTGGGTTGACGACGGCGGTTTTGAATCAAATACTCTGCTTTTTAACAATTATATGTACTTGACTTCAAGCATGGTTTTGAGAAATTATACCGGTTATGATTTCAGAAATATTAATTCTTCAAGTTATAAACACTGGTATCCTCTTATTAACGAACTTACCTACGCGCCGAGTTCAAAAATTACCGTGTATATGAGGCAGCAGCAGGATTTGGAACCGTGCAAATTCAATTCTTTCCAGCTTGATACGAAGTTCGGACAGCTTGAAAAATTTTATTTTACGCTTGCCGGTTTTTATTATGACTATCGTCCCGATGACATTGATATGGTTACAGGCATAGGTTTTTGGATTAATTCAAAATGGAGAGTTGACTACAGCATAAGAAACAGCTGCAAATATAAAGATATGATATGGAGCGGCAACGACCATGAATTTAAACTTTACAGAGATATGCACTGTTTCAATCTCGGCTCTGTATTCCGTTTAAGAGAAGATTATTGGAGCCTGTTTTTCAGATTTGAATTAAAAACAAATGTTCCTACATTTCTGAAAAAAGACGGAACAAGAGAATCCGAAACGGAATTTTATCCTTGGCGCTGACGCATAATTTTGGCGGTTTAGCAAATAAATAATTCATAGAAAAAACGGAGTTAAAAAATGAAAAGAAATATTATTTTTTTATCGTTAATTTTTTTTCTCATAACGGCGGGATTTTCGTATTTTATTATTGAATTGCTTTATAACAATAATTTAAAAGAATCAAAAAATACGCTTAAAGATTATTCGGTCGCCTTTATTGATTCCGCGGCTCCGGAAATCAAAGCGGCTTTTTCAAAGTCCGACGATATCGGATTGTTGTATTCAATCAGTAAACTGTCAAAGTTTAAAAATATCACGGAAAGTTTTATTTTAAATAAAGATTTAACGGTCGTTATACATAACGATTCTTCAAAATGGAACTTAAAATATTCGCAGCCTGTTTATCAAAACGCCGTTTCGGCAAAATCAGCTATGCTTTCCGTTCTGCCGGATTCTGCCGGCTTTTTGTATTCAATCCCGATAGATAATTCAAATGTTTTGTGCGCGGTTATATCTTATCAAACCGTTGAAACAGGTCTTAACGCATGGAAAATAAAGCTGTACGTGTTTGCCTTTGTGTTGTGCCTTATTCTTTTTATGTTTATTTATTATGTTTCAAAAATTTTATTTCTTGTCCCGTTCAATAAAACAAAAAAGGCTTTGTCTATGAAAGATAAAGCGCAAAAAAATATTTATTCCGAACTGATAGACATGGTTATGGTTGACGTTAACAATCTGAGCAGCGATTTAAGCGCGGCAAGCGATACGTCAATTCTTGCAAAACAGCTGCTGGCCTATGTGGCAAAAAATTATGTTTCCGTAAAATCGGATGTTTTTGCGGTTTTAGACTGCGGAGCCAAAACCGTTTATTGTTTTGATGAAGAGGGTCTTTTGTTCAAAGATAAAACCAAAAACACGCATGTTTTTAACGCGGTAAACAATGCCGGCATAATAAAACATATTTCCGCGGTACTTGAAAAACTTGAAAAAGTTTCTTTTGACGCCGACAATCTGAAAATTGAAATTAATCCCGTTAAAAATGGCGATGGAATATTAACCGGAATTATAATTGAAGCTTTTAAACTAAAATAATGGAGAGAAACTCTATGTTTAAAAAAAATGTTTTGATTGTTTTATGCTGTTTAATGTTTGTTTTTATCGGTTTAAGTTACGGTGAAGAAAATAAGCCGCAATGCAAATCGGTTGCAAACGTTAACACTCAAATGAAAAACGGAGAGACGCCTTTGATGCTTGCCGTAAAAAATAATAATATTGAAGTGGTTAAATTATTAATATCAAAAGGTGCTGATGTTAATGCCATAGATGAGTTCGGAAGGTCTGCTTTGTTTTTTGCGGTATCTAAGGAGAATATTGCAATAGCAAAGATTTTAATAAATAACGGGGCCGATGTTAATATAGAAAGTAAGTTAAATCAAACGGCATTGATGTTGGCAATTGATAAAAATAACAAAGATATGATAAATCTTTTAACAAACGGCGATAAAAATGACGTTGAAACTCAAAAAACAGCCGAAAAATAAATTATTTTTTCTTTGTTTCTTTAAATGAGTTAACTTTCAGTTTTTTTGAAAACAAATTTTTGGACATTGAGTAAGTGACTTTTTTTTGTTTTGTAAAATTCCTGAAATTACTTTTTTGTTTCATTGTGTTTTTTAAGGATTTCTTTAATTTCGTCAAGTTTGGGAACTTTTCCCGCCATTATGACTTTTTCGTCAATTACAAGCGCCGGCAGACTTAAAACATTGTAGGCCGCTATCTGTTCAATATCGGTAATCTTTTCAACTTTTGATTCAATTGACAAATCTTTTAAAGCGCTTTCCGTTAAATTCTTTAACGTTTCGCATCTGCTGCAGCAAGAACCTAAAATTTTAATATTCATAGTTTTTCCCCTTTAAATTATAAAATTTAAAATATAACCTACAATTATAAACGAAACAAAAAGATATGCTACAAATAAACCTATCATTTTCCATGTTAATACTTTTTTTAGCATTATCATTTCCGGAAGCGAAATAGCCGTAATGCTCATTAATAAGACCAATGCCGTGCCGACCGGAACTCCTTTTAACAGCAGAGCCTGTATAACGGGAATTACGCCTACATGGTTTGCGTACATCGGTATTCCGATTACGGCGGCAAAAGGAACGGCGAATATATTTTCCCTGCCGAGATATTTTAATAAAAATTCCTGCGGCACATAACCGTGTATTATTGCTCCCGCGATAAGACCTATAAAAACGTATAATCCTATATTTTTTATTGTGTCAAAAGCGAAAGAATGCGCGTATTTTATTAATTCTATAATTTTTTCTTTTGTTGAGGCGTTTTCATAGGCGTTGATTTTTATTACGGCAGGCTTGTATGACGATAATCTTTCCAAACGGAAAAAATCTGCAAGAAAACCGCCTATTAAAGCTATAACGGAACCGATAATAACGTATATTGCCGCTATTTTGGGGCCAGCCCCCTGCATTCCTATAAGAAGAACGGTGGCTATCTCACTTACCAAAGGAGAACTGATTAAAAACGCCATTGTTATGCCGAACGGAATTCCGGCAGAAAGAAATCCTATAAACAACGGAATTGACGAGCATGAACAGAAAGGCGTTATAATTCCGAGAAACACGGCCAAAAAATAACCGTACCACCTTTTTTTGCCGGACAGGTATTCTCTTGCTTTTTCCGGAGATATCTGAGAACGGAAAAGAGATATGACAAATATCAACACATATATAAGTAAAAATATTTTTGTTATGTCTTCAATAAAAAAATGAACTGATGAGCCAAGATGCGTGTTTATATCAAGTCCCATTTTTAATATACACCAATCTGCGAAATCCGTAAATATTTTAAACATAATTAATTACTCCTTAGTTAGAACAGCAATTTTTTAATAAATAACATGATATTTCTTTTATAATTTCAAAATTAGGCTTATATATTAATGTTTTGCCGTCCTTTATATATTTGCATAATCCTACTTGGGTTAATAAAGCCAAATGAAATGAAAGAGTATTCCTCGGTATTTTTAGTTTTTTGGCTATCTTACACGGGCAAATGCCTTCGTTACAATTATCAACGAGCAGTCTGAATACCTTTAATCTTGTCGGCTGGGATAAAGCGCTAAAAACGGCGGTTATTTGGTTTTCTTTCATATTATTTATATCTCCTTATAATTCTATGATTCTGGAATTATAGAATAATATTTAAAAAAAAGCAAATAAACGAAAGCGGTCTGTTTAGGTTATTTTTTATAATATTTTAAAGCTTCAGGAAGAAACTTTTTTATGTCTTCAATTCTTTTATCGTCTGAAGGATGCGTTGATAAAATAGCCATTGTTTTATTTCCTGAACTCAGTTTGCTCATATCCGTCCAGAATGTCACGGCGTATCTCGGATCGTATCCGGCTTTAGACATAAGTATAAGCCCTATATGGTCTGCTTCGGATTCGTGAAGCCTTGAATAAGGAAGAAGCACTCCCACCTGCGTTCCTACTCCGTAAGCGGCGTTTATCAGCGTTTTTGTTTCTTCTGACTGTTCTTTAGTGGCATATCCGAGAGCGGTCTGTCCGGCTCCGGCAAGCATCTGCTGGCTTATTCGTTCAGCGCCGTGGTTGGCAAGAGCATGGGCTACTTCATGACCCATTACTACCGCAAGGCCCTCTTTGTTTTTTGTGACAGGCAGAATTCCCGTATAAACGACTATTTTGCCTCCCGGCATACAGAAGGCGTTTACGGTTTTGTCGTCTTTTATTAAATTAAATTCCCATGAAAATTCCGATATTTTTTCTTTCTGGTTTATTTCTGTCAGAAAACTTTCAACTGCTTTGGCTATTTTTTGACCGACTTCTGTTACCATCTGGGCATTTTTGGTGCCTTTTTCAATTTGTGATGAACTTATAATCTGTTTATATTCCTGATCGCTTAAAGACATAAGCTCGGAATTTGAAACAAGCGAAACCTGTTTCCTTCCAGTAACCGGAACTGTGGCGCAGGCGGTTAAAAATAAAGATATAAATAAAAATAAACTTAAAAATTTAAACATTTGTTTCCCCCTTTTGCTTAAATACCGGATAATTATACAAAAAAATTGCCGGTTTGATAATATAGGCAGTATATTGTAAAATACACGTGCGTAAACGGTATATTTCACGGAGACATATGTTAGATCTTAATTACTTTAAAAAAAGAATAGCAATTACCGCCGGCGATAAACTTTTGCTTAAACTTACGTTTTCTTCCAAAGCCGATGAAAAAGACGTTTTAGAACTTTTATCGGGTTATGATATTGAAAACGCTCCGCTCGGCTTTAATCTTTTTTTGGCAAATCTATTAAACATACATTCAAACATAAAAATTTCGGAAGACGATATTCCACGTATAAAAGGCGTTGTAAGATATTTTCAATACCAAAACACCGCTTTTCTTGCCGCTTTTAATAAAATAGGACGGGCATTGAACGCGAAAAATATTCCTGTTTTGCTGATTAAGGGAATTTCAATGAAATATCTCTATCCCGATATGCCAAGATATATGGCGGACGTTGATTTTGCCGTCAGTTTTAAAAATTTTGAAAAAGCTCTTAATATAGCGTTGCGCAACGGATTTAAAATATCTGTAAGAGCAAAACATTCGGTTGATTTATACGACGGCGTCCGGCGGCTGGACATTCACAGATTTATCGTAAAATCGGATATAAATACTCAGAATACGGACAATAAAATATTTGAAAGGGCAGTTGCCGTAAAAGCTTTCGGAGTAAACGTTCTTATTCCTAAAGCCGAAGATATGTTTTTTTTAACGCTTCAAAACGCTTTGGACAATATTATTTACAATAAGCCTTATCCGATGAAAATTTTATGGATTTTTGACTGCCTGCGCATACTTGAATCCGTCAAAAATAAAAATGAAAATATAAACTGGGATATTATTATAAATAACGCTTCGCAGACAGGACTTTCTTATGCTACAAAACTTATGCTTGAAATTTTTGACAGTATCGTACCGTCAAAAATTCCGGACGGTGTTATATCAAAAATAAAAACAGACGATAACCAAAAAGCCGCTTTTGAAAAACACGTAAGGCTGCATATTATGATGAAAAGAAGCAGCGACATAAAAACAGCCGTAAAAACAATATTGTTTTCAAAAAATAAAAAATACGAGGACATAAAGCGCGCGGTTGAACTTACGTGTGAATTTTTTTACATTAAATTCGTCCATCATTGCTTTTTTGCAAGAAAATTTTTGCTTGTTAAAACATCGGAGAGATATCTGTAAATGAATTTTGAAAGAATAACTTACAACATAAAAAATATGCCGTATGAAGAAATTGCCGGTTATCGCCGGATAATAGAAAATTCTTTTTTAAAAAAGACCGGCGGCAAAAACTGTGTTATAAAATATCTTGATTTAGGCGTAAAAACCGTAAGACTTGAAATTTTTGACGAAGGTTTTATCAATCTCGTTGAAAAGAATTTTGCTTACTGTTTAAAAGAAAAATCTTCTTCATTTGACGTTGTGTTCCGGCTTTGGCGCGACGACGTAAATAAATATGCCGCGGATTCTTTAACGCAGGCCGACAATATATTTATATCTCATAACGAAAGGCCCGTCATAAAACTTTATAAAAAAGACAACGCTTTAAGCGCTTACGATACAAACGCGGATATTTTTTATTTTGCCGCAAACGATCTGTCAAAAGAATTTGCTTCAAAAAACGGGCACATATTTATTGATTTCATAAGCGAAATCGTAAAAACGCCGGATTCCGCGCTTGTCCATGCGGCCTGCGTCGGGATAGAAAACGAAGGCGTTTTAATATGCGGGCGCGGCGGAAGAGGCAAATCAACGCTTGCCGTTTCATGCCTTGCGGACGGTTTCCAATATATATCGGATGATTATCTAATATTGAATAAAACGGATATGCTTTACGCCTATCCGGTATATTCAATAGTAATTCTTTCGCCTCAGATGCATAAAAAAATGTATAATTTAAAATCGGAATTTCTGTGGGATAATTATAATAACACAAAATATGTTTTTGACGTTTCTTCCCATCACGGAAATTTTGTAAATAAAATGCCGTTAAGAACGGTTGTGTTTCCGGAGATATGTCCGGATTTAAAAGAGCCTTTTGTTGAACCGGTTCATAAAGGAAAGGCGATAACCCAGCTTGTTTATTCAACGGTTTATCAGACGGGCGAGCAGAAAAACGCTGACTTTTTAAAACAACTTATATCTTTAGTATCGGGTCTTGATTTTTATAAAATAAACCTGTCTGCCGATTTGCAGGCAAACGTAAAAGTTCTTAGAAAGTTTATAAACGAAAGGAGCAACAATAATGTATAAATTAAACGATTCTGAAATGTTTTCCGATATAACGGATAATATTGCCGTTGTAATAAACGCCCAAACCGGAGTTTATTACGGAATGAACGCGGCAGGCACTCTTGTTTATAAATATATTACTGAAGGAGCCGACATTAAAGATATTAAAAATCATCTCAAAAATATGCCGCAGGCTCCGGCCGATATTGAATTAAAAGTTGATTCTTTTATAAAAGAACTTTTGAATAAAAACATTATTGTTCCCGGCGATACAGTCGCTTTAAATTTTTCAATTGACGCTTCAATACTTGCAAAAGATAATTTTGAACTTAAAGTCGGCGAATATTTAGACGCGCAGGAACTTCTGCTTGCCGATCCTATTCACGACGTTGAAAAAGAAAAAGGCTGGAATCCCATATTTAAAGAAAAAGGAGAAACTGAAAAATGACCCAATCCCCTCTTATTTCAGTATTAATACCGGCGTATAACTGCGGACAATACATAAATCAGGCCATAGACAGCGTATTTTTGCAAAATTACGAAAATCTTGAAGTCATAGTGGTTGACGACGGTTCGGAAGATGACACAAAAGAAAATATAATGAAGTTTCCTGCGGTAAAATATTTTTGGCAGGAACATCAGGGAATTTCCGCCGCAAGAAATAACTGTATTAAAAACGCATCGGGCGATTATATCGCTTTTTTGGACGCCGACGATTATTGGTTATCAGGCAAACTTGACGCCCAGTTAAAATATTTTAACGATAATCCCAAATGCCAGATTGTATTTACGGCCTGCGATAATCTTGTTGAAGACGAGTCGTTAAAGAACAGCAAAATGATTAGGGATGAAATGGAATTTTGGAATAATTTTAAATTCGCAATACAGTCGTCGTTGATTAAAAAAGAAATATTTGCCGATTACGGTAATTTTATGACGCAGCTTCCTATTAAGGAAGATACGGAGTTTCTTTACAGAATAAAATTTTACGGAGTAAACGTAAATCATTTTATTGATAAAGTTTACTGCATGAGAAGACTGCACGGCAAAAATTCCACATTCAGCGTAGACTTTCCGATGAAATCTTTTTTGCCGTTTGTCACGAAATATTTGAGAAAAACAACCGGTAAATAAAACGGAGTTTTAAATATGTCAAAGCATTCTGTATCTGCGGTAATACCGGCCAAAAACGCATCGCTTTATATTCTTGAAACCATAAATGCTATTAAAAGACAGAACCACGATATTTTTGAAATTGTAGTAATAGATGACGATTCAACCGACAATACGGGTGAAATCGCAAAAAATGCGGGCTGTAAAGTATTCAGGATAAACGAATCGTCGCTTTCTAAATCCAGAAACGCCGGAATAAAAAACTCCAAAGGTTCAATCATATTCTTTAACGATGCGGATGATTACGTTGAAGATAACGCACTTTCCTTATTATATAACGAACTTATAAATAACGATTTACACGCGGTTTTTTCAATGGGCAGAGATTTCATAAGCCCCGAACTTACCGAAGAAGAAAAAAAACAGCTTAACCCCAGAAAAGAACCGTATTTCGGCAGTATAGGCGGAGCATCTCTTATAAGACGGGAAGTGTTTGATACGATAGGTTTATTTGACGAAACTCTAAAATCAGGCGAAATAGTAGGCTGGCAATTAAAATTACAAAGTTCCGGCTTGAAAATAAAAAAAATCCAGGTCGTTACCCTTAACCGCAGACTTCACAAAACCAATTTCGGCCGCCTCAACAAAGCCCAAGAATATAAAGACTATGCCGCTATTTTGAGACAGAAGATGCAGAAAAAATAAAGTAAATTTATTTTGGTATAATAAAACGGTCATATACATCATGATTCTGAACAATTCAAAATAATTTAATAAGGAGAAAATTGTATATGTCTAAATCTAGGATTGCAAGAAAGTTAATTAAAATTGAAAAATTGTTAGTGAATCCCAATAATAAAAGATATATCAATGAAGTATATTCTGAAATTGATGCAATAATTGAAATGTTTAATGTTAAAAGTGGAAAGCCATATATAGAGATGTTAAATTTAGCAACAGACATAGCTACAAATGACCTGCATTTATTTGAGAATCCAATAGCTTGGTATGATAAAGAACAAAAAAAATATGTTGTTATTGAAGGTAATCGTAGAGTTTCTTGTATTAAACTTATGACTCAATACAGAAATAATGAAAATCTGAAAAAAACAATACCATCAATAGTAAATTTTTGGAAATTGAATTACAATAAAAAAAATATAGAATGTGTAATTTATGATAACTATGATGATGCAAATGCAGTATTACCTACTATACATCAAAATTTGAATGGTGGTATAGGACGAAAAGAATGGGGAGCGCATGAAAAACATAAATATAATGCTGAAATTGGCGACTTATCAAAAACTTATTCAATAATAAAATTTGTAAAGAAACAAGCAACACCAGAATTAATAAAACAAATGGATTCTACTCAATGGACTTCTAAATTGGAAAGAGTTCTTTCATTCACAGATTTTAAAACAAATTTTAATATTACTTTTGATTCTAATAATAATTTGGAATTTAAAGATACAGAAAAACAAGTGTATAAAATGTTGGAAAAATTGGTTACAGATTTAATAAATAAACCTGCTAGTGGGAATATAAGAACTAAAACTGAATTCAAAAAATATTGTGAAGAATTGTCTGATGAATATAAAACACAAATAAAAAATAAGCAAATTAATGATAGACCAAAAGAAGAATTAAAAAAAGCTCACAAAAAGAGAAATTTGAATAAAGAAAATAATATTGCATTAACTCTTTCAGTCAATTATTCTGATGAAGAATTGCAATGTTTAACAGAGAAAGGGAAAACAATAATAAGAGAGTTGGAAACATTGAATATATATGAGTATCCTTATTCAGCGGCTTCTTTATGTAGATTAATTATTGAATTTACTTCTAATCTTTGGATTACTGCTTTAAATGTGAAAAAAGAAAATGATTATTTGCCAACACTCTGTAGATTAGTAGTTGCCAAACTACAAGAAAAAAATATGTTAGGTAGCGATAGACATGAAGTTTTGGTTTATTTATTAAATAAAGCAAAATTTATTGAGAATTTAAATTTTTGGATGCATAAAGATGAATTATTATGTGTGAAACCAGAAGATTTAAAAAATGGTTGGATAGCTGCTCGCATTTTAATTGAAGTCTATATTAAATTTAAGAACAATATTAAATAATACAAATTATGGCAAATATATTATTAATTGAACCTGATTATAAAAATAAATATCCACCTTTGGGATTGATGAAAATTAGTACATATCATAAAAATATTGGTGATGATGTTTATTTTTGTAAGGGTAAAAATGAATATTTGAAAAATAAACAATGGGATAGGATATATATAACAACACTATTTACATTTTATTTTGATAAAACAATAGAGACTATCGAATATTATAGAAATTCTGTTAGTGCCATATCAAAAATTTATTGTGGTGGTGTTTTAGCCACAGTTGGACATGAAAAACTATTAGATAAGTATAAAGTCACTATTATATCTGGTTTGATAAATCAACCGAATATATTGGGTAATGATGATATCATTGTTGATAATTTACCACCAGATTATTCTATAATTGATAAAAATATAAATCAATTTTTTAATTATAATTATCACATAAATGATGCTTACATAACATATGCTACAAGAGGTTGTATTCGTAGATGCCCATTCTGTGCAGTTCCTATAATAGAACCAAATTTTGAATCATATATAGATATAAAAGAACATATTCAATATATTAAACGAAATTTTGGAGAAAAAAAAGATTTAATGCTTTTAGATAACAATGTATTAGCTTCAAATTTTTTCGAAAGGATTATTGACGATATAAAAGAATCTGGTTTTTCTAAAAATGCAGTTTTTACATGTTTTAAAAATGGCAGAAAACGAAGCAAAAAAAGATATGTTGATTTTAATCAGGGGATAGATGCAAGACTTTTAACACGGGAAAAATGTAAAAAACTATCAGAAATTGCAATTAGACCATTAAGAATAGCATTTGACCATGCTGATAATGAATCTATAAAAATATATAAAGAAAAATCTATTTTAGCAGCTAATCATGGAATTAAATATTTGTCTAATTATATATTATTTAATTTTTTAGATACACCAGAAGATTTATATAAAAGATTAAAAATTGTTTCATCACTTAATAATTATTTTGAAAAAAATAATTATGAAACTAGAATCTGGTCTTTCCCTATGAAGTACAGTCCTATTTATGGAGAAAATTCTTTTAACAGAAAATATGTAGGTAAAAATTGGACAGAAAAGCAAATACGTGCGATTCAATGTATTTTAAATGCAACCCATGGTTTAGTTGGGCCTAATCCTGAATTTTTTAACATTGCTTTTGGAAAAACATTACAAGAGTTTAAAAAAATACTTGTAATGCCAGAAGATTTGATAATTAATAGAAAATTATATGAACAAAAAGGTATTTCTAAAAAATGGGAAAAACATTTCAATAAATTAAATAAAAACAGTAATTTATATAAATATATCATGAATAATAGAACATTTAAAGATATTCCTCAATGTTTTAAAAATAAACCTATTATGAAATTTTATTCTGGTGATATAGTAGCATAGAATTTTTTATATTCTTTTTTGTTGTTGCAGTTAGACTTCAAAGTTTGGAGTGAAACGAGCGATTTTCAAGCCGCAGTGTACGGAAGTGAAACGGTACATAAGGTGTGAAAATGCGAAGTTGTAGCCCAAAATTTGAAGTCGTTATAAAGCCGAAATGAGAGAAAGCATACGTGATTCCGTTGGCTCTCTCCGATAGGAGTAAAAAAGTTGTTCCTCATGACAAGTGCAATTGTCATTTAAGTAGACCCTCTTAACTCCAAACGACCTAAGCTGCTTCTCCGCCTGTTCGGAAAGCGAAAGATTTTTTTCAGATTCCGGCACGTCAAACGCCTTTTTAACGTCAGAGCCTACTTCATAACAGCATTTTGATATATGAGGTCCTATATAGGTAAAAACATCCTGAGGAAGTATCCCGAAATCTTTTTTAAAAGAAGTCAAAGCGCTTTCAAGTATTCCCCCCGCCAAACCTCTCCAGCCGGCGTGTACAAGCGCTATAACGGAATAATCGCGTGACGTCATAAATACGGGCATACAGTCTGCCGTAAATACGGCAAGCGTGATATTTTTTTCGTTTGTGATAAGTCCGTCGCATTCGGGAATAAAAGCGCCGCAGTCTTGTTTTGAAACTTTTTTTACAAACGTTCCGTGTACCTGTTGGGCAAATACTATCTCTTTGTGATTTATATTGTTAGCTTGGCAGAATTTAATACGCTGCTGTTCGTCTTTCATATTCCCGCACGATTTAACGGTGGTTAAATGCGGAATTTTCAACATATTTTCTTTAATATATGATATCTCTTTCAAATTCACTAACATTTTTTACCCCTGACTAAAACAACTGAAGCTTGGAAGAACAAAGACTGAAGCTGAGAAGCTGGGAAGTTTAGAAGCTTAGCAAAGACTTTAACAACACAAAGCTGTTACTAAACTTCTAAGCTGCCAAACTTCTAATCTTCTGCGTTTTTACAGTCTCTTCGTCTTCCATGTCTCGTAAGCCGCAGAATTCCAGTCCCAGTCTTCCCCTTCCTGCGAAGGCTCTGACTGTTTTTTTATTTTGGAAATTCCAACGCCTGACGAACGCGTCGTTTTTGCGGTTTTATTAAAAGACGCTATGATTGAAACTTTGATTTTTGTGTCAAGAACGTCGCCGACGATATGTCCTTTTTTAAGTTCGTCGCATTGTTTAAATTCTTTTTTCACAAAATCGTCTATCCATTTTTCGTCGCCTACCGTAAAAGGATTTGTCCGCGAGCTTGATATGTTGATCAACATTCTGTTTGCTATTTTTATATTCGGGCCTTCAACGAATACGTTTGTCATCGCTCTTGTGAACGCCTCTTCAATCGTTTCGCCTTCGCCAAGGCCTATAATCGCGTTGCTTGCGTTTCCCAGTATTGCCTGAACGTCGGCAAAGTCTATGTTGATAAGACCGGTTTTTGTTATTGTGTCGGTTATAGACTGTATTGAAATTCTTAAAACGTCGTCCACTCTTTTATACATTTCTTCAATCGGCGTTTTTAAATCTACGACGGCGAATATTTTATCGTTCGGAATTACTATTAAAGCGTCGGTATATTCTTTGATTTTTTCTATGCCGGTGTTTGCGTTTTCAATTCTTTTTTTACCTTCAAGCGTAAAAGGTTTTGTAACAACGCCTACGGTCAATATTCCGAGTTCTCGTGCTATTTTTGCAATTACCGGAGCCGCGCCCGTTCCCGTTCCGCCGCCCATTCCGGTGGTTACAAAAACCATATTGGCGCCCATTATGGTGTCTCTTAAAGTTTCTTCGCTTTCAAGAGCCGCCGTTTCGCCTTTCTGCGGATCTCCGCCTACTCCCAGTCCGTCTATGCCTATTTGTATTTTATCTTCCGCAACGGAACGCCTTAATACGGAAGCATCAGTATTAACGACGGTAAACTGAACGTCGGTAATATTTGCGGCTATCATTCTGTCAACCGCGTTATTGCCGCCTCCGCCCACTCCGATAACTTTTATTACGGCTTTTCTGGGAGACGTATTATTATTCCCGTTTGCAGGGAGTTTTATTGTTACTGTCATTGTTATCCTCCTGCTAGACTACTTTTTCAAATATTTGTTTAAACCACGACGTTACGCTGTCGGTAAGCTGCGGTTTTTTGCCGCGGACGACTTTTGTATAATTATTTTGCTGCATAACGAGATGGTCTTTGTATTCGCTGTAGAGAGTTGTGATTGCCGTCGTATAAATCTGGCTTTCAAGTATGTTTTGCGGCACTATTATTTTATCGGTATTGACGTTGGCTATTTTTACGCCGCAGTCAAAAGCTTTTTCAAACGCTTCAAGCATTCCGGGCATTTTTGTTCCTGCTCCGGTAAGAATTACGCCTCCTGAAAGAGCCGATATGTCAATGTTTCTTTTTTCAAGATTATACAAAATGAATTCAAGCTGTTTGTCAATCGCCGGTTTTATTACTTCAACAAGTTCCTGTCTGGTCGCTTTTTTTATTTTTGAATTGACGCTGTATTCAAATTCTTCTTCGGGATTTGCAAGAACTTCTTCCAAAACCGCTCCGTAGGTTTCTTTGATTCTTTTTGATTCGGCCTGCGTTGTTCTGAATTTTTTTGTGATATCTTTGGTAAGAAGATCCGAACCGACCGGAAGTTCAAAAATATCCTGTATGATTTTATTTATATAAACCGCAATGCCCGTCGTCATTCCGCCGATGTCAACCAAAATGCAGCCGAGTTCTTTATCAGACGTTTCAACCAAAGTGTCGCCGAGCGCGTTGTATCCGTAAGAAAGCTGCAGTCCTTCAATATTTACAGCGTTTTTAATGTTTTCCATATTGCTTTTTGAAGCGACTATGACAAGCGCTTTCATCTGAAGGTGCGAACATTCCAAACCTATCGGATCCTGTATGCCGGGCAGATTGTCAACTATATATTCTTTGGGGATTATCTGTATTATTTCGTGGCGGTAATCAAGCATTGTCGCGTTTTTGACCGCTTCGGTTACGGCGCTCATATTTTCGTCGTTTATTTTCTGAGATCCCGTTTCGGATATTCTTAAGTTTCCGGTAGTATTGTGCGCTTCTATAAGAGAGCCTCTTACCGAAACGATTATTCCGTTTGCCTGCGAATTCTGATTTTCTTCAAGGTTGCGGATAAGAGTTTCTATCGCTCTTGCAGATTCCCTGATTCCCACTACGGCGCCGTCTTTTATGCCGTCGGGACACGGTTCCGTCCGCGCGTCAAGGATTTCCATCTTTTTTTCGTCGGCGTTAAAAGCGGCTATGATTCCGTGCACCGAAGAACTGCCGATATCAAGTATCAGTATCAAATCTTTTTTTGCCATTACACGCTCCCTTCAGGTATAACTCCGGCGTCTGCTTCAGGCGCCGCGGGTTTTACGATAACTTTATCTTTTTCTAAAAATCTTAAATCAATATATTCTATATTTGCGTATTTTTGCGATGCGTCTTCAAAAACGACAAGCATTCTTTTTGCTTTGTTTTTTATTTCATTTTTATAAAAATCGCCCCAGTAAACCGTTGTTTTCCCGTCTATAATGAAAATAATATCGTTTACTTCGCCGTATTTTATTTCGGTTATTCTGTGAATGAAATCTTTTATATGCGGCTTTAAAAGCTTTACAAATTCCAGAAGAGAAATTCTCTCTTCTTTTGAAGAACATCTTAAAACCGGAATTTTCATTTCAAACATATGGCCTCTGAGTCCGAATGCGATATTGTCAAAATCCAATCCTACGAGAGTATCGCCCTGAGGTATAAAAACTTCCGGCTGCCTTTCTTTCAGTTTTATTAAAACTTTTTTCCATCTGCGCAGCATTGTTATGTCTTTTAATTCCGGTTTTAAAACTTTAATTTTTTCTTCCGCGTCGGAAAGATCAACCCTAAACAGATTGTCTCCGGTTTTAAACGGAACAAGTTCTATTATTTCAACCTGCGTTACGTTTTTGCAGCCCGTTATTGCTATAGTTTCAATTTCAAATTTCTCGCAGCTGCATATATAATTTTTGCACTTCTTAAACAGAACGGCCAAAAAAATTATTATAACAAGTATTAAAATCAACCGTATAATTCTTTTATAGTTTACGCTGCTATTTCTGTTTGAAAAAGATATGTTTTTATTGAAGATGCTTTTTCTTTTATTTAAATTTCTCATATTTGTTTAAACGGATTTTAAAATTTCCAAAACCAGTTTCTCAAAACTCATTCCTGCCGCCTGAGCCGCGTCCGGAAAAAGAGACGTTTCGGTCATTCCCGGAAGCGTATTTGATTCAAGAACCCATATTTTGCCGTTTTTATCGGCTATCATATCAACCCTGCAAGTGCCTTTGCATAAAAATTCCGAAAATACTTTTTCGCCTATTTTTTGAGTTTGCAGTATTATATTTTTAGGAAGCCTCGGAGGAATCAGATGTTTTGATTTGCCGACCGTATATTTTGATTTAAAATCGTAGAATTTGCCGTCGGGCACTATTTCAATTACCGGAAGGGCTTTGCCGTTTAAAACGCTTACGGTTATTTCCGTTCCTTTTACGTATTTTTCAACCAAAACTCTGTCGTCGTATTTAAAAGCCAGTTTCAGCGCTTTTTCATATTCATTTTTATTTTTAGCTATTGAAATGCCTATCGCCGAACCCTGTGTCGCAGGTTTTACGACGACCGGATATGAAAGGCCGCAAGGCTTTTTCGTATTTTTTGAAACGGCAAACCATGCCGCGGTCGGTATTTTCGCGTATTCAAACATTTTTTTTGAAATAATTTTATCCATGCTTGCCGAACTTGAAAAAACTCCGCATCCGGTATATGGTATTTTCATGATTTCAAGCATTCCCTGTATGGTTCCGTCTTCCCCCATCGGACCGTGAAGAGTCACGTAGGCTACGTCTATTTTTTCTTTTAAAAGTTTTTGCGCTATGTTTTTATCAACGTCTATGAAAACGGCTTTAAACCCCAGTTTTTTAATTGCGTTAAAAACCGCTTTTCCCGATTTCAGCGAAATCTCCCTTTCGGAAGAAGTTCCCCCGCATAATACGCCTATTTTTTTATTTTTTAAGTTTTTCATTTTATTATTTTTATTTCCGTTTCAAGTTCTATTTTAAATTTTTCTCTGACCTTTTCTTTTATCGTTTCTATAAGTTCAAGCATTTCCGCAGCCGTGCCGCTTCCCGTATTTATAAGGAAATTCGCGTGTATTTCGGAAACTTTTATTCCGCCTATTCCGAATCCCTTAAATCCTAAAATATCAATAAGGTATCCCGCGTTTTGGCCTTCCGGATTTTTAAAAACGCAACCGGCGTTTTTAGTCCCCAGAGGCTGAGTGAAAATTCTTTTTTCAATATCGGCCGATACAGTTTTCAAAATATCATTTTTATCGCCGTTTTTCAAGATAAATACCGCTTTTGTTATGACGCAGTTTTTGAGTCCGCATGATCTGTATGAAAAGGTAATGTCTTTTGCGGCGTATTTTTGAATGTTGCCGTCAAAATCCATCGTTTCAACAGTGTCTACAAACGAGCCTATCCAGCTGTTGTTAAGTCCGGCGTTTCCGAAAACGGCGCCGCCGATTGTTCCCGGTATTCCTATAAAATGTTCAAATCCGTGCAGAGACTGTTCCGCGGATTGTTTAATAACGCTGCCGAGGTTTGCGGCCGCGCCTACCGTTACGATATTTCCGAATATTGAAATTTCTTCAAATTCGCCGTTTAATTTTAAAATAATGCCTCTGAATCCTTCGTCGCCGAACAACAAATTTGAACCTCCTCCTATTATGAAATAGGGGGCGTTATTGCGTTTTATTACGGCGAGCAGATTTTTAAGTTCTTCGTACGTCTTTACTTTTACGAAAAAATCCGCGTTTCCGCCGAGACACAGCGTAGTGTGTTCCGACAAAGGTTCGTTTTCAATAAAATCTAAAGCATACTCTCTAAGTTGGTTTGCTATATCAGAGTTAATAGTTCTTCTCCTTTTTGCCATACGTTACCCGCGCCTATCGTCAGTAAAATATCGCCTTTTTTAAGAGTGTCCGCTACGGCTTTTATATTTTTAAATTTATAAACGTTGCATTTGTTATCTCGGGCGCTTTTGATAATAAGATCCGACGTTACGCCTTTAATCGGTTTTTCGCTTGCGGGATAAATATCCATAACATAAACGGCGTCGGCCTTTTTTAAAGCTTTGCCGAATTCCTTATACAAATTCTGCGTTCTCGTATATCTGTGAGGCTGGAATATTGCCGTAAGCCGTTTGTTTTTCCAGTTATGTTTTATCGCCGATAAAGTCGCGTCTATTTCGGTAGGATGATGCCCGTAATCGTCTATAACGGTTATGCCGTTTTTTTCGCCTTTAAGTTCTATTCTTCTGCCGACTCCGCCGTAATTGAATAAAGCTTCCTTTATTTTTGCAAAAGGAATATTGTATTGAAGTCCTGCCGAAATTGAAGCAAGCGAGTTTAATATATTATGGCGTCCCGGAACTTTTAAAATTATTCTGCCGATTTTTTTGCCTTTTGAAATAAGATTAAATTGCGTGTTTCCGTTTATGATTTTTATATCTCCGGCGGTTACGTCCGGTTTTCCTGTTAATCCGTAAGTTACGTATTTTCTTGTAAGTTTGGGTATAATTTCCCTTATTACAGGGTTATCGGAGCATATAATAGCGCATCCGTAAAATGGAACGCTGTTGATATGACGGACAAACGCCTCTTTTAAATTTTCCATATTGCCGTAATAGTCAAGATGGTCGTTGTCTATATTGGTGACGATGGTCGTTACGGGAGAAAGTTTTAAAAAAGAACCGTCCGATTCGTCGGCTTCGGCGATAAGATAATCCCCTTTTCCGAGTTTCGCCCCGCTTTTTAAATGTTTTAATTTCCCGCCTATTACTATTGTCGGGTCAAGCCCGCCAAGAACCATTGAAGCCATTGACGTTGTGGTGGTTTTGCCGTGAGTGCCGGCAATCGTAATGGTGTATTTAAGCCTTGCAAGCTCAATGAGCATTTCAACTCTGGGAATTATTATTATTTTATTTTTTACCGCCTGGATTACTTCCGGATTGTCTTTGGGTATCGCCGTTGAAGTTACGACAACGTCCACTTTTTTTACATTTTTAGCGTTGTGCCCTATGTATATTTTTGCGCCAAGCTGTTTTAATCTCTGAGTGACGTCCGTTTTTTTTATGTCGGATCCGGATACGTGATGCCCGAGATTTAAAAGCACTTCCGCTATTCCCGACATTCCCGAACCGCCGATACCGACAAAATGAATTTTTTGTTTTCTGTTAAACATTTTCCCCTCGTTGTAATTATTCTATAATATTAAGATATTGACTGGGACAAATTTTTTGCTTACATATCTGTGGTTCTTGATATAAATTTATTATATCTCTATCAAAGATATTCCAAAGATAAGTTGGATCCAGAGCACACCTTGTTATATTGCCGTTCGGCAGTATATATATAGATTTATAACCTGCCAAGCATTTTTTTCCGAAAGGACCTTTTTTAGCAATTTCATAATCAGATCCTTTCACTATTTGTTCGGCTCTGATTTTTTGTATCGTTTTGATTTCTCTTTCAGAATTTATAATTTTCGCATTAGTATAATTTTTTTTATCCGGTAAATCTTGTCCGATAAATTTTAAAAATAAAAATTTTACTTTAATTCCGCAATCATTTATTTTTTTTATTATCATTTTTTGATTTTCTAAATTATTTTTATCAGCCACGAATTCCACAGATTCGTTTATTAAGTATTGTTTTAATGGAACTAAGTTTTTAATAAAATCGTCAACTGACATACAAGAAGGATGAAACGTCGCGTGGAAACATATAGTATTAGTCGGAAATTTTAAATTCAAAAAATCATATGGATTAAAAGATAAATTAGTGGAAACATGAATTTTGGACACTTTTGTTATAAAGTATTGCAAGAGTTTAAAAAAATTAGGATATATTGTGGGTTCTCCGCCTGAAATATTCAGCGTTATTTTAAGATTGCTGCTTTGTATTTTCTCAAACAAATTATTCCATATTTTTATTAGAGTGTTTAACGGCTGAAATTCCAACGCATTGGTTTCTTCAAATAGAGGACAATAAGGACATTTAAAATTGCATTTCCATAAAGGCAGCCACGTAATTTCAAAATTGTTTTTATCTTCCATAGAGAACTCTTTTTTATTTTCTTACGTAAATTAAATTTGCCACTTCTTCGTCAACGGCTATCTGAGTTTCGTTTACTTTTATTATAAAACTCGGAAATTTCTGGTGCAATATGATTTTAACTCCGGGAATTAATCCCAGAGACAGCAATTTATGCAAATAACCGTGATTCGTCGTTACAATATAAGCCAGTTTTACTTCTTCCCCGGGGTCAAGCTGAGACAGAGGGAATACTATAGATTTTATTTTATTTTCAGATTTTTGACAACATTTTCCGCTCGGTATCGGCGCTCCGTGCGGACATTCCGTCGGATGTCCCAGCAATGTGCATATTGAATCGGCCAATTCCGTTGATATGTTATGTTCCAAATCGCAAGCGATTTCGTCTATTGCCGTTTTGTCAAATTCAAGAACGTCGGCAAGAAGTCTTTCGGTAAGCCTGTGCCTTCTTGTGATTTCTCTTCCGATCTCCTCGCCTTTTGCAGTCAGTTTTATTGTTTCGTTGTCTTTTAAGACGTAACCTTCGGCTATAAGCTGGTTCATTACGTTTTCGCATACGCCTTTTTTTACAACGGCGTCTATTTTATTGAAATTTGTGTCCCCTCTCTGTATTGACGTCCATATCAAGCTTAATGATTCTTCAACGTCTAAATTTTCTTTTGTTTTCATTTTTACACCTCTAAATGTTTACAAACTTTAATAAAAACTTCAGTAATCCGCCGAATAAAACGGCGTATGCCGTAACGGCTGCAAAAACAACGGCCGCTATTTTAACGCCGTATTCTTTAATTACTATCAGGCTTTGCGCCAGACACGGAATAAAAAGAGTTATAACCACCGCCGTTATAAGAACCTGCGTATTAGTCAAAAGTCCGTTTTGCGCCATTACGTAAATACCCGAAGCTCCGTAATCTCTTCTTAAAAATCCCATTATGAAAGTACTTGTCGTTTCTATGGGAAGCCCCAGAAAATATACAATGACCGGCGACAACAGTTTTTCAATTTTTTCAAGCAGATGTATTTTGTCTATAAAAAATAAAAATGCCGTTGCAATAACAAAAAGAGGCACAATTTCTTTTAAGTACCATTCAAGCCTCATTTTTATTTTTGAAAAAATATTTAAAAGAGACGGTATCCTTATATTCGGAAGTTCTATAATCAGATTATTAGGTTCGCCTTTTATAAAATAAGCCAAAAGTTTTCCGATTCCGAGAATTGAAACCAAAATACAGCAGAACCATATTATTGTGGCTTTGTAAGATATCGCCGACAGCATTGCAAGTATTATTCCAAGCTGCGCCGAACATGGAACCGCCAGAGACAAAAGCACCAGAATAATCATGCGTTCTTTTCTTGTTTCAAGAACTCTTGCGCTCAGCACCGCCATCGTTCCGCAGCCCAGTCCCAGTATCATGGGCAAAACGGCTTTTCCGTTTAAACCTATAAAAGAAAAAATTCTGTCAAGCATAACGGAAAGTCTCGGAAGATATCCTGAGTCTTCAAGCAGACCCAAAAAAAGAAAAAATCCCGTTATTATCGGAAATATTATCGCAAAAGCGTATGTTACGGCTACGGTCCACAAACCATACTGGCCGGTTAAAAAATCTTTTACCATATCAGGCGTTTTAAGATAATCAAGAATATTTACAACGATCGGATTTAAAAAATTTTCAAAAACGGACGTCTGTATGAAATCTACTACCGTGCCGGCCATGAAAACGCCGACAAATTCGTACATTAAATAAAGTATGCACAAAAGCAGAAGCGTTCCGATAAAAGGATTTAAGGCCGCGTTGCCGATAAACTGCAAAAATTCAAATTTGTTTTTATGTTTTACTATTTTAGCGTTGCCGGTTATTCTTTTTATGGCGTTGTTTCTGTCGTTAAAAAGGCGCGAGTTGAAACTGTCGGCGTTTATATTTATTTTTTTTAAGCAGTCGGTTTGTATAAAGTTTTTTAAATTGTCGGGTATATAATTTGAAATTCCTTTGTCTCCGCACAGAAGATAAACCGATATTGCCCTTGAATAAGGAATTTTGTCTTTTAAAACTTCATCAACGCATGATATGGTTTTTTCTTCCGAATAAACGATGTCAAACGGAGTTGTAGCCGCCTGTGGGATTTTTTTTATTATTTTTTCCAGTCCGTAACCGAGAGTCGCAGCCGTCATAATAACAGGCACGCGCAGTATTTTTTCAAGCTGGTATCCGTTTATTTTTATTCCCGAATGCACGGCTTCGTCGTACATGTTTAAAACCATAATTACCGGAATTTTAAACATAGCCAGTTCAAAAAAAAGATGAAGAGAACGTTCAATATTTTTTATGTCGCAAACCTGAACGATTACGGAAGGTTTTTCTCTTATTATTAAATCTCTTGTGACTTGTTCGTCTTCGGAAAGCGGCATTAAAGAATAAACGCCGGGAGTGTCAACGGCCTGATAGTCTGTTCCGTCAATTTTTATCGTTCCTCTTGTTACGTCTACGCTTGTGCCGGAATAATTTGAAACTACGGAATACTGTCCGGTTAATTTATTAAACAGTACGGATTTTCCTACGTTGGGATTTCCGACAAACGCAATAAGCTTATTTGCCATTTGTCATTTTCCCTTTGAATATGCCGAAGCCGACACTGTTGTAGCGATGCCGCCCCGGATTTTGAATTTTAATTCAACCGATATGTTTTTTGTTTTTAACGCAGAAGTTAAATCCGCAAGAATGCTGTTTACGACGCTTTCGTGAACCATACCGACCATTCTGTAAGACTGCAGATACATCTTAAGCGATTTAAGTTCAACTACCGTCTTGGCAGGCGTGTAATTTATCGTAAGACAGGCAAAGTCCGGAAGTCCGGTCCAAGGGCATAAGCACGTAAATTCTTCGGTTTCTATGCATACGTTGATTTTTTTCCCCGGATATTGGTAAGGCATTACCTGCAAAAGAGATTTTGAAACTTTATTAAATTCAGGCATATTTTTCATAGATAATTCCTTTTTTTGTTTGTTTGGCAGATTATACCAAATTTTAAAACAATAAAGATATTATTTTTGAAAAAGAAATGAGGTCAGAGCGCGTTGAATTTAACCGTAAAAGAAGTTCCGGAATTGACTTTGCTGTCAACCGTTATTGATGCGCCGTGTATGTTTGTTATATATTTTACTATTGAAAGGCCGAGTCCCGTTCCGCCGGATTTTCTGCTTCGCGCCTTGTCAACGACGTAAAATCTTTCAAAAAGACGCGGAAGATGTTCCGGCGCTATGCCGATGCCGGTATCTTCAACGGTAAGATTTATTTTATCGTTTTGTCTTTCAAGTTTTACCGTAATTTGTCCTTTTTCGGTGTATCTTATCGCGTTGTCTATAAGATTCATAAACATTTGCTCAATGTAAAATTCGTTGGCGTTTATCATAAACGGCCCTTCGTTTTTTATAAATTCAAATTTTAAATTTTTTTGTTCTGTTCTGTTTTTATAAAAGTCAATAAGCGAATCCGTTATTTTTGAAAGATCCGTTTTTGTAAATTCAATGTTTTTGTTGTTTTCAAGTTCCGACAAAGCAAGAAGATCAGTTACTATTTTCGTCAATCTTTCGGAATGTTTTTTTATTATTGATATGTAATGTTTGACCGTATTTATGTCGTCTTCGCTTTCAATATTTTCCACAAAACATGAAATCGCCGTAAGAGGAGTTTTTAATTCGTGGGAAGCGTTTGTTACGAATTCCTTTTTCATTAAAGCCATCTGTTTTATGGCGGTTATGTCGTGAAACGTCAAAACGATAGTCTCGTTTGTTTTGATTTTAGCCGCCGAAAACGAATATATTTTATTTTCATATTCGGCTTCCGAAGATACGGCGTTTGTCGCGCCGGAAGACAATTCTTTAAAGGCTTCCTCAAGTTTTTTATCACGGAATATTTCCCAGAAAAATCTGTTGTCCGGATTTATATTTTTGAAATGTTTTTCAAAAGCGCCGTTGTGCATTATTATTCTGCCGGTCTTGTCGGTTACTAAAATAGTATCAGTTACGGATTCCATTATCTTGTCAATTTTGTCTTTTTCTTCGCTTGTTTTCGCAAACAAAGCTTCTATCTGTTCCGCCATTGAATTGAAACTGTTGCACAGCTGGTCAAGTTCGTCGTTTGATTCGGAATTGATTTTTACGGAAAAATCGCCTTCGGCAAGTTTTGCAGAGGCGTCTTTCAAATGAGTTATTTTATCGGATATTTTAAACGCGATAACGGAAGCCACTATCAGAGATATGCATAAAACTATAAGAATGATTATAAGTATCGTTACTCTCATTTCATTTGCGAATATGTTTATCGTTCCCAACGGCATGCTCAAACGCAGAACGGCGGCCGGCTTACCGTTTATTTCTATAAGCGAAGCGGTGTAAAGCATTTCTTTGTTAAGCGTTGAACTGTATCGTATGTTTGTCGCTTCTCTTCCGCCGAGAGCTTCTCTGACTTCTTTTCTGTCGCCGTGGTTTGGCATATCTTCGGCTTTGGACTGTGAGTCTGCAATAACCCGGCCGTTTGGCGCTATTACGGTAATTCTTCTGTTTATCAAACGCCCGTATTCGTCAACGGTCTTCTGAACGGAATTTGTATTTCCGGAAAGATATAAAGGTATAAGGGCGTGCGCCACTATGTTTTTGTTTGAATTGAGTTCGTATGTGAAAAGCGTTTTGTACTTTCGGTCTACGTAATTATTGGCTGTTATAAAAAATACGGCCGACATGCCCAGAACAGTCAGAAATACGGATAAAAATATTTTCATGAAAATTTTGTTAATCTTCAATTTTATATCCGACTCCGTGTATATTTTTTATCGCGTCGCCGTATTTGCCGAGTTTTTTTCGCAAATGCCTTATATGGACGTCAACCGTTCTGTCTATTACTATTTTATCTTCCCCCCATATATAATCAAGAATTTTGTCTCTTGACAATACGTTGCCTTTTTTTGATATGAGAAGTTCAAGGAGTTTAAATTCGGTGGTTGTAAGGGTTATTTTTTTATTGTCAATTATAAGTTCAAAATTTTCTTTGCTGAGTTTTATTTTTCCGTCAAAAAGTTCTGCTGACGTCATATCGGTTTTTAAAATATTTCTTCTGTGAATCACTTTTATTCTGGCAAGCAGTTCCTTCTGCGAAAAAGGTTTTGTAACGTAGTCGTCGGCGCCGAGTTCCAAACCTATGATTTTATCCGATTCTTCCGATTTTGCGCTGAGCATTATTACCGGAATTGACGAGTATTTGGGATCGTTTTTCAGCTTCTTGCATATATCGTATCCGTCCATGTCGGGAAGCATAAGGTCAAGTATAAATAAATCCGGCGTTTTCTTTTTCAGCTGTTTAAAAAAATCAGCGGCGTTTGGCGCCGTAATCACGTCGTAACCGTTTTTCTTTAAAAAAACGGAAAGCGCTTCAAGAATATCTTCTTCATCGTCTACAATGCTTATAAGTTTTGTCATTTAGTGCTCCCGCGGACAAAATCTCCGCAATTATGTTAGCAAAAATATTTTTTATATGCCACTTCCGTGTTTTATGTTTATTCCCTTTGCAAGATAAATGACGTCTTCGCATATGTTTGTGGCAAGATCGGCGACTCTTTCCAGATTTGCCGAAATTGAAATAAGCCTCAGAGACCTGTTTACCACGTTTGAATCGCTTCTCATAAGAGCGGCCAGATCTTTTTTTATCGTTATGTTAAGCTCGTCTACAATATCGTCTTGTTTGCATACTTTTTCCGCAAGCTCAACATTTTCGTCTACAAAAGATTCAATGGCTTCTTTCATCATTTCCCGCACGATTTTTGTCATTCTAGGGATGTCTATGAGCTCTTTAACCTGTGGCTTCATTATAAGAGGAAGCCCGTGTCCAGCTATATTTACGGCGTGATCTGCGACTCTTTCAAGGTCGTTGCTTATTTTTATAATGCTTATTAGAATTCTTAAATTTTTTGACACCGGCTGGTATTGCGCGATCGCGTTTATGCAGTTTTCGTCAAATTCAAGTTCGTATTTGTTTGCCGCCGGTTCAAGAACTTCAAGAACTTCTTTGAGTTTTTCTTCGTTTCTTTCAAGAAGACCGGATATGCTTTTTTCAAGCATGGTTTCAACATGGTTTGAATATGTTATCAGCCTTTTTTTCAAATTTAAAATTTTTTCGTCTAACATTTTATCTCTCCGTATATCAGATTAACCGAATTTTCCCGACAGATACTGCTCCGTTTTTTCTTCTTTCGGAATCGTAAATATAACTTCCGTTTTATCGCATTCTATAAGTTCTCCAAGATACATAAAAGCCGTGTAATCGGATACTCTGGCCGCCTGCTGCATATTGTGCGTTACTATTACTATCGTGTAATATTTTTTTAATTCAAGAATAAGTTCTTCCACTTTTGCCGTTGATATGGGGTCAAGGCTTGCGCACGGTTCGTCAAACAGTATGACTTTCGGTTCAACCGCAAGACATCTTGCTATGCAAAGCCTTTGCTGCTGTCCGCCGGAAAGCATTAAAGCGCTTGCGTGGAGCCTTTCTTTTACTTCATTCCAGAGAGCCGCTTTTTTAAGAGAATCTTCAACTTTTTCTCTTATGAAATTTTTGTCTTTTATCCCGTTTACTTCAAGCCCGTAGGCTATGTTCTGGTAAATTGATTTAGGAAAAGGATTCGGTTTTTGGAATACCATGCCGACTTTTTTTCTTATGTTTACGACGTCTATATTTTTTTCAAGAATGTTTTGGCCTTCAAATATAAGATTTCCTTCGGCTCTTGTATTGGGAACAAGATCGTTCATTTTGTTAAGCATTCTTAAAAATGTTGATTTGCCGCAGCCCGACGGGCCGATAAACGCCGTGACCTTATTGTCGTAAATGTTTATGTTAAGATTTTTTATGGCATGATGTTTGCCGTAATAAAAATTAACGTTTTCCGCCTGTATTTTAATTTTATTTTCAGAGTTAATGGACATATCCGCTCCTGTATTTATTTCTTATTATTATCGCAAAAGCCGACACAAGAAGCACAAGAACAAGAAGTATCAAAGCGCATCCGTAGGCTATTGCCACCTGTTTATCCGGATGAGTTCCTTCCGTCATAAGCGCGTATATGTGATACGGCAAAGCCATTGTTTCGTCAAGTATTGAAGACGGGTAACTTCTTCTGTAAAAAGTCGCCGCCGTAAAAAGAATAGGCGCGGTTTCTCCCGCCGCTCTTCCTATGCTTAAAATTACGCCTGTCATAATGCCGGGCATAGCCGTGGGCAGAACTGTTTTTTTGATAGTCTGCCAATGCGTAGCGCCCAATGCAAGAGACGCCTCTCTTATTGAATACGGGACAGCCATCAGCGCTTCCTGCGAAGCCGATATTATTCCGGGAAGAATAAGCATTGAAAGAGTAAGGCTTCCCGAAAGTATTGAAACTCCGAAATCAAAGAAATTTACAAAAACGGCAAGCCCGAAAAGTCCGAATACTACAGACGGAACTCCGGCAAGATTGTTTATGCTCATTCTTATTATATTGACTATATAACCCGTAGGACTGTATTCGTTTAAATAAATAGCGCACGCCACGCCCAGAGGAAGCGCTATCAATATTGAACCTATAACGAGATAAAACGTTCCGAGTATCGCCGGAGCGACTCCCCCTTCCGTCATTGATTTTCTCGGTATTGAAGTTAAAAATTCCCAAGATACTGCGTGAAAACCTTTAACGGTTATCAGATATATTATGCTTACAAGAAAAAACAGCGTAATAACAACGCACGCGCTTATGATTGAAAATCCTAAAATTTGGTATATTTTCTGTTTCATCTGTTTAATCCCAGTTTTACTCTGTGTTTTTTGCTTATATGTTCGGCTATAATGTTAAAAATAAGCGTTATCAAAAATAATATAAGACCTATTGCAAAAAGAGCGTGATAATGCTGCGAACCGACCGCGCTTTCACCCATCTCGGCGGCTATCGTTGAAGTCATAGGTCTTACCGGATCAAAAATTGATTTCGGCATTATGGCGGCGCCTCCGGAAACCATAAGAACCGTCATAGTTTCTCCGACTATTCTGCTCATTCCGAGAATTATTGCCGTAGATATTCCCGACATTGAGGCCGGTATCACCACTTTTACCAGAGTCTGCCATCTGTTTGCTCCCAAAGCGTAAGAAGCTTCTTTAAAACTTTTCGGAACAAAACTTAACGCGTCTTCGGCAAGGCTTGTGACCGTCGGTATTGCCATTATGCCAAGCACAAGGCTTGCCGTAAACGCGCAAAGTCCGGTAGGGATATTGAAAATTTTTTGCAGAAAAGGCGCGACTATCAGCATGCCGAAAAAACCGTATACTATTGAAGGAATGCCGGCAAGAATTTCTATCGTCGGTTTGAGAATCTGTTTCTGCCTTGCCGACGCAAGTTCGTTAATGTAAAGAGCGCTGCCTATTCCAAGAGGAACCGCTACGAGCATCGCTCCGAAAGTTATCCAGAAAGAAGCCGCTATTAGAGGAAATATTCCGTATTCGGGCGGTTCGTACGTCGGATACCAGTGCATTCCGAAAATGAAATCCGCGATATTGATGTTTTTCAATACGGGAAAACTTTCCTTAAAAAGAACTATTATTATTCCCAAAAGAAATAACAGAGAAGAAAAAGCAAGAACCGTAAAAATCAATTTGATTAAGTTTTCTTTTTTATTCATAGTTTAATTTTACAAACTGTAAGTTAAAAATAAATAAACCAATTGTTAAGAAATTGTTAAGACGTTTGTCGTTGCAAAAAACATATTTTAAAAGAAATCCCCCGCGTAAAAACACGGGGGACTCCGTTTTGTTGGGGAGAGGTATGATTTACTTTAATCCAACAAAACCTTCTCTTTTTACTATATTCTGGCCGTCTTCGCTCAATATAAAATCCAGATATTCTTTCGCTTCGCCTTTTGCCGGACCGTTTGAATACATAAACAAAGGTCTTGAATAAGGATATTTTCCCGAAAGAACAGTTTCAACGCTCGCTTCAATTCCGTCTATGCTTACGTCTGCCAAATCTTTCATATATCCGAGTCCTATATATCCTATCGCGCCTTTTGTGTTTCTTATTGTCGTAGCTACCGCCTGGTTGGAAGCCTGCATAAGCGCGTCGGATCTTACCTTTTCTTTATTAAGGGCAAGTTCTCCGAAAGCTTCAAAAGTTCCGCTTGCGCTGTCTCTTGAAACAACGATTATTTTTTCGTCATTTCCTCCTACTTCTTTCCAGTTTGAAATTTTGCCTGTAAAAATATTTTTTACCTGAGATTTTGAAAGGCTTCTTACCGGATTTGAAGGATTTACGACAACCGCTATTCCGTCCATCGCTATAACGTAAGCTTTAGGCTGTACTCCGTTTGACGCCGCTTTTTGCAATTCGGAATCTTTGATTGATCTTGAAGCCATCGCGATATCGCATTTTTTTGCTATAAGAGAATTTACGCCTACTCCGGATCCGCCGCCTCTTACGCTTATTTCTATTTTATCGTTAGCATCCATCATTTCTTCCGCTGCTCTTTGGGCTATCGGAAGCACCGTTGTTGACCCTTCAAGGGTGATTTTCGCAAAAGAAATCGAGCTTATGCAACTTACGGCCAACGCCGTCATGAACAACTTTTTTACTAAATTCATTTTATTGTTCCTCCTTTATTTTTTTAATTAAAATTTATATACAAAATCAAACTGGCAAAGGCTCTTAGGAACATTTCCGTCTATATCGGTCATCTGATAGTAATCTATTCCGAACGAAAGAGCTTTTGTTAAACCGAAACTTGCTATAAATTCGTAGCCTTTTCCGGCTTTCCCGCCGTAAGCGTCTGAATCTCCGAGGCCTTCCGGAATTGAATACAACTCTTCATATCTGTACATGCCTTTGATCTGCCATGTTCCGATTTTGTCAAGTTTTGCATGGCCGAAACTGGCGCCTGCCAAGTATGCCTTGACTGCGTCTTTACCGTTTACTTTAGGCAAGTCATTTTGCGTGTTCTGCGCAAAATCTCCGAATATTCCGAAGTTATATGATGACTGGAATACTTCGGCAAAATCAACGGATATGCTGGGGTTTATTATTCTGAAATCATAATTTTTAATTAAACCTGTTCCTGCGTTTGTTCTTCCCGCAAAATTAAACTGCTGGTATGCCAATCCGAATTTTGCTTTTACCGAATTATGCGTAAATTCTATTATCGGCTGCACTATGTAAGCGTCTGCCAGCATTTTGTCCTGTTTTCCCTCGCCGAAAGTGTACCATCCTGCGTTTGCCGTAAATTTTAAATTTTCGGACAAAGAGGTTTTTGCCGTTGCGTTTAACCCGTCGGGATTATAATCCCCGTCCCATATTAAATCGCTTGTATTCCATACGTGAGTCTGCGATTTTACCTTACCGCCTCTTACCGCTATCCATTCATAAGGGTCATACTGTATATATGCGTAATCAACAAATAACGGAGCTTTATTCATATATTCAAAAGTATGATTTGTTGAACTGGCTTCTTTATCTTTTACGTCGCTTCCTGAAACGCCGAGCGATCCTGTCGCAAGTCCGAAACCTACCTGTACTTTCTCAATAGGCCTTGTTTCTATTCCGAGTCTGAGTCTTAATCTTTCTCTTATTCTTGATTTGTTGCTTGCATCCCAATCATACTGCGTTCTGATTCTTAAATCGCCTTTAAAAGTCATATTTTGTACCCATGCAGGCACAAGTTCCGACTTTCCCGAAGCCAGTTTCATTCTTTCTTCTTCCTTTGATTCAGTCGCGATTGTCTGCGCTTCACCGTAAGAAATAAGCCTTTTTTCGGCAAGCAAATTCGCAAGCGAGCTTATGTCGGCAAATGCGGAAACCGATGCCGTTACTACAAACCCTACGACCAACAACAATGTTTTTTTCAACATCTTTTTTCTCTCCTTTTTGCACTTTTCAGTGCTATTTTTTTACAACAACTTTTTGTTGTTGGCAAAATAATACAAAATGGCAATTAAGATAAAATAAATAAAATGTTAATTATTTGTTAAACGAAAATATGTTATTTTTACGAAAAACGGCGTTTGACAAATATAAATTTATTATGTAATATTTCGCGTACCAATAGATATTTGTTAAATACGGATGCTTAAAGGTTTTTTATGTTTGTGCCTTTGCGCATTCTTTTTTATTTTTTAAATCAACTATAACTATAATATATGAACTGTATAGGGAGCTATCAATGAAATATATTTTTATGACAGGCGGCGTTGTAAGTTCTTTGGGAAAAGGTATCACTGGAGCCAGCATCGGCAAACTTCTTCAGTTGCACGGATATAAGGTTACCATGATAAAAATGGACCCTTATATAAACGTTGATCCCGGTACGATGAATCCTTTCCAGCACGGCGAAGTTTATGTTACCGCCGACGGAGCCGAAGCCGACCTTGATTTAGGCACCTACGAAAGATTTCTTGATATGGTTACAACCAAAGCAAACACAAACACCGCAGGACATATATACCAGACTGTTATAAACAATGAAAGAAGAGGCGATTACAACGGAGGCACGGTTCAGGTAATTCCCCACATAACTGACGAAATCAAAAGAAGATTTACCGCGTTTGAAAATAAAGTTGACATAACGATAATAGAAATAGGCGGAACGATCGGAGATATTGAAGGGCTTCCTTTTATTGAAGCGACCAGACAGTTTATGCTTGAGCAGAAAAGAGAAGACGTAATGAGCATTCACCTTACGCTTGTTCCTTATATAGCCGGCGCCAACGAATTAAAAACAAAACCTACGCAGCACTCGGTAAACAAACTCAGAGAAGTCGGTATTGTTCCCGACATGATTATATGCAGAACTGAACATTCGCTTTCAGATTCAATGAAAGCGAAAATATCTTTATTCTGCAACGTTTCAAAAGAAGCGGTTGTTGAAGCAAAAAGCTGTTCTTCAATTTACCATATACCCGAATCTCTTCATAAACAGGGAGTAGACGGTTATGTGCTTAAGAGGCTTGGACTAAAAAGCAAAAAAACTTTTTCAAAAGAATGGTTTAGTTACGTAAAAAGAGTAAATAAAATAAAAGATACGGTGCATATAGGAATAATAGGCAAATACGCGGATTTGAAAGACGCATATAAATCTATAGACGAATCATTAAAAATTTCGGCTATGGATGAAAATCTTGACTTAGATATTAAATATATCTCTTCGGAAGATAAAAATTTAATAAAGAAATTAAAACAGCTTCACGGTATTCTTGTTCCGGGAGGTTTCGGAATAAGAGGCGTTGACGGTAAGATTGCCGCAATCAAATTTGCAAGAGAAAACAAAGTTCCTTTCTTCGGAATATGTCTCGGTATGCAATGCGCTATTATTGAATCGGCAAGGAATCTGCTTGGTTTGAAAGACGCAAATTCAACCGAAATAGATCCGAAAACTACAGAACCGGTCGTTGAAATGCTTGAGGAACAAAAAAGCATAAAAAATTTAGGCGCTACAATGAGACTCGGCAATTATGAAGCCGATCTCGTGAAAGGTTCTTTCGTGCATAAATTGTATAAATCAGATAAAATAGTGGAAAGACACAGACACAGATATGAAATGAATCCAAAATATATTGAAGATTTTAAGAAAGTAGGTTTTGAGGTTTCTGGATTTCATAAAAATATTTTGCCTGAAATAATAGAACTTAAAAATCATCCTTTCTTTATAGCGGTGCAGTTTCACCCTGAGTTCGGCGCAAGACCGGCCAAACAGCATCCTATTTTCAGAGGATTTGTTCAGGCCAGCGAAAAATTTAAAAAAAGCGTGTGTAAATAAAATTTAAACATAAACCGTTGTAAAATAAATTATAACGGCAAATGTAGTTTAATTGTTTATTTTATAGTCGTATAAAGGCCTATTTGAATATTTTATTTAAAATTTATATACTCTCTGAACTGTTTTATTATTTTTACGGATTATTATATGTTTAAAATTATTTCAAAAAAAATTCTGTCATCCAATATAAAGAGCTTTGAAATTAACGCTCCCGATATAGCCAAAAATTCAAAAGCCGGTCAGTTTGTTATTTTAAGACTGCATGAAAAAGGCGAAAGAATTCCTTTGACTATAGCCGGCGCTGACGCGGCTAAGGGAACAATCAGAATTATTTTTCAGGAAGCAGGAAAGACCACAACTGAACTCGGTACTTTAAATGAAGGGCAGTATATAAGGGATGTTCTTGGACCTTTGGGCCATCCTACCGAAATTAAAAATTACGGAACAATCGTTGCGGTTGCCGGAGGAGTAGGAACGGCGGAAGTTTTGCCTGTTATAAAAAGTCTTCTTAAAGCCGGCAATAAAGTTATAACTATAGTAGGCGCAAGAAATAAAGATTTATTAATCCTTGAAGATGAATTAAAAGAAAATTCCTCACAGCTTTTAATAGCGACCGACGACGGTTCTTACGGTATCAAAGGTTTTGTCACAAATGTTCTGTCCGATGTAATCGCAAAAGAAAAAATTAACGTCGTTTATGCGATAGGCCCCGTGCCTATGATGAAAGCAGTTTCAAATATGACAAAAGAACATAATATAGAAACTCTGGTTTCTTTAAATCCCATAATGGTTGACGGCACCGGAATGTGCGGCGCTTGCCGTGTTACCGTAAACGGCAAAACAAAATTTGCCTGCGTTGACGGACCGGAATTTAACGCCCATAAAGTCAATTGGGATGAACTGGTATCAAGATTATCGCTGTTTAAGAAATATGAAACCGAATCTTTTGAAAATTTTAAACATAACCCGGAGTGCAAATGTCATCACAAAGAATGAAAATGCCTGAAAGACAGCCTGAAGAAAGAAATAAAGATTTTAAACAGGTTAATACCGGATATACCGAAGAACAGGCAGAAACGGAGGCCCGAAGATGTCTGCAATGCAAAAAACCTCTTTGCGTTCAGGGGTGCCCCGTAGAAATAAACATTCCAGGATTTATCAAACAAATAGCTGACAAAAATTTTAATAAAGCAATATCAGTTTTAAAAGAAAAAAACAATCTTCCGGCAGTATGCGGAAGAGTCTGTCCTCAGGAAAACCAGTGTGAAAAATTTTGTATTTTGGCTAAAAAAAGCGAAGCCGTAGCAATAGGCAATCTTGAAAGATTTACCGCAGATTGGGCAACATCAAACATAAAAGACGAAAAAATCACAATAAAATCAAACGGAATAAAAGCAGCCGTAGTCGGTTCTGGTCCCGCCGGCCTTACATGCGCGGGAGATCTTGCAAAAATGGGTTATGACATTACCGTTTTTGAATCTTTGCACGACAGCGGCGGAGTATTAAGATACGGCATTCCTGAATTCAGGCTTCCGTGCGACGTGTTGGATGCCGAAGTAAATACATTAAAATCTCTCGGAATCAAATTTGTTTTTAATTGTTTGATAGGCAGAACAAAGACTATTCAGGATTTATTTGATGAAGGATTTAAAGCCGTTTTTATCGGAGCAGGCGCCGGTCTTCCTTCTTTTTTAAATATAGAAGGTGAAAATTATAACAATATTTATTCGGCAAACGAATTTCTCGCAAGAGTCAATCTTATGTCCGCTTTTAAATTTCCCGATTTTGACACCCCCATCCACAGAGGCAAAAATGTCGTCGTAATCGGCGGCGGAAATACCGCTATGGATTCGGCAAGAACGGCAAAAAGACTGGGAGCGCAGTCCGTAAAACTTGTTTACAGAAGAACGCAGCAGGAAATGCCGGCTCGTATTGAAGAAAGGAAACATGCCCTTGAAGAAGGAATAGAATTTATAGAACTTACGGCACCGGTTAAATTTTTAGCCGATGAAAAAGGCTTTGTTAAAGCTATGGAATGCGTTAAAATGGAATTGGGCGCGCCTGATGCTTCCGGAAGAAGAAAACCTGTTGAAATTGCAGGCTCCGATTTTTTAATTGACGCGGATGTGGTTATACTTGCTTTGGGATTGCATCCTAATCCCGTTCTTCCTTCTCTCGTAAAATCTTTGGAGACAGACAGCCACGGATATTTGATAATAGACGAAAATTTCATGACAAAATTAAACGGAGTTTTTGCCGGAGGCGATATCGCCGGAGGCAGCACCGTTATAGAAGCAATGGGAATGGGCAAACAGGCCGCAAAGAGCATACATTCTTTTCTAAAAGAACATCATAGTTATCACCCCCCTGACGGTTCCGAAGGTTAATAAAAAACACATCACACTTAATATCAATAAATTTATTCAAAGGAGAATAAAAAAATGAATGCTTATGTTGCTGAAGTAATGCAGGAAGTTAAACGAAGAAATGCAGGTGAACAGCTGTTTTTGCAGGCTGTTGAGGAAGTTTTGGAGTCTATAAGTCCGGTTATAGAAAAGCACAAAAAGTATCGTGATGCCGCCATACTTGAAAGAATCGTAGAACCGGAAAGACAGATACTTTTCAGAGTGCCTTGGCAGGACGATAAAGGCAACATCCGCGTTAACAGAGGAATGAGAGTACAGTTTAATTCAGCAATCGGACCTTATAAAGGCGGATTAAGATTTCACCCTTCGGTAAATTTAGGAACAATCAAATTTTTGGGATTTGAGCAGATTTTTAAGAATTCATTGACAGGTCTTATGATGGGCGGCGGAAAAGGCGGCTCTGATTTTGATCCTAAAGGAAAATCGGATTCTGAAGTTATGAGATTTTGCCAGAGTTTTATGACCGAACTTTGCAGACATATAGACGCCGATACGGATGTTCCTGCAGGCGACATAGGAGTAGGCGGAAGAGAAATAGGTTATCTTTTCGGGCAGTATAAAAGAATCAGAAATACGTTTCACGGCGTTTTGACGGGAAAAGGGCTTCTTTACGGAGGTTCTTTGGCAAGAACTGAAGCGACGGGATACGGAACAGTTTATTTCTGCCAGGAAATGTTAAAAGACAAAAAAACTTCTTTTGACGGAAAAACAGTCGTTATTTCGGGTTCAGGCAACGTTGCGATATATGCCGTAGAAAAAGCGGTTGAATTAGGCGCAAAAGTAGTCGCATTATCCGATTCAAACGGATATATTTATGATAAAGACGGAATAGATTTGGATTTGGTAAAGAGATTAAAAGAAGTTGAAAGAAAAAGAATTTCGGAATATGTTAAAGAAAGAAAATCAGCCGTATATACGGAAGGATGTGCCGGTATATGGAATATTAAATGCGATATCGCTCTTCCTTGCGCCACCCAGAACGAACTTGACGGAAAAGCGGCGGAAACGCTTATTAAAAACGGCTGCATAGCGGTTGCCGAAGGAGCAAATATGCCTTCAACTCCGGAAGCGGTTGAAAAATTTATAAAAGCAAAAATAGCTTATGCTCCGGGCAAAGCGTCAAACGCAGGCGGAGTTGCGACATCAGGTCTTGAAATGTCCCAGAATTCTCAGAGACTTTCATGGACATTCTCGGAAGTTGACAACAAACTTCATCAGATAATGATCAATATACATACCTCGGCAAAAAATGCGGCTGAAGAATACGGAACTCCCGGAAATCTTGTAAACGGCGCAAACATAGCCGGTTTTGTTAAAGTTGCCGATGCAATGTTGTCTCACGGAGTAATTTAGTTCTTACATAAATAAAAAAAACGCTTGCGGTTTTTGAAACGCAGGCGTTTTTTTATTTGTTATTAAAATGAATAACAGGTAAAAACAATTTTAGCTGCCGGCAGTAATTTATGTAATTGACAAAAGAATAATAAATGTATAGAATGTTAAAAAATAAAACTTGAATAGGTATTTGAGCAAAGATGCTTAAAGGTATTAAATTTTACCTTTGGCATTTTTTATTTATTTTTTAACGGAGATAATATTATGTGCGGTGTATTTGGAATAGAAAACAATGAAAATGCGGCTGTAATGGCTTTTGCCGGCCTTATAACTTTACAGCACAGGGGTGAAGAATCGGCCGGAATATCAGCCAACGGCGACGGAACGACTTATAACACATACAGAGCAATGGGCCTTGTCGCCCATATATTTAAAGAAAGAATTCTTAATATTCTATCAGGCAAAGTCGCTATAGGGCACGTCAGGTACAGCACTCATTCGGAAAGCACTATTATTAACGCGCAGCCTTTCGTTTATAATTGCATACACGGAACAATAGCGGTTGCCCATAACGGAAATATTACAAATTTTGAACAGATTAAAAACAGACTCGCAAAAAGCGGCTCTATTTTTAACCATACGTCGGATACTGAAATAGTAGCGCATCTTTTGGCTGAGAATTCCGGAAAAACTTTCGGTCAGATAATGAAAAAAGCGGTTCAATGTCTGCAGGGAGCTTTTTCTCTTGTGCTTATTCAGGGAAATAAACTCATAGGCGTAAGAGATCCTTTCGGATTCAGGCCTTTGGTTCTCGGTAAAGTAGGCAAATCATATGTTCTCTCATCAGAAACAAGCGCGATATATGCCGTAGGCGGCAACTTTATAAGAGACGTAAAGCCGGGTGAAATTATAGTGATTGAAAAAGGAAAGATAATAGAATCTTTGCAGCTGGCGCAAAAAGAAAAAGAAAAACTCTGTATTTTTGAGCAGGTGTATTTTTCAAGGCCGGACAGTATTTTGAAAGGCAGAAGCATAAGAGACGCAAGAGTTGAAATGGGCAAATATCTTGCCCAGCAGATGAAACATATAAAAGCGGATATAGTAGTTCCGGTTCCCGATACGGGTATATTTTCCGCTAAAGGTTTTTCAATGCATTCCGGAATAGTTATGCAGACCGGTTTTATAAGAAACCATTATGTCGGGAGATCTTTTATAAAACCTTCCCAGAAAATGAGAGAAATTACCGCTAAACTTAAGTTGTTTCCTATCAGGGATGTTATAAACGGAAAAAGAATCGTTTTAATAGACGATTCGCTGGTAAGAGGAACTACTGCACAAAAAATAGTTACGACTTTAAGAAATGTTGGCGCAAAAGAGATACATTTCGCATTATCGTCTCCGGCAGTTATCTCCCCCTGTTTTTACGGCATAGATACTCCGAACAAAAGCAAACTTATAGCCGCAGTAAAATCAGTTGAAGAAATAAGAGAATTTTTAAACGTAGACACGCTTACGTTTCTTGATATTAACAATATGAAAAAAGCGTGCGGCAACGGCGATGTTAATCATTTCTGTTCGGCTTGTTTTGACGGCAAATATCCGTCGCCGATAGACAGAAAAAAATTGCTGGCGTAAAAATAAAATATAATTTATTATCCATAAAATAAAATTGGGCAAAGAAGTCCAAAATGATGTAGCGGCGCATAGTCCGCTTATATTATTTTGGCTTCTTTTTTTATATATAAAAATTTGTAAATAAATATATTTTAAGGAGATTTTCTTATGTTGACGGACAATGCCGTGAACAACTTTCTTGCATCGGCAAACGTTATGTTTTTGCTCATAGGAGCGGTCATGATACTTGCGATGCATGCCGGTTTTGCATTTTTGGAAACAGGCTCGGTTCGTAAAAAAAATCAGGTAAACGCGCTTAATAAAATTCTGCTTGATTATTCTTTTTCAACGCTTGCATATTTTTTTATAGGCTATCCCATAGCGCGCGGAATCTCTTTTTTATGCGTTGATACAAACAACATCGTTGCAAACTGCGGCGTGGAATCGGTGAAGTTTTTTCTGTTGCTTGGTTTTGCCGCCTGCATTCCGGCGATTATTTCGGGCGGTGTTGCCGAGCGCGCAAAATTTTGGACCAATTCAATAGCCGGAATAATTTTTATAAGTTTGGTATATCCTTTGATAGAAGGATTTACATGGGGCAGATTTAATTTTTTGCTTGGAAGCCCGACGGGATTTCTTGCTTCGCTATTCGGAGCTCCTTTTCACGATTTCGCAGGTTCTGCCGTAGTTCATGCCACAGGCGGCTGGTTGGCTCTTCCCGCAATTTTATTGCTTGGCGCCAGAAAAAAAAGATTTGAATCAAGTTCCATAAGAATAAGCAACATTCCTTTTCTGGCTTTGGGAAGCTGGATCCTTATAGTAGGATGGTTCGGATTTAACGTAATGAGCGCCGGCTCTATTGAAGCAATATCGGGGCTTGTCGCGATTAATTCCCTGATGGCTCTTGTCGGCGGAGCGATCACTGCTTTATTTGTATCAAAAAATGACGCGGGTTTTGTCCACAACGGCGCTTTGGCCGGTCTTGTTGCCGTTTGCGCCGGTTCTGACTTATATCATCCTGTGGCGGCATTGGTAGTCGGCGGAATTGCAGGGGCTATATTTGTGATATTGTTTCAGATAGAAACGCAGAAATTTAAGATTGACGACGTATTGGGCGTATGGCCTCTTCACGGAGTATGCGGCGCATGGGGCGCCGTTGCGGCCGGTATTTTCGGTTTGCAAACTCTCGGCGGACGCGGCGGAGTTTCGTTTTATTCCCAGCTTACGGTAACGATAGCGATTATTTTATTCTGTATAATTTCCAGTTTTATCGTTTACGGAATTTTGAAATCATTATTCGGAATAAGATTGACTGAACATGAAGAATTTATGGGTTCGGATCTTGCTATACATAACATAGAATCACAGCCTGAAGAGGCATTATAACAAGGAGAAAATATGAAGTTAATAACAGCCATAATACAGCCTGAGAAATTGGAAGACGTAAAAAGAGAATTGTTTAATGCGGAAGTTTGTAAAATGACCGTAAGTAAAGTGCACGGATGCGGACAGCAGAAAGGCTACACTGAATCTTACCGAGGACAGATTCATTCAATAAATCTTTTGGAAAAAATAAAAATAGAAATAGCCGTAAACGAAAATTTTGTAAAACCGACGGTGGAAGCCGTTATAAAAGGAGCAAGATCGAATAATATAGGAGACGGTAAGATATTTGTCACGACCCTTGACGAATGTTACCGCATACGTACCGGAGAAACCGGCGCAAATGCGATAGGATAAAAATTAAAATATTTATTCTTTAATAGATGGACAAATGAAAATTATAAGAATAAAATACTGCAAAGGAGGAAAAATTTATGAATACCCAGATTTGTACCAGATGCGTGCAAAACGAGACTGTTCCGGGGATAAAGTTTGACGCAAACGGCGTTTGTAATTTTTGTCATCTGCATGACGAATTATGCAAAATCTATCCTAATGACGAAACGGGACGGCAGCGATTAGAAAATATATTCAGTGATATAAAAGCCAAAGCAAAAAATAAGGAATTTGACTGTATCGTAGGAATCAGCGGCGGAAGAGACAGTACATATCTTCTTTATAATGCCGTAAAAACATGGAAACTGAGAGTTTTGGCGGTACATTCGGACGATTGGTTTGATAATCCGATAGCGACTGAAAATATGAAAAAAGCCGTTGAAAAACTGAAAGTTAAATTTATAAGCGTCAGATATCCCAAAGAACTTGCGATGGAATTAAAAAGAGATTTCTTGAAAGCTTCGGTTCCGGATTTAAACATGGGAACCGATATCGCAATAGCAACTTCTCTTTACGGAACCGCCGTTAAATACGATATTAAAGCTATATTAATAGGGCAGTCGTTTCGCACCGAAGGAATAAAACCGCTGCCGTGGTCGTTTTTTGACGGGAAATATCTGAAATCGGTGCATAATATTTTCGGAAGCATCCCCCTCGGCAAATGGACTCCTGAAGATCCCGGGTATAATTTGGGGTTGAAAGAATTATTTTATTACACCGTAATCAAACAAATAAAAACAATATTGCCTAATTATAATTTCAATTATGTAAGAAAAGACGCGGAAGAAATAATTAAAAATGAACTCGGCTGGGTTTACACGGGAGCTCATTATTTTGACGATTTATATCACAGTTTAATAAAATACGTTCACAGGGTTAAATTTAACGCCGATCTTAATATGAACAGCGATTCCGCTTTGGTAAGGTCAGGACAGATGGACAGAGAAACGGCGTTGAAAAGAACAAAAGAAATTTACCATATAGAAAAACAGGATGTAATAGAGGAATGCATAAAAAGAATAGGAATGAGCCGGCAGGAATTTGAAAGCATTATGAAATGGCCCGTAAAATCGTTTAAAGATTATGACACAAGCTATAATACGATAAAATTATGCAAGTATCCCATAAAGATTTTGTCGTCTATGAATTTGGTTCCGTCAATTACTTATAAAAAATATTTTGACTTTTTATAAAAAATTTTGTATACTTTTTGCACAGTAAGAAAATGAGTTCTTTTTAACAACTTAATATATTGGACAATGAAGCCCAAAAGAAATTTTATGTACAAAATTCTTTTGGGCTTTTTTTTGTTTGTAAAAAAAAATTAACCCAAATAATTTTACAAAGGCGTAAAAGATTACCGGAGGTGGTGATACGTTTTTTGTAGTTTTCGGATTTTTTATGTTTTTGTAAAAAAAAAAGGGAGGCAGTTATGAAAAGAGCATCTTTATTAGTGTTATTGACAATGTGTTTATTTTTATCGGCGGGTACAATAAAAGCGGAAGACGGCATTCTTTCCGGATGGAAGTTAAGCGGAGACGCTACGGCGTTTGCGTCTTTTAAAGCTGAAGAAAGAACGACTGATTCAAAATTGAATTTTTCTTATATGCAGTTTTATGCAGAAAAGCAGATTCAAAAAGACATGACGGTTTATTTGTCTTTGGTCGTAAACAATAAGGAATACAATAATGACCAGAACAATTATGAAACTACAGTATTAGTTGATACGGCATTTTTGTCTTATGCATTAAATGATGTTTTAAGCGTACATGTAGGTAGAGAAATTATAAATTACGGATATGAAAATCCTATATGTATAATTGATGAAAAATTCGCGATGCTTCCGGCAATGTCGCTTTCTTATTTCGGCGGTTATGTTTTAAGAGGAGACGGAGTTGGATTAGTCGTAAGAAATTCGGTAGTAGACGTAAATGCGGCATATATGAATATTCCGACCGATAATTCAATCAACGGAAAGTCTTATTATGCCAGAGTAAGCAAAACTATGGGTTATTTAACTTTGGGAGTAAACGGATTATTTGCAAAAGGTCCGGATAGTTTAACTCAGTCTGACGGAGTATCTTATTTCGGTCCGGATATAAAATTCCAGAATGATTTGCTTGATTTCAGAACAGAACTTGTTTTTGCAAACAGAGAAACGGATTTCGGGTCGGGAACAGAATCAGTAAACAGACTCGGATTTTATTCTCAGGTTACCGTAAATCTTCTTTCTGACAGGAAGCTTTACGTAGGATCAAGGCTTGATTACGTGGAACCTTATACGTCATACGATAAAGTAATCAACAGATATTTGAGCGGGGTTGTAGGCTCTTATTTGTATAACAATGTTTTGGCAAGAGTTCAGTTTAAATCAAATATTGACGAAGGCAAAGATTCGGAAGCAGGTCTTATGCTTACAGTGACATTTTAAAGGGAGGCTAAAATGAAAAAATTTTTATTGTTATTTATATTCGGTTTTTTAATAGTTTCATCGGGCGTTTTGATTGCAGACGATGCTGTTGTTGCAGATACAACTGTTGTTGCGGCAAGCACGGATAGTATTGCCGTAACTCCGGCTGTGGAAGAACCGGCTGAAGCGCCGGCATCTGCGCCGAAAATTGATACAGGCGATACTGCGTTTATGCTTGTCAGCTCGGCGCTCGTTATGCTTATGACGCCGGGTCTGGCGTTGTTTTACGGAGGTATGGTAAGACGTAAAAATGTTCTCGGAACGATGATGCAAAGCTTTGTCGCTTTGGCAGTCATCACAATAGTATGGATGTTTTACGGATACAGTTTGGCTTTCGGTAAAGATGTCGGGCATATAATAGGAAATCTTGACTGGGCATTTTTGAAAGGTGTCGGACTTGATCCTAATCCTGATTATTCGGCAACAATCCCCCATCAGTTGTTCATGGTGTTTCAAATGATGTTTGCCATAATAACTCCGGCTTTGATAACCGGCGCTTTCGCCGAAAGATTTAAATTTAAATCTTATCTTATATTTTTGGTAGTTTGGCTTACTGTAGTATATTGCCCGGTAGCTCACTGGGTATGGGGCGTAGGCGGCTGGATCAGAAATCTCGGAGGTTTGGACTTTGCAGGAGGACTTGTAGTTCATATCGCTTCGGGTGTGTCTGCATTGATAACAATATTGGTTATAGGCAAGAGAAAAGGGTATATGAAAGAAATTATACCTCCTCACAGCCTTCCTTTAACGTTGATTGGTACTTCTCTTTTGTGGTTCGGATGGTTCGGATTTAACGCGGGAAGCGCTTTGTCTGCAGGTTCTTTGGCGGCATCTGCTTTTGTAGTAACGCATATAGGTGCGGCATCTGCTGTTTTAGGATGGATGTTTATGGAATGGATTGTTAAAGGAAAACCCACGGTTTTGGGAGCTTTGTCCGGAGCGGTTGCCGGTTTGGTTGCCATAACTCCGGCCAGCGGTTTTGTATCGCCTGTATCCGCAATATTTGTAGGGTTAGCCGGCGGGGTTATTTGCTTTTTAGCAGCTGTTAAAATTAAAGAAATTCTCGGATACGACGATTCTCTTGACGCTTTCGGCGTCCATGGAGTAGGCGGTTTTGTAGGCGCCATACTGACCGGCGTTTTTGCTTCTACTCTCATTAATTCTGCAGGTGCTAACGGAAGTTTACATTTGGTTAAAATTCAGCTTATAAGCGCTGTTTCCGTTATCCTTTACGCGAGCTTGGCAACGTTTATTATTTTAAAGATAATAGACAAGCTCTTTGGATTAAGAGTTGAAGACGTTGAAGAACAGCAGGGTTTGGATTTGACGCAGCACGGTGAAAGCGGGTACAGATTTTAATTAAAGGAGAGGAGGAAACAATGAAAATGATATCGGCAGTAATAAAACCTTACAAAATTGATGATGTAAAAAATGCTTTGAAAGAAATCGGAGTTACCGGGCTTACCAAGTCTAATGTGGAAGGTTTCGGTAAACAGGGAGGACACAAAGAAATATACAGAAGCCAGGAGTATAACGTCGCTTTTGTATGCAAAACGAAGATTGAAATAGTCGTTTCTGATGAAATGGTCGATAAAGTAATTAAAGTTATAATAAAGAACGCAAGAACAGGCGAAATAGGCGACGGAAAGATTTTTGTATCTCCGGTTGAAAGAGCAATCAGAATAAGAACCGGCGAGGAAGGAAATGATGCGCTTTAAGGACAAAAAAATATTATTTTATTTAGTCCGATTATGAAATTGACAAACAATGAAAAATTATGTACTATTCCCGATATAATAGAGGGAGTTTAAAAAGCCAACAAAGATGCTGAAGGTTTTAGACCAACCTTTTAGCATCTTTGTTTTGTCTAAAAAGTTTAAAAAACAAAAATATAACGGAGGAATTATGGGATACACAAAAGAACAAGTTATCAAGATGGTAAAAGAACAGGATGTAAAATTTATTCGTTTGCAGTTTACCGATATTTTCGGAATGCTTAAAAACGTTGCGATCACCGCAAGCCAGATTGAAAAGGCAATGGATAACAAATGCATGTTTGACGGTTCTTCAATTGAAGGTTTTACAAGAATAGAAGAAAGCGATATGTATCTTTATCCGGATCCCGATACGTTTGTAATATTTCCGTGGAGACCGCAGGACGGAAAAGTCGCAAGACTTATATGCGATATATATACTCCCGACGGCAAACCTTTTGTAGGATGCCCTAGACAAATTCTCAAAAGAAATTTGAAAGCCGCAAGCGACTTGGGCTATTCATTTAATGTTGGACCGGAATTGGAATTTTTCCTGTTTCTTACCGATGAAAAAGGAAAACCCACCACGCAGACTCACGACGATGCCGGATATTTTGATTTAGCGCCTATAGATTTAGGCGAAAGCGCCAGAAGAGATATGTGCCTTACGCTTGAAGCAATGGGTTTTGAGATAGAAGCTTCCCACCACGAAGTTGCAAGAGGACAGCATGAAATAGATTTTAAATACGGCGATGCTTTAAAAACGGCAGACAATATAAATACATTTAAACTTGTCGTTAAAACTATAGCTCAGAAACACGGGCTTCACGCCACGTTTATGCCAAAGCCGATATTCGGAATAAACGGTTCCGGTATGCATACGAATATGTCATTGTTTAAAGACGGCAGAAATGTTTTCTTTGATGAAAAAGATAAATTGCAGCTTTCACAGGAAGCTTACAGCTATATTGAAGGTTTGATGACTCACATAAAATCAATGTCTGCAATTACAAATCCGCTCGTAAATTCATACAAGAGACTTGTTCCGGGTTATGAAGCACCCGTTTATATCGCATGGTCTGCAAGAAACAGAAGTCCTCTTATAAGAATTCCTGCCGCAAGAGGCAATTCTACAAGAGTTGAATTAAGATGCCCGGATCCTTCGGCAAATCCTTATTTTGTATTGTCGGCATGTTTGGCTGCAGGTCTTGACGGAATAAATAAGAAAATGAAAGTAAGACCTTCTACGGACAGAAACATATTCAAAATGACTCAGAGTGAAAAAGATCAGGTCGGAATTGAAAGTTTACCGCATAATTTAATAAATGCAGTTTTGGCTCTTAAGGAAAGCGAATTGATGAAAAAAACTCTGGGCGACCATGTTTTTGAATTATATACTCAGGCTAAAATCGGCGAATGGGACGCTTACAGAACAAAAGTCCATCAGTGGGAAATAGACGAATATTTAACTAATTATTAATTTTATAATAAATAATGACATTACCTTGTAGGAGATAACGATGCTAAAAAAAGAAGGCGAAATAAGAATACCGTCCGGCTGTGCCATAAGCGGAATTATTGATAAAAAAGGCAACAGGTTTAACGGAAGCGATATCATTAAATCCATTGCGTTAATGCACGACAGATCTAACGGATTAGGCGGCGGTTTTGCCGGATACGGAATTTATCCTCAGTATAAAGATTTTTTTGCGCTTCATATTTTTTATGATAATGAAACCATAAAACATAAAACTGAAGATTTTTTAAACGCGCATTTTGAAATAGAAAGCGCGGGCAATATCCCTACAAGGAAAGTGTCAAGCATTACAAATAAACCTTTGATTTGGAGATATTTTGTCCAACCGAGAATTTATAAAGTCAGAGATTTATGCATGGACGAAAAAGAATTTACCGCCAGATGCGTTATAAGAATAAACAGGGAATTTGACGGAGCTTATGTTTTTTCAAGCGGAAAAAATATGGGAGCTTTCAAAGGAGTAGGTTATCCTGAAGATATAGGCGACTTTTTTATGTTGGAAAACTATGACGGCTATATTTGGACGGCGCACGGAAGATTTCCGACAAATACTCCCGGCTGGTGGGGCGGAGCTCATCCTTTTACGATGCTTGACTGGTCAATAGTCCATAACGGCGAGATTTCGTCATACGACGCAAACAGAAGATTTGTAGAAATGTACGGTTACAACTGCGCTCTTCAGACGGATACGGAAGTAATAACGTATCTTTTGGATTTGCTTGTAAGAAAGCATAATCTGCCTGTAGAAAAAGCTTTACAGATTTTAGTAGCTCCTTTCTGGAATGAAATAGAAAAAGAAAATCCTGAAAAAGCAAAAGAATTGAAGGCTTTGAGAACCGTTTATGCAAGCGCTTTGATAAACGGGCCTTTCTCTATACTTGTCGGTTACGAAGACGGTCTGATCGCTCTTAACGACAGAATAAAATTAAGGTCAATGGTAATGGCCGAAAAAGGAAATAAAACTTTTTTTGCCAGCGAAGAAAGCGCGATAAGAGTAATTTGTCCTGAACCGGAAAATATATATCATCCCGCGGGCGGCGAACCGATTGTGGTAAAGCTGGAGGCGAAAATATGAGCATAAGTTTAATAACACCTCAATTTGAAGTTTTAAGAGACGAAAAAAAATGCATACAGTGTAAAGTATGCGTTAAGCAGTGCGCAAACGAAGTGCACAGATATGACGAGGAAGATAATGTAGTTTTGGCTGATGACGCAAAATGCGTAAACTGCCACAGATGCGTTGTTTTATGTCCTACAAAAGCTTTAAAGATAAGAAACAACAGTCTTGAATTCAGAAATAACGCAAACTGGGACGGCAAAGCTATAAATGAAATTTTTATACAGGCCGAAACGGGCGGAATATTGTTGTCCAGCATGGGCAACCCGAAACCTTTTCCTATTTACTGGGATAAGATACTTTTAAACGCCAGCCAGGTTACAAATCCTTCCATTGATCCTCTCAGAGAACCGATGGAAACTAAAGTTATGATCGGAAGAAAGCCGAAAAAACTTGAGTTTGATAAAAATGGAAAACTAATAACCGAAATTCCTCCGCAGATAGAACTCAACATGCCGATAATGTTTTCGGCTATGAGTTACGGTTCAATTTCAAAAAATGCTCATGAAGCGCTTGCCAGAGCCGCCGAAAAATTAGGAATAGTTTACAATACCGGCGAAGGCGGACTTCATAAAGATTTTTATAAATACGGAAAAAATACGATAGTGCAGGTAGCTTCCGGAAGATTCGGAGTGCATCTGAATTATCTTGAAGCAGGCGTTGCCATAGAAATAAAAATGGGACAGGGCGCAAAACCGGGTATAGGCGGACATCTGCCGGGAATTAAAGTAGGAGAAGACGTATCGGCTACAAGAATGATTCCTGTAGGCGCCGATGCTATTTCCCCCGCTCCTCACCATGACATTTACTCAATAGAAGATTTAAGCCAGCTTATATTTTCTTTGAAAGAAGCTACAAATTATAAAAAACCGGTGCTTGTAAAAATAGCGGCCGTAAATAACGTCGCGGCAATTGCTTCAGGTATCGCAAGAGCCGGAGCAGATGCGATTATTATTGACGGATTCAGAGGCGGAACAGGCGCGGCTCCCACAAGAGTAAGAGACAATGTCGGAATACCGATAGAACTTGCCCTTGCTGCCGTAGACCAGAGGCTCAGAGACGAAGGAATCCGCAACGAAGTTTCAATAGTATGCGCAGGCTCGGTAAGAAACAGCTCGGATATAGTAAAAGCCATAGCATTGGGTGCAGACGCCGTTTATATAGGAAGCGCGGCTCTTATAGCGATAGGATGCCATATGTGCCACAGCTGCTCTACGGGAAAATGCAACTGGGGTATAGCTACTCAGGAAGCAGATCTTGTAAAGAGATTAAATCCCGACTTGGCTTACCAGAAACTTGTAAATTTATTAAGCGCGTGGAACCATGAAATAAAAGAAATGCTCGGCGGTATGGGCATTAACGCCATAGACAGCCTGAGAGGCAACAGATTGATGTTAAGAGGTGTCGGACTTAACCAGAAAGAATTGGATATCCTCGGCATAAAACATGCCGGAGAATAGGGTGGAATAATTAAGATGAAAAAAGTTTATGCTTTTGAAAAAAATTGTCTCGGCTGCGGACTTTGCGAAGTTTACTGTAAAACGGCTCATTCAAAATCCAAAGATATTATAAAAACATATAGGAAAGAAAATATTACTTCGGCTATAGTAATTGAAGAAATTCTTTCGCCTAAGGTAAAAACGTATTTTGCATTGCAGTGCAGACACTGCGCTGATCCGAAATGCGTAAAAGCCTGTATATCCGGAGCTATGTATAAAGACGAAAACGGCATTGTAAAAAACATTAAAGAAAAATGCGTCGGATGTCTCTCGTGTGTTTTGGTATGTCCTTTCGGAGCCGTAAAAAGAAATAAGGATAAGGGAAGAAAAATTATATCAAAATGCGATTTATGCATAGAAACAGGCACTCCGGCCTGCGTAGAGAATTGTCCAAATAACGCGCTAAAACTTATGGATGAAGAAGAGGTAAAATAATGGAATATTTGATAATCGGAAACAGTGTTGCCGGAACAAGCTGCGCGCAAAAAATAAGATTCAACGATAAAAAAGGACAGATAACGATACTTTCCGAAGAGAATTTCCCCGCTTACGGAAGACCGTTGATTTCATATTATCTTGCAGGCAAGGTAGATTCAGATTTAATACAGTACAGAAACGATGATTTTTACAAGAAAAATAAAATAAACGTCGTCTTGAACTGCAAAGCTTTGAGCATAGACTCAAAAAATAAAAAAGTTAAAGGTTCAAACGGCAAAGAATATTCCTATGACAAACTTTTGATAGCCACGGGAAGCGTTCCTTTTGTTCCCCCCGTTAAAGGAATTGAAAATCAAAAAAATACTTTTACATTTTTGAAACTTGAAGACGCAAAAAAAATAGAAAAAATAATAACAGACAAATCAAACGTGATTATAGTCGGTGCAGGTCTTATAGGACTTAAAGCCGCGGAAGCTTTGGCGGGAAAAGTAAATTCTATTTCCGTAGTTGATTTGGCAGACAGGCTTATGGCTTCGGTTCTTGACAGCCAGACGGCTTTGAGAATACAGAAATACATTGAAAAACGCGACGTTAAGTTTTATCTTTCAAATACGGTTGCCGAAGTCGGCAAAGACTCCGTTGTTTTAAAAAACGGAGAGAAACTTCCATGCGACATTTTAATAATGGCCGTAGGCGTTAAACCTAATACCGAAGCCGCTTTGACGGCAGGCATAAAAGTAAACAGAGGAATAGTCGTAAACGAATATATGGAAACGTCGGTAAAGAACATATATGCCGCGGGCGACTGCGTGGAAAGTCTTGATATTCTTTCAAACCAGAATAAAGTTCTTGCATTGTGGCCGAACGCTTATATGCAGGGTGAAACGGCAGGTTCAAATATGTCGGGTGTTGAAAACAAGTTTACCGGCTCTTTTGCAATGAACGCGATAGGATTTTTCGGCATACAGCTGATATCTGCGGGAATAGTCGACCCTAAAGATGAAAAAGTAACTATTTACATAGAAGAAAATGAAAAGGAAATAACGTATAAAAAACTGTTGACGCTGAACAATAAACTTATAGGTTTTGCATTGCTTAATCTTCCGGACAGAGCCGGCATTTACACGTCTTTAATAAATGACGACGTAAAACTGGATTCGTTAAATTACGATATAACTAAAAAAGACATAGGATTAAACGTTTTCCCTCAGGATATACGCCATAATAAACTGTTCAGAGGTAACAATAAATGAAAAATATAAACATAGAAGTCGGATTAAGAACCGCTTACGACGTTAATAAAGAAATGAAAAAAGCCGCGGAAAGCTGTGATACGATAACTTTAAAAAACGTATTGGGACAGAGATTTATCGGATCGGGCATAAGCAAAGACATAAGAATAAAAATATACGGAGTTCCCGGCAATGATTTGGGCGCGTACATGGACGGACCTGAAATAGAAGTTTTTTCAAACGCGCAGGATGCGATAGGAAATACTATGAACAAGGGAAGCATAATAGTTCACGGCAGCTGCGGAGATACGACCGGTTATGCCATGAGAGGCGGAGAAATTTTTATTAAAGAAAACGTCGGATACAGAGTCGGAATACATATGAAAGAATATCTTGATATGAAACCGGCTATAGTAATAGGCGGCACGGCAGGCGATTTCTTAGGCGAATATATGGCAGGCGGCGTAATAATACTTTTGGGGCTGAATGCTTCAAAAAAACAGCCTCTTACCGGAAAATTCTGCGGAACCGGAATACACGGCGGCGCCATTTATGTTAACGGGACGATAGAATCCCATAAGCTCGGCAAAGAGCTTAAACCTGTAAAAATGGAACAGAAAGACGCAGAAATTATAGAAGGTTATATTAAAAAGTATAAAAAATATTTTAAATATGAAGGTGAAATTAAGACTGATAAATTTTCAAAATATATGGCTGTTGATACAAATCCGTATAAAAAAATGTACATTAAATACTAACCGATAAGTTTTTATATACTCTAAAGGATATTTATATATGGATACCGCTAAAATATTAATTGTCGGTTCTGAATCCGTTGAGAAGGAGATAAAAAATATTTTTTCTTCTTCCACAAATAATTTTAAAATTATTGAGGTTTGCCGTTCGGGCAATGATGCACTCAGGAAAATAAGCGTTTTGTCTCCTGATGTTGTTGTTGCTGATTATATTCTTACAGATATGACCGGTTTTGAAGTAGCGGCAAAAATTGAAGAATTAAATATATGCCCGGCCGTAGTTTTAACTTCAAATCAGGCGCAGAGTGATTTTATAGACGATCTGAAAAAAGATTCAATAAACATATTCTGCATTACAAAGCCTTTGCATAATCTTGTGCTGACTCATACGGTGGAACTCGCCGTTAAACTTTCGCATAAATTTTACTCAATACAAAAACAGGTTCAAAGTCTTGAAAATAAACTTGAAGAAAGAAAAAATGTTGATATAGCGCGCGGCATTCTTATGAAAAAATTTAACCTTGACGAAGCGCAGGCATACAGAAATCTTCAAAAAAAAGCCATGGATTCGGGCAGAACAATAAATGAAATAGCAAAAACGATTATAAAGATGTTTGAATTTATAGATAAAAAATAATGAAATACCAATCTTTATAAAAATATGCTATAATACCCGGAATTTGAAAAATCGATATATGAAAGATTTTGTTTTGGAAGTGTGCATGCAGCAGAGATGCATATGTATTTTTTCGCGCAAATAAATTTAAAAATATAGGTGAGTTTATGTTAAAAAAACAGAGAAAAAAAGCAACGTTAGAGTTATCAAACGGAATGAAGTTTGAAGGCAGACTCATCGGCGCTGATGTTTGCGTAAGCGGCGAAATGGTTTTTAACACCGGTATGCTCGGATACAGCGAGTCAATGTCAGATCCGTCTTATATAGGCCAGATACTGGTATTCAGTTTCTGCCTTATCGGAAATTATGGTGTCCCTGCCTTAAATGGCGGGGATTTTTTTATGGCTTACGGGCATGAAAGCAGTTCAATTAAGACTCAGGCAATAATAGCCTCGGAAATTTTTGAAGAATGCTATCATCACAGCAACGGCATATCTCTTGAACAGTGGATGATAAGTCAGAATGTTCCCGGAATAGTAGGCATAGATACAAGGCAGCTTGTGCAGGTAATAAGAAATACCAGAAATCTGTTCGGCTGGATAGTTCCCGAAGGCTGTAAAAAAGAAAATGTTCTTAAAAAATTCCCCTTTCTTGAAAAATTTGATAAAAATGAAATTGTTGATCCGTCAAAGTATAATCTTATGCCTACGGTTTCAACGCCCGAAAGAAAAATTTACGGAACAGGCAAAAAGAAAGTCGCAGTTGTTGACTGCGGAGTCAAATGGAATATTTTAAGAATGCTTGTAAATAAAGGATGCAGTATTGAACTTTTGCCGTGGGATACAGATTTTACAAAAGTAGAGGCTGACGGCTGGCTTATCAGCAACGGGCCCGGAGATCCCAGAAATACGGGAGATTTGGTTGAAAAGGTAAAATGGCTTCTTAACGGAGATAAGCCGGTTCTTGGAATTTGTCTCGGACATCAGATAATATCTCTTGCTTCAGGCGCAAAAATCAAAAAAATGGCATACGGACACAGAGGACACAATCAGCCTGTGTTTACAGTACCCGAATATAAGGCTTTTATGACGAGCCAAAATCACAGTTATACGGTTGAACCTTCTTCAATACAGCCTGACTGGGAATTATGGTTTGAAAATGCGAACGATCAGGCCGTTGAAGGCATAAAACATAAAAAGAAACCTTTTATGTCGGTACAGTTCCATCCCGAAGCGTCAAGCGGTCCGAACGATACCGGATGGATTATGGATTTGTTTATAAGCAAACTATAAGTAAGAAGCTTAGAAGTTTAGCAGCTTTGGAAGCTTGGTAAAAACAAAGACAAACGAGTAACAGCAGAAGTTTAGCAGTTTGGCAAAGACATAAAAATAATACGGCGGAAAATTAAAATAGTTTTCCCCCTAATAATAAAAAAATATAATTTAATCAATATAGAGGTAGAAAAATGCCGATTTTAAATTTTTTAAACCAAAAAGCAAGTAAAAAACAAAAGGTTATTTTGCTCGGTTCAGGGGCTCTCTCAATAGGGCAGGCCGGAGAATTTGATTATTCCGGTTCTCAGGCAGTAAAAGCTTTGCAGGAAGAAGGACTTGAAGTTTTGGTCATAAATCCGAATATAGCTTCCGTTCAGACTAACAGCGATGAATCCAAAAAAGTATTCTTATATCCCGTTACTCCTTTCTGGGTTGAAAAAATTATAGAACAGGAAAAGCCGGTCGGCATAATATCAAGTTTCGGCGGACAGACGGCTTTAAACTGCGTCATAGAACTTGAAAAATCCGGAGTTTTGAAAAAGCACGGCGTTGAAGTTTTAGGAACGCCGGTATTTTCGCTTGAAATGTCTGAAAACAGAGACTTATTTGCCAAAAGAATGCAGGAAATAGGAATTCCCATTCCTAAAAGCAAAGCCGTATCAACCGTTGCCGAAGCTTTGAAAATTGCGGAAGAAATAGGATACCCCGTTATTACAAGATCTGCTTTTGCATTAGGCGGACTAGGAAGCGGTCTTGCAAAAGACGCAGAAACATTAAGAAAGCTTGCCCATGACGCATTGATGTCGGTGCCCCAGATTTTAATAGAAAAATCGCTCCACGGATGGAAGGAAATAGAATACGAAGTAATGAGAGACAGGCAGGGTAATTGCATAACGATATGTAATATGGAAAATTTTGACCCTATGGGGATACATACGGGAGATTCAATAGTTATCGCCCCCTCCCAGACTATAGATAATATAGAAAACAATATGCTCAGAGACGCGGCGATAAAAATAGTTCACAGTATCGGCGTAATTGGCGAATGTAATGTTCAGTTTGCTTTAAATCCTTATAAATATGAATTTTTTGTTATAGAAATAAATGCAAGACTTTCAAGATCGTCGGCTCTTGCTTCAAAAGCGACAGGGTATCCGATAGCTTATATAGCGGCAAAAGTCGTTTCGGGTTTTGATCTTCTTGAATTAAAAAATCCCGTAACCGCTACGACGTCTGCATTTTACGAACCTTCTCTTGATTACGTTACTTTAAAAGTGCCGAGATGGGATCTTACGAAATTCGTCGGAGTTTCAAAACTTTTGGGAACTCAGATGAAATCAGTTGGAGAAGTTATGGCCATCGGCAGAAATTTCTGTGAAATCATTCAGAAAGCTACAAGAATGGTAAATGAAAACGAAGAGGGCATAACAATAGGAATATTTAAGGATGCAGACAAATCTGCTTTGGAATATGAAATACAAAATCCGACAAATTTAAGACTTTTTGCTATTTATGAAGCGTTTAAAAAAGGTTATTCAATAGATAAAATATTTGAATTGTCCGCCATATCTAAATGGTTTTTAACGCACGTTAAAACGCTTGCCGACGCAGAAAACGAATTAAACGAACTTCTTTCAAAATCAAAAGCAAAAAATGTATACGACGCATATGTGAAATTTGACAAGAGTTTTATAAGAAAATTAAAATCGCTCGGATTTTCGGATTATCAATTGGTTAAGTTCTATTTAAATATTACCGACCCGAAAACAAAATATACCCAGAAACAAATTAAAGCGTTGTCGCTGCAAATAAGAAAACTCAGAAAGAAATTAAAAATAGTTCCTGTAGTAAAAAGAATTGATACTACCTCGGCCGAATATCCGACAAGTTCAAATTATCTCTATCTTTCTTACGACGGAGATTTTAACGACGTTACTCTTACAAAGAAGAAAAACAGCATAATAACTCTGGGAAGCGGAAGTTACAGAATAGGAAGCAGCCTTGAATTTGACTGGTGTTCTGTTATGACCAGCAAATATTTTAAGGGAAAAAGAGCCGACAGCGTCATAATAAACTGCAATCCTGAAACCGTTTCGACGGATTTTTCAACTTCAGACAGGCTGTATTTTGAAGAGCTTTCTTTTGAAAGAGTTCTTGATATAGTAGATTTAGAGCATCCAAAGGGCGTTATTGCGTCTATGGGCGGGCAGAATCCGAATAATCTCATACCCGCTTTAAGCGAAGCAGGCGTTAAAATTCTCGGACACAGCGCTAAGACTGTAGATATGGCCGAAGACAGAAATAAATTTTCAACTCTTTTAGATAAACTTGAAATAGACCAGCCGGAATGGATATCTGCTACTTCAAGAAAAGAAATAGAGGATTTTATAAAAAGAATAGGATATCCCGTATTGATAAGGCCGAGTTTTGTATTATCGGGAACTCTTATGAACGTTGCAAGCGACGACCAGAGCCTTGATTATTTCCTTTCTCTTACAAAAGATATTTCAGACGATTATCCGGTAGTAATATCTAAGTTTATTCTTGACGCAAAGGAACTGGAATGCGACGGAGTGGCGAAAGACGGCGAAGTAATGGTTTCTTTTGTCAGCGAACATATTGAAAACGCGGGAGTTCACAGCGGAGATGCGACTCTTGTGTTTCCTGCGGAAAAGATATATATAAAAACGGTAAACACGGTTAAAGATATAGTCAGAAAAATAGCAAAAGGTTTAAATCTTAACGGTCCTTTCAACATACAGTTTATAGCAAAAGATAACGAAGTAAAGGTTATAGAATGCAATTCAAGAGCTTCCAGATCGTTTCCGTTTATTTCAAAAGTTTCCGGAATCAATCTTGCCGAAGTCGCATGTAAAGTCATGAATAAAGAAAAAGTAAAAAAGATTTTTATGGACGAAAGCGAAATTCCTTATACCGGCATAAAAGCCTCAATGTTCAGTTATCAGAGGCTTGACGGCGCAGATCCCGTTACCGGAGTTGAAATGGGTTCTACGGGCGAAGTAGGATGTTTGGGCAATACTATTGACCAGGCTATGCTTCTCTCAATGGAAGCTACTCAGATTAAAAAACCTAAAGTAGGAGTTCTTGTAAGTTCCGGAAGAGAAAAAGATAAACTTAAATTTATGGAAGTTGTTGACAATTTATATAAACTTAACGTGCCGGTATACGCGACTACGGGTACGGCGAATTATCTGCGTTCAAAAGGTTATGAAGTAAATCTTGTAAACTGGGATGACGAACCGAGAGCTATTGATATTATAAGAGACGGTAAGGTTGATTTTGTAATAAATATATACAAAACGTTTGACATAACAGACAGAAAAGACAATGCCGAAATAAGAAAAACCGCCATTAAATGCGGATGTTCGGTGCTTACAAATATTGAAAAGACGATGGCTTATCTGAGAGCGTTTGACGAGTACGAAAAACTGCAGAAAGCAAAGTGCATTAATCTATAGTTAAAACAAGTAAATTAAAATAAGTTCCGGTATTTTTATGCCGGAACTTATTTTTTAAGCGTATTTTAAGCTGTCATCGGATATTCTGCCGTGCAGGCAGTCGTCGCTGCAAAAATTTTTTCTTTTATCGTTTATTATTCTTGTCCTGTATTCAATCATTGTTTTGCAGTTCCATAGTTCTTTTAACCCGTTTACGGTGAGATTTCCGACCGGTTTTTTACAAAAGCAGTTCGGATAAACGTCTCCGTTTGAAGCGATAAAAAGTCTTTTCCACGGTATATGGCACGACAGTGATTTTGAAGACGGAACCGAAAAATTGAACACATATTCTTTACTTCCTATGTTTTCAACAAAATCTTCCGTCGGAAGAGAATTCTCTATCTGTATTCCGCAGAAAAGAGCTTTTTCTTTTAAAATATTTATATTTTTAGCGGTTTCTTTTATTACGGCAGAGTTAAAATCTTTTCCGAAAATATCAAGGTCTTTGTTTCTGCTGTCTCTTACAAGCGGAGAAAATGCCAGAATATCAAAACCGTATTTGTATGCAAGTTCCAAAAAATCCGGAATATTTTTGTAATTATTTTTCATTATTACCGCATTTAGCCTGAAACGCGAAGTCGTTTTGATTTCTTTTTTTATTTTATTTAAAACTGATAAATTATTCAGCAGCGTTTCAAAACGTCCGTTTCTCCGTATGTCTTCATAAACTTCTTTTGACGTGCCGTCTATGGATATTGTAATGTCTATATGCTTTTCAAGAAGCGTTTTTATAACGGATTCGCTTAGCAGTAAACCGTTTGTTATGATTTCCTGTCTTACGGAATATTGCGAAGCCCATTTTAAAATATCAATAAAATCTTTATATAAAAATACTTCCCCTCCCATCCATGATATATTTTCAAGATAAGGTATTATGTTTTTTATTTCTTCAAGATTTTTGTCGCTGATTTCAAACGTTTCTTCGCCTGCAAAACACATTATGCATTTTAAATTGCATTTATTCGTAAGGGTTACCGTTAAATTTCTCGGCAGTGAAGACAATTCCGTTTGTTTTTCGGATATTTCAAGTTCGTTTTTTAAAAGATTGTTCAGCATTTTATCGCCGTTAATAAAAGCCGTTTCTTTTAAATTTCTCAGAACCTCGGCGGCTTTATCGGTATTGTCGGAACAATTGTATATTTCGGCTTTATGTATAGTATTAAAAATTTCAATGTATTTATCCGCGTCATATTTTTTTGATGATGTTATTACCGACAGTTTATCGGTTGAAAAAGTATCGTAAAAAACTCCGTTTACATAGTGTTTTATATCGTCCGAAGTACGGAATTTCAAAAGTTTTTTATAAAGTTTTTCGGCATTTTCAAGCTCTTTAAGTTTTACGGCCGACATAAACGCATAAAAAAGCAAAATATCGTAATTTTTTGTTTTTTCGTTTTTTATTTTTGAAAGGCATTCTGCGGATTTTGTATATTTTTTCAGAAAGAAAAAAATTTCCGACATTGAAACATAAACTTCGTCAGAAACAGAGGCGCCGCGCGCAATAGTAATAATGCGGTTATAAATTTCTTCGCATTTTGCATGCCGGCGCATTTTATAATAGATGTTAAAAATATCAGTTAAAATACCGATATCTTTTATGCCGTTTGGATTTGTTTTATATAAATTTATTTTTCTTTCTCGTTCGCTTGCCCAGTATTTTTCGCCGTATCTGCCCGTAAAAATTTTATAAGCCAATATGAACAGATTTTTAAAACGCCGTAAAAAATCTTCAAAAGACGATATTGTTTTTATTCTTCCGTAAATTTGCGATAAATATTTCATTTTTTATGACAATCCGTTTTTTAATATTTTATATATTCTATAAATAGACGAAACATTTGTAAATGAGCTTTTTAAAAGTAATTGAAAAGACGGGGTAAAATGCTATAATAACCGTTGGTTTATTATGTTTTTCAGGATAACAATGCGGTATTTTATAAAGAGAATAATATCATCAATACCAATCCTTTTCGGCATAACCGTATTAACGTTTGCAGTTATGCATATTACTCCGGGCAAACCTACCGATATAATGACCGATATGAATATGAAAGTATCGGCTCAGGCAAAAGACAGGCTTCAGAAATTATACGGACTTGATAAACCTTTACACATCCAATACGTCAGGTGGCTTAAAAGATTCGTGTTTTTTGATTTCGGAACTTCTTTTAAAGATTCAAGGCCGGCAAGAGATAAAATATTTGAAAGGCTGCCGGCGACAATCCTTCTGAATTTTGCGGCGTTGTTTTTTACTTGTCTTATAGCCGTGCCTATAGGGATTTATTGCGCTGTCAAAAAAGATACTTTTATTGACAAAGGATTGACGGTAATTCTTTTTGTATGTTTTTCCATCCCTTCTTTTTGGCTTGCTTTAATGTTTATGATTTTATTCGGACTTCAGTTAGGCTTGGTTCCGATATCGGGTTTGTATTCTTTCAATTTTGACGATATGAATATTTTTATGCAAATTGCCGATATATCAAAACATCTTGTTTTGCCGGTGGCAGTGTCGGTTATAGTTTCTCTTGCAACTCTTTCAAGATATGCCCGTTCCGGAATGCTTGAAGTTTTAAAGCAGGATTATATAAAAACGGCTTATGCAAAAGGGCTGTCTCAAAAACAGGTTATATTCAGGCATGCTTTAAAAAATACGCTTCTTCCTATGATAACGATAATAGGATTGTCAATTCCCGCTCTTATAGGCGGCAGTTTTATATTTGAAACTATATTTTCTTATCCCGGCATAGGAAGACTGGGATATGAAGCCGTTATGTCAAGAGATTATCCGGTAGTAATGGGAATTGCGACTCTTTCGGCGGTTTTAACTCTTTTCGGAAATATTATTGCAGATATTTCGTATAAGTTCGCAGATCCGAGAATTAAATATAAATAAGAAGCTGGGCAGCTTAGAGGCTTGGAAGCTTGGAAGCTTAGCAACGACAAAAGCAAACATAAAAAGGCAGAAGCTAAGAAGTTTAGAAGCTAAGAAGCTGGGTAAAAACAAAGACAAACGGATAATGACAGAAACTTGACGGCTTGGAAGCTGAGTAACGATTTTAAAGATATAAAGGCAGAACAAGAGAAAATAAAGAATATGAAAAAACTGTTAAGAAATAAATTTGCCGTTTTGGGCATATCAATAATAGCTTTATTGCTCCTTACCGCTTTTTTTGCGCCTGTTATTTCTCCATACGGACAGTCAGAACAAAATCTTTACCAAAGGCTTCTTCCCCCGTCGTCGGAACATTTTTTCGGCACTGATGATTTAGGAAGGGACGTTTTCAGCAGAATGATTTACGGGTCAAGAATATCGCTTGCGGTGGGGTTTATATCGGTATTTATTATTTTATTTATAGGAACTTCGTTGGGAATAATATCCGGATATTTCGGCGGCAAAACAGATTCGGTTATAATGAGATTTACGGATATAGTTCTGTGTTTTCCGACATTTTTTCTGATACTTCTTATAATAGCTTTTTTGGAACCTAATATTTTTAACGTTATGATTGTAATAGGGCTTACCTCATGGCCCGGGCTTGCAAGGCTTGTCAGAGCTGAAGTTTTGTCTTTAAAAGAGAGAGAATTTATATCTGTCGCAAAAATGATGGGCATTGATAATTTAAAAATATTTGCCGTTCATATTCTGCCGAATATAATTTCCCCTCTTATGGTTTATGCTTCTCTTGCCATAGGCGGAGCGATTCTTACCGAATCGGCATTATCTTTTTTAGGTTTGGGAGTACAGCCTCCGATGTCGTCATGGGGGCAGATTCTCACATCAGGCAAAGATTATATATATATTGCATGGTGGCTTTCCGTTTTTCCGGGGATAGCTATTTTAACTACGGTTTTGGCTTTTAATTTGATAGGCGAAGCGATAAGAGATGTTTTTGACCCGAAGGAAGAATATGTCAGAAAATAAATATATACTGAATATTTCAGGATTATCGGCGGGATATTTTATAAACGGAGAATATTTTGACGCAGTAAGAAACGCAAATTTAAACATTAAAGAAGGCGAGACTTTTGCCGTTGTAGGCCAGTCCGGCTCGGGAAAAAGCACTCTTGCAATGGCCGTAATGGGACTTTTGCCTATAGACAACGGAAAAATTTCAGAAGGAACTATAAAATTCTACGATGATGAAATATCGTCGGTTATTGAAAAAATAAGAGGAAAGGAGATTGCAATAGTTTTACAGGATCCGCATTCTTATCTCAATCCCGTTCTAAAAGCCGGACGTCAGGTTTATGAGGCCGTTGAAATTCATAATCCCAATCTTACGAAAGAAGAAATATATGAAAGAGTAAAAGATACTTTTATAAAAGTCGGACTTGTTGATTTCGAAAGAATTTATAATTCTTTTCCCCACCAGCTTTCCGGCGGGCAGAAACAGAGAGTTTTGATTGCCATGGCCGTAATAAATAATCCGAAAATTTTAATTGCCGACGAGCCTACTTCAGGGCTTGACGTGCATATACAAAAACAGATTCTTGAGCTTTTTTTGGAATTAAAACGAAAACTTAATTTAACTCTTATTATAATAACGCATAACATACTTATTGCAAAAAAATACGCGGACGCCGCGGCTGTTATGTTAAACGGCGAAATTGTTGAAAATAAAAAAACGGCGAATTTGTTTTCAAATCCGGAACATGAATATACTAAAATGCTTTTACGTCATGTAAAATTGGACAATAAATAATGCTTATATCGGTTAAAAACTTAACTAAAAATTATAAAACCGAATCGGGTAAAGTAACGGTCGGCGCTTTGAAAGACGTTTCATTTGAAATTGAAGAAAGCAAGGTGCTTGGCATAATAGGCGAAAGCGGCTCGGGCAAAAGTACGCTTGTAAGAATATTATCGCGTCTTGAGAATTTTGATTCCGGCTCGGTTGAAATAAACGGAAAAGACATATATTGTTTCGGAAAAAAAGAATTTTCACGCACTGTTCAGATGATATTCCAAAATCCTTACGCGTCGTTTAACCCGAAACTTACCGTGGGCTATTCTCTTTCGGAAGCTTTGGAAAAAGACGTTAAAAATAAGAAAGAACTGATAATGAATAAACTTTCTCTTGTTGGAATCAACGACGATATTCTTAATAAGTATCCCCACCAGTTTTCAGGCGGCCAGCGCCAGAGACTTGCGATAGCAAGGGCTTTGCTTAAAGAACCCGACATTCTGATAGCAGACGAACCTTTTGCTTCGCTTGACGCGGTGTCGCAGAGTATTATAACCGATATTTTTATACGTATAAAAAAAGACAAAAAAACTAATATTGTTTTTATAACGCACGACATATCTTCTGCTTTTGAAATATCTGACCAAATTTTAATTCTTAAAAACGGAAATATAGTCAAATATGGTACAATAGATGATATAAAAAACGACAGAACAAACGATTACGTCAACGAATTGATTGAAGCCGATTATCTTTTGGAGCAATGATGGAAAAAATAATAAAAAAAATACGGCTGGTTGCGGAAAATGAGGATACCGGCGTTTTTATAGTAGGCGGTTATATGAGAGATTTTTTATTAAATAAAAAATCTTACGATATGGATATATGCGTCTCAAAATACGCTGAAAATTTTGCAAAAAAACTTGCAAAAATTATGGACGGCAAATTTATAATTCTTGATTCCGCAAATGAAAATTACCGGGTTGCCCTTCTCAAAGACGAAAGTTTAAAATATATTGACGTTTCAGGCATGAAAGGCAAAAATATTAAAGAAGATCTTAAAAAAAGAGATTTTACCCTAAACGCTCTGGCTGTTTCAATAAATCATTTTTATGATATAAAAAACAATATTATTGATCTATTCAAAGGGTATGATGATTTAAAAAACAAAACCGTTAACGCCGTTTCCGACATTGTTTTTAAACAAGATCCGGTTAGGATGCTGAGATGTTTCAGAATTGCTTCTGAATTGAATTTTACTATATCAAAAAAGACATTGTCTCTTGTAAAGAAAAATGCCGGATTGATCAAAAAAGCGGCTCCAGAGATGATAAAGAATGAATTTTTTAGAGTTCTGTCTTCAAAGAATTCCGCCGGCTATATTGAACTGATGGATGAATACGGACTTTTGGAAAATATTTTTCCGGTAATAACAGAAATGAAAAAATCGGCAAGAAAATTTTACTATCATCCCAAAGGTTTATTTCAGCATACGATGCTTACTCTTGATTCTCTTGAAAAAATATTAAACGATACTCATAAATATTTTAAATCGTCAAACGCGGAGCTTTTAAAACATCTTGACGTCAATTATTCGGAAAACGTAAATAAAAAAAATCTTTTGAAATTTATAGCGCTTTTTCACGATTGCGCAAAACCAGACTGCGCGAAAAAGGTTGACGGAAAATTGAGATTTTTAGACCACGAAAATATAGGCGCGGATAAAATAGAAGTTATAATGCAAAAAATGAAAATGAGCAAAAAAGAAATACAATACGCAAAAAATATAGTAAGCAGCCACATGAGGCCGTCAAATCTTTTAAAAACCGGAACAGCCACCGAAAGAGCAAAACTCAGACTCTTCAGGGATATAGGCGAAAATATTCCGGATTTGCTTATAATGGCTCTTGCCGACTGGCATTCTTATAAAAATTTAAAAGTATATTCAAAAAAAATACTTGAAATGCAGCAAAATAAAGTTTCTAAATTTATTGACGATTATTTTGAAACTTCAAAAAAAATATCCGAGCCGAAAATTATAGACGGCAACATCTTAATGAAAAAACTGTTTTTAAAGCCCGGTAAAATTATAGGCGAACTTTTAAAAATAATAAGAGAAAAGCAAAATAAAGGCTTAATTTCTACTGAAAAAGAGGCGCTTTTGTTTGCAAAATCAAAATTGACAGCGTTACAAAAAAGATATAAAATTTAAACTCTTTTAAAGCGGGCGTAGTCTGGCGGCAAAACCCGAGGGTTCTTTAACAGATATAAAATAATTTACGTTGTTTAGAAAGGATAATATGCAAGGCTGTTTTTTGAAACAATAGCTTTTGCTATTGTGAAAAAAACAAACGAAGCAGATTGATGTTTCTAAACAACCCCGAAGGGGCTGTGTTATTTTTTGATAATTTTCAATATTTTCTTTGCCAAATGTCTGTAACATTTGTCTTCATAAAATATTAAAAATTATAAAAGCGGGCGTAGTCTAGTGGTAAAACCCTAGCTTCCCAAGCTGGAGATGTGGGTTCGATTCCCATCGCCCGCTTTTACAAAAAAATACCTAACAGCGTAAAGTATTTTTTATATCTGTTAACGAACCCTTACTTCCCAAGCCGGAGATGTTGGTTGTTCTGGATAATTATTGATTTAAAATAACGTTTTGACCACCTTATGGATGTCGGTTCAAGTCCCATCGCCCGCTTTTACAAAAAAATACCTAACAGCGTAAAGTATTTTTTATATCTGTTAACGAACCCTTACTTCCCAAGCCGGAGATGTTGGTTGTTCTGCTATAAGAAAATAAGATGATTATTGATTCAAAAAAACCTTTTAACAACCTTAAAATGCCTGTTTAAGTTCAAACTCCGTTTTTTACAAAAGATATTATTTTACATCTGTTTCATTTAGCGTCTTTATCAATTTAAATTTAAAAATAATACTGTTGTTTTATATGTTTTTTGTGTTATAATATAATATCACTATGAAAAAACTCATAAGAATTATTTTGGTGCTTTTGTTGTCTTTTTTGGCAATATACTACATAATTTATTTGGGAATTGAACACAGAAAATCCATAAAAGATAATTTTCAAATGCAGCTTGATCTGACATTGCATGAAATGACTACTCAAAGCGCAACCAGCCTTGAAACGGAAATAAAAAACAAACTTAATGTTTTGTCTGAAATGTCATATGTTATTGCTCCGGATTTAAATCAAAATAATATTTCAACAGTTTTACAAAGACTTCAAAAAACCGTAGACAGACACGGTTTTAAGAAAATGGCGATAGCTTTGCAGAACGGAATATCATACAGCACAGATAATGTTACTATAAATGTCTCTGACAGAGAATATTTTCAACGCGGAATGCAGGGACTTTCAACAGTTTCAAAAATTTTGGTGGATAGATTTGATCATACGAATATAAACGTTTTTTCGGTTCCTATATACAGGAATAAACAAATAATAGGAATTTTGTTTGCAATTTATTCAAGCGCAGGTTTAGAGCGATTTCTTAATGTTTCAATTTTTGATAAACAAGGCATTGCCTATGTGATGGATATAAACGGAAACATTATAATCAATTCTTACGGCAGTAAAAATAACACCGGAAAAAACTTATTTGAGGACATAATACAAATAAATGATGATACAAGAGATAAAGTCATTCTTGTGAAAAAAAATATCAATACCTACAAATCCGGATCTGTAAAATTCAATAAATATTACATGTACTATTATCCTTTTAACATAAACGAATGGTATGTGTCCGTATTAGTGCCTGTTGAAATTATGGATAAAATGATGAATGACGTTATTGAGAAAGGAAATATTCTGTTTGTGAAAATTCTCAGTATGGTTGTTTTGCTGTTTATGCTTATACTCATGATTCAGCTGAAAAGAAAAAAAGAACTTGCAAGGATAGCGTATGTTGATGAAATTACCGGCGGAGACACGTATGCGAAATTTTGCATCAGCGTAAGAAAAATTCTTGAAAATAATCCTGAAAATCTGGCAATATTAAATATAAACATAGACGGATTCAAATTTTTTAACAATATATTCGGATATGAAGAAGGCGATAAGGTAATTCGTTTTATATGGACGACTCTTAATGACATAAAACAGACTAAAGAATTACATGCGCATCATTATGCCGATAATTTTTACGCATTGTTTTATTTTGAGGATAAAAAACAGTTGTTTGACAGGCTTTTGATATTCTATAAAAAATTGCAGAATTATGCTGTTTCGGATACAAAAAAATATATGCTTACTCCTCATATCGGAATATACGAAATAAAAAATCCCGACATAGATATAAACAATATGATAAATTATTCAAATCTTGCAAGAAAAAGCATAAAAGAAAGAAAAGATATTTTTTATGCTTTTTTTGACAATACGTTTGAAAATAAGCAGCTTCAGGACAGTATTATTGAAAGTCAGATGAGAGATGCTTTGGAAAAAGAAGAATTTGTCGTGTATTTACAGCCGAAATACAATACTTTGGAACAGAAAATCGTAGGCGCCGAAGCTCTGGTCCGCTGGAAAAAAGAAGACGGCACAACAATAGTTCCTATGAACTTTATACCTCTGTTTGAAAAAAACAGATTTATTACCGAACTGGATAAGTACATATACACAACAGTTTGCAAAAAACAAAAAATGTGGCTTGATATGGGTTTGAATCCTGTTCCGATTTCAATTAATTTATCAAGATTAAATTTTTATAACCCTAATTTTGTTAAAATTTTTAAGGATATTTTAGACAATATCAATTTGGCTCCCGAATATATTCAGTTTGAGATAACAGAAAGCGCGATTTTGGAAAATATTGATCTGTTAAACAAAACAATAGAGCAGTTATACCGTCTTGGCTTTAAAATATTGATAGATGATTTCGGAGTAGGGTATTCGTCAATGATGTTATTGAGAGATACGAGAATACATGCTTTAAAATTAGATAAATCTTTTATAGAAAGCATAGGAGACATGCGTACCGATAAAATAGTTTACCACACTATAAATCTTGCGCATTCTTTAAAAATAGAGGTTATCGCCGAGGGAGTTGAAACGGAAAGCCAGTATAAATTTCTAAAAGCGGTTAACTGCGACAGCATACAGGGATATTATTTTTCAAAGCCGATAACGGAATTCGTTTTTGAAAAGATTTTAATGAATAAATAAGTTGTTTATCTGTATTGAAACAGTTGAATTTGAACCTTTCTTACAGATTCGGAGTTCCCCAGCTCTTCAGATCCTTTTCCCTGAACAGAAACCGGAATATAACCGCTGACTTTTAAATATTCCGCAACATCGTTTGCCATTTTTAATGATTTTTGGATGTTTGATTCCTCATTTTTTGCGTCATTTACATAGCCGTAAATAACAACATTGTTTGAATGCCCCATTTTTTTAGCCGTATTGAGCGTTTCTGTCAAATAAGACTTATGCGCTTCATTAAATTTATAATCAGCATCAAAATTTAATATTATTTCATCCATTTCTTTTTCCGAAACATCCTGACTTTGGCGATGTGCCTCATCCGACGAGTATTCTTCTTCCAAAGGTTCTATTGTAAACATCGGTTCTTCATTTTCATTAGTTTTAATGATAATATTTTTTTTGGGTGTTTTAAGTGTTTCTTTTATTTGTTCGGGTCCTTGTTTTTTTTCAGTTTTTACTTGCATTTCGGGTATTTTTTCAAGTTCTGCATTTTTTTGAGCCGCAGACTCAGAAGATATTTGAACATTATCTGATTGATAGGCAGTTTCAATTTCTTTTGCGTTTTGGTTTATATTTTGATTATAGAATTTTTTTTCAAGAACAACTATTGAAAAAATTATTACAAAACATATGACAACAATTATAAGATTTTTATCCGAACGTAAGGATGAATCCGGTACGGGATAATGAATATTTAAGGTTTTGTTCTGCTGTTTGTCTTTTTGAGATGATTCGGCGTTTTTTATTTCGGCTTGTTCGTCTTTTTTGACAGTTTTATCATTTTTATGATTTTTCTTTGACATTTTTCACCTCTGTGAACGATATAAACCGCAACGATATGATATCAAAAAAAATCTATAAATTACAATATTTTCTTTTTCCAAGGCGTTCCGCACGGCATTGTTTCCGTACATTCCGAACTGACACAGTCGGGTCCTGCAGTTTCAAATAAAACTGGCGCCGTATCTTTTGCGAGTTTTAACATTCTGCATGCCATATCCCGTATTTCCCACTGCGCTCTGTTACAGCATCTTAAAGCAAAAAAATGTCTTAATTCTCTTGCGTTCATAGTCATAACTATTTTTGTTGAAGCGGCATTCGGCAAAACATATCTTGCGTCTTCGCCCGGAATTCCGTTTTCAAGCATTTTTATATAAAAATTTTGCGTATTTTTTATGAATTCATTATATTCTTTTAACAAAGATTTGTTTTTTGAGATCGTAGGAGGCACAACGCAGTCTATGCCGTTTTTAAATTTAACATATCGTTGGCTTTGTACGGAGAAAGATGCTATTCTATGACGGGTCAGCTGCGCAAGCAATGCCCTTGAAACGCCTTCAACCGCAAAAGTAAAAGATGCATGCTCTAAAACGGACAAATGTCCGGATTTTACTATTTTACCCAATATATCTTTTATTTTAGTTTCATCAAGTTTTTTATCAAGGTCTTCAACACCTGACGATGAATAGCATAATCTGCCGGCTATTGCGCATATTTTCTCGGGTTCTTTCGTATACTTTAAAAGTTTTACTATCATTATATCCTCTTTTGATAATATTCAACTCTGTTTTATTCTGTTTATTCTATTGAAAAAATAAAATAAAAACAAGATTTATTGTCTTTTTATTTTTTAAATTGTATCATAAAACACACTTTATTTATAGTTTTTGCATAAATGAAAAATTTATGAAACATTTTTTTAAATTTTGCAGAGATCATATTTCTTTAATACTAATTTCAGGAACCTTTTGTTTGGTTGCCGTTGTGAATACGGTATTCTACATCGGTTTATTTATGGATTTGCCGGCAAAGTTTTTTCAAACATTGCATTTTTATAATATTTTGTCATCAGGACAGGATATATTTAAATATCATTTGATGGAACGATATTTTCCTACGATGCTGTCTCAATTTTCTGTGTTATTGAGCATAATTCTTAATGTTACGAATGTAAAATACTTACTGAGTGTATTTACTTTTGTTACGTATATCGCTCCCGTAATATTTTTAATAATTCTTTATTTAAATATTCCTAAAAATAAAAAAAATGTATTTGATATAATCATTTTGTTTTTTTTAATTTCCGTAAGTTATATGAAATACGAGATACTTTCAGAAAGTTTATTTGCTTCTTTGTTTCTATGGACGATTTTTGTAATTTTTTATTACGCCGATTTCAAAAAACTGTCTTTAATAAATTTAATATCTTTGATAATATTTTCAATTTTTTTAATAGAAAGCCACCCAAACGTCGTTTTTTTCATACCTTTATTTTTATATCTTGCCGTAAGCAAATACTTAAAAACAGAAAGCATTCCTTTTTATTCAAAAAATATCCTTATCGCAAGTTTTTTTATTTTAACGGTTGCTTTTATTTTTAACATAAAATGCATATTAAATCCTATTGTTCCTTATTCCGATTATTTAAATTTTAATATGTTAAAAAATTTTAAATTCATATTGTTTGTTTTTTTCGCATTATGCGCATTTCCGCTTTCTTTTTACAAAATCGGGAACGATAAAATTCAAAAAATTTTGCTTGCCATAATTTCTTTTATAATTTTATTCACTGCGATAAATATTACCCCGGTTGAAGGCATCAAATACAGAATGATAAATATATATTCCGTTTTATTTTCAGTTTTTATTTTGATAGGAATTGATTTTTTTAACTTGAAACCTAAGTATTTATACATTAAAGTCATTAATGTAATATTGCTGTTTGCATTGGTAATATCCACTTTTGTGTATGCGGATAAAAACAATCAATTCAATCGTCAACTTGTTGGCTATATTGTTAATAATCATGAAATAAGAATAGAAAAATTTGAAAGAAATAATCTAAAAAACAAATACGATATCTATTCCGCACTGCTTTTTAAAAATATTTTTTTCCAAAACGGTCCGAATTTCCGTATAAAGGCTGAAGGGAAATACCACACTAAATATCTGAATGATAATGAAAAACTTAAAAAATTCGGCATATCCAGAGACGATATATACAAATTGAATTAAAACGGTTTGTCGTTATTGACAATAATGCAATTTAAAACCACTTTATTTTTTTGCCGACCTGGATTGTTTCTTCTCTTTTTCTTCCCAAAGAAATCAAGTCTATTTTTGCGCCTACCAGCTCTTCAAGCCTTTTAACGTATTTTTGCGCATTGACCGGCAGTCTGTTAAAGTGTGTTACGCCTCTTACTTTACCTTTAATGCCCGGCATTTCTTCGTATACGGGTTTACAATCTCTCTGAATAATTCTTGAGGCGGGAAAATCTTTAAATATTTTTCCTTTGTATTTATAGGCTACGCATATTTTTATTGTGTCAAGTTCTTCAAGACAGTCAAGTTTTGTAAGTATCAGATGGTTTATTCCGCTTACTCTGACGCTGTGTCTTAAAAGAACCGCGTCAAACCAGCCGCATCTGCGGGGTCTTCCGGTAGTTGCTCCGTATTCCTGCCCTTTTTCTCTTAAAAATTCTCCCGTTTTATCAAAAAGCTCTGTCGGGAAAGGGCCTTCTCCTACTCTTGTCGTATATGCTTTTACTACTCCGAGAACATCATTGATTGCCGACGGGCCGATACCTGCTCCTACGCTTGCGCCGCCTGCAGTCGGATTTGAAGAAGTGACAAAAGGATAAGTACCGTAATCAAGGTCAAGAAATGTTCCTTGAGCGCTTTCAAAAAGTATCTTTTTATTTTTCTTAATTGCAGAATCCAACATTAACGATGTATCTGCCGTATATTTCTTTAAGAATTTTGAAAGAACTGCATGATCTTTGAGTATTTCCGCTCTTAATTTCTTGATTGAAACGACGGATTTTAAGATAGGCTCTTTTTCTCTGAGATTCTGGTCAAGAAGTTCAACAAAAACTTCTTTATCAATATAATCAACAATTCTTATGCCGACTCTTCTGACCTTATCAGCATAACAAGGACCGATTCCTCTTTTTGTTGTACCTATTTTTACTTTTTTTGTATCATCTTCTTGGATGCCGTCTATATATTTATGATATGGAAGTATTACATGAGCCAATTCACTGACAAAGAATCTGCCGTCAATAGATATGTTTTTTTTCTTTATCAAATCAATTTCTTCTTTTAATGCTTTTGGGTCAACAACAACACCGTTTGTTATAATACAAACTTTTTTAGGAAAAAGGATTCCTGAAGGTATTAAATGAAGAACAAAAGGTTTATTTTCATGTATCAGAGTATGTCCGGCATTGTTTCCGCCCTGATATCTTACGATATAATCGGCCTGATTTGCGAGATAATGGACTACTTTCCCCTTTCCTTCATCTCCCCACTGCGTACCCAAAACAACTAATGTTGACATTTTTTGACCTCAAGAATAACTGCCAAGGCAGGAAAATATCACCTCAGAACAGCGTTTTTTTTATTTCAATCGAAGATTTTTTAACCGGTTTAAAACTCTTATTAGGAACCTTCATACTTAAACCTTGTGTATAGTACAAAAATATTTACATTTTGTCAAACAACAGATTGACGGAGTTTTTAAGTTTTATACTACTTGTTGATTTTATTGTTTGGAAATAATTGAGGCGATATCAACCAATATATCGTTAATTCTTGTATATTGGTCAAGAACGTCCATATGAAGTCCTGAAGTTTCCACAGATTCTTTTAAATCAGCCTGAAGCCTGGATATATGTTTTTTCTTAAAAACGTGAACAGTGTTGTGCAGTTCGGCTGCCGTATGCGCTATTTCATTTGCGGATAAGATATCGTCTTTTTCAAAAGAATCTATTGTTTTTGAACAGTTAGTGTAAATTATAGAATGCAACTCTTTAATGTCGTTCATCCCGTCGTCTGAAAATCTCAGATTTCTTTTTATTTTTTCATGAGATATAAACATAAAATTACGTTCTATTATATCGGCAATCTGTTCAAAATCCGCGACTATGTACAAAAGAGCGATTTCTTTTTTTGACTGTTCGGTTGATAATTTATTTTGTCCTGTTTTTGAAAGATATGATTCAAGTTTTCCGGAAAGAACTCTGATGTCAAAAGCTTTTTGCGCAATTGAATCCGCCACATCTTCATAGCGAGTTTCAATTAATTTCAAAGAGTCTTTGACTGTTTGAAGAAGCATTTCAGAAATACGAATAAGCTCTTTTTTTGAAAGCTCAAGCGCTTTATTCGGCTGAGATATATATTTTTCGTCTATAAATATGGGTTCATTCATATTTTCGCACGTTTTGCACGGATATATCAATAATATAAATTTGCGAAAAACGGGAAGAATAGGCAGAACTAAAGATGCAGTTGTTAAGGCGACCATTGTGTGAGACATTGCAACTTCTCTGGCTACGTCGGTTGACATAAATATTTTATGCGTAACAAATTTTACAAAATGCAGCCATACCGGAGTTCCGTCAAACTTTATAAAAATCAAAGGAAGAACTATAAACGCCCCGAGAGTCTGAAAAGTCAAATGCCATAACATTACTCTTTTTGCGTTTCTGGGCTGATTTATGGAGCCTATTATATCGGTGGTACATGTTCCTATTTGAGCGCCTAAACATATGCATACTGCCTGTAAAAGAGAAAGTATTCCGGAAGAGGCAAGAACTATCGCTATACCTAATGTTGCAGCGCTTGAATGCAGCATCATCGTAAGAGCAATACCCATAAACAGCAAAAAAACAGGATACTGTACTCCGGCAATCATTTCCAGTAAATCAGAGTTTAAAGTTACGGGTATCATTGCTTCCGACATCAGTTTTAAACCGAAAAATATCAATCCGAATCCGAAAATTGCGTTTCCTATTGATACAAGTCTTTTTTTTGTTGCAAAAAAAGACAACAAAAAACCGAAAGCTATTATAAACAGCGCGTAATTTACAAGTTTAAAAGCCACTAATTGCCCTGTTATTGTTGAACCTACCGAAGCTCCTACCGTAACTCCCATTGACTGCTGAAAAGATAAAAGTCCTGCGCTTACAAGCCCGATTTGAAATAAGGACGTAGCGGAGCTTGACTGATTCAGAGCGGTAATCGTCAAACCGGTCAAAAATCCTTTATATCTGTTTGAAGTAAATTTTGTAAGAATTGTTCTTATATTGGGACCCGCTATTTTTTGAAAAGACGTATTAATCTTAAATATGCCGTAAAGAAGAAATGAAATTCCGCCTAAAATGCCGGCAATCATCATAAGCAGCCAGTTTTTACCCATAACCGCAACGGTAAAATATGCAGGCTTTGCATTTTCAGAAGTTACTAAAACCGTTATTTTTTCTTCAGATTTTTTGCCTATGACAAGCCTTGTTTGGGCATAGCCGTTTTCGTCAGTTTTAATTTTTGATTTACGGAGATATGAAATATCTTTCGCATCATTGAAGAGTGAATCCCGTATTACCGAAAATTCAACTTCAATGTTTTTTAAAGGCGTATTTTGAGAGTCGGTCAATAGAATCTTAAAATCTTCTTTTAATTCTATTCCCTTTAATCCGAGCTGTTTATCTCCCGATATTTTTAAAATTAAATTGCTCTGCGCCGTAGCAAGAGAGGCAATAAATAAAAATATGATAGTTAAAAATATTCTTTTCATTTTATGATTTTAAACAAAATGAATCGGGCAAAAGCTTTTTAATATTTGTTATTTTTATATCTGTTTTTGAATTGTAAATAATATCGGCGTTTTTTGTAAATTCCGAAATAACCTGTCTGCATGCTCCGCACGGAGTAACGTATTTATAAGGAGTATAAACCGCGACGGCTTCAATTTTTGTATTGCCGTTTGAAACCGCGTTGAATATAGCAGTTCGTTCCGCGCATATTGACAGTCCGTAAGATGCGTTTTCAACATTTGTTCCGGTATAAATTTCGCCGTTTGAGCAAAGCACGGCGCATCCCACTTTAAATTTTGAATACGGGCTGTAACTGTTTTTTGAGGCTTTCTGCGCAATAGCCATCAATTTTTTATAAAGTTCTTTTTTATTTTTCATGGCTTAACTCCGTTATTTTTTTTAACGCATAAAGTCTTGCCGATATTTCTTTTTTTGTAAGATTTGACAACCTGCTGATGCTGAAAGATTCAATATTGAAAGAAGCCATAACGGCGGCGTAAAACATTGCGTGTTTCAAAACAGGCGAAGATACGTTTTTCTTGGATTCAACATATGAAATAAAAGCTCCTGCGAATGTATCGCCTGCGCCGGTCGTATCGGTGACTTTTTCTACGGGATAGGAAGGAACAAAAAACATCTCATTTTTTTTAAACAGAAACGAGCCGTATTCCCCTCTTTTTATTATTATAATTGCGGGTCCTGTTTTAGACAATGCTTTTGCTGCCGCAATTATATTTTTTTTACCTGTAAATTGTTTTGCTTCTTCCTCGTTTACAAACAAAATATCCGTTAATTTGAAAAGATTTTTCAGTTTTTTTATTTTTGTTTTTATCCACAGATTCATTGTGTCCAAAGCGACAAGTTTTACATTGCACAGATTTTTCAGCGCTTGAAACTGTATATCGGGATCAATATTCGCCAAAAGCAGATATCCGCCGTTTTTATTTTTGTTTTGTATTATCGGTTTAAAATTTTTAAAAACATTTAATTTTGTATGCAGCGTCACGGCATTATTGAAGTCGCATGAATATTTTCCTTTCCATCTGAAAGTTTTGCCGTCGGCTATTTGAAGTCCTGAAACGTCTATTTTATGTTTTTTTAACAGATTTACATATTTTTCGGGAAAATCTTTTCCGGCAGCGGATATTATTGACGTTTTTGACAAAAAAGAAGAAGCGACGGAAGCGTAAACCGCAGATCCGCCCAATACTTCTTTCACTTTTTTTCCGCCGGCTTCAATCGTATCAAGAGCAACTGAGCCGACTATTAAAACGGACATGAAATGCCTCTATTTAAAATATTTATCCAAAAATAATTTAAGAGCCGGATATGCAGGCGCTTTTTTTATTGTTTCCGGCGCCGATTGTACTGCATATTTTAACGCCGAACCGCACTGGCATGAAATTTCTCTTTGGGCAAGTTTCGGTATAAGCTGTTTTATAAGTTTTTTACAGGTATTTATATTGGCGGACATTACTTCCAAAACTTTTTCAACGCCGACTTCTTCTCCTATTTTCCAAACGTCATAATCCGTAACCAAAGATATATTTGCGTAACATATTTCCGCTTCTCTGGCTAATTTTGCTTCCGGCAGCGCAGTCATTCCTACTATTGAAAATCCGTTTTCTCTGTTTACTTTTGATTCCGCTCTTGTTGAAAACTGCGGTCCGTCAATACAAACGTAAGTCGTATCGCTGAAATGATGGTTTATTCCGAGTTCAGTAACTGTTTTATGGATTATATCTCTTACTCCGTTGCAGAAAGGATCTGCCATTCCGACATGGGCAACTATGCCGTTTCCGAAAAAAGTATTGATTCTGTTTTTAGTTCTGTCAAATACCTGTTCCGGTATTACAAAATCTTTTGGTTTTATTGATTCCTGCAAAGAACCTACGGCCGTAAGAGCTATAATCTGTTCAACTCCTATCAATTTCAAAGCGTATATATTTGCCCTTACGTTTATCTCATTAGGCAAAATAACATGGCCTTTTCCGTGTCTGGGCAAAAAAGCGCATCTTACGCCGTCAAGCGTTCCGACCGTAACCGGCGCAGAAGGTTTCCCGAAAGGAGTGTCTATTTCTATTTCCGAGACATTTTCAATTCCGCTTAATTCGCTGATCCCGCTGCCGCCTATTACCGCGATTTTTACCGGCTCAATTGTTTTCTGCATTTTTCCCCCTGTCATATATTATTTATGTCAATAATTGACAACTGTATATTGTCTCTGTTCATTTCCATATTAAAAACAATATCAAACTTTCCTTTATATTTTAACATATCTTCGTATTTAACTCCATGCCAAAATAACGCGTTTACGGAAGTTCCGTTCTGCAAGACTTTAAGTTTTAAATGCTCTCCTGTCTGGCCTATGTTTGAAATTTCCGTAAATTCAACGTTTTTCATCATAAATACCGGAGTATTATTTGCGCTTCCGAACGGTTCAAGCAGACTCAAATCGGCATATGTTTTTTTGTTTATATCGGTTATTTTCAATTCGCAGTCAATATATATTTTTTTTGCGACCATTTCCGTTGATATTAAATTTTCAGAAATTTCTTTCAGTCTTTTTCTGAATTCGTCCAATTTGGAAATTTCTATTGTAAAACCCGCCGCCTGGCAGTGTCCGCCGTATTTGACAAGCAAATCTTTTGTTTTTTCAAGAGCGCTGACTATGTCAAATCCTTCTATTGATCTGCATGCCCCTACGGCATATTGCCCGTCTGAAATCAATAAAATTGTAGGTTTTGAATATGATTTTGCAAATTGAGACGCGACAATTCCCGTTACGCCGTGGCATAGCCCTTCGGCAAGAACGACCAAAATCTTATCTTTTTCAATATCGCACTGTTGATTAATTATATTTTCAAAATGTTTTATATTTTCAACCTGAAGATGCTTTCTGTCGTTATTTAATTTTTTAAGTTCGACAAAAATATCTTCGGCCTGATTTTTGTCTTCAGCAAGCAGTAATTTTGCCGAGATATCGGCTTTTGACATTCTGCCTGCGGCGTTTAATACGGGCGTTATATTCCATGATATAAGTTTTGCCGATATGGTGTTTGAATTTTTTATATATTCTTCTATTATAAAAGACAAACCGTATCTTTTTGCCGGGTTTTTATTGATAATATCAAGTCCTGACTTAACGAATATTCTGTTTTCGCTTGTAAGAGGTACAATGTCTGCGATTGTTCCGAGCGCTGTCAAATCAACGTTATCGTCGTAAAAAGCGGACATTCTTCTGTCCTGCGCAAGTTCGTTTTTTCTGTATTCAGATAAAATTCCGAAAGCTTCTTCTTTTAACGACGGCGGATTTTCGGAATAATTTACTAAAACAATTTTATTATCCGTGTTTTCAAATAAAGTATTATTGCCGTTAGTTATAATAAGCGAATCTCCGGCATAATCAAAAAAAGTTTTTATGTCTTTTTTTTGCAGATGAAATTCTTTTTGTTCAATTATAATATCGTTGCGTAATTTTATCGCAAACAATTCAAAATCCCCGTTTTGTTCTCTTACGGAAACGACAAAAAGATTTTTATCAAAATTTCTGCCGTAAGTCTGCATAAGCGCCTGAGAAACTTTAAAGGAAACGCCGCATCCGGCAAGTTCTTTGAAAGGATATGAGCATGTGAGTTTTTTAGGATTTACTATCGCGTAAGCGTCCGGCAGAATTTCAGGAGGAGCATGGTGGTCTGTTACTATAACCTGCATCCCCAAACTGTTTGCGTACGCTATTTCGTCAACGGATGATATTCCGCAGTCAACGCTTATTACAAGTTTAATTCCGGATTTGTTATATTTATCAAGAACATCCTTTGAAATTCCGTATCCTTCGTCGGAAGGGATATACCAATCAACGTTTCCGCCTAAAGTTTTAATGGTATTAAATAAAATTACAAGCGATGTTATGCCGTCAACGTCTCTGTCGGCATAAATAAGAACGGGCTGCTGGTTTTCAACGGCATCCTTTATTTTTATAACGGCTTTATAACAATCGTCAAGCAAAAACGGATTAAACAAATCTTCTTTTTTAGGGAATAAAAAATCATTTATGCTTTCGGCTGACGTCAAACCTCTGGACAGCAAAACCCTTGCGACAACATGGCTTATACTGTTGTTTTGCGTAAGAACCGATAATTCTTCTTTATTAATTTCTGGTAGTATCCATTTGTTCGGCTGCAATTAGTCCTCTAAGTTATTATATCTTTAAATAAATTTGCTTTATCAGGTTTTATATCGGAAATATTATACGATAATTTTATCATTTTTTTAATGTTATCGGGATTTTTGCAATTTGTGAAATGAATTTTTACAAGAGTTTCCCCGGATTTTACGAAATCGCCTGTTTTTTTATTTATGGTAATTCCCGCCGTATGGTCAACGGCGTCTTCTTTTTTTAATCTGCCGGCGCCCAGCATGCATGAGGCTATGCCGAAATTTCTTGCGTTCATTGAATTGACAAAACCGCTTTTTTCGGATTTTACGGCAAATATATTTTTAGATTGGCCAAATAAAGAATAATCGTCAATAACTTTTGAATTCCCGTTCTGGGATTCAATTATTTGCCTGAATTTTTTGAGAGCCTTGCCTGAAACTATTTGTTTTTCAGCGAGTTTTTTTGCGGTTTCTTTGTCTTTTGCCGCGCCGGCCGAATAAATCATAAGAGAAGAAAGCTCTATGCATAATTCATAAAAATCATTTTTTATATTTCCCTTCAAGACTTCAACAGCCTGTATGACTTCAAGAGAATTTCCTATCGCGTTTCCCAAAGGAGTATTCATATCCGATAATATTGCGGTCATTTTTCTTTTAAACATTTTTCCGATATTTACCATTTTTTCAGCGAGTTTTTTTGCGTCGTCGTAATTTTCAATAAACGCTCCGTTTCCGAATTTTACGTCTAAGATTATATGTTTGGCGCCTTCTGCTATTTTTTTTGACATAATGCTTGCGCATATCAGCGGGATTGATTCAACAGTCGCGGTAACATCCCTTAAAGCATACATTTTTTTATCAACGGGAGCTATTTCTTTTGTCTGGCCTATCAGAGCCGCTTTGTTTTTTTTAAGTAAATCCATAAAACTGTTTATGTCTAAATTAACGTTAAACCCCGGAATTGATTCCAATTTGTCAAGAGTTCCTCCGGTATGCCCCAACGCTCTTCCGGACATCATCGGAACGTAAATTCCGCAGCTTGCCGTTATCGGAGCGACTACAAGAGACGTTCCGTCTCCGACTCCGCCGGTGGAATGTTTGTCCGCCGTTGTTTTTAAAGAGTTAAGATTCAGTATCTTTCCTGATTTTGCCATTGCTTCGGTCAGATAAAAAAGCTCATCGTCGTCTAATCCTGAAAAATAGACCGCCATTAAAAAAGCCGACATCTGGTAATCGGCGATTTCATTATTTGCATAACCGTTTATTAAGAACAATATTTCTTTTTGAGTAAGTTTTTTGTTATTTCTTTTTTTGAAAATGATGTCGTACGCTCTCACACGATATCCTTTAGAATATTTTTTATGAGATTTGCCATTTTTAGTTCTGCTTTTTTGCCGGTATCCAGCACTTCGCAATGGGTTGTTTTGTTTTTTGAAACGCCTGCCGCTTTATTGGAAACATACGCCAAAGCTAAAACTTTCATGTTTGCCTGCCCGGCGACAATCGCTTCAGGCGCTAATGACATTCCTATAACGTCTGCTCCCAATTTTCTGAAAGCCGATATTTCCGCTCCTGTTTCGTAAGACGGGCCTTTAACGGAAAAATAAACGCCCGTATGCAATTTTATTTTACCGGCGCGGGCCGCTTTTTTTGCCGAATTTATTAAATTTATATCGTAAACGTCGCTTAAATCAGGAAATCTTTCTCCGAAATATTCAAAGTGTTCTCCTATCAGAGGATTATCAAACATGAAATTGATATGGTCTTTTATGACGACAATATCGCCTTTTGAATATTTTTTATTTATTGCCCCTGCCGCGCATGTTATAATAAGCGTTTTTATGCCCAATTCTTTTATTGCCCGTATAGGATAGGTTATATCATTCATGCTGTTGCCTTCGTAATAATGAAGTCTTCCGTTTAACAAAAGAACTTCCGTATCGTTTATTTTTCCGAAAATAAGTTCTCCCTTATGTCCTTTGACGGTTGTTTGTTTGAAACCGGGTATTTTTGAATACGGTATGGAAGTTTGTTCTTTTATTAAATCCTTAATTCCGGAAAGCCCAGAGCCTGAAATAATTGCGATTTTAGGTTTAAGTTTTGAGAATTTCATAATATACGATTTTGTTTTTTTTAAATTTAACAATATGTTTTGTTTTTTCATAATAATATTTCATCCTTAAAACTTTCGCCGTTTTTCATAGGAGTCAGTTCAAAAATGTCGGCAATTGTCTGGGCAACGTCGGACAGAGTTTTCCTTGTGCCGAGATTTATATTTTGTTTTAAGTTTTTTCCGTAAACAAGCAAAGGAACGTATTCTCTTGTATGATCCGTATGCTGCATATACGTCGGATCGCATCCGTGGTCGGCTGTTATAATAAGTATATCGTCTTCCGACATCGCATTCATTATGTCAGGCAGCTGCCTGTCAAAAAATTTTAACCCCTGGGCGTAAAGATTTACGTCTCTTCTGTGTCCCCACAACATATCAAAGTCGACTAAATTAGTGAATATTAAATTTTTTTTAAAAGGATTTGTCTCGGGAGTTTCTTCAAAAAGTCCGTGAGGCAGTTCTTTTATTTTTTTAGGCTCAACAATATATTCTATAGTGTTTGCAATTCCTATTACGTTGCCGCTTGTATGTTTTTCAAGCGTAATGCCTTTTTTGGCAAATATATCGGATATTTTTCCTATTGCTATTACGTTTCCGCCGGTATTTTTTATTTTATCAAGTACTGTCGTTTCCGGCGGCAGAAGCGAAAGGTCAAAGCGTCTGGGCGTGCGAATATATTGGTTATTTATTGTATTGAAAGGTCTTGCGATAACTCTGCCTACCGCATGTTCGCCTTGCAGCAGGTCTCTGGCGATTTTGGAAATATCCTCTAATTTTTTGAATCCGAAAAACTTCGGATCTTCGTGGCAGGCTATCTGGAAAACGGAATCCGCCGAAGTATAAACGATAGGGAAGCCCGTTTTACAATGTTCGTCGCCGAGCCGTTGAATGATTTCTGTACCTGAAGCGACGCAGTTTCCTAAAATTTTTGTTCCTATTCTTTTTTCAAATTCTTCAATCAAGTCTTTGGGAAATCCGTTAGGATAAGTAGGAAACGGTTTATCTAGTACTATTCCGGCAAGCTCCCAATGTCCGGCGGTCGTATCTTTAGCCGGAGATTTTGTAGCCATCTTGCCGTAATTGCCTATGATTTTTTCCGGTTTGTATCCGTAAGGAGATTCTACGATATTATAAAGTCCGAGTTTGCCTAAATTGTCAAGCGTAAAATATTCATCCATGCTTTCAAAAATATGTTTGAGAGTATTTGACCCTTTATCTTTATATTTTTGCGCATCAGGCAGTTCTCCTACTCCCAAACTGTCTAAAACTATTAATATAATTTTATTCGTATCAGACATTTGTCCGCCTTAAAATTGGTATAGTATTAAAAGTAATAATTTACAATAAGGATTTAAGACTTTCTTGAAAGAACTTTTTTCACGGCATTGACGATATTAACGTCTTTTAATCCGTATTTTGCCATCAATTCCGAAGGTTTTCCGGATTCTCCGAAAGAATCTTTCATTCCTACAAATTCCATAGGAACTGGCATATTTTTAACCACGACTTCGGCGACTGCCGAACCGAATCCTCCGAAAATCTGGTGTTCTTCGGCTGTAACGATTGCTCCGCATTCTTTGGCGCAGGCGACAATAGCTTTTTCATCTATCGGCTTAATCGTATGAATATTTAAAACTTTTGCTTTTATTCCTTCTTTTTCAAGAATTTCCGCGGCCATCAGAGATTCATAAACCATAGTGCCGGTCGCCATTATGCAAACGTCTTTTCCTTCTTTCATAATTTGCGCTTTTCCTATTTCAAAAGGAGTCGTTTCTTCGGTTATTACGGGAATATTTTCTCTTCCGTATCTTATATAGACGGGGCCGTTGAAATAAGCCGCCGCCATTGTGGCTTTTTTAGTTTCAATAACGTCGCACGGAGACAATAAAGTCATTTTCGGAAGACACCTCATGATCGCTATTTCTTCAAGAGCCTGATGTGTTGCTCCGTCGGGACCAACCATAAGCCCGGAATGAGAGCCTCCTATTTTTACGTTTAAATTGGAATAACATATTGTCGTTCTTATCTGTTCCCAGGGTCTTCCCGAAGCGAAAACGCCGTATGTAGCGACAAACGGAATAAAACCCGCCAAAGCAAGTCCGGAAGCCATTCCGAGCATATTTGATTCGGCTATTCCGACATTTGCAAATCTTTCCGGAAATGATTTTTGAAAACCGTTTATTGCCACGGATGAAACCGTATCAGCGCCCAATACAAAAATTTTTTCATCTTTTTTGCCGAGTTCAACAAGCGCTTCGCCGAACCCGAATCTCGTTGCCTTATTGCCGTAAACCTTAACCATAATTGTCCTCTATATTTTTTATTATTTTATTGACGCGTCTATTTCGCTTATCGCCTGCAACATTTGTTCTTTTGACGGAGCTTTACCGTGCCAGTCCGCAATATTTTCCATAAAAGATACGCCTTTGCCTTTAACAGTTTTGGCTATTAATACGGTCGGCTTGTCTTTTTTAAGTTTTGCATCCGAGTAGGCTTTGTCAATCTGAGCCAAATCGTGTCCGTCCAGAGATATAACATTCCATCCGAAAGCTTTATATTTGTCGGCTATAGGTTCAATATTTAAAACATCGGATACGCTTCCGTCAATCTGAAGTCCGTTGCAATCAACTATTGCGCATAAGTTATCAAGTTTAAAATGAGACGCCGACATGGCGGCTTCCCAAATAGTTCCTTCCTGCTGTTCGCCGTCGCCCATAAGAACGTAGACTCTGTTTTCCTGTTTTAAAGTTTTTATCGCTTTTGCAACGCCGACTCCTATGGAAAGACCGTATCCCAGCGATCCTGTTGAAACTTCAACTCCGGGAAGTCCTTTATCGGCCGCCGGATGTCCCTGCAATCTGCTTCCGGCTTGTCTGAGCGTACAGAGTTCGTCGCCGTTTATGCATTCAATCTGTGCGAGCACCGAATATAAAACCGGGCATGCGTGTCCTTTTGATAAAATAAAATAATCCCTGTTTTTATCCTTAGTATTTTTAGGATCAAACTTCATGTGGTTAAAATATAAATCTACGACTAATTCAACCGATGATAAACTGCCGCCGGGATGGCCCGAACCGGCCAGTTCAAGCATCTTTAATATGTCTTTTCTTACCGATGCGGATATGATTTTTAAATCGCCTAATTCCATGAAACTTCCCCCAAGTATTATTGTATAATTTTTAAACTTTTTGATGTTCCTATTCTGCTTGCGCCCGCATTTATCATCGCCACGGCCTGTCCGTATGCCGATATGCCGCCCGAAGCTTTAATTCGCATATTGTTTCCTATTATGGATTTTATCAGTTTTATATCTTCAACGTCAGCTCCTTTTTCCGCAAATCCGGTTGAAGTCTTTATGAAATCGGCTCCGGATTTTAAAATTATTTTTGATATTTTAATCTTTTCGTTTTCCGACAAGTATGACGTTTCTATTATTATTTTTAATATTTTTTTTGAGGAGGCTTTTCTTAAAAGCCTGATTTCATTTTCAATATAAGAATAATCCTTTGATTTTAGCGCGGATAAATTTATAACGCAGTCAACTTCGTCGGCGCCAAGGTTTATTAATTGTTTTACTTCAACGGCTTTTGAAAGATAAAAGCCGTAACCTAAAGGAAAACCGGCGACTGAGCATACTTTGACGTCTGTTTCGGCAAGAGCCTCTTTGCAGCTTTTTACTACAAAAGGAGGAACGCATACGGCGTAAAAATTATTAGCGGCGGCTTCGTCGCACAGCCTTTTAAAATCTTCAATCGTCGCAACAGGCGATAACAATGTATGTTCTATAATACTGGCAATATTTATTTTTGCCATAAAATCCTTTATTTCCACCAATATTTTACGGTATATTTAATCTCTTTTTCCGTATTTGCCGGAATATTAACGGAAAATTCAATTGTTGAGTTGTCTTTTTTTACAAAAGGAACGGAATTTTCTTTTATTTCCCAATTTGACCAGGCATTCAGCGTTTCTTCAACATTTACGTCAACTGACGTATTTTTACTGTTTTTTATATTTATTGAAAAACTCTGATATGAAGTTTTCCCTTCAGTTTTACTGTTAGTTTGTATTTTTTTGCCGGTTATATCAAAAGCATTGCCTATATTTATTGAAAGTTTTGCGTCTTTTGCAGTATGGTCAATGCTGTCTTCTCCGATAAATTCTATGGAATCGGAATCATATTTGCTTACTCTGACTCTTCCTTTGGGCAGAGGAATTCCCAAATTATTTTCTTTTGAATTTTTTAAATCAAGAGTTACCTTTACTTTGACAGGGTCAATATCGGCGTTATAAGTAAAAACTTTTTTTACAGGTATATTTTTTGCGCTTATAAATTCAATCTGTTTTATTTCTCTGTCTTTAAGAGTTGATTTTCTTTGAAGTTCGTACATATGATATTCAAAAAATGATTTTTCTTCAAAAGAAGAGTCAACTGCGGCAGCTTCCGCCATAAGCGGAGCCATCATTCTTTTCTGTGAATATCTGTTTTGAGAAACTCTGTTAATGTCTCCGGCAATAAGTTTAAGTCTTGCGTCTTTAAACGTTGCTCCGGAGTTATTATTGATGGTTACCCAGCCCGTAATATCTGCGTAAGTGTCTTTTTCGTTTGTCACTAAAACATAATCGGCATTCCAGCTTATTCCGCCGGTCTGATATGAAATTTCAATTTGGCTGTTTCCTTCAGTTTCGCTTTCCACAAGCCATATTAAAGTCGGTTTTAATTTTAAATCTTCAGGAAGTTTTGATAAAGAAATTTCTCCCTGCGGATTTAAAACTATTTTACTTTCGTTCTGTACTACAAGTCCGCCGTATGCAGAAAGAAGTTTTCCCGTTAATTTCTCTCTTTTATCTTCTCCCGTCCTTTCAATTTCTATAGTTTCGCCGATATATTTGCTAAGAAGTTTATCCGTATTTACAAGATCAAAATCAAAGTTTTGTTCCAAAATTTTGATTTTATTCGCGTTAGATAAAAATTTAGGCAAAACGCTGGTGGGGTCAATTTTTGCCGCAACCTCGTCAATTTCAATATTTTGGACGCCTTTTGTCAGTTTTACGTTTTTCGTATCTCTTACAAGCGCCAGGTCATTATTATAAATTGTTACTGAAACCGCATATAAAAATTGGGAAGCGATAAACAAAACAAAAATAACCGAAATAATATTTTTCATAATAATTACCCGCTCCTATTTTTTGATTGGCGGAAATGATTTTAAAATATATCTTATCACTCCGTCTATTGCCGATGACAAATCCAAACCTTCATATGTATAGGAATTTGTCCATACGACTTCGCCGTTTTTAGCGTCTTTTATGTACAAAGATACGCCTATAGTCGCATTGCTTGCTATTATATTTGCGTCCATTCCGAATGCAGATCCCAAATCATAAACGGAAGAACCGCTTATTTCAATAGGATCGGTATTGTAAATAACGATATCCCGCGCGCTTTTGTTTCGGTCTTCAGGCGGTTTTCGCAAAAGATATTTTTTAGCCGGCTGATATTCCGTGATTGAACAATTGACTATTATATCAACATTTGCCGCTTCGTCTGTTTTTACAGTAAAGCCTTTTATCATTAACTGCTTTATAATCGCCGTTACTATCGCGTTGTTTGCGCCCTGGGAACTGTCAACATAGGCGGTTTTTGCTTTTGAGAAATCATAATCCTGCTTATAAACCGGTCCTGAAGCGCATCCGCAGACAAATAGTGTAAAAAATAATAACGGAAGCAGATTTTTCATTTTGTTATGCCTTTGAGTTGTTCCAGATGTTTAACGGCCAGATTTTTTAATTTTTCGTTTTTGGTGTACTTACATATTTTTTCCCATTTTTCTATAGACTGGTCATATTTTTTTTCTTTTTCGTACAGCATGGCAAGCATATAATGCGCCGATACTGTTTTTTTGTCTAAAAGCAGAGCTTTTTTAAAGTTCTCTTCGGCATTTTTTGCGTCATTTTTTTCAAGATAGGCTATTCCCATCAAAACATAATTGTCGGCGGATTTGTTTTCCTCAAGATTTTTTTTGATTGTTTCTATAGCCTGGTCTGTTTTGCCGTCATTTATCATTTGAAGGGTATCTTCAAGATATTGAGACGAAGCATAGGTTAATGATACAAAAAAGAGGCAAAAAAAAGCATATATGATTTTTTTCATGTTATTTTTCCATTTCGGATATTTTTAATATCCTTCTTGAATGCCTTTCTTCAAATTTTGTTTCCAAATACATCTTAATCATATCAAACATTTCTTCTATGTACAAAAATCTTGCGCCCAGACATATTATATTTGCGTTATTATGCAAAGATATAAGTCTTGCCGTTTCAAGATTCCAGCATACTCCCGCTCTGATTCCTTTAATTTTATTCGCGGCTATCGCCATTCCGATTCCGGTTCCGCATATTAAAACTCCTTTATCGGATTTTCCGTTTATTATATTCATCGCAACTTCTTTTGCAAAATCAGGATAATCGCAGCTGTCTTTTGAAAATGTTCCGCAGTCAATCACTTCGTGGCCTAATGATTTTAAAAAATTTATAATATTGTTTTTAACTTCAAATCCGGCGTGGTCGGTTCCCAAAGATATTTTCATAAAATTAAGTATCCTTATAGTATTACTGCCATTGCTCCGCTTTTTATTCCCGCGGCGTTTGCTTCGTCGGCGTCCAAATGACATTCCGAAATCATGTTGTTGCTTACTCTTGCAATAACATTTTCAAATATTAATCCGCGTTCGCCGGTAAGTTTTATTGACAAATTTTCTTTATCTTTTATACCGTAATTTAACGCCTGTTCGGTTGAAAAATGTATGTGCCTTTTGGCGACTATGCAGCCTTCTTTCAAATCAACGCTTGCCTTCGGCCCGATTAATTTTATAGGCTGCGTGTTTGCTATGTCGCCTGATAATCTTACGCACGGAAGAATTCCGAGTTTTATCGTGTCGGTTATTGAAACTTCAACCTGAGTGTGATTTCTTAAAGGTCCGAGAATTCTTACTTTTTCTATTGAATTTCTAGGTCCTGCTATTGTAAGCGTTTCGGCGCATGCATGTTCTCCGGGCTGAAGCAAATCTTTAGTTTTTGTCAGCTGATATCCTTTTCCGAATAGAATTTCCAATATGTCTTTTGACAGGTGAATATGTCTTGCGGACACATTTACCAATACAGGGTTATTTTCTTTATAGTTTTGCATATTTTATATCCTTTTGTTATCCGTTGAATTTTACAAGTTTTGCAAACGATGCGGCTTCAAGGCTTGCTCCGCCTACAAGTCCGCCGTCAATATCCGGCTGTTTCATTAATTCGCTTACATTATCGGGTTTTACCGAACCGCCGTACAAAATTCTTACTTTTCCGCCGGCGTCATTTCCGTACATTTGCGAATATGTTTTTCTTATAAATTCGTGAACTTCCTGAGCCTGCTGAGGCGTTGCGGTTTTTCCCGTGCCTATCGCCCAAACCGGCTCGTATGCTATAACTATTTTTTCAGCTTCTTCTTTTGAGAAATTTTTAATTCCGTCTTTAACCTGTTTTTCAATCACTTTAAAAGTATAGTTAGATTCTCTTTCCTGAAGAGTTTCCCCTACGCATACTATCGGAATAAGACCTGCGGCAAGCGCGGCTTTTGTTCTTTTATTTACAGTTTCGTCGGTTTCTCCGAAATATTGTCTTCTTTCGGAATGGCCTATAATAACAAAAGAACATCCGGCGTCTGTAAGCATATTTACGGCTATTTCACCCGTAAAAGCTCCTTTCGGTTCCCAGTAAACATTCTGTGCTCCTACTTTTATGTTTGAACCTTTTAATTCGTTTGCCAAAGGATAAACTGCGGTAAAAACAGGACATATCAAAATATCAACATCTTTTACGTCAGCAACAAGAGGCTTTAATTCTTTTACCATGGCTATCGCTTCAGGTATAGTTTTGTGCATTTTCCAATTACCGGCCATCAACGGTTTTCTCATAAGAACATCTCCTTTTTATTTTAAATTACTCATATTCGCTGATATGATACAAGATTTGACTTCATAAATCAAACACAGAGTAAGAATTTGCAAAAAAAATGGCAATGTGGTATTATTCCAAACATGTCAATATTATCAAGTTCCGAAATTACCTGCCATTGCGGTGAAGTTTTTGAAGCAGATCTATGGACAGCCGTAAGTATTTCTGAAAATCCGGAATTAAAAGACATCATAACTTCCGGAATGTTCAACGTTGTCGAATGCCCCAAATGCAAACATTTGTTCTATAATGAAATTTTCTTTATTTATCAGGATATATCAAGCGAATTGATAGCGTATGTGTATCCTAAAGATTATGAAAAACAGGCAAAATATTACAGAAAAAAAATGCTGGACGAGTTTAAAGAAATTGTTAAGTCAATGAAAGAGGCAAAAGATATAAATTTTGAACCTGTATTATTTTTCGGCATAGAAGATCTCATTTCAACTTTAAAAAATGAAGATTTTCTGAACGATGAGATTCAAATAGCCGATTTTATATCAAAACGAATAGGATTGGAACTAATAGAAATCAAGCATTCTGCAGCCAGAAATTTATGCATACCGAATTTAATACCTCAAATTAAAAAATCGTCGGGAAACAATATTAAGGATATTATTGCAGGTCTGGAAAAACTTCTTTCATACAATGAAAATTTGATAGAGTATGAAAAACTATTGGTAAGAATTAAGCAGAATCCTTCATGTTTAGATGAAATTTTAACGCATAAATCAAAAAAATGACAGCAGATGTTATTATAGGGATCATACTTCTTTTCATTAACGTTCCTTTCGGACTCGGCGGTTTTATATATTTTGTTTATATAGGAAGAAAGTATAAAAATAAAATATATTATTATGCCGCCTTTCTTACTTATCTGATTTCATGGATTATGCTTTTTGCCGGAGTTTTTTTATGCGGCGAGACATATTCTAAATTTATAATTGAAAAATATGTGGTAAAGTATACGTATCTGATTATTGCGTTGATTTTAACGATTTTAGCGTTTATTTATTTTTTCAGAAAGCAAATATTCAAAAAACTGCTAAAAAATTTAATTATAAAAAAATCCAAAAAAAAATAATATGTTTTTTTTGAAAATTGTCGGCAAAACATACTGTAATATTAATAATTTTCAGACATATATTTCATTGACAAAAAATGTTTTTTCTTATATACTTCTAACTGTATTTATATTTAGCTGACACGAGGTGATTGTGAATACAAAATTTTTATTCGCCGTTACGACATGTTTTTTTGTTTCTTTATCATCATCCGTTTATGCCGATGAATTTTTAGACGCCTGTTTAAAAATCGCCGCGGCCAGAGATTTAAAAATTACGGTGGCTCAGGAGCAGATAGAACTTTCCCAGTCAAGAGTTACCAGTTCCATACGTTCGTTTTTTCCCCAAATTATGCTTCAGAGAAGATTTTCAAAAGGAAAAACAAAACTTGGACAAGGGACAGGTTATATTGATGAAGAATATAATTCAGAAGAATTAGGCGTCAGAGCCATTCAGGCGATATACGAAGGAGGCGGAACCAGAGGCGGGTATAAATACAACAGATTGATGATGGATGCCGCTAAGTATAATTTTACGAAAACAAAAGAAGAATTGTATACCAAAGTTAAATTGGCTTATTACGAATATCTTACGCTTAAAATGGAATATTTGGCTTTGAGCAGAGCTTATGAAAAAGTTGAAAAACTTTATTTAAAAACACAGGTTGAATATAAGGCCAGAGCTATTTCGGAACTTGACTTAATGGAGTCAAAAACATTCAGGGATAAAGTAACAAACCTTTTAAATGCGTCAAGAGTAAATTTAGATTTTGCGACAAAAAAACTTGTTGAAATCGTAGGAGTTTACGGACTTGAGGACATACCTGCGACGGTTTCAGCCGAATTACCTACCGATGTTCCGGAAATTTCTTTTACTCTTCAGGACTGCGTCAGTTTTGTGCAGACAAATAATCTTGACGTAAAAATAGCAAAAATACAAATTGAGATGGCAGATACAAAAATTAAAATTAACAGAGCAAAAGTTCTTCCTAAATTATATCTTGACGGATTTTACGGAAGAAGCGGAGAGGCTTTTACAACAATTCCTCTGGAACTTACCGCTTCATGGAATATTTCGGCAAAAATGTCGTGGGGGTTATGGGGTAATTCTCTGAACGCCACATACAGCACCGATAAAACCGAACCTACAACAATCGTTGACGCAAGTAAAAGAGTAGAGACAACGACTTTGGACATTCAGTTGTCAATTTTGGATGATTTGCAGTATTTTGTTGACGCAAAAGAAAGCAGCATCGGTAAAAAACAAACGATATCGGAACTTATTGATATACTCAAAAACAGCAGATTAAGCGTTGAAAAAACTTATAACGAATATCTGATTTCTTTAAACAACGCAAAAACTTTAAGGCAGGAAATTACTTTAAAAGAAAGAAAACTTGCGCTCATGCAGAAAAGAAATGATTTATACGAAGTGCCTACTGTATCGCTTATGGAAGAATCATGGCAGTATGCCGAATCAATTTCTTCTTTTACCAGAGCCGCTTATACGAATCACGCTTCTGTGACGGAACTTGAAAGATTAACTCTTATGAGTTTAAGATAAAAATATTCGGAGGATCATCTTGTCAATTTTAAAACATTATTACTACAAATTTATAGAGAATGTAAAATACAAATATCTGCAGCTTTCGGAATCAAATCCAAAATTTAAAAAATATTTTAAAATAGCGGTAATATCGGTACTGGCGGCTTTAATTGCGCTTGTAGTGTATTTTGTTTTCTTCAAAAAAGAGAAAGTCGTTGAAGAAAAACAGGAAATGCTAAGCGTTAAAGTCAAAAAAGCGGCGAAACAGGATTATACCGATACGTATACGACAATGGGTACGATAAAAGGCGCGGTTGAAAATGAAATGAGATTTGAAATTGACGGACAGCTTGCTTCATATAATTATAAAGAAGGTTCCAAAATACCAAAAGGAGCAGTTATCTGTTCTCTTGATCCTAAAGACGCTATGACAAAAGCCGATTATGCAAAAAGCAAATATAAAAGCGAAGTATCGGCTTATAATTCGGCAAGAGAAAGATATAAAGTATATGAAGAACTTTACACGATGAAAGCTCTTTCCGAGAGCAAATTATACGAGGCAAAGTATGAAATAGAATCTGCGGAATCAAAGGTAAAAGCGACTTTGTCCGAGGTTGAACTTTCACAGTCAAATCTGGCAAAAACGAATCTTATGGCTCCCAGCGACGGAATTCTTGCCGAAATAATAATAAAACCCGGAGATTATATAACGCCGCAGGATGTCGTGGCTAAATTTATAAGCGATAAAGGCACAAATTTTGAAGTTGACGTACCCGAAAAAGACGTTTATAAACTGGCAGTCGGACAGACAGTCAATATAACGTGCGATTCTCATCAGGGAAAAACATTTACCGGCAAGTTAACTGAGATAGCTCCTACCGTTAAAGAAAGAACAAGAACGGCTACGGTAAAAGTAAGAGTTGAAAATGACGAAGGACTGTTAAGGTCCGGAATGTTCGGAAGAGGAGTCATAATACTTAAAGAATTAAAAGACGTAATGCTGGTTCCTTCCGAGAGTATAATTTCCCTTAATGATAACGTGTTTTTGGTTCCGGTAGTCGTGCCTGATTACAGAACGCCCGGCGAAGGCGTTGTTCAGATGAGACCGTGCCAGCTCGGTGACAAACTTACCGATAAAACCGTAATTACTCAGGGATTGCAGGTTGACGATCTTGTCGTTATTGAAACGCAGGGACAGCTGTCTGACGGAATAAAAGTTAAATTTCTTGAAGCAATAGAAGACAAAGTAGAAGAGCCTAAGACTCAAAACTAGAAGCTATCCTTAAATAGAAAATTGGTAAATTACTCTTATGATAGAATTCGGAATTAAAAAACCAATAACGACTTTAATGCTTGTTATTGCCATGTTGCTGTTTTCCGCAATTTCTACAATGAGAATCCCCGTAGAATTATATCCCAGCGCCCAGTCCGGACTTGTAAGCGTCGTTACCAGATTAAGAGGCGGAGTCGCTTCCAGCGAAGTTGAAAAATATGTAACAAGACCGATGGAAGAAGTCTTTTCTGAATTAAACGGCTTAAAAGAAATGATCTCTTCTTCAAAAGAATCCGAATCAAACATTATGATGATGTTTCATCATAACGTGGATACGGATTTTATAGTTATTGATATAAGAGAAAAAATTGCGATGGTCAAGCATCTGCTTCCGAAAGAAACGGAAAAACCGATTATCGCCAAATTTGAGCAATCTGATTCCCCCATCGTTATTTTGTCTTTAAGTTCAAATGAAAAAACCACCGAACAGTTAAGAATTATCGCGGAAGAACAGATAAAAGAAAAAATATTGAGAGTTTCCGGTGTCGCAAACGTTGAATTCGGCGGCGGCAGAGAACGAAAATTCCTTATAGAAATGGACAATGAGAAACTTTTGGGTTATAAACTTTCCATACTTGAAGTCGTCCAGAAAATAAATTTAGCCAATTTATCAATATCGGCAGGCGAAATCAGACAATATAACCAGGATTTTGTAATCAGAGCTACCGGCGAATATAACAGTATAGCCGAAATAGAAAATACCGCGATTGCCATAACTCCTTCCGGATCAATAGTCAGAATAGGAGATATCGCAACAGTCAGGGATTCTTTTTATGAACCTACTTCGTATTCAAGATTAAATCTGCAGTCCGTTGTTTCAGTATATATACAGAAAGAATCTACCGGAAATACAATAAAAATAGCAAATGAAGTCATGAAAGTACTGGATAAACTTAAAAAGGATATTGATAAAGATATAGTAATTACAACCGTAAAAAACGATTCGGAATATATAACAAAAGCTATTTCTTCCCTTGTTGAAGCGTTAATTGTCGGCGGAATACTTCTTGCAAGCATTTTATTTTTATTTATGAAAAACATCAGAAGTATTTTTATTGTAGCGACTACAATGCCGCTCAGCCTTTTTATGTCCATATTGTTGATGCATTTTACAAAACAGACTTTTAACATAATGACTTTAAGCGGGCTGGCCATGGGAATGGCGAACGTTATGGACAATTCTATTGTCGTTATAGAAAATATATCATTTCATTACCACAGGAAAACATTTAAAAATAAACTTGAACTTATCGTTAATGCCACAAAAGAACTGTGGCAGCCGATATTTGCTTCAACAGTAACGACTATAGTCGTCTTTTTGCCTTTGGTGTTTTTGGAACCTGAAATAAGGCAGATGTATGTTCCTTTTGCATTGGTTATTACTTTTGCGCTCGTCGCTTCTTTAGTCGGTACGATGTTATTTATTCCTCCTCAGATATATAAGTGGCAGAATAAATTTGAGCTTGACTTTCAAAAGTGGTACATAAAAGTGCGCCATTATTACGGACGTATACTTAAAATTGCTTTCAGAAGAAAAACGTGGGTATGGATTATAACTTTAGCGTCTTTTATTTTTTCGGTTCACATTTTAATGACGAGAGATTCCGAGTTTATGGACCCCGGCGACGTTAATACTTTCCGCATAGGCATTCAATTTCCGCCGGCCACAAGAATAGAAATATCAAATGAAATCGTAAAAAAAATGGAAGAAGCTCTTTTAAGTTACAGCGACGACGTAAAAAGAGTTTCTTCAAAAGTTGAAAAACTGCATACTTTTGTTGAGGTTACCGTATATAAAGACGCCGATAAATTTAAGGAAGAATTCAGAAAGCGGTTCGGCGAATTTTCCCCTGCTTTCGTATATTACCAGGATTCTCAAAGCAGCACTTCAAAAGAAATTTTTGTTGATTTTTACGGACAGGATTACGGAACTTTAAAACAGCTTGCTTTTTCGTCTTCAGGCAGATTACAGCAGGTAAAAGGGTTAACCGACGTAAAAATAAGAATGAGGGAAGACGAACCTGAAGTTTTGATAAACGTTGATTACGCCAGACTGGCAATATTCGGTTTAACAACTTATTATTTCAGCAATACTCTGCACTGCCAGATAAGAGGCCTTATCGCCACTCAGTACAGAAGCGAGGGCAAGGAAATAGAAACTATCTGCAGGCTTACTCCCGGCAGCATAAGCAGAGTAGACGAACTTCCTTTTTTAGGCATAGTCAATCCTCGCAAAGATATAGTATATGTCGGACAAGTCGCAAATCTTGAAAAGATTAAAACCAATCAGGAAATTTGGCATAAAAATAAGAAAAGATTTATACAAATAAGCGCAAACAGAGCGAAAATAGGACTGACCACGGCCGCCGAAAAAATCAATGCTACTTTAAAAGGAGTGGCGTTTCCGAAAGATTATTCATTTAATATATCGGGAGATTATGAAAAAACGGTTAAAAACAGGGGACAGTTTCTGCTTGCCGTTTCTCTTACAGTTATTCTGATATTTTTTGTGCTTGCTTCCATTTTTGAATCGTATATTCAGCCGACTTTAATTATGTTTTCGCTGCCTCTTAGCATTATAGGAGTTTCTTTTGCGTTATGGGTGTTTAAGAAGCCTATCAGTCTCGGAGTTTGGATAGGCATGATGATTTTATTCGGTTCGATTGTTTACAGTTCCATTATTATCGTTGATAAAATAAACCAGAGACGCGTCGGCAGAAAAAATTTATTGCGAGTTATTTTTGAATCTTGCAAAGAAAGATTAAGACCGGAACTTATCACATTTTTAATGAAAACTCTCGGACTTTTGCCTATGGTTTTAAGCAGAGACGAATCGGCAAGCATGTGGAGATCTCTCGGACTTACGGTTTTATTCGGAACCGTAACGGGCACAATTTTAACTATGATAATTATTCCGACGGCATATTACGTTTTGGAAAGACCGAAAGAAAGCATAAACGCGTTCTTTAAAAATCTGAAATTAAGCGCGCTGTTAAAAATATTGCAAAAATTTTATAATAAACATAGGAAAAAAGAAAATAATCCTATACTGAGAGAAAATATATGAGTTTATTAAGACTTCCCGTAGACAGGCCGGTAACGACAGTAATGATATTTCTTGGCATAATTTTAATGGGGCTTATTTCGTGGTCAAGACTGCCTCAGGAATTGTATCCTTCAATGGAATATCCGCAGATAACTATTGTGACAAAATACGAGGGAGCGGGGCCTGAAGAATCGGAAAAATTGGTTACTAAATTAATTGAAGAGACTGCCGGTACGGCCAAAAGAATAAAAAGAGTTTCGTCAATTTCAAAAGAAGGCGTTTCTATAGTTTCCTGCGAATTCATTTGGGGAACCAATATGGATTTTGCCTCAATGGATATAAGGGAAAAAATAGATTTGATTAAAGAATCTCTTCCTAAAGACGCGTTAGATCCGATAGTATTAAAATATAATCCTATGCAGGTTGAGGCCATTATTTTGTCCGCCAACTATAAAACTGAAGAACCTTCTCCGCTTAAAATGGCTGAATTAAGAACATTTATAAAGAAAAACGTAAAAGACGAGCTTGAAAGACTTGAAGGCGTGGCGAAAGTTGAAATAAGAGGCGGCGAACAAAAAGAAGTGCTTGTAGAAATTGACAAAGGACGTCTTCTTGCAAACCAAGTGTCAATAACGGATGTAATTAACTCTCTGCAAACGGCAAATATTACTTACCCTGCCGGAACGATAAAGGAAGAAAAACACGAATATATAGTAAAAACGGTCGGAGAATTTAAAAATCTTAACGATATAGAATCTCTTTCTTTCGGCAAGCAGGCCCAGCAGGAACGCAACATAAATTATAGAAAAGACAGGACTACAAGAGACGAAACAGGCGAAAAAATCGTTTATTTAAGAGACGTCGCAGACGTCAAAGAAACGCTCAAAGACATAAAAGGTTATTCAAGATACAATTCAAGAGAAAATATTTCAATAGGCGTTTTCCCCCAATCAGGCGCAAATCTGATAAACATGTCAAAACTTATTCATGATAAATTAAAATCAATTGAAGATAAAATACCCGAAAATGTTGAAATTATAACCACTTATGACCAGTCAATATTTATAAAACAGTCTTTAAATAATATTTACCAGTCTGCCATTCAGGGAGCGCTGCTGTCATTTATACTTTTATATTTTTTTATGAAAAGTTTTGTCGGCTCTTCAATAATCAATATCGCAATTCCCATAACCCTTTGCGTTACTTTGAGTTTGATGTATTTTAATAATATTTCAATCAACTCAATGTCTCTGGGCGGTCTTACAATAGGTATAGGAATGGTTGTTGACAACTCAAACGTTATTCTTGAAAATATACTGCTGATGGTTCATAAGAATAAGGGTAAAAATATACCTAAAAAAGAAAGTATATATGAAGCTACGTCCAGTTTGCTTGCTCCAATAGTAAGTTCAACATTTACGACGGTTGCTATTTTTATTCCTTTCGTATTTGTAGCAGGTATGATAGGACAGTTGTTTTCGCAGCTTGCTTTTACAATTACTTTTTCAATGATAGCCTCAATATTTGCCGCATTATTCCTTGTACCCAGACTTGCTCTTCAGGCAAATCTTGCAAATCAGTCAGTAACTGCCGGATTGGAAACAATTAATAAATATTTTACGCCTATATTAAAATCAACTCTTGATTTTAAACCGGGAAAGATTTTTTTATATGTGTTTATTTATGCTTTAATAGGCGTATTTGCAATGTATTTGATACCTAAAGAATTTATGCCTAAAACAGACGAAAGAAGGTTTGTTTTAAACGTATCTCTGCATCCGGATACTCCTTTGGAAATAACAAATGATGTCGTTAAAAAGATAGAAAAAGCGATATCGCAATATGACGAAGTTACCGATATTGCAACCAGTATCGGGTCAACCGGCGATCAGGTAGGTTCCGCCTCAATTGAAACGCTCGGAGGATATCAGGCCAGAATAATAACAAATCTTACTCCTAAAGGCTTATCGACGGAACGTATTGTAACCGAACTGAGCGATGAAATTAAAAAAATGAATATTAAAAATCTGGACGCCGAATTTATAACGCAGCAGGGGCTTTTCGGGGCAGGCGGCGGAGGTTCAGGAGTTACGGTTGAACTTAAAGGAAGAGATCTTGATAAGCTTAGAGAGTACGCCAATAAGCTAAGAAAAACTATGGATACTATGCCCGCATTTTACGGTATTAAAGTAAATCCGTCTGACGAAATTCCGGAGTTAAGGCTTACGATAGACAGGGAAAGAGCTTCGTTATTCGGGCTTTCAACGCAGGATATCGCCGCAATGACGCTGGCCGGTATTAAAGGTTTTGTTGCGACAAAATTAAAACTTGAAGACGACGAAATGGATATAAGAGTCAGAATGAAACCGGAAGACAGAGATACTCTTGATAAAGTTATGGAAATGACGGCTTATTCTTCATGGGGTATGACTATACAGTTAAAACAGATAGCTCAGGCAAGTTTTGTTAAAACATTGCCTGAAATTAAGAGAATAGAAAGAGAAAGAACGTATCTTATAACGGCAAATGTTAACGGCAATTTTACAAAAGCCGTTAAAGAATTGCAGGAAATACTTGACGATTCTTACAATAATACGAATGTTACATCCGTAATAACCGGAGAAATGCTTGCGATGAAAGAATCTCTTTCTCAAACGTCTTTTGCCATGATACTCGGCATTGTAATTATATTTATGATTCTTGCGTCTCAGTTTGAATCGCTGTTGCAGCCTATTCTTGTTATGACCGCGGTTCCTCTTGGCGTTATCGGCGCAATATTAACTTTATTTATGACAGGACAGTCAATAAACTCTATTTCAATGCTTGGTATAATAATGTTGATAGGAAACGTCGTCAATATATCAATTCTTCTTATTGACAGATACAATTTTTATTACAGTATGAATCCTGATAAATACGCCGATATATTATCCTTCAAAGAACTTGTAACTGAACTTACGGTTGAACACATAAGACCCATTGCGATGACGACTCTGACTACGATTGTTGACCTTTTGCCTCTTGCTATCGGGCTTGGAGGCGGAGCAAATACCAACCAACCTATGGCAATAGCCGTCTGCGGAGGATTAACTTTTGCTTTGGCCCTTGCGCTTTTATTTGTTCCGTATATATACTTGTATTCGAAAGGAATGAGAAACAGGATAGACAGCGAATTTATTAACAAATAATATCGGTTAACATTGATAAATTCAGTTCTTATTCATACGTATTTAAATTTACAGGTATCGGTTTATTCTACGGGTGAACTTTCCTGCTTTCAAGGATAGATTTTCTTTCATCGGCGCGCAGCCGGCTATCAGTATTAAAAGTATGATTAATAAATTATGTTTGCGAATACAAAACGGTATAGCTTCTTTATTGCCCAAGTTTCATAAGCTCGTTTAATTCTTTAAAACGGACTATATAAATATATACGATTATATGCAAAAGAGAAGAAGCATATAAACCTGCGACCATATCATCAAGTATAACGCCGAAAGCGGACGTCATTTTTTTATCAATGTATCTTATAGGAAAAGGTTTCCAAACGTCAAACATTCTGAAAAACATAAAACCTACGGGATAAATCCACCAGTTTGATAAATCATTTTTTAAAATGTACGCTACAGGAATAAAAGTGACGGCCTGGCCTATAAACTCGTCTATAACGATAAAAGAAGGGTCATGTTTTGTATATTTTAAAACTTCTTTAACGGCGATTAATCCGGTTAAAAATGAAATAATTATTGCCAATATCAAACCTGTTAATCCGAAATAATAACAGATCAGGCAAATAAGCGGCAGGCTTGCCAATGAACCGGCCGTGCCGGGCGCAACCGGAAAATAACCGGCTCCGAAAAGAGTTGAAACCGCAAAGGCATGTTGTTTTTTCATTCTGTTTTAATCTCCAAAGGTTTATCGTATCTGTTTTGCGTCTTAAAAATTTCAAGGTATTTATTTTTCATTGCAATGGCCGCTTCTTTTTTTCCATCATGTTTATATATTTGGGCCAAATTATAATATATCATTTCGTTATAAGAGTTTAAATTCAACGCTTTTAAAAGATAAATTTCCGCCGCTTTAATATTATTCATATGAATATACAATACGGCGAGATTTACATAATGTTTTGATTCTTTCGGAGCTAAAGAAATTGCTTTTAAATATTTTTTTTCGGCGGCTTTATATCTGTATGAATCGGCAAGCAATCCGGCAACGTTGGCATTTGCGACGTCGGATTCCGGATTGTCAATAAGAGCGTTTACCCAAAAAATTTGTTTGTTTTTAAATTTATCGGTCTGATAAAATGATATTGAAAAAAATATTGAAGATATAACAATTAAAAAAATACTTATCATTTTTGTATTTTTTTTATAAAAATCTTCGGATATTTCGGCCAGCAATAAAAATATGCCTGCCATAGGCAAATAAATTCTGTGAACATCGTAATTGTTATTTGGAACGAGGCATGACGGAATAATATACAAAAGAAACCATAAACTATAAAAAATAACAAATCTTAATCTTATTTTGTTTTTTGCCGTAAAAAACAGTAATATAAATAAAATAACGGTATATGAAAAGTGAAAGTAATTAATATCTATTTTGGAAGCAAGAATTGAAATGTCAGTAGGAAAAATTATAAGTTGGGTATAGCGGATTAACACCGGTATATTTGTTAAAGCAGAATTAAATAAAATATAAATCGGAGTATCCGCGGGCTGATAGCTGAAAATAAAATGTCTGATAACAAAAAAGACGGTTATGAGCCCTAACCATACATATATAATATTAAGATATTTTTTTATTTTATATTTTTCGGCGATAATATAAAATATGTAAACAAAAACGCTTACCACTGCCGTTTCTTTTGTAAACAGCGAAAGTATAAAGAATAAAATATGAAAAAATAAATTATACCGTCCGTTATTATTGCAATATTTGACAAAGAAATAAAATGACAATACGCAGAATAAAGCCAAAAGACTGTCGTTTCTTCCCGGGATCCATGCGACCGCTTTAACAAGAGAGGGATGAACGGCAAAAAGAAGCGTAAACAAAAAAGATAAGATTTTGTCATATTTTAACAGCGAAAACATAAGAAATATTGAAAATACCGCGGATAAATGAATTAAAACGTTTGTTAAATGATACCCGTAAGGTTTTACGTTATAAACAATTTTATCCGAAAGAAAAGACAGATTTAAAACCGGTCTGTAGTATTTGTCGTTTTCTCTTGCAAAAACAGGGTCTGTAACGATATTTTTTATATTTGCCGTTTTTAAATAATTCTGTTTGTCTAAAATCAGAACATCGTCGTCAAAATAAACAAAATTATAGAAAACAGTTTTGCCGTATAATGAAAAAACAACGGCGGCAAGTATGAAAAAAACTTTTATATTTATATTCTTGTCAAAAAAATTTTGTAACATATGCAGTTATTATACATAAAAAAACCGGCGAAACGTATAATTCGCCGGTTTTTTATTTTTATTTTTAAAAATTAAAGAGAAACATTTTTAACTTTTGTTACGCCTTCAATTTTTGATATTTTATCAATTAAATCATTTGATACCGAACTGTCAACTTCAACTATTGTTATAGCTTCTTTTCCTATTTGTTTTCTGCCGACTGTCATACCCGCAATATTGACGTTTGCGGCGCCTATTACGGTGCCGAGTTTGCCGATTACGCCGGGTTTATCGGTGTTTGTTATGAATATTTTGTTCCCCGAAGGCATTACGTCAACTGCAAGTCCGTTAATTTCAATTATTCTCTGGTTTTTATCAAACAGAGTTCCCGATATTGAGTATTCGCCTTTTGATGTTTTTACTTTTGCGATAATTAATCCGGAATAGTCGGAACAGTCTCTTATAAGAGCTTCTTTTATTTTTATTCCCCTTTCTTTTGCTACTGAAGGCGCGTTTACAAAATTAACTTTTAAATCAAGAATCTGGCTTAAAATACCTTTTAAATAAGCGACCGTAAGAGAACTGGTGTTTAAAGTTGAAATAATTCCCTGATAAGTAATTTCTATTTCTGATATTCCGCCGTCTATTGTCTGTCCCTGAAAAGCGCCGATTTTATCGGATAAATCAATGTAAGGAACAAGTTTTTTGTAAGTTTCCCAGTCAACAGTAGGAACGTTAACGGCATTTCTTATTAATCCTTTCGTAAAGTAATCTATTATTACCCCGCTCATTTCTTCGGCTATCTTAATCTGCGCTTCTTCCGTTGAAGCAGCCAAATGAGGGGTTACCACTACATTGTCCGTTTCAATGATCGTCCAGTCTTCGGGAGGTTCTTTTGCAAAAACGTCAAGAGCCGCTCCTTTTACCTGTCCTGCTTTTATAGCGTCCGACAGATCTTTTTCGTTTATAATAGGTCCTCTTGCGCAGTTTATTATGCATACGCCTTTTTTCATTTTTTTGATGGATTCCGCGTTAATCATTCCTTTAGTTGAATCGTTTAAAGGAGAATGAAGAGAAATATAATCGGCCTGCGCGTAAACTTCGTCAAGCGATTTAATTTTTATGCCGTAGCTTGAAGCTATTTCCGAATTTGCAAAAGGATCATAAGCGATTACTTTCATACCGAATGCTATCATTCTTTTTGCGACTTCGGTGCCTATTCTGCCAAGACCTATAAGACCGAGAGTTTTTCCCTGCATTTCACAGCCCATGAAGTTTTTTCTGTCCCATTTTTTTAATTTAAGGGATTTATGCGCTTCAGGGATATTTCTTGCCAGAGAAAGCATCAGCCCTATTGTATGTTCGGCTGCTGAAATCGTATTGCCGCCAGGAACATTAGCCACTACTATTCCTTTTTGGGTTGCGGCATTTTTATCTACATTGTCTACGCCGGTTCCGGCTCTTCCTATAAATTTTAGTTTATCGGCCGCTTCAATAATGTCGGCAGTGACTTTTACTTCCGAGCGTATTAAAAGACCGTCATAATTTTTTATTATTTCTTTAAATTTTTCCGGAGACGGTTTGTTAGATACTTCAATTTTAAATTCCGGGTGTTTCAATAATTCATCTAATCCTTCCTGGCTGTCGTAAGTCATTAAAATTTTGTACATTTTAATCCTCTTTTATTATTTAATAAAATTGCATATTGGCGCTTTTTGTTTTAATGTTTAACTGATTTTAGAATTTAGTTTACTATTTTCTTGTATTTTTTTCAATAAATCATCGCTGTAAATTATTCCGAATTTCCTGAGATCGGGCATATATAAAATATCTTTTAATTTTTTTAACGCTTCGTCATTTTTTGGTTTTTTAGGATCAAAGTTCCCGAAGACAGATTCAATATAATATATATTTCTTTGTTTCTGTATAATAATTGAAATCCACATATGAAGTTGAAATCCTTCCTGAAGAGACAGCGGATAATCTTCGGCGTTCACAATGCCTGTGCTTCTGTTTAAAACCGCAAATGCGTTATTAAGGCTTTTATTCCAATTATGAGCGATGACAGATATATTTATTATAAAAAATAAAAGCAGAATCATATTTAGAATCTTTATTATTTTAAAATTAACAAAAATATTTTTTTTGAAAACTAAAAAAAGCGAAACTGAAAAAAATAACGGAACAAAAAAATTCAATAATCTGTATGTAGCTATGGCATAGAGAAAATTATATTTTATAAGCAACAACAGCAAACATGAAAAACATGAAATTAAAACAGCAAATAAGAGTTTGTTTCTATTTTTAAAAAATGATAACGAAAAAATTAACGCAATAATCGCAAAAGTTATCAAGAACTGAAACGGTTTCCAGCCTTTAAACGCTTCAATCAGAGGATTTTTTGCTATATAAATAAAAAAATCTTGATCTGATGCGAAATTTTTTATAAATAAAGAAATTGTTAATAAAAATATAAAAAATATCATATATAAGAATATTTCTTTTGATATTTTCATATCGGCGTTAAGCATTTTTATTTTAAATATATGATAAACTGCAAGTAATGAGACAAAAATAACATTCCATTCGTAATTTTTTATCAATAAGAATGAAACAACCAGAAGCAATGATAATTTTTTATACGTAATTTTGTTGAAATCTTCAAATATAAATATTACGGCGATTATCCAATATAAGCCCGCGCAAATAAAACTTTTGCTTGAAATAAATGCTCCCACAAAATTCATGGTAATCAAATAAGATAATAGAACAAATTGAAAGTGATCTTTATTTTTTGAGGGTATATTTATATATGCCGTAAAAAGACATATTAAAGTTATAAAAAAGAACCAAAAACCCTGTAAAATTATAAATAAATTAAAATCTGTGCTGCCTAATTTTATTGCAATAATCATAGGAAGATTTACTATAAAAGTTGCAAAAAATCTTTCTTCAGTCCACAAAGTATTTAATAAAATATTTGCAAAGTTAAAAGTCCCGTCATTTAAAAGAGCAATATTATAAAAAGCATTAACAAAAAAAACTACCGTCAAAGATACAAATGTAATTTGCGGTAGTTTTTCGAGCACATATTTTTCAAACAAGTTGAAAATTTTTGTCATTTTGTTTTGTTTTTATATTTTTTTCTTTCAAAAACTATGTCTATTACTTCGTCCATATGCTTAACCGGAATCATTGTGATTTTTTTCTTGACATTTTCAGGAATATCGGCCAAATCTTTTTTGTTGCCTATGGGAAATAATACCGTAGTTATTCCCTCTCTGTAAGCTGCCAGAACTTTTTCTTTTAAACCGCCGATTGCAAGCGCTCTTCCTCTTAAAGTTATTTCGCCCGTCATTGCTATTTTTTTCTTAACCGGAATATTCATGCAGACAGAAGCAAGCGCCGTGGCCATTGCAAGTCCTGCGCTAGGACCGTCTTTCGGAACTGCTCCTTCCGGTACGTGTACGTGAAAATCAGTGTCTTTAAAAATATCATCTTTAATGCCCAGTTTTTGAGCGGAAGATTTTACATACGTAAGGGCGGCCTGAACGGACTCTTTCATTACGTCTCCGAGTTTTCCGGTAAGATTGAGCATTCCTTTGCCTTTCATTTTATTGACTTCAATCGTCAGAGTTTCTCCTCCGACTTCCGTCCATGCAAGACCCGTTACCACTCCTATGTCGTTTTCGGCGATTCTGTCTCTTTCATAATGCGGAATACCGAGATAAGTTTCAACATTGTCCGATGTTATCGTAATTGTTTTTTTATCTTTTTCCAATGAAAGCTGTTTTGCGATTTTTCTGCAGAGATTTGCTATTTCTCTGTTTAAATTTCTTACGCCGGCTTCATGTGTATAGCTGGATATTATAACTTTTATGGCATCATCTTTTATTGAAAGTTCGCTTTCTTTCAGACCATGGTCTTTTATCTGTTTAGGAATTAAATATTTTATCGCAATAGAAAGTTTTTCTTCATCGGTATAACCGGAAAATCTGATAACTTCAAGTCTGTCCAACAAAGTAGTCGGTATATTGTTAAGCGTATTTGCCGTAGTTATGAACATAACGTCGGATAAGTCATAATCTACGTCAAGATAATGATCGTTAAAAGAATAGTTTTGTTCAGGATCAAGAACTTCAAGCAGAGCGGAAGAAGGATCTCCTCTCCAGTCGCTGCCCATTTTATCTATTTCGTCCAAAACGAAAACAGGATTGCTTGACCCGGCTTTTTTCATGGATTGTATTATTTTTCCGGGCATTGAGCCGATATACGTTCTTCTGTGCCCTCTGATCTCGGCTTCGTCTTTTACGCCTCCCATGGAAATTCTTACCAGACTTCTTCCGAGACTTCTTGCAACTGATTTTGCTATTGAGGTTTTACCTACTCCCGGAGGACCTATAAAACACAAAATAGGGCCCTTTATTTTTTTTACTCTAGATAATACCGCCAAGTATTCAATTACTCTTTCTTTGACTTTTTCAAGACCGTAATGGTCTTCGTCAAGTATTTCTTTGGCTCTTATTAAATCAAGGTTGTCTTCAGTAAGATGCTGCCATGGAATGTCAAGAAGCCATTCAACATAGGTTCTTATTACGCTTGCCTCAGGAGACATCGGCATCATTTTTTCCATTCTGGCAAGCTCTTTTTCGGCTATTTCTCTTGCCTGTTTGGACATAGAACTTGCTTTTACCTTTTCTCTCAGTTCGTCTATCTCTTTTGAATTATCGTCTTTTTGTTTCAGCTCTTTTTGAATGGCTTTCATTTGCTCGTTAAGATAATATTCTTTCTGGTTTTTTTCTATCTGCGTTCTGACTCTGTTTTGTATTCTGCGTTCAATGTTTAAAATTTCTATTTCTGCATTTAAAATCTGGATTATTTTATTAAGCCTCTTTTCGGGGTTAGTGGCTTCCAATATAGTCTGTTTTTCATTATTCTTTATTGATATATGCGAGGCGATAGTATCCGCCAGTTTTGACGGTTCCTGAATATTGGAAACGGATATTGAAATTTCCATAGGCATTCTCGGATTTAATTTAACATACTGCTCAAACAAAGAAACTGTTCTTCTCATTATTGCTTCTATTTCCGGCGTTTTATCGGTAATATCGTCAAAAACGCTTAGTCCTACTTCAACGTAGCCTTTGTCGTTTAATTTAAATTCCGTCCATTCGGCCCTTGCGATACATTCAATAAGTATTTTTAACGTGCCGTCGGGCATTTTGAGCATTTGCAAAATTTCGCATACCGTGCCTATTTTATATATATCGTCCGGAGTGGGATCTTCTATTTGTAAGTTTTTCTGAGTGACGACAAATATTAATCTGTTGCCGGTCATCGTTTCTTCCAAAGCTCTTATGGATTTTTCTCTTCCGACAGCCAAGGGCAGGACCATCGCCGGAAAAATGACTATGTCCCTGACGGGCAGCATGGGTAACATTTTAGGAATATCCTGCAAATTGCCTTCACTTGCCACTTTATCTAATTCGCTCATGCGCTCTCCTTCGTTCCGTCTTTATAAACATATTTCGGCTGATTATTTTTAAGTACTGTATCCGCGTCAACGATACACTTTATTACTCTATTTTCCTGAAATTTGTCAAACATTGTTTCCATAAGAATGTTTTCAATCATTGATCTTAATCCTCTTGCTCCGGATTTTCTTTTTATCGCAAGAGAAGCTATTTCTCGCAAGGCTTCATTTTCAAAAACAAGTTCAATATTTTCCTGTTTAAAAATTTTTGTATATTGTTTTACAAGCGAATTTTTCGGTTCGGTTAAAATATGAATAAAATCTTCTACTGTTAAGTGATTTAACGTTGATATGACAGGAAGCCTTCCTACAAGTTCCGGTATAAGTCCGTATTTGATTAAATCCTGAGTTTCAACGTTCGCGAATATTTTATCTTTGTTCTTTAATTTTTCTTCATTGTTTAAATTTTCTTTGCCGTTTAAAAATCCGACTGTTTTTTTGTTCATTCTCGTTTCAATAATTTTTTCCAAACCGTCAAAAGCTCCGCCGCATATAAATAATATATTTGTCGTATCTATCTGTATAAATTCCTGCTGGGGATGTTTTCTTCCACCCTGCGGGGGAACATTTGCAACCGTACCTTCTATTATTTTCAGCAAAGCCTGCTGAACTCCTTCTCCGGAAACGTCTCTTGTTATTGTGGGAGTTTCCGATTTTCTTGAAATTTTATCTATTTCGTCTATATAAATTATTCCTCTTTGGGCTTTTTTAATGTCAAAATTCGCGTTTTGCAAGAGTCTTAAAAGAATATTTTCAACGTCTTCCCCTACATAGCCGGCTTCCGTCAAAGTCGTTGCGTCGGTAATGGCAAAAGGAACATCAAGCATTTTTGCAAGCGTTTGCGCAAGTAAGGTTTTACCGGTTCCTGTCGGGCCTATCAGCAGCACGTTTGATTTTTGCAGTTCTACGTCGGTGTTTGACGGGCTGTTTTCTATTCTTCTGTAATGATTATAAACTGCGACCGATAATATTTTTTTTGCCTGTTCCTGCCCTATTACGTAACTGTCCAATATCTTTTTTATTTCTTTTGGTTTTGGAACTTTTTTTAAAGATTCCACAGTTTCGGATTGTTCAAGACGGTTTAAAATTTCATTTGAACTTTTTATGCAGTCGGAACAAATTATAGTCCCTCCTCCGCCGACAAATCTTTTGCCTTTGGATTTAGGTTTGCCGCAAAAAAGACATTTTTGTTCCGTATCTTTTTCCATATTATTTTTTCCCCGGTATTATGACTTCGTCTATTATTCCGTAATTTTTTGCCTCTTCCGCTGACATATAATAATTTCTTTCGGTATCGGACATTACTTGTTCTTTTGTTTGTCCGGTGTGGTTTGCAATAATTACCGATAATTTTTCTTTTGTTAAAACCAATTCTTTGGTTTCAATATCTATATCCGATACGGTTCCGGAAATGCCGCCGCCGTAAATAAGAGGCTGGTGAATCATTATTCTTGAATGCTGCAATGCGTATCTTTTTCCCTTTGTGCCTGCCGCAAGAAGCACTGCTCCGAAAGACATTGCCATACCCATGCAGATAGTGGTAATAGGGCTTTTTATATATTGCATTGTGTCATAAACGGCAAGTCCGGCAGTGACCATACCGCCCGGACAGTTAATATACAAATTTATATCTTTAGTATTGTCTTCCGCATCAAGAAATAAAAGCTGGGCGATAAGAGAATTTGCGGAATCTGTCGTAACGGCTCCTTCATGTCCGCCTACGAAAATTACCCTGTCTTTCAGTAATCTGGAATAAATATCATATCCGACTGAAGTATTTCCGCTTTTGTCTATAACCGTAGGTATAAAATTCGGCATTCTAGCCTCCTATTTTACTTTTACAGGCATATCTTTTTCGCTTTCGGTAACTTTTGCGTTATCGGTTAAAAATTTAAATAATTTTTCTTCTTTCATTGAAGCCGATATATTGTTTTTGTGTTCTTTAAAATATTTTTCTACTTCATCTTTTCTTGTAGGATTTGAATCAAACATCTTTTGTTTTTCGGCTTCCAAATCCTGTTCTGAAACTTCAAGTTTCTCGGTTGTGTAAATGGAATTCAGAATATATGACAACCTTACGTTTTTTTCGGCTTCATCGTTATATTTTTCCTGATTGGATTCAATTTGTTTTGCTACGTAATCTCCGGGAGCTCCCTGATTTTTCATATATTCCGACATTCTTTTTATTAAATATTCCTTTTGCTGGGCAATCATTGCTGAAGGAACGTCAAATTTATTGTGATTTAACAGATGCTCAACTATTTGTTTTTCAGTTTCGGAATTTTGTCTTTTTATTTCTTCCTGCTCCAGAGTTTCTTTTAATTTTTTCTTTAAATCTTCAAGATTTTCAAGGCCCATGTCTTTTGCAAAATCATCATTTAACTCAGGCAGCTGCTTATTCTTTATTTCAACCACAGTCGTTTTAAATATAACTTTTTTGCCGGCTAATGTTTTGTTAGGATAATCTGACGGATATTCAATTGAAATATCCTTTGTATCGCCTTTTTTCGCTCCTATCAATTCTTTAAATCCGGCCAAAGTGTTTTCTGCTCCGATATCAAGCATATAATCGTTTGCTTTTATTTCTTTGATCTCTTCGCCGTTATAATAACCCTCATAATTAACTATCACAAAGCTGTCTTTTTTTACGATACCGTCTTCCGATACGGCAAGTTTTGCGTTTCTGTCAAGCATGATATTTATATTTTCATCTATATTTGAATCCGTCACTCTTAATTTTTCTTTTTTAATATCAATACCTTTATAATTTTTTACGGTTATTTCCGGATGGCATTCGGCCTCAAATACATATTTCAGATTTTTGCCGTCTTCAAAGTTAATATCTTTTACGGAAGGCATATCTATCGGTGAAAAATTTTCTTTTTCAAGAGCAGAAAAAACGGTTTTTTTAATCATATTTTCAACAAGTTTTTCTCTTGCAATTCCCGTATATTCTTTTTTTACAAGATCCATCGGAACTTTACCGGCTCTAAAACCGGGAACTTTTGCGGTAGCCTGTATAGACTGATATATGTTTTCCAGTTCAGTATCAGTTTCTGATTTCGGTATTTCTATCTCCATTACCAAAGCACAAGGTTTTTTCTCCAAAACTTTCGATTGAAATTCGCATTTTTGCGTACTCATTTTATCCCCTCTTATATTAAAATTATATTATTTTTTTATCGTTGGATTTACAGATTTTAAATAACTTTTTTATTTTACTATTATATAACGGTATTGTCAATATAAAAAACATAGTTTTTTTTAATTTAATATTGATTTTGATACAGCCAAACTTTGGCATTATTATGATTATATATTTTTATTTCTTTAGTTTTTTTGAAATTAGCGTTTTTTTTCAAAAAACCGTCAAAATTTTCAAATACGGCTGTATTATAGTCACTTATCACAATGTTATTGTATAAATTTATATCATTTTTTAAATATGGTATGCCGTCATAAGTTATAATATTAAGTAAAATATCGGTTCTTTCTTTTTGTAAAATTAAAAAATTATATACAAGCGGCGGAAAAACATTGATAAAAACAGTGTCTCTAATAAAAGAATCTCCCAGTAATCTTTTAAACATAAGGTACTGCATTTTATATGATTCAGCTTTAGGTATGGCAAAAGCATATGCCAATCCTTTAAATTGATTATAACCGTTAAAATTTTTTTCTCTGTAATAAGCATTTTCTGAATAATTTATAAGAAAAAATTGTAAAACCATAAAAATTACGAATATTAAAACAAATGCATTTCTTAGAACGGTATTTTTAATTTCATATATAAAAAAAGTTATTAAAATCGGGATGAATATTATTACCGGATATACGTGTCTTGTAACTTTGTTTCCCGAAAGCGAAAAAATAAAAAGTATTAATAACGGCGTTAAAATAAAAAGCAGATATTTTTTTTTAAAAATAAAATATACGGACGCAAAGATAAAAGAAATCACGATAAAAGGCGAAATACTGAAATAATAAAAATCTTTTAAATAAAATAAGTGATCAGCTTGAATGTTGTCATTAGCGTATTTTATTAAATGATAAAATATGTTATCAGGCAGATAATAATACCAAAGGATATATGCAGTAATTAATGACAATCCAAAGGATAATGTTATATTTATAATTTTTTTTGTATTATTAACCGGGCTTTTATAAAAAGCAAACATTATAATAAAAGGCAAATAAAGAAAAAATTGTTCTTTTGTCAACAAACCTAAAGTAAGAGCAAAAATAATTTTCAAATTTGGGAATTTACCGTTTGTTTGCGAGGGCAATATCAGATATATTGATAACGCGAAAGCGGAAGCCAAAAGCGTTTCAATAAAAAATGTACGGTGTATTATAAAAAATAACGGCAGAAAACTTAGAATAAAACCTGCAAATAGTCCGGCCTGTTTTGAAATTATTTTTGATACTATCCCGTAAACTGACAGCAGCGTTATAATAGATAAAAAAAAATTAAATACGCCTATAAAAACGGCTATATCCGATATACAGTATAAAAAAGGAACAGCCAGTACGAAAAATGTCGGAGGTTTCCAGTAAAAAATAAGAGTTTCCATTAAGTCGGATATATTTCTTTCGTTTATAATATTTATCAGCTTATATTCATGCACAAATGAAGTTGACATATCAACAATGCCGACGACAGATTCATCAATGGAAGAATAAAAATTATTGGTTTTTAAAACGATTAAAGTATTTATAAAATGAAAACAAGCTATCAGTATAATTACAATAATAGCTTGTTTATTTGTTATTTTAAGAAAGAAATCAAATATTTTCATTCTTTATTTCATTAGAATATCAATCTACCTTGTTATTTTTAAAATTGTAAATTTAGTTATTCCGGCAGGTAAATTAACGGCTACTGTTTCGCCGGCTTTGTGTCCGAGCAATCCCTGGGCAAGAGGCGAGCCTATTGATATTTTCATTTCCAAGGGATTTGCTTCTTCTTCATCCACAATTGAGTACTCATATTCGTCGCCGTCTTCATCTTTAATAGTAACCGTAACCCCTATAAAAATTTTATCCGGATCTATATTTTGTTCTTCAATTATTTTGGCTCTTGATAATTTTGAATCTATTTCGGCAATTCTCTGCATTAAATTAGTCAAAGATTCTTTTGCCGCATGATATTCGGCATTTTCTCTTAAATCGCCGTGTTCTCTTGCTCTTGCGATTTCATCCTGTATCTGAGGTTTTCTTTTTTGTAGCCTTTCAAGTTCTTCTATAAGTTTATTTCTGCCTTCTCTTGTTAAATAAATTTCCGCCATTTTACAGCCCCTTTATTGAGAAATACTATTCTTTATTAAAGACATAAGTTCTTTAACCCATAATTTCTGAGGAATTTTCTTTATAATTTGACCTTTTTGAAAAAGTAATCCTTCGCCGACTCCACCTGCAATTCCAAAATTCGCGTCTTTAGCTTCACCGGGACCGTTTACGATGCATCCCATCACAGCTATTTTTATTTCTTTTTTATTTGTTTTTTTTATTTTTGCAAGTTCATCTTCCAATTGATTTACTATATTGATTAAATCTACTTTGCATCTTGCGCATGTAGGGCATGAAACCACTTCAATGCCGGTAGATCTTATATGAAGAGACTGTAGTATTTGATAGGCAACTTTTACTTGTTCAATCGGATTTGTTGTAAGAGAAACGCGTAAGGTGTTACCAAGTCCAAGATAAAGCATTATTGCAAGTCCGGAAGAAGATTTTATCGTTCCCCGTAATAGTGAGCCTGATTCCGTAATTCCCAGATGAAGAGGATAATTTCTTTTTTGCGCAAATATTTTATGAGCTTCAATTGTTGTAATAACATCAGAAGCTTTTAATGATACAACAATATCGTTAAAATCACATTCTTCAAGTATTTTAACGTGTTCCATCGCTCCTTTTACAAGAGCTTTGGCTCTGTCACACGGATTATTAAAATTGTGGACATCTTTTAAAGAACCGGCATTTACTCCTATTCTTATAGGGATTTTTGCTTTTTTTGCTTCTTTTACAAGTTCCACAACTTTTTCTCTTGAACCTATGTTTCCGGGATTTATTCTTAATTTGTCAATGCCTTGCTTTATGGATTCTATCGCTATCCTATGGTCAAAATGAATATCTGCTACAAGAGGAATTGAAATATTCTTTTTAATGTTTTTGATATTTAGTGCAGATTCCATATCAGGCACAGCAATACGCACTATTTCACAGCCGTATTCTTCAAGCTCTTTTATTTGCTTGACGGTTGTTTTCCAGTCTCTTGTGTCGGTATTGGTCATAGACTGGACTCTTATCGGATTTTTGCCTCCGATTTTGACTCCGCCTATGTTTATAACTTTTGTTTGCTCTCTAGTGACCATTTTCATGATATTATATCTATACTACATACTAAAAAAATAAAAATAAGTGTTATTCAACGGCTATAGTTTTGTATTTTTTTATAACAGTATTATTTTACAATTTTTTTATTAATGAAACAATTTCCCTATTCCCAGTCTTATTAAATCGCTGTAAGTGGCAAAAATCAAAATTAAAAGAATTATTCCTACTCCTATAGTGTTGTATATTTGTATGACTTTCATGCTTATTCGTTTGCGTATAATTCCTTCAACGATAAATAATACGATCATTCCGCCGTCAACAAGAGGAATCGGGAATAAATTAAATAAACCGAGCGCGACTGAAATAATCGCTATCAGTCTTATATAACTTGATAATCCGGCATCGGCTGATTTTGCCATAATTTGTATTACGCCTACAGGACCGGCCAGTTCGGGTTTTTCCCAAGTTACAAGTTTATCCCATAAATATAAAACAGTAACTGCCGTTTGAATCCATACCATCTGGGCGCTTAAATACGCAGCCCTTAGAAAAGACGTTTTTTCCATCGTTACTTTCGGCTGTATACCAAGCATCCCGACATCCGTTATAGGATTTTTATCTGCGACAAAAGTAAAATCTATTTTTTCATTATTTCTTAAAACAGAAATATTAACCTGTTTGTCGGCTTTATCCTGCATATTGTCCAATATGTCATCCCATGCCTTTATTTCAACGTTGTCTATTGAAATAATCTTATCCCCTTCCCGCATGCCTGCTTTCTGGGCTGCCATTTCCGGAGCAAGTTTTCCTATAAAAGATTCTTCCGATATAACCGTTATTCCCCAAGCCGTAAAAAGCGCCCAAAATAAAAATATAGCTAAAATGTAATTCATAAGAGGACCCATAACGGCGATCATTATTCTTTTATACCACTTGCAATAGAGATAATCTCCTTCTTTAGGTTCTATTTTGCCTTGTTCATTTGAATATTCTCCGGCCATTTCAACCATGCCGCCGAGAGGAAATGTACATACGGCGTATCTAGTTTCTCCCTTTGTAAAACCAAACAATTCCGGACCGAAACCGAAAGCGAATTTTAAAACACGTACTTTATATAATTTCGCCATTACGAAATGCCCTAATTCGTGTACAAAAATTAAAACGCCCAATCCGAAAACAACTCCGAGTATTTGTAAAAATACGGAATATGAACCTGAAAAAAGTTTCACTATTTCCATTAAATGTAACGCTCCTCTATTAAATTGACGGTTTGAAGCCTTGCCTCTTTGTCAATTTTGATATATTTGTTTATGTCTTTAGTTTTTATTACCTTGTGTTTTGAAGTTATGGTTTTGACTATTTTCGGTATAGAGTCAAACGAAATTTTCCCGTCAAGAAAATATTTCACGGCTATTTCGTTTGCGGCATTCATAACCGCAGGCATAGTCCAGCCCGCTTGTGCGCAGTCGTATGCTATTTTTAAACATTCAAATTTTTTAAAATCAGGCTTGTAGAATTCAAGTTTTCCCGCTTCCGCAAGATTAAGAGGCTTTATGAAACATTTTTTTCTTTCCGGATAAGATAACGCATATTGGATCGGAAGAGTCATATCTGGGTTTGACAATTGCGCTATAACCGATCCGTCGTTAAATTCAACCATTGAATGAACTATTGACTGAGGATGTATGACTATTTCAATTTTTTCTATCGGAATGCCGAATAAAACGGAAGCTTCTATCGCTTCCAGACCTTTGTTCATTAAAGTAGCCGAATCTATGGTTATTTTTTTCCCCATTTTCCATGTAGGATGCTTCAAAGCGTCCTCAACGGTTATATTTGAAAGTTTCTTGTTTGATTTATAAAAAGGACCGCCTGACGCGGTTAAAATTATTTTTTTTACGAATTCTTTTTTTTCCTCTCCGATACACTGGAAAACAGCCGAATGCTCGCTGTCAACAGGAAGAATTTTTACGTTTTTTTCTTTAGCGATTTGCATTATAACGGAACCTGACATTACGAGAGATTCTTTATTCGCTATTGCTATATTTTTGCGTGCTTCTATGGCTTTTAAAAGAGGTTCAAGACCTATGGCGCCGACAACTGAAAATAACACTAAATCCGTTTCTTTAAGAGTCGCTATTTTATTCAATCCTTCTATTCCGCAATAAACTTTTGTATTGATGTTGTTTTTTTTACACCATTGCTTAAGAACTTCTGCGTCTTCCCTAGTTCCGGTTGCCACTGACGACGGATTAAATTCCTTTATTTGTCGTTTTAAAAGTTCAATATTGGAATTTACGGATAATCCGCACACTTTGAATTCATTTTTTGTTTTTCTTATGAAATCTAAGGTTTGTATTCCTATTGAGCCCGATGACCCTAATACCGCTATTTTTTTCATATTAACCTTTTAAAATTGTTATCGCGTAATAAAATAAAGGAGCGCAGAACAGATAAGAATCAAATCTGTCAAGCATTCCTCCGTGTCCGGGCAATATATTGCCGGAATCTTTTATATTGCAGTCGCGTTTAAACAATGATTCGGCCAAATCCGAAAATTGCGCGATTACTGATATTATTAAAGCAAAAATTACCGCTTCATTTAGCGTAATTATATTTTTCATGAAAATTTCTCTGCATAAAACGGAAACAGGCAAAGCAGTCAATATTCCGGCAAGAGCGCCCTCAAGAGTTTTTTTAGGGCTTATATTCGGAGCTAATTTATGTTTGCCGAATTTTTTACCGGCAAACATCGCTGCCGTATCCAACAGCCATACGTTTATAAATAAAAATATTATATACTGCGTGCCGAAAGACGGAATATCTCTTATTAAAATCATATGATACAGCGTCCAAGGAATAAAAAATGCTCCGAAAGACGTAACCGCTATTTCGGAACTTGCGTTATTTATTCTGTTTCCGAGCATTTGAAATAAAAAAATTACGAAAAAAGACGATATCAATACCAACTGCACGTTGTAATTAAGATAAAGAGAGACGAAAAAAACAGAGCCTATTACCGTTCCGGTAAAAGACATAGGATTGTATTTTTTACATATTCCGTAAAATTCAATTATTGAAAAAAATATTATTGCAAAAAACATTAAAAAAAACGGGATTCCGCCTATATAAATACACCACAACATTAACGGGATTCCGACAATTGCCACTAAAATTCTTTGCAATAACATTTTTTAACCCTCTTAAATTCCGCCGAATCTTCTTTCTCTCTGCTGGTATGCTATAATTGCCTTGTAAAACTCTTCATCCGAAAAATCAGGCCATAAAACGTCGGTTATGTAAATTTCACTGTAAGCTATCTGCCATAAAAGAAAATTTGAAATTCTCATTTCACCGGAAGTTCTTATAAGTAAATCCGGATCAGGCTGGCCGGCGGTATATAAATTGTCCGAGATATCTTGTTCGCTCGGAGTATCTATTTTTTTATCTATTATGTTTTTAAACGCTCTTAATATTTCCTGTCTGGATCCGTAATTTAAAGCGAAATTAAAAATCATTGCGTCGTTATTTTTTGTTTTTTCGCATACGTTTTTAATTTCCGTTATTATATCTTCGGGAAACTTTGAAATATCTCCTATAACCCTGAACGATATATTGTTTTTTTGCATCGTCGCAAGTTCACTTTTAAGATATTTTTTTAAAAGCCACATAAGCCCTGATATTTCTTCTTCGGGCCTTTTCCAATTTTCCGTTGAAAAAGCATACAGGGTCAAAACTTTAATATTAATTGACCTTGCAAGTTCAACAATATTTTTTGCTGTTTTGACCCCGTTTGTATGTCCTAAATTTCTCGGTAAAAGTTTTTTCTTTGCCCATCTTCCGTTGCCGTCCATAATGATGGCAACGTGTGCCGGCAAATTTGAAAAATCAATTTTTTCCTTTAAAGACACTTTACTCTACTTTTGGGATATTGCTGAAACAGGACATGCAGATTCGCATGCTCCGCAATCAACACATGCATCGCCGATAACGTATTTATTGTCGTCAGTCGCACTTATTGCGCTTGCAGGACATGTAGATTCGCATGCTCCGCATCCTACGCAGACTTCTTTATTAATTACATATGCCATTTTACAAACCCTCCCGTTTATATTTTCATTAAATCCTGTTCTTTTAAAAGAACGAGGTCTTCAATTTTTTTAATGTATGAATCGGTAAGTTTCTGAGAATCCGTTTCATATTTTTTTCTTTCATCTTCGGTAATTAATTTTTCTTTTTCCGATTTTTTTATGCCGTCTACAATATGTCTTCTTTCGTTTCTTACTGCGACTTTATAATCTTCCGACATTTTATTTATTGTTTTGATAATTTCTTTTCTTCTGTCTTCCGTCAAAGGCGGTATGGATATCCTTATGATTTTGCCGTCGTTTACGGGCGTTAATCCCAAATCCGATTTTTGTATGGCTTTTTCTATAGCGTTTAATTGGGATATATCCCAGGGTCTTATTTCAAGAGTTCTTGCATCCGGCACGCTTACTCCGGCAAGCTGGTTTAACGGCATCAGAGAACCGTAACTTTCAATTTTAAGAGTATCTAATACGGCGGGATTGGCTCTGCCGGTTCTGATACTTGAAAAATCATGCTTTACTTTTTCTATTGTTTTTTTCATTGCTTCTTCGCCTGCTGCTAAAAGTTCTTTTGGTAACATTTTTCCCCCTAAGAAACAATTGTTCCGATATTTTGTCCGTTTAATATTTTCTGCAAATTGCCTTTTTTGTAAAAATCAAAAACATAGACGGCGATTTTATTTTTCATGCATATTTCAAAAGCGCTTAAATCCATTATTTTTAATTTTTTATCTATCGCTTCTTTATACGACAGTTTGTCATATTTTTTTGCCGCAGGATCTTTTTTGGGGTCAGCCGTATATACTCCGTCTACCTGCGTGGCTTTCAATATCACATCGGCATTAATTTCAGACGCTCTTACGGCTGAAGTGGTATCGGTCGTAAAATAAGGTTTCCCTAATCCTCCGCCGAAAACAACCACATATCCGTCATCCAAATATTCATTTGCTTTTTGAACCGAAACAGTTTCATAAAAATCCGTAACATTTTCTGCCGAAAGCATTACGGTTTTTATATTATTCGATTTCAAAATTTCGGTTATTGCAATTGCGTTTATTGTCGTGGCCAGCATACCCATTTTATCGGCCGAAACTCTTTCAATTTCTTTGCCTGCTCCGCGCCATATATTGCCCGCTCCGACTACAATTCCGAATTTTATTTTATGCGACAAAGGTTCCTTTAACTCTTCCGCTATATTTTGCAAACTCGCATTATCAATAACATTTTTACCGCCTGATAATGTTTCGCCGGAAAGTTTAAGCAAAACTCTTTGTGGTTTCATTATTCACCTATTTTAAATCTTGCGAATTCTTTTACTGAAATTCCTGCACCGGCCTGATTTATAATTTCCTGAACTTTCTGTTTACCGGTCGTATCTCTCATATAAGGCTGTTCAATCAGACATACCTGAGAATAATACTTATCTAATTTTCCTACTACTATTTTTTCAATTATATTTGCCGGTTTCCCTTCTTCCTGCAACTGTTTAACGTAAATTTCTTTTTCTTTAGCCAATTCTTCCTGCGGAACCTGGTCTCTTTTTACATAAGAGGGACTTACGGCCGCGATCTGCATCGCTATTTCTTTTGTTAATGTTTGGAATTTTTCCGATTTTGCTACTTCATCGCTGCATTCAAAATTTACCAAAACGCCGAGCGTGCCGAATTCTCCGTGAATATAAGAACTTATAACGCCGGTTGAAGTAAATTTAACGGCTCTTTTTAAAACTATATTTTCTCCTATCGTGGCGATTGCGTTGGTTATAAGATCTTTTACGGTTTGGGCTGCGTCATATTTCTGTTCAAGTATATTATCCTGCGAACTTGATTTTTCAACATGAACGGCAATGTCATTTGCAAGTTTTTTGAAGTTGTCCGTTTTTGCTACGAAATCGGTTTCACAGTTTAATTCAACAAGAACTCCTGTTTTTTTATCCGCGCTTATTCTTGCTACTACTGTGCCCTGTTTTGCGGATCTGTCGGCTCTTTTTACGGCCGAAGCTATTCCTTTTTCTCTTAATATTTTAACTGCCTGCTCGATATCGTTATTTGCTTCTTTAAGGGCGTTATTGCAGTCTTTTATTCCTGCGCCCGTCATTTCTCTGAGTTTTGATATAAGTTCAACTGACATTTTAAATTCTCCTTATTGAATTGTTTCTTCTTTTTTTTCTTCAACAGCCGGTTTTGCTTCCGCAACTTCTTCTATCGGGTTTTCGGCGTTTTCCTGTTTGTTTTCAATTCCCTTTCCTTCCAATACCGCATCGGCTATAACTGAGCAGAAAAGTTTTACGGCTCTTATTGCGTCGTCATTTCCCGGTACGGGATAATCTATTAAATCGGGATCACAGTTTGTATCGCAAACCGCAACTACCGGAATGCCGAGTTTTTTCGCCTCTGCAAGCGCGGTTGCTTCTTCAACGGGGTCTATAATAAACATTACGTCCGGAAGTTTTGACATATTTTTCAAGCCTTCCAAGGACTTTTCAAGTTTTATTCTTTCTTTTTCTTTTTGAGATTGTTCTTTTTTTGAAAGGACTTTAAAAATTCCGTTTTCTTTCATTGCTTCAAGTTCTTTAAGTCTTGCTATGGATTTTTTTAGCGTATCGTAGTTTGTAAGAGTGCCGCCGAGCCATCTGTCGGAAACAAAATAAGAACCACATCTTAATGCTTCTTCCTTAATGGGTTCCTGAGCCTGTTTTTTAGTTCCTACAAAAAGGAATTCTTTTCCTTCTGCGGAAAAATCTCTTACGACTTTATAAATCTTTTTGAGTTCCTTCAAAGTTTTTTGAAGGTCAATAATGTGGATTTTGTTTCTGCTTCCGAAAATAAATTTTCCCATTTTCGGGTTCCATCTTCTGGTCTGATGTCCGAAATGAACGCCTGATTCCAACAATGACTTCATCGTTACGTTTGCCATACTCTCTTACTCTCCTTTGGTTTTTTTCCATTCTAAAAAGAATGCCTCCACAAACTTCCGAATTCAACCCCTTAATAGGGACCGTTGAATAATCCGTTTGTGTGTGTATTTAGCTTCTCAGACTAAACTTGGCGAAAATTATACTAAATTTTAAAAGTTAATACAATCTGTTTATTCTGCATATATTAAAATCTCGCTCATGTGAGATATTGTTATGTCTCCGATTTTTTGAGCAGGTTTATACGCCAAAGCAAGACCGGAAACTCTGAACAGGCATTCGTCGGACCGTCCGTCTCCTACTGCAATGCATTCCTCAGGTTTAACGTCAAGTTTCGCCATTAATTCGGTCGCAGCGTCTCCCTTGCAGATTATATTGTCGCAGCATGAGGCGTTGTGATGTGTTTTTGCAAGAACTTCGCCGTTGTAAACGCCTTTTTTATTTTTTAAAAGAACGGGGCATATAACGTTTTCTTTGGGAATTCCGAGCAATTCCGTAAAATAAAAAACAACAGGCGAAAAAGCGTGAGAAACTACCGCAAGTTCGTATCTTCTTTTTTTAAGCCGTTCAATAACTTTGATTATATTGTCCTGAAGGTGCAGTTTGCCGTAAACGGGTTTTAAATCGGCATCAGTTTTACCCTTAAAAAACTGCGCAAGAGTAAGAGTGATTTCAGAGTCTCTTATAATATGCTGTCTGTATTTGTATCTAAGATCGTTGAGCGTTTTCGTAAAACCGAACTGGCTTGCAAAAATTTCAATGCTGCTTTCTTGTATAAGCGTTTTGTCAAAATCAAAAATAATAAGTTTATGTTTATTTGCTATCATTCCTATTTCCGATAGAATTGATTTAATGACCTGTTCTGACATTATTGCAAGATTTTCAATAGGTTGCTTTTTATGTATTAGTTTGCCTATATCAACTTCCATAATGCGAAGTCCTTTTTTCACCGATTGAAGCAGAATTTGAATATCAACCCCCCATTTATCGTCAATTGCCAATTCTTTCATAAGATAAGATTTTATGGCAAATTGTCCGCTTAACGGCTGGTTAAAATTTAAGAACGGCATTATTACCTGAAAAAGCGGTTTAACGACAAGTTCCGTGACTCTTCCTCTTGCTCGTGAAAAAGAAGCTTTAACCAAATCGGCGTCGTCATTTTCAATCGGTTGAAGCAAAGACGCTATTTTTTTCGGAGATATATTTGACAAATCGGCGTCCAGAAAAAGTATTATTTCGCCGGAAGCATGCGCCGCTCCGGTTTTTATTGAGGCGCCTTTCCCTTTATTTTTAGAATGTTTCAAAACGGTTACATTTTCAGATTTTGCAAAATTATAAGTATTGTCGTCAGAACCGTCGTCAACGACAATAATTTCATTTATAGACTCTACTTTCTTTACGTTTCGTATAAGAGAAATAATCGTAGATTCTTCATTAAACGCAGGTATTACGCAGCTTATTTTCATGGATCAACCTCCTTCAAGTTTCAAGAAAAAAGCCACCATTCGGATAAAATCCAAATGGTGACCCAACCATTTCACAAATCTTCAAAACCGAAATACGGTTTTGAACCCGGTTTATATATTATTTTTATTTTGCAAGTTCAAGCAATATCGCTTTTTGTATATGAAGTCTGTTTTCCGCCTGATCAAGTATATTTGTTTCCTGAATATTCATAACTTCCGTTGATATTTCCTCGTCTCTCACGGCAGGCAGACAATGCATTACTATGCAGTTTTTATTTGCTTTTTTCAGCATATTGAGATTAACCTGATAAGGACTCAGAGCTTTTATTCTTTTCTTTTCTTCTTTTTCGGCTCCCATTGAAGTCCAGACGTCTGTATAAATAACGTCTGAATTTTTAATATCGTCCAAATCAGTTGAAACATTTATTACAGCATTTGTTTTTTTTGCCGTAATTAAAGCTTTGTCCAATAAATCTTTTTTCGGAGCATATTGTTTTGCTCCCAGTAAAGTTAAATTAAGCCCGAGAACCGCCGATAAGGCAAGCCACGAATTCGCCACATTATTGGCATCGCCTACAAAAGTGATTTTTAACTTTTTTAATTCTTTGAATGATTTTATATTAAATTTTTCAATAATCGTCATCAAATCGCCCAATATCTGGCACGGATGCTCCGCATCGGTTAAAGCGTTTATTACAGGAATAGTAGAACATTTTGCGAATTCTTCAACATATTCATGTTTAAATGCCCTTATAATGATTCCGTCAAGATATCTTGACAAAACTTTTGCCGTGTCTGAAACAGATTCGCCACGTTTAGTTTGTAATTTTTGAGGATCCAGAACAAGAGGAGTTCCGCCGGCTTGTGCGATTGCCGTAGAAAACGAGACCATTGTTCTTGTAGAAGGTTTTTCAAATATAAGGCCGAAAACTTTACCTTTAAATTTATCGGTATATCCCGATTTTTTAAGTTTTAAGGCTTTACCGATAAGCGACCATATCTGCTGCATGTCTAAATCGTATATAGACAATAAATCTTTTTTAAATTTTTTCATAATAGACTCTTTACAACTTTTTTTAACTGCCTAAAACTGCAAAAACAAGAAGACCCGAAAAAGTGATATCTTCTTGTTTTTGTTGAATATATATTTAAACCGGAATATTAAAATTTCTGATTGTGATCTATATATATGCCCGGTCCCATCGTTGAAGATACCGAAATACTTTTTATATACTGTCCTTTTGATACTGACGGTTTCGACTTTTGTACGGCTTCAAGAAGAGATTTTATGTTTTCGGCGATTTTTTCGGCTTCAAAAGAAGCTTTGCCTACGGCGCAATGTATTATTCCGTAAGCGTCATTTTTATATTCAACTCTTCCTTTTTTCAAATCTTTAACCGTTTGCTCTATATCAAACGTAACAGTTCCTGATTTAGGATTAGGCATTAAACCTTTAGGACCTAATATTTTTGCGACTTTTGACAAGTCTTTCATTGTATCGGGTGTTGCGACCAAAATATCAAAATCAAGCCAGCCTTTTGCTATTTCGTCAATTATATCATTTGAGCCGAAAGCGTCTGCTCCGGCATTTTTAGCTTCGTTTTGTTTTTCGCCTTTTGCTATAACCACAACTTTTCTGGTTTTTCCTATTCCGTTAGGAAGAGAAACGGTGCCTCTTACGCTTTGATCGCTTTTTTTCGGGTCAATTCCGAGACGTACATGAACCTCAACCGATTCATCAAATTTTGCTTTTGCGGTTTGTTTTATTAAAGCCGCCGCTTCGTTGACGGAATATAATTTATTTATATCCACCAGTTTTGATACTTCATTAAATCTTTTTGCCATTTTTTTCTCCTGTGGTACAATTGCGGCAATATTAAAATACCGCTCCCACTTTATTTAAAGTCTTACTTTTTTACTTCAATTCCCATGCTTCTTGCCGTTCCTTCAACCATCAGTTTTGCGCCTTCCAAATCTATTGCGTTTAAGTCAGGCATTTTTTGTTTTGCTATTTCTTCAACTTGTTTTGCCGTTATAGAGCCGACTTTATTTTTGTTAGGCGTTCCGGAAGCCGTCGCTACTCCTGCGGCTTTTTTTATTAATGCCGGAACCGGAGGCATTTTTGTGATAAACGTAAAAGATCTGTCTTCATACACCGTTATAACTACAGGCGTCGCCATACCTTGTTCCATTTTTTTTGTTCTTTCGTTAAACTGTTTGCAGAAATCCATTATATTTACGCCCTGCTGTCCGAGAGCCGGTCCTACAGGCGGCGCAGGATTTGCTGCTCCGGCGGGTATTTGTAATTTAATTTGCGTTTTAACTTTCTTTGGTGGCATTTTATTTTCTCCTAATTTTTACAATGTTTGTATTTTTAAATTCAGAGCAAATTTAAAAATACTTGTTTTTTACCGTCGTAACACGGCAAAAAATATTATAACAGGTTATATCTTTTCAACCTGTAAAAAATCAAGTTCTACAGGAGTAGGTCTTCCGAAAATCGTAACCATAACTTTCAGTTTTCCCTTTTCCTGATTTATTTCCTCAACAACGCCTATAAAATGTTTAAACGGACCTTCCGCTATTCTTACGTTTTCTTCTCTTTCAAACATAACAGCCGGTCTCGGTTTTGCGCTGTCCGGATTTACTATGGCATTGATTAAGTTCGCAACTTCATTTTCAGCCATCGGAATAGGTTTTACTCCGCCTAAAAATCCGGTTACGCCGGTTGTATTTCTTATAAGCCAGTAAGTTTCGTTGTTTATAGTCATTTCAATAAAAACATAACCCGGATAAAATTTTTTCTTTCTGATTTTTCTCTTGTTATTTTTTACCGAAACAACTTCTTCTGTAGGAACCAAAACCTGAGAGATCATATTTTTCATTCCCAAATTTTCTACGGTTCTTTCAATACTGTTTTTTACCTTATCTTCATGTCCGGAATACGTGTGGACAACGTACCATTGATTAGCCATTTTTTACCCCAATTTTAATATTATGCCTAAAATTGTCGACAATATTAAATCAACAAAACTGACAAAAATAGAAAGTATTATAATAAAAATAATAACGACTACCGTCGTTGCGACAACTTCTTTTTTGCCAAGCCATGTAACTTTCGTTAATTCAACATAAGCTTCTTTAAAAAACTGAATTGCACTGTTAAAAAAAGACATATTTCATCCTCTACTTATATTTTTTAATAAAGCGGGGGCAGCTGGATTTGAACCAACAAAGCTGGTTTTGGAGACCAGAAGTTTACCGTTAGCCTATGCCCCCATGGCTTTTAAATTCCGGTTCTTCCGTTATAAAACGGAAGAACCGAAAATAAATTTAAACTTATTTAGTCTCTTTATGCAAAACATGTTTTCCGCAGGTTCTGCAAAACTTTTTCACTTCTAACTTCCCTTCCTGTTTCTTGCCTCTTGCAAAATAATAGTTTCTGTTTTTGCATTCAGTACAAGCCATCGTTATTATTACTCTGTCACCCATTTTACTTTCTCCAATATTGAGCTGATTATTCTTTTATTTCAGTTACAACGCCTGAACCTACGGTTCTTCCGCCTTCT